>NZ_QVGO01000005.1:0-340963 GCF_003603945.1 Coprococcus sp. AF38-1
AACGCATAAAAATACCCTCCTTACTGGTTGTCCAGTAAAGAGGGTACATATCAGCAATACGGCGCTTTTTTGTTATATTATAAAGAGAATTGAGTGATTAGGAGGTTGAGCAAATGGCAAGTACGATTCAAGTTAGAGTGGATGATGAATTAAAAGTAAAATCAGATGAATTGTTTAGAGATTTAGGTACGGATACAACAACAGCAATTCGTATTTTTTTAACGCAGGCACTGGCTGCAAATGGCTTTCCGTTTGAAATAAAGAGGATAAGTAAAAATCCATATGAAAAAATGACAGAGAATGAAATTCTTGAAAAGTTAGAGAAGTCTCGTGAGCATGCTGCACAGGGAAAGTATAGGGATGCAGCTGAAGTTTCCCGTGATATGAGGGCAATAAACAGGAACGGAGAAATATGAGATGAACAAACATATAGAAAAAGCAATGAGCATAAGAAATGAAAATCCAATGGTGAGCAACTGTGCGCAGACAATTCTGAGAGCTTATGCAGAAGAACTTGGAATTACCGGTGACATGGCGGCGAAGCTCAGTTCCAATTTCGGCGGTGGCATGAAGTGCGGCTTGACATGCGGTGCGATCACAGGAGGACTTATGGTGCTTGGCGATCTTGTCGTTGAGAATCCTTATGTCATAAATCAGTTCAGGCGCAGGATAGCAGATAACCACAATGGCATTCCTCTGTGTTGCCGGGAGTTACTTAATCGCAGGGCAAAGTTATAAGTAATTAGTATTGACACAGCAATAAACTCCTTTATAATAAATATTACAAACGTAATATTTATTATAAAGGAGTTTTAATATGATGAGCTTATATTTTTTTATCTCGAAATACTACATATGTAATATATGCAAGAAGTTATATTGTATGCTGCTTTTGGTTGGCATAGCCATATTGTTATGCAGTTGTTCCAATAAAAAAGCAGTGACGGACGCAGAGCGGACAGTTATTGATTTTAGTATATCTGATGAAAATCAGTTTATTGCAGATTTGGATGATATATATTCATCCTGTCAGGATATGAAACGCAAGACCGAGGAAGAAAAACTGAATCAGACTAGGACCGTAATAGAATCAATGGGAAGTAAGGGGTACATAGCTGTGGATGTGGAGAATCAGATCAATATGGCAAATGCAAAGAATGCCGAGATGTTTTTATCAGAGGTGGCTGAAGACAGAGATGCGGGATGTACAATACTGCAGGTCATGTATGATAAGTCCTTTGTAAGGTTTGATTTTAAATCAGGCGGTAACAATGTGATGATAGCCAGACGATTCTATGTGTGGGATAATAACAGTTTTGTCGAAAAAAATGAGGAAAAATATAAGGCCTATACATGGAAATACACAGATGGATATCTATTTTTTGAGAGGTACAGGATGGGAGGATATGACGGAGATTCTGCGTATACGGCATTACGAGTTGAGCCCCTGGATGAGAAATTAAGGGTACTTAACAGAAAGTATATCAAGACGATTGGATATGATTCGAATAATTTATTTACCACAAACTGGGATGAATCAGATATGAACAGAATAAATTATTATGATATCTATGAGGCACTTTACAAAATGAAATATGGTGTGTCCAGTCCCTATTCGGAGGAGGGGGTCACATATATGATAGAAGAAGAGTTATATGAGAAGGTGTTTCAGGAGTATTTGCCTGTGTCTACAGACGTACTTCAGCATGTCAATGTGTATGATGTGTCTAGACAAATGTATCAGTACAGAACGAGGGGGATGTTTGATCACAGTGTAACACCATTGGTTCCATTTCCAGAGGTAGTGGATGCTGAGCATAATGCTGACGGAACAATAACCCTCATAGTAAATGCTGTTTCGGAGAAGGATGAGAGTGGCAGATTATTTACACATAAAGTTACAATAAAGGAGAAAGAAAATGATGGATTTGAGTATGTGTCAAATGATGTTCTGACGATGGGCAAGGAGGGGATATATTGGTACAGAGACAGGCTTTCTGATAAAGAGTGGCAGGAGCACTACGGAGATAAGACCATCACAATAAATCAGAATGGAAATGTTATTGATGATAGTCTGTTATCCGATGACGAAATGGAGAATGTTAAAGTAAATATAATAGGAATATTGCAGTCAGATGCCATAAGAAAGTTGTATGAGGATGAAAATATTTCGGATAATAGTGATTTAATATATGGTGCAGTAGATATCTTAGGAATCAGTGGACTGATATGTTTTGCTGATGATACCAATATGTATAATTATCAGCTATTTCAGTCATTTTATAGAAAATATACAGATGGTGGAGGGCGTGATTACATTTGCGTATATAGGGTAAACAGGGATGCAAGCGTGACGGAGATGACATTTGTGTATGATGACAGCCGGATACAGATGATTTTCAACACAGCAAAATTCGAGAATCATGACTGGAAGTTTATAGCGACTGGCATACGGGATTTAAAAGATATGAAACTCACACAAAAAGGCTACTTTATATATACATATTCAAATATAATAGCTCATGGTGGGCTGAAGGAGTATTTCAGAGTCAGTCCGTTGACGGATGAATGCAGGGAACTGACAAGAAAATATGTGTATGGGCTTAGTTATGTGAATTACAATATGCTTGTTATCGATTGGGATGAGTCAAATGCATCAGATATACTTGTGCCGTGTATGTTTGATGATATATACAGACTGTACACTGGTGAAAATCTAAAACCTGATGGTGGATGGATAGATGCAGACAAATATGAGTCTGTTATGTTGTCAATGTTCCCTGTCACTGTGACGGAGTTGAGGGATAATTGTGATTACAATTCAGAAAAAGATTCGTACAGATATCATGTCATCCTTGGAAAACAGTATCCACCATTCGGAGAGGTTGTGGACTATGCCTACAACGATGATGGAACTGTTACACTTATTGTTGATGCGGTGTGGGCTGACAAGGGATCGGACATTGCATTTAGAAATACACTTACAGTAAAACCGGAAGAAGATGGTACTTTCAAATATATGTCAAATCATATAGAGAAGATGGAATGTGACATACCAGTTTATTCTGACTGATATCCATATGCATATATTCCGAGATCACGCAGTATTGACAGAGAGATCTTCGATGCGGAAAGTCCGTCCGCTGATAAAAACTGATTGTCATTTTCTGAAAGTGATATATTCGTGGCGAAAAAGTAATCATTATCATTAGATGTAATAAATCCAACGAACCAGCCGTTTATATTTACATCATTAACTCTGCCGGTACCTGTCTTGCCATACAGACTTTTTCCATCTGAGTTTGCTATAAACATGGACTCCATGACTGTATCCACATTTGTCTTAGACAGTTTCCAATCATTATTTTTCAGGTGGCATAGCAGTTCTACCTGCTCTACCGGGGATATAGTCAGAGAGGATTCCAGCCAGTAACAGTTTTGAACTGAATTGATATTCTGATTTCCATATTCGATAAGACTGAGAAAATTTTTCACATCTGTGTGGCCCATAGCTGCATCCAGATTGTCAAAATACCAGTTTACAGATTCGGTCATGGCAGATCGAAGTGTCTGGTCTGTGTTCCAGGCATCAAAAGGGTAAGAGCTCCCATCCCAGCGCATAAATGAGTTGTCGGAAGTTATGATGCCATGTTCAAGAGCCATCACTGCGTCATATATTTTATATGTAGAATCCGGTGAAGTGCGGCATAGAGCTCTGTCCTGGTTATAGATAAACCATTTATCATTTCCTTTGTCGTACAGCACAAAACAGCCGTTGTAGCCCAAAAAGTAGCTGGATAGATCCAAGGATTCCAGATTCACTGGGGCAAAATCCTTGTATTGTGTATCATCCAGAGCATATACAGATAATGGCGCACATACAGTCATCAGCAATATGATAATGAAAAATGCATATATACATTTTCGTTTTTCTCTCTTGGTGACAGGTTTGAAATTAACAATAAGCTGAAGTCTTGTTTTAAGTAATTTTTTCCTGCTTTTGCTCTTGAATGATAGCGATGATGAACTACTGAATCTACTTGCAGCCGCACGGAGGATGGTCTGTCCATACTTCACAGCATAGCTTTGACCAAGGTACTGCAATACATCATTGTCACATGCTTTTTCTCTGTCATGTCTTGCTGTATGTAATGTGTATATAACAACAGGATTGAACCAATACAGTATGCAGAATATACAGATAAACATATTCACGGCATTGTCTTTGCGTTTAAAATGTTGTAGTTCATGTAACAAAATATGTCTCAGGTCGGTTATTGTGTAATCGGATATGCAGTCGTTGATTTGCCGTGGAATATATATAACAGGGCGGAATACACCTACAATGACCGCTCCAGATAAAGCAGAGGAGGAATATAATTTCGGTTTGTATCTGCGCACATTGCAGAGCTCAAGGCATTCCGAATATATATTCAATATGACAGTATCGTCGGTGACTGGAACAGCAGATTTTTTCAGCTTGTATAGTGATATGCCTGACACTATTAAACGGATAGAAAATATGTAAACTCCGGCAAGCCAGATAATAAAAAGGAGCTTTGGATATATTGTAGATGTACTGTTTACAGATACAGCAAAGTCGTTCATCCAGTTCACATTCGATGAAGGGCTGGTATTGATAGGCACAGGAGTAACTGTATTTGCGGCAGAAGTACCTCTGTGAAATAATGATCGTATGAAACCTATGGCTTGGAATATAAATGAATTATTTACAGGGATAAATGGAATTACGAGAAGAAACAGCACAATATATATGGTGTTGTATCTGCCGTTACATGTTAGCTGTTTTCTGAACATAAATCGAACAAATATCAGTAGCAGCAGAGATAAACTTATGGATATATTGCTTATAAAAAAATGTGTGAAAAATTCAGTCAAGCCTTATTTCCTCCCGGTGCCTTTTCCATTTAATATGTCTTGAAGTTCCTTTATATCATCAGCACTAAGTTCATCACTAGCCACAAACGCAGAAACCATGTCTGATATGTGTCCATTGAAAAACTTCTTTAGAAAAGATGAGCTTTCATGTTTTCGATATTCCTCCTGACTGATGACAGGGGAGTAGACAAACATGCGCCCCTTTTTATCATAGGAGATGGCGGACTTATCAGAAAGTCTTTTGATGAGAGTCTGGATAGTCCTGGGATTCCATGAAGTGGTCTGCAATAGTTTGTCAGTAATGTCATTTGTGCTTATAGGGGCATATTTCCATATAACCTTCATAACTTCATATTCAGCTTCGGAAATCTGGGGAATGTGTTTCATAGATTATACTCCTTTAATACTACATTTGTAATAACAGTATAAAGATTATGGGGTGGGGTGTCAATTGTGTTGTGGAGGTTTGTTCAATGTTAGTCTGGATAGGAATAATTTTTTTGATCTGCAAGATATGAAGAAACTCTCCAAAAAGGATTGTTTAGCAGAGTATATAATTTTCAAACACCGGGTAACATACTCATATACAGGCTAAGGAGGTATATGAGATGATATCACCAGACACAATAAAGCTGCTCAGGGAATGTGATGCCGGGATCAAGATGGGTGTTTCGTCTATTGATGAGGTGCTCGGATATGTGCACGCGGCGAAGATGAAGAAGACACTTATAGAATGTAAGGAGGAGCACAACGCAATAAAACAGGAGATACGGAAGCTGCTGGATGAGTACCATGACGATGGCAAGGATCCAAATCCAATAGCAAAGGGCATGTCCTGGATCAAGACAAATGTGAAACTCATAGTGGATGAGTCGGACAATACCATAGCGGAGCTTATGACGGATGGCTGCAATATGGGTGTGAAGTCGCTGAACAAATATCTGAACGAATACAATGCAGCAGATGACAGGGCGAAGGATAAGACGAAGAGACTCATAGAGCTTGAGAAGAAACTCTGCGAGCAGATGCAGCCTTTTTTATAAGTGCTTGTTGACTAAAAAAGTTTTATTAAATATACTTGTAAATATGAAAACCCAACATGTCTGTAGATGACGCGGATCATGTTGGGTATTTATTGTTTTAGTGAAACAGAAAAAATTGATACAAGAAGGAGAAGATATATGAACAGGCAGGTTTACAACCCTTTTTTGCCGTTGAATGAGTACATACCTGACGGCGAGCCGCATGTATGGGGCGACAGGGTTTATCATTATGGATCTCACGATAAGGAGGGCGGTTACACGTTCTGTATGCAGGATTATGTGGTGTACTCCGCGCCGGTAAAAGATCTGACAAGCTGGCGATGCGAGGGTATTACATACAGGGCGAGCCAGGATCCGGCATACCCGGAGCTGAAGTATATGTACGCGCCAGATGTCGTGAGGGGAAATGACGGCAGATATTATCTGTATTACTGTATGGGCGGTGACTACGGTTACGGCGGATATACAGGTCCGATCAGTGTAGCTGTGTGTGATACACCGGCGGGCAAATACGAATATCTTGGTCATGTGCAGTACAAGGACGGTACTGTTATGAAGAAGTACATTTGCTTTGATCCGGCAGCCATGAATGATGACGGAACCATTAGGATATTCTACGGAACCCAGTACGGATACGAGGAGGAGCCTGATTTCCTGACAAATGGCAGGCTGGATGATGAGGTATCTATGTTTGGAAGAACAAAGGAGGAGATACTTGGCTACAAGGACAGCATCATGGGACCGATCATGGTGGTGCTTGAGGACGATATGCTGACGGTTAAGGAAGAACCGAGGCACATCATACCTTATGCCGTGAAGGGAACATCATTTGAGAAGCATCCATTTTTCGAGGGTTCATCCATGAGAAAGGTGGGAGACAAATACTACTTTGTTTATTCGTCATGGCAGAACCATGAGCTGTGCTATGCTGTGAGCGATTATCCGGATCACGGATTTACATTTGGCGGAACAATAGTGTCAAATGGCGATGTGGGATATAAGGGAAGAAGTTTCGAGAACAAGCTGAATATGACCGGGACCACGCACGGAAGCATAGAGTGCATAGATGGTCAGTGGTACGTGTTCTATCACAGGCTCACACATAAGTCGGACTACAGCAGACAGGCCTGTGCCGAGAAGATATATATAGCTGCGGATGGACACATAGACCAGGTGGAGGTTACGAGCTGCGGTCTGAACGATGGCCCGCTTGTGGCAAATGGCACGTATCCGGCGGTGATAGCATGCAACCTGACAAATGGACATATGCCACACGGCTCCAACAGTATATACACGACAGAATTCCCTAATGTGACGAACAAGGGTGAGGATAGATTTATTGCGGAGATAGAGGATGGAACACTCATAGGGTATAAGTATTTTGCGCTTGAGGGCAGCAGTACATTTGGCGTGAATGTCAGATATGAGACGGATGCGAATAAGGTGGTGTACGAGGGACCTGTCAGGGTAGACGAGAGATGTGAGAATCAGGAGCAGATCAAGGATGCAAACGACCTGGCAGAAAATGTAGAAGGATACTTTGACATATGCGTGACAGAAGACGGTGAGAGTATTGGAAGAATAGATATACCTGTATCTGAAGATATCTCAGAGACAGAGTGGAGATGGTGCGAGAACAGAGTGGATTTCCCGGAGAGAGTCCATGCGGTGTATCTTGTATACCATGGCAGCAGAAAGCTTCAATTAAAAGATATCAGATTTAGGTAAAATAATGAAAGAAGAGGGAAAATTATGAAGAAGTCAAATGGTGCGGCACTGATACCTATATACGTCTTTCTTGTCCTGTATCTGGGACTTGGAATTTTGTTTGAGTACGTGCTGAAGATTCCGATGGGATTTTACAATATTCCGATAGTGGTCGCCTTCATGGTGGCGATATTTGTGGCATGTCTGCAGAACAGAAAGGTAAGCTTTGATGAGAAGCTTCAGATCATGGCAAATGGACTTACAGACAAAAATATAATAACCATGTTGCTCATATTCCTGACGGCGGGAATATTTGTGGGAGTCGTGGGGCGGAGCAGTGCCGAGAGTGTGGCATACTTTATGCTGAGTATCATTCCGGCGAGATTTTCCGTGGCAGTTCTGTTCGTTGTAGCATGCTTTGTCTCAACAGCTATGGGAACGTCTGTTGGAACAATAACACTTCTGACGCCTATAGGAGTTGCAGTTGCCGATGCGTCAGGATTTAATCTGCCGCTCTGTGTGGCGTCCATCATGGGCGGTGCGATGTTCGGAGATAACCTGTCGTTCATATCGGATACGACCATAGCAGCATGTAATGGTCAGGGGTGTGCCATGAAAGATAAGTTCAGGGCAAACTTCTGGATAGCATTTCCTGCGGCGATTGTGACGCTCATAGTAATCTTGGTTAAGTCATTCAATACTGAGATAGGCGGAGTAGTGAACCATGATTACAATATGATACAGATTATACCTTATGTTCTGGTACTCATAGGAGGAATAGTGGGATTTAATGTGTTTGTAGTCCTGATAGTTGGAATCGTGTCAGGTTCCATCATTATGCTTGCCACAGGGCAGACGGCAGCAGTGGATCTCCTGACGAATATGGGAAGCGGTGCAGCTGGAATGTTCGAGACGAGTATGGTTGCTGTACTTGTGGCTGCCATGTGTTCGCTCATCAGGGAGTATGGCGGATTTGAGGCACTGCTTTCGGCTATAAAGAAGGTGTTCAAGGGTGACAAGGGAGGTCAGCTCGGAATCGGACTTCTGGTTGGAGCCATGGACATAGCCACAGCCAACAATACGGTCGCGATAGTCATGGCAAATCCGATAGCAAAGGAGATGGCAGAGGATTATGGTATATCACCGAAGAGATCTGCGTCACTGCTTGATACATTTTCATGCATATTCCAGGGAATCATTCCTTACGGTGCTCAGATGCTTGTTGCAATATCAGCGGTGTCGGAGCTGGGACATGAGATATCAGCATTCCAGATAATTCCAAATCTGTTTTATCCAATACTTCTTCTTGTCAGTTCACTTGTGTGGATGCTTATAAGAAGTAATGACAAAACACATCTGGCAAAGAGACGGTAAAGAATATAAATTGACGAGATTTCGCAATATAATAAATAAATATTCGAAAAAACACGCAAAAAAGCAAGAAAAATCTTGAAAATGCGTGTTTTTTCGTTTTTATTTAAGAATTTTTATGCTATAATTTACACTTGTGAATTATAAATAAAAAAACAGGAGGAGAAACATGGACGCATTCACAAACTTTTTAGGCAAAGTTGATGATATTGTCTGGGGCTTGCCACTCATAATACTCATCATCGTCTGCGGAATCTATCTGACGATCAGACTTAAGTTCCTTCAGATAGTTCATCTGCCAAAGGCACTGAGATTCATGATTAAGAATGAGGAAGACGGTACAGGAGAGGTGACGAGCTTTGGCGCGTTATGTACAGCACTTTCAGCAACTATCGGTACAGGTAATATCGTAGGAGTAGCAACAGCTATAGGTATCCTTGCCGGTGGTCCCGGAGCACTTTTTTGGATGTGGATCGCAGCGCTTTTTGGAATGGCAACAAAGTATTCAGAGGGACTGCTTGCTGTAAAGTACAGAAAGATTGACGAGGATGGACACGTTCTCGGAGGACCTTTCTATTACATTGAGAGCGGTATGGGTCACAAGTGGAGGTGGCTTGCAAAGATATTTGCATTCTTCGGAGCATGCGTAGGTCTTATGGGTATCGGTACATTTACACAGGTAAATGGTATTGCTTCTGCAGTTCAGGCTTTCTTTGATCCTGACAAGGCCAATACAGTATCAATCCTTGGAAATGACTACTCAATAGCCATCGTCATCACAGCATTTATACTTGCAATCCTTGTAGGACTTGTCGTAATCGGTGGAATCCAGAGAATATCAAAGGTTTCTCAGGTTATAGTGCCATTCATGGCAGTTCTCTACATTGTGGTGTGTCTGGTTCTTATCATAGTTAATATAAATAAAGTTCCAGCTGCATTTGCAACAATAGTCAAGTGCGCATTTAAGCCTATGTCATTTGCAGGTGGTGTTACAGCAAGTCTTGCAATTGCCATGCAGAAGGGTGTTGCACGTGGTATCTTCTCGAATGAGGCTGGTCTTGGTTCTGCACCTATCGCAGCAGCAGCCGCTCAGACAAAGGAGCCTGTTCGTCAGGGACTTGTAACAATGACAGGTACATTTATTGATACTATCATCGTATGTACAATGACAGGTCTTTCAATCGTTATGATGGGAAGCTGGCAGGATGGCAGCCTTGAGGGAATCGCAGTCACAACTGATGCATTCCAGAAGGGACTTTTCTTTATGCCAGGTCAGGTTGCAGCATTCATCCTTATGATCTGCCTTGTATTCTTTGCATTTACAACTATCCTTGGCTGGGATTACTATGGTGAGAGGTGTCTTGAGTACCTCACAAATGGCAGCAAGGTTTCAGTTCAGATCTATCGTTGGTTATACATACTTTGCGTATTTATCGGACCATACATGACAGTTAAGGCTGTATGGACTATCGCTGATATATTTAACGGACTTATGGCGATTCCGAATATCATAGCACTGCTTGCACTCAGCAGTGTGGTTGTGGCAGAGACAAAGGATTACTTTGCACGCCACAAGGAACTGTAGGGTTCAATAGAAGTAAATATTTATATGTAATAATTGGGGAAGCACCTATCAGCAGTCAGGCAAAATTTTGTCTGGCTGCTCTTTTGCTTACAGTAGAAATGACCAATATGGAGCTGGTCCTAGAAAGTAAGTTTTGCGATAGATGATAGGGAAACTCTGTATTATAATATTTAATGGAGGAGTTTATTATGGGAAATACAATAACATTTTTACTTATAGTATTGGGAATTATGTTCTTGAGTGGCATTGCTATGGCAATACTTGCTCTATATTTCAATATCAAGAGGAAACATCCCATATTTTCAATCATATTTTCGATTATACTAATACCGCTGATTTGTATTCCGATACAGTTCACTGTTGGTTTTATGATTTCACGATTTATGTTGATAATTGTATTGATATATAGTGTGGCAATGATTGCAATGGCGGTAAAAAATTTCAAAACAAATGAATGAAATTGGATATATCAATTAAGTATTGAATATTATTGTTTGCTATAAGGTGTCTTCCCATCGATATATGTTTGGCATGAGTGAGGCTTGATGCTAATATAATATCAAAAGGTGCTACCGATAGACGGTCAATATCTTGGCTATCCCGTATATGATGATGGCTATGTTGTGCTGCTGGTAGTGAATTTTTCAGAAAGCATGATACATATTCTTCGATTTTTGCATCAGCAAGAGAAAACGCAGGAAGTGGCAAGGCTGTCTTTTATATAGAAGAATAATACGATGCAAATGGCATCCGCAAACACATCATCAGGTCTTAGAAGATGTGTTTGCGGGTGCTTTTTTATTTGCGGGAGTTTTTTTGATTTATAAAGCAATAACAGTTGACAATAAAGTTAGTAGCGACTAACATTATGGTTGTTAAGAGAATTGGATCAGGGGGATGTAACAAATGAAAGGTTCTGAGACTATAAAAGAAACACTGCACAAGGCGGATTGTGTCTTATATCTGGTTGCTGACAGAAGAGATAAAGTTGTCATTGTGTTATCAGGCAGCGAGGGCGGTCTGGAGCATACAGGAAAATGGAGGGAAAAGTTGTGAAAAAACAGTTTTTTGAGATCGAGAAGGACGGATTCTATGGAACATATTACGAGAATCCAAATGGGGCTGACTGTGCATTCATAGGACTGTTTGGAGACGATCCGAATGATTTTATGGCGAAGTGCGGAGCAAAGTGGCTGCACAAAAATGGTGTGAACGCACTCTGCATATCTCCCGGAAAGAAGAATTACAGCCATGTAAATAACCCGCTTGAGAGAATAGAGACGGCTATTGCATGGCTGAAAAGTTATGAAAACCGGAAAATAGGAATCATGGGAATGAGTACAGCTGGCATGGATTCCCTGGTTGCGGCGTCGTATTTTCCTGATATCACATTGACATTTGGACTTACGGCAAGTGACTTTGTATGGCAGGGATTTGAACAGGGCAACAAAGACGGATGTAAGGAATGGCCGATACCGGGTGCATCGACTCTTTCGTGGAGAGGCGAGCCTCTTGCTTACATGCCATTTGTGTATGAGCATCCTGTGTACTGGCAGAAAATCGAGGAGGAGACAAAGGGCTCCGGCGACATTGAGCGCAGTACCTGCCTGTTTATTGATTCGGAAAAAGTCAGGGAACACACAGAAGAGTAAATGATCAAGGTTGAGAATATAAAGGGAAAGCTGTTTCTTATTGGCGCAGATGACGACTCATTCTGGGAGGCGGGCAAATACATCCGCAGAATGGATCAGCGACTGAAGGAACGTCCGCATACATGTGAGTATGTGCCGCTTGTGTATGAGCACGGAACCCATTTTGTGCTGCCGGAATCGATGCTTCGTATGGCACTTCCGATTGGACTGAAATTCGTCATGAAGTTTATATTCAAGGCTGCAAAGGATTATCCAAATGAGTGCGAGGCGACGAGAAAGGATATAGACAGAAGACTCTCAGCCGCACTTAAGGAATGGATACAGGAATGAAGGAGGCCAGCTTCATCGTACCAAGACTCTTGGACAGGGGGGATGAGTGCTGTAATTTCCATGTCACACGGATACAATGACGTTAAAAATAGACTATAGTCCAATAGGAGAAGGGACTTTATGAAGAAATCAAAATATACATATCTGAAGGATGGATTTGAGGGGATCTTGTATGACACAGAAAGTGAGGATGACAGACTGCTTATCGTCATCCAGGGACTAAAAGGACTGGAACTTCCTGAGAAGTATGCCGGGCTATTTGCAAAGAAGGGATACTCTGTTCTTGCCATGACATATTATGGTGCACCGGGACTTCCAGATACCATGAGGGCGATTCCATTGGAGATGTTCCAGACTGCTGTCGACCACATGAAGGAGTATGGATCCGGGAAATACAGAAGGTTCGGGATATATGGCAATTCTAAGGGCGCGGGAATGGCGCTGCTTGCTGCTTCGGTCGTGCCGGATATAAGTCTGGTTATAGCAGCATCAACATTTGGACATATCATGCAGGGCAGCGGCAAGGCTGATCTTGATCCTTGCAAGGCGATGGTTTCCTATCGTGGAAAAGACTTTCCGTATGTGTCAAATGCACATATGTTTTCCAATTTCCTGAAAAGATGCATAAAGGAACATCATATGCGCGTGCTGTACTTCTTTGAAGAGTGGGAGAAAAATGGAACGATAGAGAATGAGATCCCGGTTGAAAAGATATGCGGTGACATTCTTTTCCTCACATCGACCCACGATGAATCTGTGCCGTCAAAGCATGACTCGGAGCTGCTTATGGAGAGACTTAAGCGTGAGAACTTTACGCACGGTTACAGGCATATAAATTCGGAGACAGGCAGTCACAATCTGGGATATTTCCCGGTGAACAATGGCGCACTGCCTAGAGAGAAGAAATTCCCGCAGGAATGTCAGAAGGCGAGGGAAGATACACTTGCGATTATATTGAAGACACTCAGTTCGTGGAGTGTAGCAGATTTATAGTTTGAAACTAATCGAGAAGTGCAGTTTGACGAGAAAGACAATCAATAAAAAGCGCATAATATTTTCGCAAATCAAAAGAAAACCAGGAAAAAGATACAAAATTATTAGAAATTGTATCTTTTTCCCGGTTTTTATCATTCTAGCGAAAAATTTATGCAATTTTGAATGCTGAGCAAGCTTGCTAATCCACGAACCGGCAAACAGCAAGCTAAATAAACAGCCATGCCGCCAAGAAGCAGCTTCTGCCATCAATCAGCAGGGCCACCTGAGCGGCAAAACCGCCCGCGCCCGATATTACTCAGCGTCCTTTATCTCACTGTGAAGCTCCTGCAGTGACTTCACATCGCTGTCGCCATGTGCCTGAACGTACAGGATACCCTTTGCGGTTGCTCTTGCGCCTGCAATTGTAGTCACATAAGGAATCTTTGCCTTGATGGCAGCCTTTCTGAGGTAACTATCGTCGTGGGCACTTTCCTTACCGCTCGGAGAATTGATTATCAGGTCTATAGAGCCATTTGTTATAAGGTCATTGATGTTTGGCCTGCCCTCCTGGAGCTTTTTGACTTTCTCAGCTTTAACTCCGGCAGCCGTAATTATGGCATATGTTCCGCTTGTAGCAAGGATCTTGAAACCAGCTTTCTCGAAGAGCTGAGCGATCTCGATAACCTCATCCTTGTCCTTTCTGTTTACAGAGATCAGGACAGTTCCGCTTGTAGGAAGGAGAGTCTGTGTAGCCTCCTGAGCCTTGTAGAATGCCTCTCCGTAGTAGGTTGAAAGTCCGAGAACCTCACCTGTAGATCTCATCTCAGGTCCTAAGATCGGGTCAACCTCTGGGAACATGTTGAATGGGAATACAGCCTCCTTAACTCCGTAATATGGTATGTGCTGCTCCTTGAGAGCTGGAACAGGAGATGGTCTTCCTGTGAGCTCTGATGTGATGATATCAGTAGCGATAGGAACCATGCGCACGTTACATACCTTTGATACGAGAGGTACTGTACGGGATGCTCTAGGATTTGCCTCGAGAACATATACCTTGCCTTTCTCAATAGCGTACTGCATGTTCATAAGACCTACGACATGCATTTCCTCAGCGATCTTCTTTGTATATTCCTTGATAGTAGCAACATTCTCAGCAGTGATGTGTACTGAAGGAATGATGCAGGCTGAATCACCTGAGTGAATTCCGGCAAGCTCGATGTGCTCCATAACGGCAGGAACAAATGCGTGAGTTCCGTCGCTTATGGCATCAGCCTCACACTCAAGGGCGTGATTCAGGAATCTGTCTATAAGTATAGGTCTGTCAGGTGTGACACCAACGGCAGCTCTCATATATCCGTCAAGGCTCTCGTCATCGTATACGACCTCCATACCACGTCCACCGAGAACGTATGATGGACGGACCATGACTGGATAGCCAATCTTGTGAGCAATCTCAAGTGCCTCGTCAACAGTAGTAGCCATACCAGATTCTGGCATAGGGATATCAAGCTTATCCATCATCTCACGGAAGAGATCTCTGTCCTCTGCAAGATCGATGACAGCAGGAGATGTACCGAGGATCTTTACGCCGTTCTTCTCAAGGTCAGAAGCAAGGTTAAGAGGTGTCTGACCGCCGAACTGTGCGATGACGCCCACTGGCTTTTCCTTGTTGTAAATGCTGAGAACATCCTCAAGTGTAAGTGGCTCAAAGTAGAGCTTATCTGATGTATCATAGTCAGTTGAAACAGTTTCTGGATTACAGTTTACTATGATAGTCTCAAATCCGAGCTTCTTAAGTGCCAGTGATGCATGTACGCAGCAGTAGTCAAACTCGATACCCTGACCGATTCTGTTAGGACCTCCGCCGAGGATCATAACCTTTGGCTTGTCCTCATTTATCGGATTGCTGTCAGGTGCATTGTATGTGGAGTAGTAGTAAGCGCTGTCCTTTGTTCCACTTACGTGTACGCCTTCCCATGCCTCAGTAACTCCGAGCTCGATTCTCTTATTTCTGATGTCCTCCTCAGGAATCTCAAGAATCTGGCTGAGGTATCTGTCTGAGAAACCGTCTTTCTTTGCAGTGGTGAGTGCCTCGTCAGATGGGAGAGTGCCCTTGTGTGCTGCGAGTGCTTCCTCTTCCTCAACGAGTTCCTTCATCTGCTGGGCGAAGTAGTGCTTAACCTTTGTTATATCGAAAATCTCATCTACTGTAGCACCCTTTCTGAGCGCCTCGTACATGATGAAATGTCTGTCGCTTGATGGATGTGCAAGCATGCGCAATAGTTCATCCTTGCTCTTTGTATTGTAGTCCTTGGCGTAGCCGAGACCGTATCTTCCTGTCTCAAGGCTTCGGATAGCCTTCTGGAATGCCTCCTTGTAGGTCTTACCGATACTCATAACCTCACCTACGGCACGCATCTGGGTTCCGAGCTTGTCCTCAACACCCTTGAACTTCTCGAATGCCCAACGTGCGAACTTGATAACCACATAGTCACCGTCCGGAACGTATTTATCCAGTGTGCCGTACTTACCGCACTCGATATCCTTGAGGGTAAGTCCTGTTGCCAGCATGGCTGACACAAGGGCAATAGGGAATCCTGTAGCCTTTGATGCCAGAGCAGAAGAACGGGATGTTCTAGGGTTGATCTCGATTACGATGATTCTGTCAGATACAGGGTCATGTGCGAACTGTACATTTGTTCCACCGATGACCTCAACAGAGTCAACGATCTTGTATGCCTGCTCCTGAAGTCTCTTCTGAACGTCCTCAGAGATTGTAAGCATAGGAGCGGAGCAGAATGAATCACCTGTGTGTACGCCGAGAGGATCGATGTTCTCGATGAAACATACAGTGATCATATTGCCTTCGCAGTCACGTACAACTTCAAGCTCAAGCTCCTCCCATCCGAGGATTGACTCCTCAACGAGAACCTGACCTACAAGGCTGGCCTGGAGACCTCTTGCACAGACAGTCTTGAGCTCCTCCTTGTTGTATACGAGTCCGCCGCCGGCACCGCCCATGGTGTATGCAGGACGAAGAACAACAGGGTATCCGAGCTGATCTGCGATGGCGAGAGCCTCATCTACAGAGTAGGCAACCTCGCTTCTTGCCATTTCTATTCCGATTGCGTTCATGGATTTCTTGAATTCGATTCTGTCCTCACCGCGCTCAATGGCATCTACCTGAACACCGATGACCTTGACATTGTATTTGTCTAAGATGCCTTCTTTTGCAAGTTCAGCACAAAGGTTAAGTCCTGACTGTCCTCCGAGATTTGGAAGAAGAGCGTCAGGTCTCTCTTTTGCAATTATCTGCTCAAGTCTCTTGACATTGAGCGGCTCAATGTATGTGACATCAGCTGTCTCAGGATCTGTCATGATGGTAGCAGGGTTGGAATTGACCAATACGATCTCGTAACCAAGCTTCTTAAGGGCCTTGCACGCCTGAGTACCTGAGTAGTCGAACTCACATGCCTGACCGATGATGATTGGACCAGATCCTATTATCAGAACTTTGTTAATGTCTTCTCTTTTTGGCATATCTTTCTCCTTATTGTAAAATGATTCTTGTTCAGAGCGAGAGCACTGAAAACTACATGAAATCACACAAAATAAAGAAGTATTTTAATGTGATTTTAAACATTGCCGGACATCGTTTATTTTCTTTTATAAAAATGCCCAAATTATTGTTATTATAAAGTATAAGAGCCCAAAAGTACATAGCTAATAAGGAAATAAATTGAAAAAATGAACTTAAATATGAAATGGATCAAGAATTAAATTAAAGAGAATTATATTAAAAAGAAACAGGGAACAGCAGATAACGGTCTAAAAAAACCGGCAAGTATGAAATGCCATACATGCCGGATAAACTGCGATATTACAATCTGTCTTAAAAAACACAGATAAAATGTCTTATAACACCTTTGAAAGAAAATCCTTAAGTCTAGGATTCTTAGGGTTGCCGAAGAATTCCTCCGGTGTACCGGATTCAAGAATCTGTCCGTCGTCAATAAATACGACCTTATTGGCAACCTCCCTGGCAAATCCCATCTCATGGGTAACAATAATCATTGTCATGCCTTCATCTGCAAGAGCCTTCATGAGATCAAGAACCTCACCGACCATCTCAGGGTCAAGAGCGGAGGTTGGCTCATCAAACAGAATGACATCAGGATTCATGGCAAGAGCACGGACGATGGCAACACGCTGCTTCTGACCGCCTGAGAGAGTAGATGGATATACATCCGCCTTGTCCTCCAGACCGATCCTTTTCAGGAGTTCCTCAGCCTTTGCATGTGCCTCGGCAATTATCTCTGATTTTGTTGTTGTGATTTCCTGCTTTGTCTGCTTTTCCTTGCGGAAGAGATTGGTGACAGGAAGCAGAAGATTATGCCGCTTTGCCTTTTTCAGATCCTGACATCTGACATAGACAGGTGCAAGCATGATATTCTGTATAACAGTCTTGTTGTTATACAGGTTGAAATGCTGGAAAACCATACCCATATGACGGCGGTGTATGTTGATATCAACCTTAGGGTCTGCTATATCAACACCGTTGAATATAATCTGGCCGCCGGTAGGATCTTCCATACAGTTCAAACAGCGAAGAAATGTACTTTTACCAGAACCTGAAGGGCCGATAACAACCATTATATCGCCTTTGTCTATGGTGATATTGATGCCGTTTAAGACCTTGTTATCACCGAAGCTTTTTTCAAGATTAATGACGTCTATCACTCTTTCTCAGGCTCCTTTCCATTAATTTGATTCCCAGGCTGATGAGAAGCACCATCACGATGTAGATAAGTGCCATGACCAGATAAGGGACCATGAATTCGTAGCTGTTACTTCCGATGTAGTTGAATGCAACGTAGAGATCAGTTGCTCCGACAAAACTTACAACTGAAGTCTCCTTTATTAAAGAAATAAATTCATTTCCAAGGGTTGGCAGAATATTCTTGACTGCCTGAGGTATAACGATTTTGAGCATGGTAGTTGAAAAACTGAGCCCCATGGCACGTCCACCTTCCATCTGACCTGGATCAACGGAGAGTATACCACCACGCATGATCTCTGAGATGTAGGCACCGCTGTTGAGTCCGAATACAAGCATAGCCACCTGAACTCCTGTCATGTGTCCTCCCACTATAGGAAGAAGAACATAGTAGAAGAGAAGAAGCTGTACAACCATAGGTGTTCCACGGAAGAAACCTACATATACACTGCAGATTGCATCCAGAACTCTAGGCAGACGCTTGTACTTTGGAATTACCCTGACGGTAGCTATGAGGGTACCGATTATTATACCGATGATAAGACCGGCAATGGCTATTATCACAGTATTCTTCAGACCCTCGACTACCTTAACATACCCGTTGTTGTCGATGAATATTTCTATGAACTTTTGTATTTTTGTAGAAATGTCTCCCATGAAATATCCTTTCAAACATAATTGGCGTTAATACTAAAATTACTAAATCCGAATTAAAATTTACTGCATTGCGTTAAGAGCAGCAGTGATGCTGGCTGCAGGAGCAGCATCGATGATAACATAGTTGAGGTTACCATTTAAAAGATCCTGAACTGCAAGAGAACCGTTCTTGTAGCCTGTTGAAGTCATAGCAAGCTTTGTGAATCCCCAGTCTGCGTCACCCTCGCAGTAGAACTGTCCGGTAGTACCTGTCTGGAAACCAATCTTCATGTCTGAACCCTTAGCCTGAAGGATCTTGTTGACATCATCAGCTGTCTTGCACTCATCAAACTCTGTATTGTCTGATGTAACGATAAGCTTCTGAGAAGCCTTGTAGTATGAATCTGAGAAGCTTACATACTCCTCACGGTCTGGCTTTATAGTAAGACCTGCCATAGCGATATCACACTTGTGCTGACCAACTGAGAGACATACAGCATCGAAATCCATGTTCTGGATAACGAGCTCCTTGCCAAGCTTGTCTGCGAGAGCCTTAGCTATCTCCATATCGACACCATAGTAGTTCTCACCCTTTGTATACTCAAATGGCTCGAATGCAGCATTTGTTGCAACTACAAGCTGATCCTTGTTTGCATCGAGTGTTGCCGACTCAACGGCAACTGGCTCGCCGTCACCGAAATAGTGATTGCAGATCTCCTCAAATGATCCATCCTCGTTCATTGACTTGATGAAATCATTGACCTGTGTTAAGAGCTCAGGCTGATCCTTATCAACACCGAAAGCATACTGCTCGTCTGTAAGGTCAATCTCTATGACCTTTGCAGTCTTCTTTGATGATGAAGCACTCTCTGAAGCTGCCTCCGAAGAATCATCCTTGCTTCCACAAGCAGTAAGAGCTGTCATAGCCAGAACTGCTGACATTGAAATTGCTAATAAGTTTTTGAGTTTCATTTTTACATCTTCCTTTCATATTTTATCTGAATAAATATACCATTGTGTTTCAAAAAAAGCAATTAATATATGAAAAAACTCGTTCCAAAAGCGGGAAAAAGTGATATGCCTAATAAAAACAGGCTTTTATTCATGATTTATAAATAAACATTGTTATATGAATAGTATTTACTATATAATACATTTGTACCAATTAAAAAAATGAAACTCATATTTAAATATGAAGAATACAGGGAGGTAAGATTATATGAGATACGAGATCAAAGGCGGCATGATGCCTGTGGTAGAAATCATTCTGGAGGCAGGGGAATCTATAAACTGCGAAAAAGGTGCAATGGTATGGATGTCTCCGAATATGCAGATGCAGACATCAGGTGGCGGAGTAGGCAAGATGTTCACTAGGGCCATATCCGGTGAATCGATGTTCCGAAATACATATACGGCTCAGGGGGGACCTGGACTGATAGCATTCGGTTCAAGCTTTGTGGGAAATATCATGGCGGTTGAGATAGGACCTGGCAAGGAGATCATTTGTCAGAAGTCAGCATACCTTGCATCGACACCGGGGGTGAATCTGGAGATAGCTTTCCAAAAAAAAGTTGCAGGCGGTTTTTTTGGAGGTGAGGGATTTATTATGCAGAGGATTACAGGTCAGGGAATAGTGTTCCTTGAAATCGATGGTTCTGTTGTGGATTACATGCTTGCACCGGGACAGCAGATGGTTATTGACACAGGTTATCTTGCAATGATGGATGCAACATGTTCCTTGAACGCAGAGACAGTAAAGGGTGGTGCCATGAATATGTTATTTGGAGGAGAGGGATTCTTCAATACAGTGGTAACAGGCCCTGGCAGAATAACACTTCAGACCATGCCAAAATCGCAGCTTGCCGCTGAGATAGCATCCATGATACCATCCAAATAACCGCCAGAGTCATATAGTTAAGTCCACTACCAAAAGAACACTGCAGCATCTTTCAATGTCGGTCAACTTGAAAATAAAAAGTTAAATATATAATTTTGACGAAAATATAGTCGGATTTAGTATTTGAACTTAGATTTTTCAACCAAAATTTGCAAAATACTACAAACTTATGCGATTAAGGTCTAGACAACCGGAGAAATAAATTATATGATACAAGGGTTGAACGTTAGAATCGTCTATTTAATATAGAACGTTTTGACGTGCAACCCGGACATATAACTATAACATTGTTAGGTAGCAAGGGAGACTTTTATGAAAGCGTACAGTGAATTATCAAAAGAAGAGTTAATGGAACTTAGAGAGCAGCTGCTTGCGGCATATGAGGAGAAGAAGGCTCTTGGCCTGAACCTTGATATGTCAAGAGGAAAGCCATCACCAACCCAGCTTGGAGTATCTGTTGGTCTTATGGATGTTATCAACAGTGATTCTGATATGAAGTCAGAGTGTGGCATAGACTGCAGAAACTATGGGTGCCTTGATGGAATCCCAGAGGTCAAGAGACTTATGGCTGAGATGATGGGAACCACTGAGGATCATATCTTCATCGGTGGTAACGCAAGTCTTACTCTTATGTTTGACACTGTATCAAGAGCATATACACATGGAATAATGGGAGAGACACCTTGGTGCAAGCTTGACAAGGTGAAGTTCCTCTGCCCTGTTCCAGGATATGATAGACATTTTGCTATCACAGAGCATTTTGGAATAGAGATGATCAACATACCTATGTCAGAGACAGGTCCAGATATGGATATGGTTGAAGAACTTGTAAATTCAGATCCAACAGTAAAGGGTATATGGTGCGTGCCAAAGTACTCAAACCCACAGGGAATCTGCTACAGCGATGAGACAGTAAGAAGATTTGCAAATCTCAAGCCTGCGGCTAAGGACTTCAGGATCTTCTGGGACAATGCCTATGTCATCCATCATCTGTACGAGGACAATCAGGTAGAGATACTTGATATCATCGGGGAGTGTGAGAAGGCAGGCAATCCTGATATGGTATTTGAGTTTGCTTCAACATCAAAGGTAAGCTTCCCTGGTTCAGGAGTTTCAGCTATGGCTACATCACATGCAAATCTTGAGGATGCCAAGAAGCATTACACAATACAGACCATAGGAAACGATAAGGTAAATCAGCTCAGACATGCAAGATACTTCAAGAACCTTGACGGACTCAAGGAACATATGAAGAAGCATGCAGATTTCATGAGACCAAAGTTTGAGGCAACTCTCAAAGTCCTTGAGGAGGAGCTTGATGGACTTGGAATTGGTTCATGGATCAAGCCTCTCGGCGGATATTTCATATCATTTGACGCCATGGAGGGCTGTGCAAAGGAGATAGTTGCAAAGTGCAAGGAGGCTGGAGTTATTCTCACAGGTGCAGGAGCAACATTCCCATACCACAACGATCCAAAGGACAGCAACATCAGGATCGCACCTTCATTCCCTACACCGGAGGAGATGCAGCAGGCAACAGAGATATTTGTTCTCTGTGTAAAGCTTGTAAGTGTTCAGAAACTGCTTGAGGTGTAAAAGGCGACTTCTGTGCAACGACTCCGCGGGCTATATCAATTAAAGAAATACAATTAAAAAAAGTAATAATGGTCAAAAAAGATCTCATTCATATGGATGGGATCTTTTTTTGTGCGGCCATTCACATTATGACTGTTTGACCGATTTTGTGATTATTCAGTCAATAACGATCAAACGAACAAAGAAATATGAACAGCGCAAACGGTTGAAAACTTCTGATTATACACAAAGTTACAAAATATTCATAAATTAGCCATAATTTTGGCGATTTTTCATCATTGATATATCACAATTAGGTATCTATAATCTAGAGGTGATAAGAATAGGTTTATTGTGTCGTAATCTGACATAGAGAGCAGGGAGGTGGCTGGTTGTTTAATTATTATATATACAGATCCTACTTCAATGCCAGGCACAGCTTCAACGGTGACAGGGAGAAGATGCACGGGCATTCATTTACGATCGTCACATATATAGGAATGAAGGACCAGAGTGAGGATATACCTTTCTTCAAGCTGGAGGCGATAGTTTCGGCGTTCATAGATCAGTACAGAGGCAAGTATCTGAATGAGCTTCCTGAGTTTCAGGGGTGCGAGAATACGCTCGAGACGATTGGCGATTATTTCTATGAAGAACTCAGACAAAGACTTGAGAAGAATGGAATGGAGCTTTATCAGCTTGATATATCCGAGAATCCGCTCTGCGTGTATCAGGTGTCAGACAGACTGTTGCTGCCTACTATGAATATGGATACGAGTAACAGGAATTATCAGAAGATATTTGACGACATACTGAGACTTGAGAGTATGACAGGAGCAAACAACTTACAATAGATTTTACTACAAGAGAAGGCGTGATTATATGAAGAACAGAAGAACTAAAATGAAGAGACTTACAGGAATTATAACTGCGATATGCATGGTGATCATCTTTTCGGGTGTTTCCATATTCGGGAGTCAGGCACAGACACTCTCCGATGGAAATGGCGGCAGCATGGAAGTGACAACGGATGGCGAGTACATCTATCTGGAATACAGTGGTTCGTGGACTAATTACATTCAGCAAATATTTGATATATCTGTGAATGGACAGACAGCTCCGGGGGCATTATCCAAGTTGGTTATTAACACAGGCAACAATGGCGATGGTTCATCGTTTAACGTGTTAAATGCATGGTATCAGGCAATCGACGGCGCTACTGGTTATACGACAAATACCGGCGCATCGTCATCTGGCTGGGGATATGCGGATATGTCCTGGAGTGCAAAGGTGCCAGTTAGCACATATGGAACGGATGTACGGAATATAACAATAGGCTGGAATGACAATACGGCTGAGCTTGATATAGCAGGTGACAGTTCATCATCTGAGACGACTACAGAGGCTGGAAGTGAGGCAACCACGGAGTCTGCGGATAACAGTACAGAGGAGACTACTACCGAGGAAGTTACAGAGGATACCACGGAGGCTACAGAACAGGTAACAGAGAGCACTACAGAACAGACAACCACTGAGGTCAGCACATCAGAGAAGGCAACGGAGAATGCCACAAC
Organism: Coprococcus sp. AF38-1; assembly: GCF_003603945.1. NCBI lineage: Bacteria > Bacillati > Bacillota > Clostridia > Lachnospirales > Lachnospiraceae > Coprococcus > Coprococcus sp. AF38-1. The sequence continues at coordinate 24,022 of NZ_QVGO01000005.1, forward strand.
AGAAACTGGAACTACAGAAGAGATAACAGGGCCTGTCACATCAGGACTTGTGATCGATGGATATTATGGTGAGTGGAGTCAGTATCCGTCAGCGGATATAACATACAACAGTAACAATGGTTACTCGACCCACAAGGGACAACTTGCAGTGGAGAATGGAAGACTGTATGTACACTTCTCCATGAACGATCTGTATACATCCCAGATGCAGTTCCAGTTGTGGAATATCACAGTGGATGGAAAATCATGTGTACTTAATATACTCCCTGTAAATTCCAACGGATCCATAAACTGGGGTGGACAGACCAACGGCTTTGGAGCCGGAATATACAGGAATTTCGGAGTATTTGCAGGCTATTACAATGATGTGGATGGCGATGTGGCATTTACGGTATATGATCCTGTACATACTGAGACAGGCAAGGGTGATGAGATAGAGTTCTCCATCTCACTTGACAAGTTAGCCGATTACCTTGGCATAAAGCTGGATCAGGGTGCAACCATCACTGTGTCCAACCCGAATATAGGTGCAGAGGGAGTTACCATAACCGGAACACCTACAGGCCCTTGGGCCGGTGCTGCCATAGCCCTGCTCATGGCCGTAGGCGGAGTAATAGTATATAGAAGAAAGAGAATCTAACCGGCTGAATGTTATAGCAGGATGTGAATATAAATGAGAGGAGGTGCACACCGATGATGAATATAGTTTTTGTTATAGTATTGGCACTTTGGATATATATATTGACCGTGCTGAAACGTGGAAAACTGGATTTCTGGTATTTTATAACCGGAAGCATAGGACTTTTTGTGTTCATGCTCATCAAGGTGGAGCCTGTCGTTCTTGCACCTCTTCAGAAGAGCGTGTCCGCTGTTGCTGGCATGTTCGGAGACATGACCGGTATATATGAGGGATACTTCAACAAGAATATAGTGTTCATAGCGACCGGTGACGCCAACCTGTCCATGTATATAGACTACGAGTGTTCAGGAATAGTGGAGATGCTGGCATTCCTTTCACTTCTGTGGTTCTTCCCCATGTACCATACATACGAGAAGGTGGTGCTCAGTATAGTTGGACCGGCTCTGATATTTGCGGCAAATGTACTCAGGATATTCACCATATGTCTCATTGTCCATGTGTTCGGCGGAGGTTCGTACTTCGTTGCCCACAGCATAATAGGACGTCTGGTGTTCTATGCATGTACTGTGCTTTTGTATTTCTTTGTATTTACAAAGGCTCAGATCATCAGACAGAAGGTAGGAGGTTTCAGATATGACACTGATAACACAGATCTTTCATAGCTCCATACTTTTCTGGGCGGCATGGGTCATCATACCGATCGTCATGGAGATTATACCTACTATTGGCAATTTTTTCATACTGATAAAGAAGAAACTGGTGTCGAGGAAGGAGAAGGCGATCAACTTTTCTCCGGAGATAACACTTATCATACCTGTGTATAATCAGGAACATAGCCTTCACAGATGTATAAGCTCCATAGATGCGTCAAGTTATCCTAACAGCAAGATATATATACTTGTTGTAAATAATATGAGTACGGACCGGAGCTTTGATGTATTCTGCAAATGTCAGGAGGAATTCCCAGATCTGACAATGAACTGGGTAAATTCAAAACAGGGCAAGCCTAAGGCTCTCAACCTGGGGCTTTTCAACAGCTACGGCAAATACATCATACACATAGACAGTGACGGTGTGCTCCAGAGGGATGCCATCAGGAACATGGTGACCAAATTCGAGAGGAATCCTGACATCGACTGCATGACCGGAACGATCATGACCAACCCCGAAATGGTCGATGATACCGACAGATTTGGACTCAGACTGCTTAGAAAGCTGGAGTTCTTTGAATACTGTCAGGCGTTCCTTGCTGGCAGGAATTTCCAGTCGGAGTTCAATAATATATTTACTTTATCAGGTGCTTTCTCAGCATTCAGACGATCAACCATCATGAAAACCAATATGTACAATACGGATACTGTGTGCGAGGACACCCATGTAACGTTTCAGATAAGGGATGTGCTCGGAGATAAGGTAGCTCTGTGCAGTGAAGCTATATTTTATGTTGATCCAATAGAAGATATGAACAGACTATATATACAGAGACAGAGATGGCAGAGGGGCGAGATAGAGGTTGTCCACATGTTCATGAAGAACAGGATGAACGCTGTGCGAGGATTTTTCTCTGACTTCATTGTGAGACTGGTTATGTTTGATCACACATTTGCATTCCCGCGTATGATATGGTACTTTGCGCTGATATGCCTTGGAATATTCCAGGATTATCCGTTTGCGCTCATCATAGATTCAGTCATAATCATGTATCTTTTGTATGTGTTTACCACAACACTGCTATATATATGTATAAGTCTTTTTCTGAGTCCGTTTAAACAGCTCAGAAGATATTACATGAGAAAATGGTATCTTGTATTCCTGCTTCCTCTGTACAACTTTGTCGTGTTCTGGTTCAGATTTGCAGGAATAATCAACTCCATGAAGTCTAAGGGAAGCTGGAAGATGCAGAATTTCAGCGAGGAGAGACAGACGGCATGGAGCATCATAAAGCATGACTTCCGCTGGCTTGGAAGATTGGTGTACAAGGTGACAGGAAGGAGAAAATGTCATGAGCAGGAAAGCTGAAAAGAATAAGACATATAGAGGACGAGTTGTGGCAGCTTTTGCTGTTGTTCTGTTCATGATAGCTCTGGAAACCATATACTATGGTTATCACATGAAAACCAATAGAGACAACATCTTTTCAGCGTATAAGGACGACCAGCTGCAGACGGTATCTATTCTGGCTGAGAGACTGGAAGGTTTGAGTGAGAAAGATATGGAGTCAGTCATCAATGAAGTAGTTGATGTATCCGGTTCGGAATGGGCGTTCCTTATAGAAGAGGATGATATCATGTTTATCAAGGATGCGGCAACTACGGCGGAACTGTCTAACATGACTGCATCAGGTCTGGACGAATATATGAGCGAACAAAGGGGAATAGTCAGTACGGCTTCTGTTGCCGGATCTGGTTACGTTGTCGGGATATATGCTGACAGGTCATATGTTCTTTCGTCATACGGAGTGAAAGATTTTGAATTCTATATCGTAATAGCTGTGATAGCAGCCTTCCTTGTCCTTGGCGGCATGGTTATAGAATATGCCGGCAGGATAGGACATATGGGCAGAAAGGTTCAAAGATTAGAAGATGAACTTACAGCGAGAAATGAGAAATTCGATGAATATGAGAGACTTACAGAAAGCTATGGGGAAGAGTTAAGGCAGAAGGATATTGAGCCTGCAGATAAAAAATCAGGTAGATATTACGATATGGAGGTTGTGGACTCTCTGCTCTCAAAATCGACAGATCCGGAGCTTTATCCGATCACTTTCTTGTTCATAAGTGTTCAGATGGGAGATCGTTATTTTTCAAGAGATGAGATATTCGGGATAATGGATTTCATAAAGGGCTGCATGGGATCTAATCATGTGACCGCAGAAATGTCAAAGGGCAATTTTGTTGTGCTTATGTATATGACAGATATGTCAACGGCTGAACAGATACGTGATAAGATGCTTGAAAGCTGGAAAAGAACCTCAGCAAATGAAGCGGGGGCCGAGATTAGAACAGAACTCAGAGCTGTCACAGACGGCGATGATCCGAGAAAAGTATTCTACGGGGAGGAGATGAACAGATGAGATTCAGACAATACAAATTCAAATTCTACCTCAATGCCAGACATGGAATATATAAAAATGGAGTACTTGGGGAGGTACATCCTCACACCTGGGAGATCGTCATAAATGTTGTCAAGGGAAGAGATGAGACTGTAAAGTTCCATCATCTGGAGCACAGAGTTGAAGAATTTCTGAGCAGATATCAGGACAAGACTTTGAATGAGATTGCACCATTTGACATGATAAATCCCACACTTGAGAATATGTGTGAGTATTTCAAAGATGAGCTGACCGAAATACTCAACAGAAACGGCTGGATATTCCTGATGATGGAGATGAGTGAGTCACCGTCCATGTCATATGTGGTTAGTCTCATTGATGACAGCTACACCGAAGAGATGCAGACCATCAATTCTCTGGCGGACAGGATATTGAAAGAAATAAAGCAGAGCCGTGATGAGACTATAGACAGGATTTATAGCGATATGTATAATAAATAAAATAGTTGACAAAATGATCGGTATGTTTTAACATAACGGTGTTATTAAACGTAACACTGTTATGTTATTTTATATTATAATTAAATGGGTGAGGATTATGGCAAAGAAAATACAACATGACAGCGAGACGAGGAAAGAGCTTCTAAAGTGTGCCAAGAAAGAATTCATGGACAAAGGCTTTATGGGTGCTTCACTCAGAAACATATGTCAAAAGGCAGGAGTAACAACCGGAGCACTGTATTTCTTTTTCAAGGACAAGGATGATCTGTTCTGTAATGTTGTTGGACACATGCTGGACAGCCTCAATGCTGCATTGACTGAACATTTTTCATTTGAAGTTGATGAGATGAACAACGGCATGGCATCAGACCACAATGAGGGCAGTGATTTTGAGTCGGCCAGAAATATTGTGCATGAGCTGTATAAACATAGAGATGAAGTACTTCTCGTGCTTACGAAGTCACAGGGTTCCAGCATGGAGAGCATGCCAGACAACGTGGTTGATCAGATGGATGCACATAATACATTTATATGTGAGGCAATGTGTAAGGCTTACGGAACACCGATGGTTGAGAGAAATGTTGTTCACTGGATGTCACATTCCCAGATCGACATGTTCGTATTTATGGTGACACATATTGACAATGAGAAGGATGCCTTGAAGTTCGTTGAGACAGGTATGAAATATCTGATCTCAGGCTGGTATGGCCTGGTTAAGCCGTGGCAGGATTCAGAATAAGATTTGACCGGAATAGAAAATTGAAAACAGTAAAATGAAAAATGTGGTACAGGGGAATCAAATTCCCATTATGTCTTATTACAGGTCTTCCGAATTACTGGGAAGACCTAAAAAAAGGCTTAAACCATAACAGCGTTATGTATGCAAATGAACATTTGAATAGCTACTAAAGTGTAATGGATTGCTATAAAAAATAAAGTAAATGAAAATTAGAACAACGAGGATATCATAAAGGAGGAAAAATTATGTATTTGGAAGTGTCAGGAGTAAAGAAGAGCTATGGAGAGGGTGGAAGCTATGTGCAGGTGCTTAAAGGTATAAACACAGGTATTGAAAAAGGACAGATGTGTGTTATACAGGGAACGTCAGGTTCAGGTAAGTCAACACTTCTGAACTGTATAGGTGGTCTTGACACCATGGATTCAGGTTCGATAAAGGTTGATGGAACAGAGATATTTGGTATGACCAGCGACCAGCTTGCGGACTACAGACGTGATAATTTGGGATTTATATTCCAGTTCTATAACCTTGTTCCAAACCTCACCGTGAGGGAGAACATACAGGTGTGTGAGTATCTGACAGATGATCCGCTCCCTATGGATGACTTGATAGAGACTCTAGGACTTACTGAGCATCAGAACAAGTTTCCCTCACAGCTCTCAGGTGGACAGCAGCAGAGATGTGCTATAGCGAGAGCTCTGGTTAAAAATCCAAAACTCCTCCTCTGTGATGAACCGACAGGAGCTCTTGACTCCAAGACATCCAGAGATATTCTTGTTCTTCTCGAGGAGATAAATGCGAAGTATGGAACGACTATGCTGATAGTAACACATAACAATTCCATCAAGAATATGGTGCACAAGGTTATCTTCATAAAGGATGGCCTTATAAGCAAGGAGTATGAGAACGAAGTGAGAGTTCCAGCGTCAGAATTGGAGGATTTGTAATATGCAGAAGGTTTTGAGAAAAAGAGTTCTGAGGGATCTGAAGGAGAATCTGTTCAGATACATAGAACTTGCATTTCTTATCATCATGGGTATGTATGTCATTGTCTCGCTGATAGGAGCCGGATATACGATCATTGACAATGGCGAGACACATGACGAGGCAAATAAGATAGAGGATGGTCAGTTTTCCGTATTCGTTCCACTGAGCGATGAAGAGATATCCCGGCTTGAGGATGCTGGCGCAGAGGTTGAGGGGATGTTCTACGAGGACTACGAGGTCATGGATGGCAAGACATTGAGGGTATTTGCCAACAGGGAGAACATAGATCTCGTGGAATGTGATGAGGGAAATCTTGCGGAGGCTGATGATGAGATAGTTGTTGAGAAGAGATTCAGTCAGGTAAATGATATTTCTGTCGGAGATATAATACAGATAGCAGGAAATGAATTCAAGGTGACAGGAATAGGGACATCACCTGATTATAATGCTCTTTTCAAGGAGATGTCAGATACTGTAGTTGACAGTAAGGTGTTTGGAACGGTATTCGTTACAGAGGGGGCGTATGATAAGCTCCATGCAACAGGCGAGAGTGTCAAGACTGAGACATATCTGTATGCGTTCAGACTCGAGAGCAAGACCACCTGTGATGACGTGAAGGATGCACTTGAAGACATCAAGGTCGACACAGACAGCATAGATGATGAGTATTTCCAAGAGTATTGGGATAGAACTGGCGCAGCCATAAACGATTTCAAGGATGGCATAAAGGATCTTAAGTCAGGCGCAAATGAACTTGCAGATGGACTTGGAGAACTCACTGATAACAACAGGAAGCTCAACAATGCGGCACAGGAGCTGTTTGAGGCATACCTTGAACAGGCGTCATCATCTCTCTCAGCGTATGGTTTGGATACAGAGCTCACAGAGGATAATTACAATGACGAGATGACTAAGATTGCCGACAGTCAGGGTGGAGTTTTGGCGATGAGTATTGAAAGTGCCCTGAGTGACATTGACAGCATCAAGGCATTCAAGGACGGTATTAAGGAGTATACCGACGGAGCTGCAGAGGCAAAGGATGGCTCGGATGAGCTTGCGGATGGAGTGGCAGAACTCAAGAAGGAGACGGATTCATTCCTCAAGGATTACGACACAGATCTTGCAAATATTACATCATTTGTGACAAGTGATGATAATCCGAGAACAGGCGGAGCCGCTGATGACCAGCAGATCAATGTACAGGCGGGATATTTCTTCGGTGTGCTGCTCATGCTTCTGTTCACATATGTCATATCGGTATTCGTTGTACATGGAATAGAGAAGGAGAGCAGCGTCATAGGTGCACTCTATGCCCTGGGGGTCAAGAGAAGAGATCTCATGATGCATTATCTGACACTTCCGGTCATAGTCACAACAGTTGCAGGCATAATCGGTTTCCTGATCGGAATAAGCAATGTTGGAATCCCTGTTCAGATGGCAGATGCATATGCGTATTATTCAATTCCTGCTATGGATGTGAAGATCCCGCCGATTCTTATAGTGTACGGTATCGTGATGCCGCCACTGGCAGCGATAGTTGTTAACTACTTCGTTATCAGAAATAAGCTCTCACAGACAGCTCTTTCACTTATAAAGAATGAGATCAAGCAGCCGAAGGGCAGCAATGTCGATCTCGGAGACATGGGATTTGTCGGAAGATTCAGAGTCAGACAGATGCTCAGAGAGATGAGAACAGGGGTGACCGTTGTGATTGGAATGTTTATAGCCCTCATATGCCTGATGTTAAGTCTTAACACTGCAACTTTCTGTTCAAAGGTCAAGAAGCAGAATGTGGAGGATACCCACTATGAATATATGTATACATATAAGTATCCTACAGAGAATCCCCCTGAGGGCGGTGAGGCAGCGTATGCTAAGACTTTGAAGAAAGAGGTATATGGTTACAACTGGGATGTGACAGTTCTTGGACTTTCAAAGAATACTAAGTATTTTGATGTTGACCTTAAGAATGGCAAGAACAGGGTTGCCATATCATCATCATTTGCTGAGAAATATGGTTATGGTGTGGGTGACGAAATCGTGCTCCACGACGAGGAGAATGATATAGATTATGGTTTTACAGTGGACAGCGTGACACAATATACTCCGGCATTTTATGTTTTCATGACTATAGATGATGCAAGGGAGCTGTTCGGAGCTGGAAGTGATGAGTACAATGTAGTATTTTCAGACAAGGATCTGGAGGTTGATCCTGCAAGACTTTACGCAACCACAACAAAGGCCGATATAGAGTCGGCTGCTGGAATATTTGCAGATCAGATGAGAAGTATGGTTATTATGATAGTTATTATCTCGACACTTATATTCGTAGTGGTAATGTATTTGATGATGAAGGTTATGATTGACAGATCAGCATTCTCGATTTCATTGATAAAGGTGTTTGGTTTCAGGACGAAGGAGATCAGAAAGCTATATCTGGATGGCAATTTCTTCATAATCGCAATCGGAGCAGCCATATGCCTGCCACTTGCAAAGCTTATAATGAGTGCAGTGTATCCTTCTCTGGTGTCAAATGTAAACTGCGGCGTCAAGCTGACATTTGCCCCATGGCTCTGGGCTGTGCTTTACGGCGGAATACTTGTCCTGTATTTCATAATCAACAGAGTTCTTGTTGGCAGGCTGAACAAGATAGTGCCGGCTGAGGTGCTGAAGAACAGAGAGTAAAGATAGTGGCAGTATGAAATAAAAGTACCTTAAAATAATATATGATTGCGGAGGCGGTATAAATAATCGTCTCCGTTATTTTGTGTGCAAAATTTGTCTGAAAAGCGGATAGGTATTGTGATTGTTGGCGGGACTATACGGGATATATACGCGTTTTTTCTTGCACAATGTGCAGTTTATATTGTAAAATCATATATGATATGCAAAAAAGTAATAGGAAAAGAGAAGTACAGATATGGAGAAATTACTTAAGATCATTGCCGATGTGAATTCATCGGTGAACAATTTTATATGGGGAGTGCCATCCATGATATGTATCGTGGGCGTGGGACTGTGGCTCCTCATAAGAAACAGGGGGGTTCAGTTTACAAAGTTTGGATACGCGTTCAAGCATACGTTTGGAAGGATATTCAACAAGAAGGAGACTTCAGATGGTGCCATCAGTCCTTTTCAGGCCATGTGTACGGCGCTGGCGGGAACGGTTGGAACGGGAAATATAGCCGGTGTTGCTGGAGCCATCGCCATAGGCGGTCCTGGTGCGGTATTCTGGATGTGGATCTCAGCACTTCTCGGAATGGGAACAAAGTTTGCAGAGGTCGTACTTGCAGTGTTCTACCGTGAGAAGGATGCGAATGGTGACTGGGTCGGCGGACCAATGTATTACATCAAGAATGGCCTTGGCAAGAATGCTTACTTCCTGGCTATAGCATATTCAGTCCTCGGTATACTCACAGTGTTCGGAACAGGAAATGCAACACAGGTCAATACCATCACAACAGCTATAGATTCAGCACTTTTTAATTATAATCTGGCTGACAAGAGCAATACATTTACAATCAATCTTGTGATAGGAATCATAATAGCTATTCTTGTTGGTCTCATACTTATAGGAGGAATCAAGAGAATAGGAAGCGTGACAGAGAAGCTGGTGCCATTCATGGCTGCTATGTATATCATCATGGCCATAATTCTTGTAATAATCAATATCAAGAGTGTGCCGGGAGTGTTCGCTTCTATATTTGAAGGTGCATTCAATCCGAAGTCCGTGACCGGTGGAATAGTTGGAAGTCTGTTCCTCAGCATGAGAAAGGGTGTATCGAGAGGTATTTTCTCCAATGAGGCAGGTCTTGGTACAGGATCCATAGCCCATGCATGTTCTGATGTAAAGCATCCGGTGCAGCAGGGACTCTGGGGAATATTCGAGGTATTTATCGATACTATAGTTATATGTACGCTTACGGCACTTGTAATACTGTGCAGTGGAACTGAGGTAGCCTACGGACAGGCTGCAGGAGCCGATCTCACGATCAATGGCTTTGTTGCAACCTACGGCAACTGGATATCGATATTCACAGCGGTGGCTTTGTGCTGTTTCGCGTTCTCAACCATACTCGGATGGGGACTTTACGGTTCAAGATGTGTCGGATTCCTGTTTGGAAGTAAGCTTATCAAGCCGTTCATGGTTGTGTATGCATTTGTCGCAATCATCGGTGCGACCATGGATCTCGGACTTCTCTGGGATATAGCGGACACCTTCAACGGACTTATGATCATACCTAACCTGATCGCAGTATTCATGCTGTCAGGTACAGTTGTGAAGCTTACCCGTGAGTATTTTCAGGATGGACCGGGCAAGTTTGGGGTTGAGACCGGCAAAGAGAACTGATAAATGAAAGGGACTTTTATATGGAAGAAATATCAAGTGAGATTTCTAACAAGTATGCGATACTTATCGATTCAGAGAATGTATCGGCAAAATATATTGAGAGTATATTTGATGAGCTGTCAAGGCTCGGCTCAATAACGGTGCGGAAGATATATGGGGATTGGTCAAAGAATAACAATGGCTGGGACAAGGATTGTCTGCTGTCATATTCTATACAGCCTGTACAGCAGTTTTCATACACGGCGGGAAAGAATTCAACGGATTCGGCCATGATAATAGATGCGATGGATCTTCTCTATACGAGCAATATAGATGGATTCTGTCTGGTGACAAGCGACAGCGATTTCACTAGGCTTGCATCAAGACTCAGGGAGGCTGGCAAGCAGGTCATCGGAATGGGAGAACGCAAGACTCCGAAAGCGTTCGTGAGTGCGTGTACAAGCTTCAAGATCCTTGATTCACTGGTGACAGAGGATCTCAACAAGCCGGCATCGAAGAATGCCATGCTTGAGGCTGCGGCTGTGGACGAGTCATATATCACAAGCATAAGGGACATAAAGAAGACGGTTTACAATATAATAGATGAGAACGATGACAAGGATAAGAAGACTCATATGGGTGAGATCGGAAGCCGCCTTGTGAACAAATATCCTGACTTTGACGTGAGAAATTATGGATATTCCAAGCTGTCAACATTCCTCAGTGAGGAGTTTGACGATCTGGATATAGACAGCGGCAGGCAGAAATTTGTGTCCATCAAGAACCATATCGATCCTAAGAGTGCTGTCAAGCTGCGCATAGTGAGACTTCTCACGGAGAATTCTGACACTATGTACAATATGGGACTGCTGAATACAGAACTTAAGAATATTATACCCGGCTTCAGCATAAAGAAATATGGATACAGTAAGTTTTCAAGCTTTCTCAAAAGCTTCGGTTGTTTTGAGATCGTGGGAGACAGGGTAAAATTGACAGATAAGTAGAAAGTGTTTAATGCTTAAATATGTCAAAATTTAGAAAAAATGCCAAATAAATTAACGCTTTTTGTTGAAAATCAATAAGAATAGTGATAAATTGAAAATGTGAGTTTTCAGGTACAGAAAATTCACTATGGGGGAAGAAGTGTACGTGCATATTAAGGAGAGGCATAATCTATGATACTTATTGATACTCAAAAAGAGGAGTTTAGCAAATTAAAAGACATACGTGTTTTTGGACGTATAAGTCATGAGAACAGATTCAACAAGAATCTGCTCGTAATAGGTCTTGGGGGACTTGGAGGCAGGACCGTTTGCGCGCTTAAGGGTATGCTGATGGATAACATCACACCCGAGGATAACATTAATTTCCTCATGATAGATTCAGATATAGCAGAGATGGAGGCTACCATAGATGATAGCAAGGAGGGTGTCGGTTTCAATGCCCTTGAGGTTATCAGTATATACAGACCGGATATTGAGAATGTTCTGGAGAATGGAATCCAGAAGAATCCGATCCATGAGAATCTTGCAAACTGGATGGATCCTGAATTCCCGGCTATCACGATAGGAAGAGACGGAGCAAAGGGGAACAGACAGATTGGACGTCTGATGTTCTCGAATGCATATACGGATGTCAGAATGCTCCTTTTTGACAAGCTTCAGGATGTATACGACAAGACGACGGAGGGAACAGTCGATGTTCTGATCGTATCCGGAATCGCCGGAGGAACCGGAAGTGGAATCCTTTCAGATGTCGCATATAACATACGTGCGTATGGCAAGGCGAAGAAGTGGAACAATCTGAGGATTGGCGGTTGCCTGCTCACACCGGATGTACTGTTCGGCCATAAGGCTGTATATGAAGATACAGAGCTTGTGGCGAGACTCAATGCAAATGGATGTGCGACCCTCAAGGAAGTTGATTATTATATGAAGCTCTCCGAGAAGGATGACAACTATACATTTATCAGTAAGAAAAACAAGATGGTCATCAGGGAGAATCTCTTTGATGCCTGCATGCTTGTATCAGGTAGAAAGGACGAACAGGGCTACATACCTGAGGGATACATCACAAGGGATACAGCAAGCTTCCTCTACAGGCTAGCCAGCAACAAGTTCATTGGCAACAATGACGTGGAGAACGACAGGAAGCTTCTCAGGGATGTATTTTTTGAGAATGAGGGATATTCCATCACGAACTGGAAGATGGAGCACAGTGATGAGAATATCAAGAAGTCAAACTGCTATTACAAGGTAGTAAGCGAGGCTGACTACCATATTCCTATCAAAGAGATAGAGAATATGTGTGAGAATGATCTGTTTTCCCAGGCATATAAGGGATTGTTCAGATCTCCGTTCAAGGAGGGCAATGCCGAGGAGGATATCAAGAATGTACTCGCAGAGCTCACTGTATTCTTGCAGGAGGAGCAGGGTGAGGATATCAAACTTGCCGTGAACGGTCTCATACAGTACGGCCAGATCACCAAGCCTACATATAAGATGATAAAGAAGAATACGGACGGTCTTCGAGAGGGCTTTGCCAGGAAGATGGAGAACTTTGAGAAGGAACTTCCGGTTATCATAAAGTCGATGAAGAACAAGCTTTGGAGTTCACTTGATGATGTGATATCCAAATATATGAATGAGTTTGGCCCATATGGCGCAATAGATGTCATAGGTGCACCGAGTGCCGGTGTAACAGATTCCACAAAGGGTATGATGGCTGAAGTCAGAAAGCTTGAGAAGATGATGAAGGATTATACACCGTCGGGTGAATATACCAGAATCATTGATTCCATCAAGACAATTGTTGCGAAGAGATTCTTCACTTTCCCTTCAGCGAAGAGGGAGACTGAGAATGGTTATTTCGATGCATGCATCAAGGAAGCACTTGCTGCGGAGAGAACAAAGCTTATAGATGAACTCGATGCACAGGATCTGTTTGGAGATACACTTAGATGGCTTCAGCAGAGGGCAGAGAGACTTGACGAGATATATTCACAGTTTGGAGAGGATCTGAAGAATTCCATCGAGGATCTTGCGAATAACGGTGATAAGGCTGTTGGCAATATACTCAAGAAAGCCAAGAGACATGAATTCCTTCCGACTGATTATGTCACATCCAGAAGGATAAAAGAGATGGAGACAGGGATCATCAAGCTCATGCTGGACAACGAGTCCAATATAGACAGTGGAAGAGTTGTTCCTGTCAAGGATGAGATGGAGAAGATATACAGAGAGCTGTTTTCCGGTGTGGGAGCATATGGTCCTGAGAAGATGTTCACAGTGGCATTTGCTGATAAGAAGCTAACGGAGCAGGATCTCAACGTTATGTATGGATCTCCGATCAACGACAGGAGAACATCCATCATGGAGGAGGCTGCCAGGGCGTTTGTGGATGATATATCAGAGGAACAGCCTCTGTGTGTTCTTGCTGACGGATATAAGGAGAAGCTTCTTGCAAAGAAATATATATCGGTTCCAAATGTGATGCCGTATTTCAGCAAGGCAGTCAAAGCTATACTGATGGCTCCACCTTACAATGAGAAGGAGGATTCAATAACGCTCAATCCGGGTGAGATAGAGATCTCGATCGATGATATATTTGTCGGTGTTCCGGTATCCATGATGCAGTGTGCGATGGAGATGCAGATGGCTTACAATGCAGTATATGATTACAAGGGACTTCATATTGATGAGGTGAACAAGGATATGAAGAGCTTCCCTGATTTTGTCACAATATAGGTTAGTTTATACAGCCCTTTAATATGCGAGTATTAAGGGGCTGTATTGTTGTTATGACCATGGCGTATTTTGTAGAAAGAGATGGAATTGGATTTGAATAAATCTTTTAACGGATACAGAGCATATATAATGGATACGGGGGCATTTGCTGACGATGGGATATATGGCAGATGTCTGGATGCAGTATCGGAATACAGAAGGTGTAAGGTGAAACGTCTCAGGAGGCGGGATGACAGGAATGCCAGTCTTGCAGCGGGAATCCTGCTTGCACATGCTCTCAGGGAATGTGCCGGAATTGATGAACGGCTGGTCACGTATGAGAAGAATAAGGCGGGAAAGCCGTTTATAAAGGACATTCAGTTTTCGATAAGCCATACCGAGGGTTGTGTGGCGGCTGCGATAGGCAGTGAGCCTTGTGGTATAGACGTTGAGAGAGTCAGAAGGATACCGGACAGCATAGTTAACCGCCTGTATTCGGATGAGGATAAAAAATGTGTGATGTCGTGTGCACACCCGGAAATATACAGCACATGTGTGTGGACAAGGCGCGAGGCGTACAGCAAGATGACCGGAACAGGCATACTTATGAAGGATGAGGAACAGCAAATGGTCATGGACAATGCACATATGGAGAAGAAGAATATCTGGCTGGGCAATTATGCCGTATGCAGGGCTGAGTGTGACGGCCGTATGCATATGGATGAAATAGCGGATCCTGCGCATGCAGAGGGAGATATGAATATAGACTTTATAGCTGCATTTTGCGCAGCTTCTGATGGAACTTTTTCACCGGATATTAAGATGATTGATTCGGCTGATATTGTGTGTTATTATGTTTAATTAGGTGTATTAGGAAGAACTACATAAGGAGAAAAAAATGAGTAAAAAAGCTACAAAGGCGCTTAACAATAAATATTATGTCGCAAGATATAATGCGTCTAAGGTGAACGATAACCTTACAAGCAGGGAGAAGAGTGCAGAGGTGCTCAATATAGACAGGACAAGGCTTTCAAGAATAGAGCTTGGCACAGTAGTTCCGTACCCTGAGGAGGTACTTTCCATGTCAAAGGCGTATGACATACCCGAGCTCTGTAACAGCTATTGTTCAGGCGACTGCCCTATAGGAAAAGAGACGGTGAAGCCGATAAATGCGGACAGCCTTGACAGGCTCATACTTCAGTTCCTCGGATCCTCCAAGAAGATGGAGGATATATCTGAGCAGCTTATAGAGATCACCGCTGATGGAATAGTCGACGAGACCGAGGTTGCAGCTTTTGACGCTGTCCTTGAGGAGCTGGAGAAGATGTCTGTGAATATACAGTCGCTTATGCTCTGGGCTCAGAAGAACAGGGACATTTTGAAGAATAAGAATCAATAAATTGTATATGAGGAAAAGATAATGGATGACAAGTTAAGAGAAGAGATCAACAGAAGAAGGACATTTGCCATAATTTCACATCCTGATGCAGGTAAGACTACACTCACAGAGAAGTTTCTGCTCTTTGGCGGCGCAATAAACACAGCGGGATCTGTAAAGGGAAAGGCAAATTCCAAATATGCAGTGTCGGACTGGATGGATATAGAGAAGGAGAGAGGTATCTCGGTAACCTCGTCTGTTCTGCAGTTCAATTATGACGGATATTGCATAAACATACTTGACACACCTGGACATCAGGATTTCTCGGAGGATACCTACCGTACACTTATGGCTGCGGATTCTGCGGTCATGGTGATCGATGCATCCAAGGGTGTTGAGGCTCAGACTATAAAGCTCTTCAAGGTATGTGTCATGAGACATATACCTATATTCACATTTATAAATAAGATGGACAGAGATGCAAGGGATACATTTGAGCTTCTCGATGATATAGAGACTGTTCTCGGTATCAAGACATGCCCTGTCAACTGGCCTATAGGTTCAGGAAAAGAGTTCAAGGGTGTATATGACAGAAAGACCAAGATAGTGTCCACGTTCCAGGCTATATCGACAGGTGGAGCCAAGAAGGCGGAGGAAACAGATTATCATATAGACGATGAGGCTCTCAAGGAGCTTGTCGGCCCATACCTCTTTGACCAGTTCAATGAGGAGATAGAGCTTATAGATGGTGCCACAGAGGAGATGGATATAGAGAAGGTCAGAGCCGGAGAGCTCTCCCCTGTATTTTTCGGTTCTGCGCTGAATACATTTGGTATCGAGCAGTTCCTGAACTATTTCCTTAAGATGACGACACCTCCTATCGGACGTAATTCATCAGAGGGAATCATAGATCCTGTAACAGAGCCGTTCTCAGCTTTTGTGTTCAAGATCCAGGCAAATATGAACAAGGCTCACAGAGACAGAATCGCATTTATGAGAATCTGCTCTGGTAAGTTTGAGGCAGGCATGGAGGTATATCATGCTGCCAGCAAGAGAAAGATCAAGCTTTCCCAGCCACAGCAGCTTATGGCTCAGGACAGGAAGATCGTCGACGAGGCGTATGCCGGTGACGTTATAGGTGTATTTGATCCTGATCTGTTCTCAATTGGAGATACACTCACAACAGGCGGAAAGAAGTTTGAGTATGAGGGTATCCCTACATTTGCACCGGAGCACTTCTGCAGGGTCGTTCAGCTCAACAGCATGAAGCGTAAGCAGTTTGTCAAGGGTGTAACTCAGATTGCCCAGGAGGGTGCTATACAGATATTCCAGGAGTACACTGCGGGACTTTCGGAGATCATAGTCGGAGTTGTAGGTGTGCTTCAGTTTGATGTACTTAAGTACAGACTTGAGAACGAGTACGGCTGTGAGATAAGACTTGAGCCGATACCATATAACTATATCAGATGGGTGAAGGATCCTACCATAGACGTGACAAAGCTCAAGCGTGTGAGCGATGTCAAGAAGGTTAAGGACATGAAGGGTAATCCGCTTCTCCTGTTTGCAAATGAGTGGGTCATCGATCAGGTTCTCCAGCACAATGAGGGACTTGAACTTGAGGAGTTCAGAAAGAACTAGATATACGAAGATAAGAGACCATGAAGATGATGAGTGACTTAGGGCACAAATTGGTTTTCATGGTCTTTTTGCGTGCATATATATCAGTAAAAGTGGTGCAAATATGAATAAATTGGCATGTATCTGACAATCCTAGTGTTAGACAGATAACACGTGGAGGGACATGATATGGCGCTGAACAGAGTGGTTATATGTGGTGTAAATACATCGAAATTACCATATCTTACAGAGGATGAGAAGAACATGCTGTTTGACAGGATGGAGCAGGGAGACAGCTCTGCCCGGGAGGAGTTTATAGAGGGGAATCTCCGCCTTGTGCTCAGCGTGATCCAGAGATTTGGCAGTTCAAATGAGAATCCGGATGATCTGTTCCAGGTTGGCTGTATAGGGCTTATCAAGGCGTTGGATAATTTTGACAGAAGTCTCAATGTCAAATTCAGTACGTACGCTGTGCCTATGATCATAGGTGAGTGCAGAAGGTATCTCAGAGATAACAATGCTATAAGAGTATCAAGGTCATTGCGTGATATAGCCTACAAGGCGATATATGCCAAGGAAAATCTCCAGAAGACAAAGGATAAGGAGCCGACGATAGAGGAGATAGCGGAGGAGATAAGTATACCGAAGGAAGATATAGTCATGTCGCTTGATGCCATATCGGCACCGCTGTCCCTGTATGAGCCGGTGTATCAGGAGGGTGGAGACACCTTGTACATTATGGATCAGATAAGAGACAGAAAGAATAAGGAGGAGATGTGGGTTGAAAACCTTGATCTCAGAGAGGCTATGGACAGGCTGTGCGATAGGGAGAAGAATATAGTGAGGCTGAGATTTTTTGAGGGAAAGACCCAGACGGAGGTGGCGGAGGAGATATGCATATCCCAGGCGCAGGTCAGCCGCCTCGAGAAGAATGCGATAAAAAGTCTTAGAAGGTATCTTGAGGACAAGTAATAGTGATACACAATATAAATATCCCCGCTGTTATTGTAAAAACAGCGGGGATATTTATTGTGCAATACATGCATATAGTGATAGAAGATGATCAGATGAGATAACTTGTACCGAGATCAACATCCTTTACATCGTGTCTGGTTACAAGGCCATCTTTTTCTATGTCGTGCTGTATCTTTTTCAGTGTTTCCATTGGAAGTTCGGTCATAAGAGCAACCTCCTCAAGAGAGATATCGACCTTGAGCATCTTTTCTGCCATATCGTATTTGGCTTTTGTTGTATTGTTCATAAAAATCACTCCTTGGTGTGCTTGGTTAAATCCTGCTCAGCCCATGCTAAGAACTTGTCGTTTGCATCGATCACCTTCTGCATTGCAGCGTGTCCCGGAGCACCGATTGTGTTACGCTTCTGAACACATTCTTCCATGCTGATGGCTGTATATATGTCATCTTCAAATACAGGACAGATGGCCTTGTACTCGTCGAGACTAAGCTGGTCGAGGGAGATGTTCTCCTCTATGCACTTCAGAACGAGCTGGCCGACGATGCCGTGTGCATCACGGAAAGGTACACCGTGATTTACAAGGTAATCTGCGGCATCTGTTGCGTTGGTGAATCCGTTCTTGGCTGATGCTTCCATTCTAGGCTTGTTGACTGTCATGGTGGCTATCATGCCTGTGAACAGTGCGAGACATCCCTTTACAGTGTCTATCGCGTCAAATGTGAGCTCCTTATCCTCCTGCATGTCCTTGTTGTATGCGAGAGGGATTCCCTTCATGGTTGTGAGAAGGGAGGTGAGAGCACCGTAAACCCTGCCTGTCTTACCTCTTACGAGCTCGGCTATATCCGGGTTCTTCTTCTGTGGCATGATAGAGCTTCCTGTGCTGTATGAATCATCGAGCTCAACAAACTGATATTCATTTGAGTTCCAGATGATGATCTCCTCGGAGAAACGTGAGAGATGCATCATGATGGTAGACATGGCGGATAAAAGCTCTATGCAGTAATCCCTGTCGGCAACTGAATCCATGCTGTTGAGAGTCGGACCGTAGAAGTCCAGCAGAGAAGCGGTGAGCTCTCTGTCGAGCGGATATGTGGTTCCTGCGAGGGCACCTGATCCGAGAGGACAGTAGTTCATTCTGTCATATATATCGTTCATTCTGTCGTAGTCACGCTTGAACATCTCCATGTATGCTCCAAAGTGATGTGCCAGAGTTATTGGCTGTGCCTTCTGGAGGTGAGTAAATCCAGGCATGTATGTGTCGATGTGCTCATTCATAAGTCTGTGAAGAGTAGTCAGAAACTTGTAAATAAGCTCCTTGAGCTCGATGATCTCGTCTCTTACATAGAGCTTCATGTCCAATGCAACCTGGTCGTTCCTGCTTCGTCCGGTGTGGAGCTTTTTGCCCACATCGCCGATCCTGTCTATGAGATTTGCCTCGACAAAGCTGTGTATATCTTCGTATTCTGAAGTGATCTGCAGAGAACCGTTCTCCACATCGTTCAGTATGCCCTTAAGTCCCGCTATGATCTGATCTCTTTCCTCGTCAGTGAGAATACCGGATGAAGCGAGCATGGTTACATGCGCGATACTTCCGCGGATATCCTGTCTGTAGAATTTCTGATCAAATGAAATAGATGCGTTAAAGTTATATACTAATTTGTCTGTTTCTTTTGTGAAGCGTCCGCCCCAGAGCTGAGCCATATTAAATCCTCTTTTCTGTTATTTTTTTGTTTTAGGTTGAAAAATGAGTAAATTATAAGGTAGTTTTCAAACAAAGTACATTTTACAACATAAAAGTGCGCATATCAACACAAATAAGGTTTATTTATAACCACAGGAAATGCGTGGTTGGTGCTTGCGGCGCAAAAGTACAGATGATAAAATATACAGGCGGATCACCGCAGCAAAGCAGGGATGGAGGATTGACAGGAAGTTTGGGTACAAAAAAGAAGATTCTTGGAGTTATAAGTATTGTAGTTGTTCTCTCGCTGATGATGGTGGGAGTGCGGTGGTTGTTCTTCAATGTGATCAAGAGCAGCCAGATGCTTGATGGCCTGGTGGAGTTCCGGGCGGCCGTTGTCCAGGATATGGAGGACGGAGACGAGTCGGGCATGTATTATGTAAGTAATGTGGCGAAAAGTGATGTGCACAACATCAACAAATATATAGATTCGGCATACGGCTCAGTGGATACGTACAGGATAATAATCGAGACGGGAAGATATCTGGCAATACAGCTCAACTATGAACTGTCGGATAATTATTATGCTGTCAGAAAATATATAGAAGGAACGGATATCCCGGAGGACAACATAAGGGCGAAGCAGATATATGAGGTGATCGACAGCTTTATAAATGACAACATTTCAGATGGCATGAGCGACCTTGACAAGGAGATCGCCGTGCACGATTATATAGTGGAAAACTGTGTCTATGGATATCCCGACAATAATGATGATGCATATACGGCATATGGAGCGCTGGTGCTTCACCAGAGCGTGTGCGACGGCTACGCTGAGGCGTTCTTCATAATCATGTCCTGTCTGGGCGTCAAATGTGACATAGTAGTCGGAAGCACGGAGGAAGGACTTCATGCATGGAATCAGATAGAGCTCGGCGGAGAATGGTATAATGTGGATCTGACATGGGATGATTCGCTGCCGGATATGGGCAGCTATCTGAAGCACACCTATGTGAATGTCGATGACAGCACACTGGAACTGACTCACTCATGGGAAAAGCAATTCTATAGAGAGTGTGCCGACACAGCGTATAATTTCTATAAAAAGAGGTTTTATACCTATGATTCGTTCGATGAGTATAAAAAAGGCATAAGGATACAGATGGGCGGCAGTAATGTGCTGGAAGCTGCTATATATACAGATGACGAAACATTTGACTTGTCATTTCTGTACAATTATGGCAATATAAGGTCTATAAATTATGTGGTGGAAGATATGGGCGGCTACAAAGTTGTCGTCGTATATCTGAATATGAAGTGATAAAAATAGAATTGACATAATGGCGCGGAGGTGCGATATGCGAAAAAGAGAGTTTATGGATGAGCTGAAGAAAGCTCTTGATGGAAATGTCTCAACGCAGACATATTATGACACGATAAATTATTATGAGGATTATTTTAAGAAGCAGAAAGAAGCAGGCAAGTCAGAGGAGGAGATATGTTCATCTCTGGGATCTGCAAGACTGATCGCCAAGACGATCATTGACACAGAGGGACAGGGCGCAAGCGGAAGATATTATGATACAGAATCATCTTCGTATGATGACAGCTACAACACCCGCAAAGCCAGCGGAGGCAGTCAGAAGGGCTGGCATGTAAATGTGGACGACGAGGGCAATACAAGCTTTGCTTATGGCAAGCTTGATTTCAGTTCACCGATAGGCAAGGTGCTGACAGCGATAATACTCATTCTTGTGGCTGCACTTGTTATAGGTATAGTGCTTGGAGTTATCTGGCTGGGATTTAAGATAGTGTGGTATATCGTGATACCTGTTGTCATCATTCTGTTCATAGTGAATCTCATTATTTACTTGTTTGGTGGAGACCGATAAAAAATAAAATAAAAAAGTGAAAAAAGTTGTTGACAAAACATGGTCACTTGAGTATACTAACAAAGGTGTCAGCGATGACACGAAGTAATATGGGATCTTAGCTCAGCTGGGAGAGCATCTGCCTTACAAGCAGAGGGTCATAGGTTCGAGCCCTATAGGTCCCATTTACAAGACATGGCGAGATAGCTCAGTTGGCTAGAGCATGCGGTTCATACCCGCAGTGTCGAGGGTTCGAATCCCCCTCTCGCTACTATTTAATGAGACGGAAGACATTCCGTCTTTTTTTTATTCATATAAGGAGGATATCACATGAGAGTTGGAATGGGATACGATGTCCACAGACTAGTTGAGGGACGAAAACTTATAATCGGAGGAGTTGAGATTCCATATGAGAAAGGACTCCTTGGACACAGCGATGCGGATGTACTTCTTCATGCGATAATGGATGCGCTTCTAGGTGCTGCGGCGTTGGGGGATATTGGAAAGCATTTCCCTGATACTGATGAGAGGTATAAGGGAGCGGACAGCATGAAGCTCCTGTCAGAAGTGAAGAGACTTCTCGAGGAGAAGCTCTACATCATCGAGAACATAGATGCGACCGTAATTGCCCAGAGCCCTAAGATGGCGCCGTACATTGATCAGATGAGGGAGAATATCTGTAATTGCCTGTGTATAGACAAGGATCAGGTCAATATCAAGGCGACAACGGAGGAGAAGCTTGGGTTTACCGGAGGGGGACTTGGAATAAGCTCCCAGGCGGTGTGCCTCATAGAGTCGGCATTTAATTACGCCGGAGATGATGCCGGAGCTGTCAGAACGGCAGGCTGTGGCGGATGCGGTGGATGTCCAGCGGGAATAAGATGACAAAACAGCCCATGTATGCTAGAATATAAGGGCTTAGAATTTTAAAGAACTTAAGGAGAAAAAAGGTATGTTAAATGATGGTTATGCAGAACATATAGTTAAGGCGAAGACACCTGCGAGTGTTACCTGCGGTATGGCTGCCGGAATCGTGCTGATGATCGCCGGACTTGGCGCAGCGATGTTCGTTCAGGGCTTTGGCAGTATTGGATTCTTAGTTGCGATTGCAGGTGCTGTTGTATTTGGTATTTTTGTTTCCAGAAGAGAGACGGAGTATGAATATATAATGGTGAATGAGGATATAGACATCGCAAGGATCATTGCAAAGAAGAGCAGAAAAAAGATCATGAGCTTCAGCAACGCCGATGTAAAGTTCATTGCGAAAGAGGGATGCATTTACCTCGACAATGAGCTTCAGCAGGACAGCTCAATAAAGACCAGGGATTTCACATCCGGCAATAAGCAGAATCAGGATGGTGTGTATGTGTTCGTCCTCAACAAAAACGGCAAGGCTGAATTCGTGAAGCTTGAGCTCTCAGACAGAACTATTGATCATGTAAATAACTTTTTCAGAGGAAAGTATAAAGAATAAATAATATTGACCCTCACGGTTGATACTAAACTGTATATATACAGGAGGTGTCGCTGTGAGGGTCTTTGTGTGTAAGTGCTTTACTATATTTATGACGGGTGGGATGATATATTATTTCCTGGAGATATCAGCCAGGCATTATTCCCATTATTCCATGATAATTTGTGGAGGTCTTGCTACGCTTTTGTGCGGCGGACTGAACCAGATGTTTCCGAAGATGGGGATACTTGCGCAGATGCTGGTTTCCTCTGTGATAATATCTGAGCTGGAGTTCCTGACCGGGTATGTTGTGAATATAAGACTAGGACTTAACGTGTGGGATTACTCTGATATGCCGTTAAATCTTGCGGGGCAGATATGTGTGCCTTATTCTATCCTGTGGATGTTCCTGTCGCTGATCATAATATATGTGGATGATGAGATACGGTGTCATATGTATAATGAAGAAAGGCCTGAGTACAGATTAATATAAAATATGGGAAAAAGCTCTTGATTCCATAGGGGAGTGGAGTAACAGCTTTTTCCCATATTCCATGTGTGTGCATATTTAATAAATTCCGTGTGAAAATATTATGATTCAAGGGGAGTAATCTTTAAACCCTTATAAAGCTTAGTATAAAGATTGCGCTCATCAGAGTACAACATTATACCACGTGAATCGCGTACGATATACGCATATTTGTTCTTCTGCACATTCATGTAAAGAACTTCATCAACGTTGAGCTCCTTGGCTTTGACCTTGGCAACGCTGACGCTGAGCGGCTCTAACTTGTACTTTTTAATTGCCTGCTGAACTGTCATAATCTACACCTCCATTGATAAATGATCATAACGTGCTTTAGTAACTATCTACAGTATATTGTAAAGATATAACAAAGTCAACTAGTAAACATGCACAAATGTGCAAAAGGTCATCGAATGTTGTAAAATGTGGTGTGAAATATCAACAAAAAAGGAGAAAACAATGATGCAAAATGCAAATTATTATCAAATGATGGAGAGACAGATAGCTGAATTTGATAGTGAAAATACACAATGCGGCAGAAAAAAACTGTTGCTGCACTGCTGTTGTGCGCCATGTTCCAGCCATTGTCTGTCGGTCCTTGCGGAGCATTTTGACATAACAGCTTATTTTTACAATCCAAATATAACGGATTACGATGAGTACATAAAAAGATTCCGTGAGCTTGACAGATTTGTACATGAAGTATATGTGGAAGGAGTGGATGTCGAACTGGCGGAGCATGAGCCGCAGGTGTTTCTGGATATGGCTAAGGGCAGGGAGGATCTTCCTGAGAGAGGACTCAGGTGCTATGACTGCTATAAGCTGAGACTTGAGAAGAGCGCGATCCATGCGAAGAAAAATGAATATGACGTATTTACGACCACATTGTCGATAAGCCCCCACAAGAATGCGGACTGGCTGAACGAGATAGGTGCAGAGATGAGCAGGAAATACGACATAGATTATCTGTTCAGTGATTTCAAGAAGAAAAATGGATATAAGCACTCGATAGAGCTGTCAAAGGAATATGGATTATACAGACAGAATTTCTGTGGATGTGAATTCAGCAGACGGGCTGCTGAGCTCAGAGATGAAAAAATTAATAAAAATATTGAATAAAAAACAATATTTTTGTCGTGAACACAAAAATAAAAAATATATCGAAAAAAATATTGTACCGCCTTGTCAAATGTGGTAGTATTTATTAAATTAAGA
Source organism: Coprococcus sp. AF38-1 (assembly GCF_003603945.1). Classification (NCBI taxonomy): domain Bacteria; kingdom Bacillati; phylum Bacillota; class Clostridia; order Lachnospirales; family Lachnospiraceae; genus Coprococcus; species Coprococcus sp. AF38-1. Next base: position 48,711 of record NZ_QVGO01000005.1, read on the forward strand.
AAAAAAGAGGCCAATAAATGTGGGTTATCTCAAGCGTTTCCCCGTTTTCACTCTTTTTTTTTGAGCAAAAATAGAAAAAACGAAAGGAATACGATTATGAAAGCTTTTTTGATACTTGAAGACGGACACGTGTTTGAAGGTAAAAGTATTGGCTCTACTGACGAGATAATCAGTGAGATAGTATTCAATACTTCGATGACCGGCTATCTGGAAATTCTTACAGATCCATCATATGCAGGGCAGTCAGTATGTATGACATATCCGCTTATAGGCAACTACGGTGTATGCAGAGAGGATATGGAGGCTGGCAGACCTTGGCAGTCAGGATTCATTGTTAGAGAGCTCTGCAAGACTCCTAGTAATTTCAGAAGCGAGATGACCATAAACGAATTTCTTGTTGAGAATAATATAACTGGTATAGAAGGAATAGATACCAGAACACTTACCAAGATCCTCAGGAAAGATGGTACCATGAGAGGTATGATCACAACTGATGAGAATTATGATTTTGATGAGTGCATGAAGCGTATTAAGGCATGGAAGATGGGACATGTTGTTCTCGATGTTACATGTAAGGAGAAAATGTTCTATCCTGGCGATGGATATAAGGTTGCAGTCATCGATCTCGGTGTTAAAAAGAACATCGTCAAGTCCCTCCTTGCAAGAGGTTGTCAGGTTACTGTATATCCTGCAGAGACACCTGCTGAGGAGATCATCGCAGACGCTCCGGACGGAATCATGCTTACAAATGGTCCTGGAGATCCAAAGGAGTGTAAGGTCACAATAGCTCAGGTAAAGAAGCTTTTCGATACAGATATTCCAATTTTTGCTATATGTCTTGGACATCAGCTCATGGCGCTTGCCAACGGCGGTGATACAGAGAAGATGAAGTACGGACACAGAGGTGCAAACCATCCTGTAAGAGATATGAAGACCGGCAAGGTATATATTTCAACACAGAATCACGGATATATGGTCAAGGAAGACAGCCTCGACAGAAAGATCGCAGAGGTCAGCTTCGTCAATGTAAATGACGGAACAGTAGAGGGAGTTCACTATCTTGGAAAGAATGCACAGACAGTTCAGTTCCATCCGGAGGCATGTGCAGGTCCGCTGGATACAGATTCGCTGTTTGATACATTTATGAATATGATGGAGGTGTCAAAGTAATGCCAAAGAATCCTAATATAAAAAAGGTTGTAGTTATCGGATCAGGTCCTATAGTCATCGGTCAGGCTGCTGAGTTTGATTACGCCGGAACACAGGCGTGCCGTTCTCTTAAGGAAGAGGGACTGTGCGTTGTCCTCATCAACTCAAACCCTGCAACCATCATGACGGACAAGGATATAGCAGATAAGGTATATATTGAGCCTCTTACGGTTGATGTTGTAAAGGCTATCATTGAGAAGGAGAAGCCGGACAGCCTTCTGCCGACACTCGGCGGTCAGGCAGCCCTCAACATCGCCATGGAGCTTGATGAGTCAGGTTTCCTCAGAGAGCATGACGTGCTTCTCATAGGAACATCATCAACGACCATCAAGAAGGCCGAGGACAGACTTGAGTTCAAGAAGACTATGGAGAAGATCCATGAGCCTGTAGCACCTTCAGAGGTCGTTACAACTGTTCAGGGCGGTCTTAACTTTGTCAAGAAGATAGGATACCCTGTCGTTCTTCGTCCTGCATATACACTTGGAGGTTCAGGTGGTGGTATAGCCAACAATGAGGAAGAGTTCAAGGAGATCCTCATGAACGGTCTCAGACTTTCACGTGTTGGGCAGGTCCTCGTTGAGAGATGTATAGCAGGGTGGAAGGAGATCGAGTACGAGGTTATGCGTGATGCAAATGGTACATGTATAACTGTATGTAACATGGAGAACCTTGATCCTGTCGGAGTTCACACAGGAGATTCTATAGTTGTAGCTCCGTCGCAGACACTTGGAGACAAGGAATACCAGATGCTCAGAAGTTCAGCACTGAACATTATCTCAGAGCTCAACATCAAGGGTGGATGTAACGTTCAGTTTGCTCTGAATCCTAATTCATTTGAGTATTGTGTTATCGAGGTAAACCCAAGAGTTTCAAGATCATCGGCACTTGCATCAAAGGCAACCGGATATCCTATTGCAAAGGTATCTGCCAAGATAGCCCTTGGATACAACCTGGATGAGATCAAGAACGCTATTACAAAGAAGACATATGCCAGCTTTGAGCCGGCACTTGATTACGTGGTTGTCAAGATCCCTAGACTTCCATTTGATAAATTCATCGCCGCTGACCATGATCTGACAACACAGATGAAGGCAACCGGTGAGGTTATGAGTATCTGTACAAACTTTGAGGGTGCACTTATGAAGGCTCTCCGTTCACTGGAGCAGCATGTAGACAGTCTCTGGTCAAGCAGATACAAGGATATGACAGACGAAGAGGTTATAAAGCTTCTCGGACATGTTGATGACAGACGTATCTATGTCATAGCTGAGGCTATCAGACGTGGAATATCATACGATCAGATCTATGACATCACCAAGATTGACAGATGGTTCATAGACAAGATCCACAACCTTGTTAAGGCTGAGAGAAAGATAATCGAGTCCAAGGGAGATATCTCCAAGGAGCTAATGAAGGAGATCAAGAGAGTTGAGTTCCCTGACAAGGTTATCGCGAGACTCACAGGCAAGACAGAGAAAGAGATCAGACAGATGCGTTACGACTACGGTGTAACAGCACACTTCAAGATGGTTGATACATGTGCAGCAGAGTTTGATGCCATGACTCCATATTACTATTCATGCTTTGATTCTCTGGAGAACGAGGTCGCTGAGGACAATTCAAAGAAGAAAGTAATGGTACTTGGTTCAGGCCCGATCAGAATCGGACAGGGTATCGAGTTCGATTACTGTTCAGTTCACAGCACATGGGCATTTGAGAGAAAGGGTTACGAGACAATCATCGTCAACAACAACCCTGAGACAGTCAGTACAGACTTTGATATAGCAAACAAGCTTTACTTTGAGCCTCTTACAGCGGAGGATGTTGAGGCTATAGTAAATCTGGAGCATCCGGATGGAGCTGTTGTACAGTTCGGTGGACAGACCGCTATCAAGCTCACAGAGGCACTCATGGAGATGGGGGTACCAATCCTTGGAACAAGTGCAGAGAATGTAGATGCAGCAGAGGACAGAGAGCTCTTCGATGAGATCCTTGAGAAGTGCTGTATACCAAGACCTGCTGGTAAGACGGTATTTACAAGAGAGCAGGCGCTTGAGGCTGCAAATGAGTTGGGTTATCCGGTACTTGTAAGACCTTCATACGTTCTCGGTGGACAGGGAATGCAGATCGCGATCTCTGATAAGGATATCATAGAGTTCATGGATATCATCAACAGACATACCCAGGAGCACCCAATACTTGTAGATAAGTACATCATGGGTAAAGAGGTCGAAGTCGATGCTGTATGTGACGGAGATGACATACTTATCCCTGGTATCATGGAGCATGTTGAGAGGGCCGGAATACATTCAGGAGACAGTATCTCAGTATATCCTGCACAGACACTCTCACCAAAGACAAAGAGAGTCATCGCTGATTACACCAAGAAGCTTGCAAACAGCCTGCACGTAATCGGACTTATAAATATACAGTTTATTGCATACAATGATGAGGTATATGTAATAGAGGTAAATCCTCGTTCAAGCCGTACAGTTCCATATATAAGCAAGGTAACAGGAATACCTATCGTAGATCTTGCAACACGTGTTATCACAGGTGAGAAGATCAAGGATATGGGTTACACACCTGGTCTTCAGCCGGAGTCAGAGTATTTCGCGATCAAGAAGCCTGTATTCTCATTTGAGAAGATCAGAGGCGCTGAGATAAGCCTTGGACCTGAGATGAAGTCAACAGGAGAGTGCCTTGGTATATCCAAGAACTACAATGAGGCTCTGTACAAGGCATTCCTTGGAGCCGGAATCAATCTTCCAAAGACCAAGAAGATGATCCTCACAGTCAAGGACTCAGATAAGATGGATGCTATAAATATTGGTAAGAGATTTGCTGCTCTTGGATATGAGATATATTCAACAAGAAGCACATGCAGAGTTCTCAATGAGAATGGTGTTCCTGCAAAGCTCATCAACAAGGTTGAGGAGCCATCACCAAATCTGCTTGACCTGATACTGAGCCATGAGATCGATCTGATCATCGACACTCCATCACAGGGTGTTGAGAGAAGCAAGGATGGATTTATCATCAGACGTCACGCAGTAGAGACAGGTGTTACATGTCTTACAAGCCTTGATACAGCCGATGCGCTGCTCACAAGCCTTGAGACCGCTGATACCACAAAGCTTTCACTCGTGGATATAAGCGAGATATAAGTTCTGATTAAACAGATAAAAAATGGGGCAAAATGATAAACAACGTTAAAAGGGGTTGTCATTTTGCCTCATTCAATTTATGCTTGTTAGCATGTGGGATGTCACAAGGCATCTTCCCTGCGTGGCATAGAAATGAATACATTATAATTGATAGAAATAAGAGGTGAAATATGCATAATGTTCCTACAGATGAGGTGTTTGTCATAGGACATAAGAATCCGGATACGGATTCTATATGTTCAGCGATTGCGTACGCCCATCTGAAAAATCAGCATGAGAACAAATACATTCCAAAGAGAGCTGGAAATATAAATAAAGAGACACAGTTTGTCCTTGATTATTTTGGTGTGCAGGAGCCGGAACTTGTGAGCAATGTAAATGTACAGGTGAAGGATATAGCATACAGAATAGTTGATGGTGTGTCGGGAGACATCACCATGAAGAGAGCATTTGAGATAATGCAGGATAACGACGCCACGACACTTCCGGTCGTCAATAACGGCAAGATAAAAGGAATCATAACTGTTGGAGATATAGCCGAGGCATATATGCTTGAGAAGGATGATAATTCCCTGTTCATAGCTGGTACAAAGTTCTCACACATAATAGATACTATAAATGGCGAGCTTGTATACGGTGACGCCGACGGATATGTTAAGGATGGAAGAGTGATCGTGGGAGCTGCCCAGGTTGACATCCTTGAGAGACATGTCAAGGAAAATGACATAGTCATAGTGAGTGACAGGGTTGAGGCTCAGCTTGCGGCCATAAACTGCGGTGCGAGCATGCTCATAGTCTGTCTTGTGAACAGCATATCTGATGTTGTCCTGGAATTTGCTAAGAACAAGGGATGTGCGGTTGTCGTAACACCGACTGACACCTATGCTGTTGCCAGACTTATCGGACAGAGCATGCCTATCGGATTCTTCATGATAAGAGACCGTATAATGACATTCTATGAGGATGACGATATAGATACACTTAAGACGACCATGGCAAAGACCAGAGTGAGATACTTTCCGGTTACGGACGGCTATGGCAACTACAAGGGACTTGTATCAAGGCGTAACTACATCAATGCGAGAAAGAAACAGCTCATACTTGTTGATCACAATGAGAGAACCCAGTCTGTTGACGGCGTGGAGAATGCCGAGATACTCGAGATAATCGACCACCACAGGATCGCGAATATAGAGACCATGAATCCTGTGTATTTCAGAAATCAGCCACTTGGATGTACTGCTACGATCATCTATCAGATGTACAAAGAGCAGAATGTCAAGATAGATAAGCCGATAGCCGGACTGCTCTGCGCAGCGATACTTTCCGATACACTGGCATTTAAGTCTCCGACGTGTACATTCATAGACGAGGCTGCTGCAAAGGAGCTTGCAAGGCTTGCAGAGATAGACATATATGAATTTGCCATGGAGATGTTCGACGCGGGAAGCAACCTCAAGGACAAGACCATGGATGAGATACTTCATCAGGATTTCAAGAAATTCGACATTGGAGATATGGTTGTTGCTGTTGGACAGATCAATTCCGTCAATGAGAAAGAGATTGACAGAATAAGAAACGGTATGCGTGAATTCCTCGGTGGATATATGGAGCCTGGCTGTGATGTGGTCCTGTTTGCAATGACCAATATTCTTCAGGAGGGCTCAGGTATCATATGTGTGGGAGAGAATGCACAGGAACTGTGCAGCAAAGCATTTGATGTGCAGCTTGAGGATAGCTATGCATATCTTTCCGGTGTTGTATCAAGAAAGAAACAGATAGTTCCTGCTCTTGTAAAGGCGACACATCAGATATAGACAGGATCGTATATAGAAGGTAACAGTATGGATATATATACAACAAATGCGTATATAAGAGATACATTTGGAGAGAAATTATATAAGATATCATTGAATGCAGGAACCACCTGTCCCAACCGTGATGGTAAAGCCGGGACAGGTGGCTGTATTTTTTGCAGTGCCAGCGGCTCGGGAGATTTCTCTGAGGATGCAGTCATGAGCATAGATGAACAGATAGAACTGGCAAAAAAGAGAATATCAGGCAAATGCAAATGCGACAGATATATAGCTTATTTCCAGTCATATACAAATACATACGGTGATGTCGATGCTTTGTGCGAAAAGTTTCTGGCGGCTGCAAGAAGGGATGACATTGCGGCTGTATCGATAGCCTCCAGACCGGACTGCTTTGGCCCGGAGGTCATAGATATGATAAAAGATATAATAGCTGTTAAACCTGTGTGGATAGAACTTGGCCTCCAGACAGCAAATGACAGGACAGCACAGCTCATCAACAGGTGTTATGACATAAGTGTGTATGATGAGACGATGAACAGACTCAGAGAACTGGGAGTTCACATTATAGTTCATATGATAATAGGCCTGCCCGGTGAGACGAAGGAGGATATGATTGATACGGTAAGGTACATAGTGCGAAGCGGCGCAAATGGTATAAAGCTCCAACTGCTTCATGTCCTCAGGGGAACTGTTCTTGAAAAAATGTATGAGGAAGGAGTGTTCCGTGCACTGACATTTGCTGAATACGCAGATATTTTGTGTGATTGTCTTAAAGAGCTTCCTCCTGATATGGTTGTTCACAGGTTCACCGGGGATGGGCCTAAGAATATTCTTGTTGCGCCTCTGTGGAGTGCTGATAAGAAGAGAGTTATAAACGATTTGAACCGTATTATTTCGAAATTGTGAGTCTGCTAGCAGCTCAGTGCAGACTTTAAAAACAGCCTGAGATTTTCCCTGCCATTGTCGTCAAGCTGATCACAGTCGGACAGTATTCCTGTCGCTTCCGGTGGAAGAGTCCTGCCGTGACTGTAGGCGAGGAACACTTCGCTGATGTCCATTTTATTTTTCTTTGCTATATCGATGCAGGTGAGCAGCACCAGATGACTCATATTAATACTGTATAAATTGGATATCCTGATAAGATTTATGAGATCCGGGATTCGCTCTCCGCATTCATAGTGCGAGTAGGCGGAGACGGACACCTTCAAGATGGCGGCTATTTCCTGCTGCCTTTTTCCGTGGCTGCGCCTTAGAGACTTCAGTGCGCCGCCTATCACTGCACAGTTAAAATCCTGATCGGATGAATCGTCTTCGTACACCGACGGATCAATGTTGCGTTCTTTTCTTTTTTTCATATTTTCCTGTTTTCTCCTTGAAAATAATATTTACTGTAATTGGTGGGTATAATACTGAATCTACAGTCTGGAATTTTTAGATGCTAGATTTGCCACAAATGTGTCTATCAGTTGGCGGTCGCTGTCGTTTAGAGATCTGTAATTGCCCAGCATGTCTGCTGTGCTCTGGTTGGATTCTATGGCGGTCATGTATGAATTGTCCTCCATGACGATCTGCAATGGCTTTGGATGCCCCTGCATGTATCTTGATGACAGGGTGTATGCGTATAGAAAATCGTGGTCGAGAAGCTCTGACAGTTTTATGGCCTGTTCTATATTTGGTATGTTTCTCCCTTCCTCGTAGTTGGCATATCCGGATCTGGAAATAGAGAGCGCGGCTGCGACATCCTGCTGTGTGAGTCCTGCCTTCTGTCTGAAGTATCTGAGAAGGGCAGGTAGTGGATTGGATGAATGTGGTTTCATGTTTCACCTCCTTTGAATGTTTTTTTGCATTGTACACAAAAATAGTCCGTTGTAAATCAAAATGTAATAAAAAGTGTTATTTGATGTAATAATTAATCACATGTGGGATGGAGAGTATGATATAATTATCTGAAAAAACAATCGGAGGTTACCCAAATGAGTCTTGCAGATGATCTCTTTATAAACATGTGTAAAGATATAATCGATAATGGATATAGTACGGAGGGGGAGAAGGTCAGACCAAAGTGGGAAGATGGAACATATGCCTACACCATAAAGCGCTTTGGTGTTGTCAACAGGTATGATCTGTCAAAGGAATTCCCTGCGATAACACTTAGAAAGACGTATGTGAAGTCGGCTATTGATGAGCTGCTCTGGATCTGGCAGAAAAAGTCAAATAATGTTCATGATCTCAAGAGCCATATATGGGACAGTTGGGCGGATGACGACGGTTCCATAGGAAAAGCATATGGATATCAGCTTGGTGTAAAGCATAAATACAAAGAGGGTATGATGGATCAGGTGGACAGACTGATATATGACCTTAAGAATAACCCATATAGCAGAAGAATGCTCACTAACATATATGTTCACCAGGACTTGAGTGAGATGAACCTGTATCCGTGTGCGTACAGCATGACATTCAATGTAACTGGGGACAGACTCAACGCTATATTGAATCAGAGATCCCAGGATGTTCTTGCGGCCAACAACTGGAATGTTGTCCAGTATGCGGTTCTGGTACATATGCTTGCCCAGGTCACGGGATTTAAGCCGGGAGAACTGGTACATGTGATCGCGGATGCTCACATATATGACAGACATATACCGATAGTCAAGGAGCTGATAACAAGACCTACATATCCTGCTCCAAAGTTCTACATGAATCCTGATGTTAAGGATTTCTATGACTTTACTCTGGATGATTTCAGAATAGAAGACTATGAGACGGGACCACAGATTAAGGATATTCCTATTGCGATATAAGACTATGAAGCATGGGACGGGAAGTATACAGATGGAGGACATATGAAGTTTATTGCAGCAGTAGATAAGAATTGGGCTATTGGAAATAAAGGCAGATTACTGATAAGGATATCGGAGGATCAGAGGAATTTCAGACAGACCACGATGGGGCATGTCGTTGTTCTAGGGAGGAAGACTCTGGAGGAGTTTCCGGGTGGAAGACCGCTCAAGGGAAGGTCAAATATAATTCTCAGCAGAAATCCCGAATATACAGTTGAGGATGCGGTGGTTGTCCACTCGATGGACGAACTGTTTGCAGAGCTGGCAAAGTATAACACGGATGACATTTTTGTCATAGGCGGACAGACTATCTACGATGAGCTCATACCATATTGTGATGAGGCGGTTATCACCAAAATAGACAGAGAATTTGAGGCTGATGCATTTATTTCGGATCTCGACAAAATGGACAACTGGAATGTGACGGATGAGAGACCGGGTGAGGATGTGTCAGAGGTGAATTTTACATTTGTCACATATAAAAATAGTGATGTGAAGAAATAAATTATAATAATTTTTATAATATTCACAAAAAAGCACCTTTTTTTGATTGAAAATTCACAAAAAACATTTGTTAAATGAAGATTATTGTGATACAATTTTTTTATATTTGGGAGGTGCGCTAATGAAGGAAGTATTAATTACATCGGGAACAAGCTTTGAGGGATATGATATCGTTGACTATGGAACATACAAGTTCACACAGACGATACTTAATTCCAACTTTTTGAAGGATTTCGGAACATCTATTGCGGATATTGCCACGGATAGAAGAGATATCTATCAGGAGAAGATCGATGAGATCCTCAATGAAACAATCAATAATTTCACAGATATGGTTCGTGAGACGAAGTATAATGCTGTAGTTGGATTCAGAACGGGTGTTGAGGAATACACCAACAACGTGACTGCTGTTGTTGCCAGTGGAACTCTGGTAAACATAAAGGAGCAGTACAAGTCAGAATTTGACAAGAGCAGCTTCATCAGAAATGAGATTTATGTAAGAAACTATTACGACCTGCTCGTGCCAAGGGCATCAAAGGTTGTACTTGCATCAGAGGGCAAGGGAACAAAGATTTCCGTGTGGTTCAACAACTACAATAACGACGATATAAAGGCGCTTAAGGCAGAGCTTCAGTTCACCAATATCTATGGTGACAATATAACACTGCCGGATGTTGATTTTACATTTGATAAGACCAACCTCAAGCTCCTCAAGTCGGATTATGTGGAGTGTAAGCTTCCGGATAAGTATATAAAGATGATATCCTCCGTCAAGGTATACATCAAGAAGTATGTCAAGGCCAGCGGAGTATACGAGATAGATGCAGATTCTATCGGAATTGAGATGTCTGACGTTAAGTTTAAGGCACTCAAGCTTAAAAAGGGAATTGATGCAGTAGCAAACTACAAGTCAGATGGACTTGTGTGGACATGTAACTGTGGACACGTAAACGAAGGCGGCGCAGAGGAATGTGTGATCTGTGGAAGAAAGCAGGATGATATGAAGAACTCTATCACATTCAACTACGAGCCTATGCTTGAAGAGATGAAGACAAAAGAGTATGTAATAGAGATCAAGGATGTACTCATGAAGTACATCAAGGACATTGATACAGGAATGAGAATGCAGCTTCTTGAGATCATGGAGTCCGGTCTTAATTACGAGAAGAGCAGAGGATCCATGAAGGACTCTGTTATTGAGAAAGTTGAGAATCTCTTCCTTGGATTATAAGGATTATAAGACGATATGCAACAGTACATGGTACAGATAATAAAAAATCTTAAGGAGAAGGGTTACAGACAACTCAATCCGGAAAGTAACAACGTATACGGCAGAGCAGACAGCGATGCCGTATATATTGTTGTTATAGGCAGTAATCATAATCTTGATTCTGAGACTCTGAAAAAGTTCAATAATAAAATATTGCTTGACGTTTCTTCGGATTCGCATAGAAAAGTCAATCTTCTCAATATACTCATCACTCCAAACGGAATGTTTGATGATATGACAAAAAAGATAGTTGAAGAACTGGACAATGTCTGGCTGTTCACGGAGGATTACGGAAAGCTGTATATATTTGAGAATCAGCCCACTGACTTTGACTCACTCTATGATGTGATCGATAAAAAAACGGTGGTGGATAACCGCAGATCCCAGCACAATCTGATAAGAATCTTCGGTGTTGTAACACCGATATTACTGTTGTTAAATATTCTGGTGTACGTTGCATGTATCTTTGTTTATCAACCTACGGAACTGGCTGTGGAAGTGCTTGCGATATCAGAAAAAGGACAATATTACAGATTCCTGACATCAATGTTTACACATTTTGGAATAGCACATCTGGTTGGAAATATGGTAATTTTGATCGCACTCGGTGCGAGGGTTGAGAATATAATAGGCAGATTCAATTATGTCATAGTTTATATTGCCACGGGTCTTACTGCGTCATTTGCATCATACATAGATTGTTTTTATAATAATACATATGCTTACTCGGCTGGTGCATCCGGAGCGATATTTGGTCTTCTGGGAGTGCTGGTTGTCATAGCATTTTACAATAAGGGCCGGGTGAAGGATCTGTCACTTATTAATATGCTTATATTATTTATTCTGACACTGGTTAACGGAAAGATGTCAGAAGGTATTGATAATGTTGCCCATGTGGCGGGATTTGCGGCTGGGATAGTGGCCGGGATAGTCCTTTTGCTGACCAATCAAAAGGTTGTAAAGAATAGCCGTTTATGATAAAATAATACGATGATAAAAAGTGGGAGGCTGGGTTATGAGTACTGGAATCAGTATGTCAAGTGTAAACAAAATAAAGGAACTTGCAGACAATGGCGATTACAGTCTCGCTCTCGATATACTTGAACATCAGGATCTGTCGAAGTCACTTAGTCCACAATTTATTAGAATATGCGGCGAGGTGTATTACGAGAACAAAAGATATCCTGAGGCCAGAGCGGCGCTTGTCAAGGCACATGCCATGGCTCCGGCTGGTAACAAGATAATATATTCTTTGATAAAACTGTATTTATCCATGGGATTTACACAGCTTGCAGAGCATTATTTTGAGATATATACATTTAATCAGGCCAATAAGGATGCAGGTACATACAGACTTGAATATATGATAGCCAAGGCACACAGGAAGCCCGTGAATGAACTTTACAGCATACTGGTGTCGGCGAATGATGTTGAGACGGATGAAGAGTGGGATTTTGAGATGCTTCTGCTTCATGCGTACATAAGAAACAGGGAGAAGTTTGACAGCGCCTGTGTTGAATTCAGAGCGCATTACAAGAACTCTTCACATTTGTATATGCTGGACAAGCTCATGGGCGGCGATGTGGATCTTGAATCCATGATCTATTGTTATCCTGACACGGAGATGCCGGATGATGATCCTGAGCAGGCAGATACAAGAGCAAATGAAAATAAGATACTGGAAGAAGACGATCTGAGAATGCATCCAAAGGATGCTAAGATCATGATCATGGTCGAGGATGACGCACCTGTGACGAGTTCCATGAAATTCAAGCAGATGTGGATTAGATCGAAGGATAAAAAAGAGCAGAAAAAGGAAGCTCGTCAGGAAGAAGAGAATTCTGAGCCGAAGAAGAAATCCAGAGGTTTATTTGGATTGATGTCAAGGAAAGAGGAAGAGCTTGTCGAGCAGGAGATGGAATCTCTGAAGAACGAGAATCTTGACAAGGAACAACTGCTCGAGGAAGTTATTTCCGATACCGCTGATGATGCCGGGAATAAGGCAAAACCTGAGCTCAAGGCGATGAGCAGTGACAGTGAGAAAGCTCCTGAGGGAAAGTCACAGGATATGACCGAGATAAGCGGAGAGCTGACTCCTGAGGATGCAGCGGTGTATAACAAAGATAACGACAATGAGTATGAGGATTCCGAACCGGTGGAGGAAGATAATTATGTTATCGAAGAAGAGCCGGAGGAAGTAGTCATGGTTGAGGTTGATGGTGACGATTTTGATGACGTATCTGACAGTGCGTCAGATTGCGATTCTGAAGACGATACTGTTGTGGAGACCTTTGATTCTGAGTTCGAGGGAGACTTTGAGGATGGATTTGAGGCGGATGCAGAGCCGGAGACTTTGCCTGATGAACCGGTTGAATCAGAAACGTTTGATTTTGATAAAGCCTTTGAATCTCTTGAGGAGTTCGAGGTTGACGATGAGAATCTCGAGGATCTGATGGAAGATGCGGAGTCTCAGAATGATGTGGAAGAAACTGCTGTTGAGCCGGGTGTAGAGCAGAATGAACCGGAAGTTGATGAAGTCTCAGTTGAGATCGAACCGGAGATCGAAGAAGAATTCGAGGTAGATTCAGATTCTGAGCCTGAATTCGAAAAAGAACTTGAGGTTGGCGCAGAATTCACGATCGAGGCAGAGCCAGAGGCTGAGGAAGAATTCACAGTCGAGGCAGAGCCGGAGGTTGAGGAAGAATTCACGATCGATGCCGAAGCGGAGATTGAAGATGAATTTGAGACTGAAGCTGAGCCAGAGTTAGAAGAATTTACAATCGATGCGGAATCTGAGGAATCTGAGATGGAAGAAGTTCCAGTGGAAGTCGAACCAGAGGTGGAAGAATTTGAAGCTGAGGCTGAACTGGAGATCGAAGAAACTGAGGCTGAAGCTGAATCAGAGGTCGAAGAGGAATTCATAATGGAAGCAGAGGATAAGTCAGAAGAGAAAATTGCGATGGAGACAGAACCGGAAAAGCCAAAGAATAATGGCTTCCCGGTGTTTAAGAGCAGTCTGTTCCCTGACTACAACACAGAGAATGCAGCACTGTATGATCTGTCGGCAGAGAAAGATATAAATGCAGAGATAGAGGCTGATGAAGCCAAGATATCGGAAAGTCTTAAGAAAGAGGAGGATCTTATCGGTGAAACAGACAGACTCCTTGCAAGACTTGGAATTAAATTCAACACGGAGTTCAATTCTATATTGAATTTTGATGATGAAGATAAAGAGGAGGCTGTGGCAGCTCCCAACGAGGAGAAGACGGATGAGCAGGCATCCTCACAGCAGGAAATGGTTGACGCTGAACCAGAGCAACCGAAGAAAAAGCCGTTCAGATTGAAGGGCTGATCAAAGAAGAAATAAAGTAGCATGATCATACATATAGTGTATTGCTTTTTTATTTGAACAAACGGAAGGAGGCGAGGGAATTGGCTGTAGATCAGACAGAAGCAATGATTGCGGCGATCAAGGCACAGCTTGAAAAGGAAAGAGCTGCAGAAGCTGCCAAGAAAAAGAGAGAAGAAGAGGAAGAACTTCTCAAGAGTGGCAGCAAGAAGAAAGATGCTGAGACTGCTAAAAGCCAACACAAAACTTTGTCCAAGGAGGAGTTAGAACGAATCGAGGCTAAGAAACGCCGTAAGAGAGAAGAGGCTCTTGGAATTGTTCATGAGGATGAACCGGAAACTTCAACTGAGGATGAAAAACAGGAAGACGTTCCAAAAGAGGGAGAGGGACTGAAGCCTGAAGATAAAAAAGAAGATAAAAAACCAGAGGGAGCTGCACCTAAGCTCAGTCTTAACCTTGGAGGTATCGCTGATGATATGTCGGGCGGTGGTCTCGGAGGCGGCCTTGGCGGCGGATTAGGTGAAGGCGGTCTTGGCGGACTCGGAGGCGGCCTTGGCGGCGGACTCGGAAGTACACCTAAGACAGAAGGAGGCCTTGGATCAGGCGGTCTTGGCGGCGGTCTTGGTAAAACACCTAAAACAGAAGGCGGTCTTGGCGGCGGATTTAAGTTCGGTGCCGGAACTGAAGGCACAGTTAAGTCAACAGGTGGAAGCAATATTGTTCTCACTGATGATGATGAAAATGCTGAGGATGAAGAGACACTTGAGTGGGTAACTGATAAGAATGCAAAGGTGAATAAAGTTAAGTCACCTAAGGGAGGCAGTGATGCGAACGGAGATCTGTTCAGCATTCTCCCAGATAGAAACAAGCAGGCTGCGGCTGGAGAGTCATTGTATGATTTTGACGATGATGACGACGATGATGACGATTTCCTTGGAGCAGGAATAAAGAACCTGTCCAATATAGACGAGGAGAGCCCTGAGGAGATAGCCAAGAAGAAGGCTGAAGAGGAGGCCAAGAAGAAAGCTGAGGAGGAAGCCAAGAAGAAGGCTGAGGAAGAAGCTAAGAAGAAGGCCGAGGAAGAGGCTAAGCGTAAGGCTGAAGAGGAGAAGAAGCGCAAAGAGGCAGAAGAGGCAAGAAAGAAGGCTGCCGCTGAAAAGGCTAAGGCTGAGGCTGAGGCAAAGAAGCAGCAGGCAATCGACGATGCCAGAAAGAACGCTGAAGAGGCAAAGAAGCATGCTGAGACCTCGAAGAAGACCATCGAGGAATGCGAGAAGACAGAGAAGGATCTCGAAAAGCAGCTTGAAGAATTTGCTGCCAAGAAACAGAACTATGATGCAAAGATGGCACAGGAGGCTGAGGCAAAGAAGAAGAACGACGCTGAGCTGCTTGAGCGCGAGGAGAAAGAGCTTGATGCAAATATTGCAAAGCTCAAGAAAGAGATAGCAGATACAAATGAATCTGCTAAGAAAGAGTCAGACAGAATCCTCAAGGAGAGCGATCCTGATACATATAAGAACAATATGATCAATGAGGCTCAGGCTGCTGCTGACAAGGCTATAAAGGCACTTGCCGACACTAAGAAGACCAATGTGGATAAGGGTGTCGCTGAGTACAACAAGGCTGTGGATGCAGATAAGAAGAAGCTGGCAGACATAGATGCAGACAAGAAGAAGTCTATAGAGTCAGCCAAGAAGAAGCGCACAGATGAGGAAGCAAGAGCATCCAAGATCATGAAGACTGCCGAGGCAGACAAGACAAAGGCTGGTGCAATATTCAGCGAGTCTAAGAAGGCTGAGGAAGAGGCTGATGCTAATCTTAAGAATACCACTGAGATGGAGAGTCAGTCACAGAAGACTCTTGATGAGCTCCAGAAGAAGCTTGAGGAGTCAGAGAAGGCTGTTAAGAATGCAAAGAACAGCAGAAATGATGCAAACACAAAGCTTGCAATACAGAAGGAAGAACTGAAGAAGGCAGAGAAGGCTGAGGAGGAGGCTGCAAAGGCTCTTGAGGCAGCAAAGAAGGCCAAGGAAGAGGTTCAGAAGAAGATTTCAGACAGCGAGGAGTTCATAAAGAAGGCTGCTGATCAGATTACATCTGCTGAGAACGACAACAAGAAGATCAGTGAGGATGTTGCCGCCGCAAAGAAGGAGAATGACTCATTCAAGGCTGCGAAGGCAGAGGCTAAGGAAGCTCTCGATTCAGCTAAGAAGTCTCTTGTTGAGGCTGAGGATCTTCTGGCAAAGGCAGAGGCTGCTGCCGAGGAAGCAGAGCAGGTAGTCGAAGAGGCTAAGATCGCAGAAGAGGTTGAGATCCAGAATGCGGAAGCTGCTGCCAAGGAAAAGACAGATAAGCTTACGGCAGAAGGAAAAGATAGAGAGACCAAGCATGAGGCGTTCCTTGCTGCTGAGGAAGAGAAGTATGCTACGGCAGAGGCAAGTGAGCTCGAGAAGGTTCAGACTACAGCTATGAAGGCTGAGAAGGAAGCCTCAGATATGAAGACAAAGGCTGAAGCTGATGCTAAGAAGCTTCTCGATGATGCAAAGAAGAAAGAAGAAGAGTTAAAGAACAAGATCGCTGAGCTCAAGACAAAACAGGCTGAGCGCATTGTTGCAAGAAAAGAGGCTGCTGATCAGGCAAAGGCCGAGGCTGAGGAGAAGAAGAAGAAAGATCTCTCAGCAATAGACAAGGTCGAGGCTGATGTCAAGAAACAGCTCGAGGATATAAGAAGCAAGGCTACTGCTGCTGCAAAGGTACTTGAAAAGGCTATAAAGCGTGAGGAAGAGTACAAGAAGCAGGAAGAGCTTCTGAAGGAAGGTAAGGTTGAGGAAGCTGCACAGGTTATCACACAAGATGAAGAAGCAACTATGGCTGCTTCAGTAAGTGAGGCTGTTGCTGCGAGACGTAAATCACTGCCTAAGGAGGCAAAGTACCTCTACAAGTATCTCGGAGTCGAGCCTGCTGGTGCACAGATCGTTAACGTTCTCCAGACTCTCAAGGTAGATCCTAAGAGATCTAAGAATGTTGTTATTCTTGGACAGCACGGATTTGGACTTACCATGGTCGGTGAGGATTTTGCAAAGTTCTATTATGATATGGGAATCTGCAAGTCTGAGGCAAAGGCAAAGGTTAAGGCAAAGGTTATAAACAGCGGTAAGCTTGCAGGAGCAGTTGGCAAGCTCAAGGGCGGATGTCTTATCATTGAGAGCGCAGGACTTATAACACCTGAGAGATTCAAAGAGATGGTTGATATGTGTTCACCTGAGAAGAATGATATTAAGATCATCCTCACAGGAGAGAAGACAGCTCTCAGCAATATGCTTGCAGCAAATATGACTCAGGCAAGATCGTTCAACAACAGAGTATACTTTGACCAGATCAATGAGAGCGGAATGATCAATGTGGCAGAGTGCTACGCTGATGAGAAGGGCTTCAAGCTTGAGAGTGGAGCAGATACAGCTATAAAGAATGCTTTGATGGCGATGGAGTCAGGAAATATCGACAGACTTCTCGGTGCTATGGATGATGCCATGAAGGCTGCTGAGACCAGAGATCCTATCGACAAGAAGATTCTTAAAAAAGAGATAAAATAAGTTTTGTGACGGATATACCGTTGTAGAATTTTGTTGAAAAAAACAATACCAGTGCTTATAATATCTGTGTTATAGCACTGGTATTATTTTGTTGTGATAAAGGAGAATTTATATGCTTTCAACTGATATTGGAGTAGATTTAGGAACGTCAAATGTATTGATCAGCGTAAGAGGTAAGGGAATTGTTGTAAACCAGCCGTCTGTTGTCGCATATGAAGTATCTACAAAAAAAGTAATAGCAATAGGAACAAAAGCCAAGAAAATGATAGGAAAGACTCCGGAGAATATAGAGGTCGTCAGACCTCTCAATAAGGGAGTTATATCTGATTATACAATAGCGGAGATAATGCTCAAGGCATTTATCAGAAGCGCAATGGAGAAACGTTCGGGAGTTGGAAGACCAAGGATATGCGTGTGTGTTCCAAGCGGTGTTACCGAGGTGCAGAGAAGAGCTGTTGAGGAAGCAGTGTACAAGACCGGTGCCAAGAATGTGTATGTCATGGAGGAACCTTTGGCTGCTGCTGTAGGAGCAAATGTAGATATCTATGAGGCAAAGGGTAATATGGTGGTTGACATAGGCGGTGGAACCACGGATATTGCGGTCGTATCCCTTGGTGGTGCAGTGGAGAGCAGCTCCATAAAATACGCCGGAGATGACTATAATAATGCACTCATCAAGTATGCCAGAAGAAAATACAACCTGCTTATAGGTTATCAGACAGCGGAGAATGCGAAGATCGCTGTTGGCTCAGTCGTAAAGCGTGATGAAGATATTGAGTATGTGATCAAGGGCCGTGATCTTATCAAGGGACTTCCAAAGGCTGTAACAATAACTGCGAATGAAACAGTGGATGCATTTGAGGAGACTACAGAGCATATTCTTGGAGCAATACACAATGTTCTTGAGACTGCACCGCCGGAGCTGGTGGCTGACATTGCGGTATCGGGCATTGTGCTTACCGGAGGAGGAAGTCTTATATACGGAATGGACAGAATAATCAAAGAGCGCACAGGGATAGAGGCATATGTATCGGAAAAAGCACTTGAGGCAGTGGCTCTCGGCGCTGGTATGTCTGTCAACCTCAGCGATAAGAAAGAAGATTAAATGTATGGAAAGAGATTATTTGCCGATCTGCATGGAGGACATGAAGAAGAGAGGGTGGACACAGGCAGACTTTGTGTTTGTCATAGGTGATGCCTATGTTGACCATCCCTCATTTGGTCCTGCCATCATAAGCAGATTGCTTGAAAGATATGGATATAAGGTGTGTATGATTGCCCAGCCTGATTGGAAGAATGACAAGAGCATTGATGTTTTTGGCAGACCAAGACTGGGCTTTTTGGTGTGCGGAGGCAATATGGATTCCATGGTGAACCATTATTCCGTATCTAAGAAGAGAAGACAGAAGGATGCGTACTCTCCAGGTGGAGAGATGGGACTCAGACCTGATTATGCCACCACGGTTTACTGTAATCTGATAAGGAGAACATACAAGGATGTTCCAATCATAATCGGAGGTATAGAGGCCAGCCTCAGACGTATGGCTCACTATGATTATTGGTCTGATAAATTGAAACATTCCATTCTGGTGGATTCATCCGCCGATATACTTTCGTATGGCATGGGCGAGCACAGCATGATAGAGATAGCGGAGGCGCTCGACAGCGGAATAGATGTGAAAGATATCACATTTGTCAGGGGTACATGCTACAGGACAAAGGATATATCCGGTGCGCCCGAGGATTCCATTATACTGCCGGATTATGACAGTCTTTCAAAGGATAGACTGGAATATGCAAGAAGCTTTTATACACAGTATATAAATACAGATCCATACTCGGCTAAAACGCTGGTTGAGGGATACGGAAACAGAGGATATGTTGTTCAGAATCCTCCGGCTTATCCGCTCACCCAGATGGAGATGGACGATGTGTATGATCTGCCATATATGAATAACTACCATCCGATATATGAGGAGGCGGGCGGTATCCCGGCTATATCAGAGATAAAATTCAGCCTGACGAGCAACCGGGGCTGCTTCGGAGGATGCAGCTTCTGCGCACTGACATTTCACCAGGGCAGGATCATACAGACAAGAAGCCACGAGTCACTGATAAAGGAAGCGGAGCGCATGACGCATGATCCTGATTTCAAAGGCTATATACATGATGTCGGAGGGCCGACTGCGAATTTCAGGCATAAATCATGCGCAAAGCAGGATAAATATGGTGTATGCACCAACAAGCAGTGTCTGTTCCCGGAACCGTGCAGGAATCTGAAGGTTGACCACAAGGATTATGTTGAGCTTCTGCGGAAGCTGGAAGCGGTTCCAGGTGTGAAAAAAGTATTTATCAGATCGGGAATACGATTCGATTATGTGATGGCGGACAGCAGCGATGAATTCCTGAAAGAGCTTTGCGAGAAGCACATAAGCGGACAGCTCAGAGTTGCGCCGGAGCATGTATCGGATAATGTTCTCAGGATGATGGGCAAGCCACAGAACAGTGTATATGAGAAATTCATTGATAGATACAAAAGGGTAAATGCAAAGACTGGAAAGCAGCAGTATGTTGTTCCGTACCTGATGTCATCACATCCCGGATCCACGCTGAAGGAGGCGGTGGAGCTTGCCGAATATGTAAGGGATATAGGCTATATGCCTGAACAGGTGCAAGATTTCTATCCTACGCCGTCCACGATATCCACATGTATGTACTACACCGGAGTCGATCCTAGAACCATGAAACCGGTATATGTACCTCATAATCCACATGAAAAGGCAATGCAGAAGGCTCTTATGATGTATAGAAAACCGGAGAATTATGATCTGGTCAAAGAGGCGCTCATAAAGGCCGGCAGACAGGATCTTATCGGTTTTGATAAAAAATGTCTGATAGCGCCGAGAAAGATGGACAGGAAATGTGAACACCAGGGACAACGTTCGTATGGCAAAAATGATAAAAGTAAGAACAATTCAATCAAAAATGGTAAAAACAGCAAAAATAATAAAGCTGTTCCACAGAAAAACATAAAATCATCCGGGCAGAAGAATGCTAAAAATGGCAAAAACAGGAATAAAAGGAAATAGCTCCTTCGCGGAGTCGTTCATTTTTGGTTGCGTGGCACATGCTTTTGTGCTAGAATTATGGCAGATTGTGTGAACCTTTAAGGTTTTTTTATATGTAGTCTTATGTCACACTAATATTTTTTAAAATGGAGGATTTGAAAATGGCAAAGAAGATTGTTTTAGCAGGCGCATGTCGTACAGCTATCGGAACAATGGGTGGATCACTCAGCACAACACCAGCAGCAGAGCTTGGTTCAATCGTTATCAAGGAGGCTATCAACAGAGCAGGAGTTCCTGCAGATCAGGTAGACCACGTATACATGGGATGTGTTATCCAGGCTGGTCAGGGACAGAACGTTGCACGTCAGGCTTCAATCAAGGCAGGACTTCCAATCGAGACAACTGCTGTTACAGTTAACGTTGTCTGTGGTTCAGGTCTTAACTGTGTCAACATGGCTGCTCAGATGATCGAGGCAGGAGACGCTGATATCGTAGTTGCAGGTGGTATGGAGAACATGTCTATGGCTCCTTACGCTATGATGAAGGGTCGTTTCGGTTACAGAATGAACAATGGTGTACTCGTAGATACAATGGTAAACGATGCTCTGTGGGATGCATTCAATGACTATCACATGATCAAGACAGCTGACAATATCTGTGAGCAGTGGGGTCTTACACGTGAGGAGCTTGATGAGTTTGCAGCTAAGAGCCAGCAGAAGGCAGTTGCAGCTCAGGAGTCAGGCGCATTTGACGCTGAGATCGTACCAGTTATGGTAAAGAAGAAGAAAGAGATGGTTGAGTTCAAGAAGGATGAGGGACCAAGACCTGGTACTACAGTTGAGACTCTTTCAAGACTCAGAACAATCAATCCTAACGGATTTGTTACAGCTGGTAACGCTTCAGGTATCAATGATGGTGCTGCAGCTATCGTTGTTATGAGCGAGGAGAAGGCTAAGGAGCTTGGTGTTAAGCCTATGGCTACATGGGTAGCTGGAGCACTTGGCGGAGTTGATCCTTCAATCATGGGTATCGGACCTGTAGCTTCAACCAAGAAGGTTATGGCTAAGACTGGTCTCAAGATCGAGGACTTCGATGTTATCGAGGCAAACGAGGCATTCGCTGCACAGTCAGTAGCAGTTGCTAAGGATCTTGGATTTGACGTTGACAAGCAGGTTAACCCTAACGGTGGAGCAATCGCTCTTGGACATCCAGTAGGAGCTTCAGGATGCCGTATTCTTGTTACACTGCTTCATGAGATGCAGGCAAAGGGTGCTAAGACAGGTCTTGCTACTCTCTGTATCGGTGGTGGAATGGGCTGCTCAACAGTCGTTAAGATCGAGGACTAATTTTAGATAATAAAGGAGATACATCATGGAGTTTGTTACATACGAACAGGATGGATATGTAGGAATTATCACAATCAACCGTCCAAAGGCTCTGAACGCACTCAACAGTGCAGTTCTTGAAGAGCTTGATGCAACATTCAAGGCAGTTGATCTTGATACAACAAGATGTCTTATTCTTACAGGTGCCGGTGAGAAGTCATTTGTTGCCGGAGCTGATATAGGTGAGATGTCAACACTCACAAAGGCAGAGGGAGAGGCCTTCGGTAAGAAGGGTAATGATGTGTTCAGAGCCATTGAGACATTCCCTATCCCAGTCATCGCAGCAGTGAATGGATTCGCTCTTGGCGGCGGATGCGAGATCTCAATGAGCTGTGATATCAGAATCTGCTCAGAGAATGCAATATTCGGTCAGCCAGAGGTTGGCCTTGGTATCACACCTGGTTTTGGTGGAACACAGAGACTTGCGCGTCTTGTAGGCGCAGGCATGGCTAAGCAGCTTATCTATACAGCAAGAAACATCAAGGCTGACGAGGCTTACAGAATCGGTCTTGTGAATGCTGTTTATCCACTTGAGGAGCTCCTTCCAGCAGCTAAGAAGATGGCAGCCGGAATCGCAGCGAACGCTCCTATTGCAGTGAGAAACTGCAAGAAGGCTATCAACGATGGCTTACAGGTAGATATGGATCAGGCAATTGTTATTGAGGAGAAGCTTTTTGGTGACTGTTTCGAGACAGAGGATCAGAAGGCAGGAATGGGCAACTTCCTTGAGAAAGACAAGGAAAAGAAGCTTAAGGTTGTTCCTTTCCAGAACAAGTAATAATTAACAGTTCTGATATTAACATTTAGAATATGTGTCAGTTTTTCTGTGAAAAACTGACATGTAGCACCAGCCATTTGCCGTAGGCAAATTTTGCATGGCTGGTGTTCAACAGGGTGGGGGATCTGATAAAGGTAAACCATCCTAAATGTGTGATATAAGTATTATGGTAGCATGTTAAACGAAACGTATATGAATTTCTCATGTTTACCGGGAAAAAAGATTTAGGAGGACATAAAAATGAAGGTTGGCGTAATTGGTGCAGGAACCATGGGTCAGGGCATTGCTAAGGCATTTGCTCAGGTTGACGGATACGAGGTTGCACTCTGCGATATCAAGCAGGAGTGGGCTGAAGGCGGTAAGGACAAGATCGCTAAGGGTTATGCAAGACTCGTAGAAAAAGGAAAGATGACACAGGAGAAGGTTGATGGTATTCTTGCCAGCATCACTCCAGGTCTTAAGGAAGACTTATGTGCAGACTGCGACCTTATAGTTGAGGCTGCTTTCGAGAACATGGAAGTAAAGAAGACAACATTTGCTGAGCTTGATAAGATCTGCAAGCCAGAGTGTGTATTCGCTTCAAACACATCATCACTTTCTATCACAGAGATTGGAAATGGTCTTACACGTCCTATGATCGGTATGCATTTCTTCAATCCAGCTGACAGAATGAAGCTTATCGAGGTTATCGCAGGTGTTAATACACCAACTGAGACTGTAGAGAAGATCGTTAAGATCTCAGAGGAGATCGGTAAGACTCCAGTACAGGTTAACGAGGCTGCTGGATTCGTAGTAAACAGAATCCTCATCCCAATGATCAACGAAGCTGCATTCATCAAGATGGAAGGTGTATCAGACATAGCTGGTATTGACGCTGCTATGAAGCTTGGTGCTAACCATCCAATGGGACCACTTGAGTTAGGTGATTTCGTAGGTCTTGATATCTGTCTTGCAATCATGGATGTTCTGTACAATGAGACAGGTGACAGCAAGTATCGTGCATGTCCATTACTTCGTAAGATGGTACGTGGTGGCAATCTCGGTGTTAAGAGCGGTAGAGGATTCTATGTATACAATGCTGATCGTACAAAGACACCAGTTGATGCTCAGTAATAGTGCTAAGTAATATAATATATTTATGGAGGAATAATTAGAATGGATTTCGCTTTAGACAAGAAGTATGAAATGGCGCAGAATTTATTCAGAGAGTTCGCGCAGAATGAAGTAAAGCCTCTTGCTCAGGAAATTGACGAACAGCACAGATTTCCTAGAGAGACAGTTGAGAAGATGGCAAAGTATGGTTTCTTAGGAATTCCTGTTTCTAAGGAGTTAGGCGGACAGGGCTGTGATATTCTCACATATGCTATGTGCGTTGAGGAGCTTTCAAAGGTTTGCGGTACTACAGGTGTTATCGTATCAGCACACACATCACTCTGTGTTGATCCTATCGTAACATTTGGTACACCAGCTCAGAAAGAGAAGTATGTTCCTGATCTTGCTTCAGGCAGAAAGCTTGGTGCTTTCGGTCTTACTGAGCCAGGTGCTGGTACAGATGCTCAGGGACAGCAGACAAAGGCTGTACTTGACGGAGACGAGTGGGTACTTAACGGATCAAAGTGCTTCATCACAAACGGTAAAGAGGCTGACGTATATATCGTTATCGCAGTTACTGGTATCGTTGAGAAGCGTGGCAGAAAGATGAAGGAGATCTCAGCATTCATCGTAGAGAAGGGTACACCTGGATTTACATTCGGTACAAAGGAGAACAAGATGGGTATCTGTGGTTCTTCAACATACGAGCTTATCTTCACAGACTGCCGTATTCCAAAGGACGCTCTTCTTGGACAGAAGGGTAAGGGATTCAATATCGCTATGCACACACTTGACGGTGGACGTATCGGTATCGCTGCTCAGGCTCTTGGTATTGCAGAGGGCGCTCTCGAGACAACAGTAAACTATGTTAAAGAGAGAAAGCAGTTCGGCAGATCAATCGCTCAGTTCCAGAATACACAGTTCGTTCTTGCAGACCTTGCAACAAAGATCGAGGCAGCTAAGCTTCTCGTATACAAGGCAGCAAGAAAGAAGGATGAGTACCAGAGCGGTGCTAAGGTTTCTTACTCAGTAGAGGCAGCTATGGCTAAGCTTTACGCAGCCGAGGTTGCTATGGAAGTTACTACAAAGTGTGTTCAGTTACACGGTGGTTACGGTTACATCAAGGAGTACGATGTTGAGCGTATGATGCGTGATGCTAAGATTACAGAGATCTACGAGGGAACTTCAGAGGTTCAGCGTATGGTTATTTCTGCAAACTTATTAAAGTAATATAGGAGGTACTTAACGTGAAGGTTATAGTTTGTATAAAGCAGGTACCTGATACAAAGGGTGGAGTACAGTTCAACCCAGACGGTACATTAAACAGAGCAGCAATGCTTACAATCATGAACCCTGATGATAAGGCAGGACTTGAGGCTGCACTTAGATTAAAGGATCAGTATGGTGCAGAGGTAACAGTTCTTACAATGGGTCTTCCAAAGGCTGCTGACGTTCTTCAGGAAGCAATCGCTATGGGAGCTGACAAGGGTGTTCTTGTAACAGACCGTGTTCTTGGTGGAGCTGATACATGGGCTACATCAACAACAATCGCTGGAGCTCTCAGAAAGCTTGATTATGATCTGATCATAACAGGTCGTCAGGCTATCGATGGAGATACAGCTCAGGTTGGACCACAGATCGCTGAGCATCTTGGAATTCCTGTAATTTCATATGCACAGGAGATCAAGGTTGACGGAGACGCAGTTATCGTTAAGCGTCAGTATGATGACGGATATCATATGTTAAAGGCTAAGATGCCTTGCCTTGTAACAGCACTTTCTGAGTTAAATGAGCCAAGATACATGACTCCAGGTGGAATCTTCGATGCAGTTAATGCAGAGATCACAACACTTGGCAGAGCAGACCTCGTTGATGTTGATGATTCTAACATCGGTCTTAAGGGCTCACCTACAAAGATCGCTAAGGCTTCAGATAAGGTAAGAAAGGGTGCAGGCGAGAAGGTTGTTCCTGATTCTCCAGATGAGGCAGTTAGCTATATTGTTGGCAAGTTAAAGGATAAGCATGTAATCTAATATAGTAAAGGAAAAGTGGTGAATAAAATGGGCGCAATGAACGCAGAAGAAATGAAGAACTACAAAGGCGTATTTGTCTTTGCACAGCAGGTAGATAATAAGTTAAGTGGTATTTCTTTCGAGCTTATCGGCGAAGGAAAGAGACTGGCAGAGAAGCTTGATGAGCAGGTAACTGCAGTCCTTATCGGTTCAGACGTTAAGGGTCTTGTAGATGAGCTTGCAGAGTACGGCGCAGATAGAGTTATCGTTGTTGACGATCCAGAGCTCAAGGAGTACAGAACTGAGCCATATGCACACGCACTTGCATCAGTTATCAATGAGTACAAGCCAGAGATCGTTTTAGTTGGTGCTACAGCAATCGGTAGAGATCTTGGCCCAACAGTTTCAGCAAGAGTTGCTACAGGTCTTACAGCAGACTGTACATTACTTGAGATCGGTGATTTCCCTCTTGTTGCACTTCCAAATCAGGAGCAGAAGCACAATCAGCTTCTTATGACACGTCCTGCATTCGGTGGTAACACAATCGCTACAATCGCATGTCCTGACAACCGTCCACAGATGGCTACAGTTCGTCCAGGTGTTATGCAGAAGCTTGACAAGGTAGCTGGTAAGAAGGCAGAGGTTATCGAGTACAATCCAGGATTCGTACCTAACAACAAGTATGTTGAGATTCTTGAGATCTCAAAGGCTATCTCAGATATCAAGGATATCATGGATGCTAAAATCCTTGTTTCAGGTGGTCGTGGAGTTGGTTCAGCAGAGAACTTCAAGCTCCTTGATGATCTTGCAGAGGTACTTGGTGGACAGGTATCATGCTCACGTGCAGTTGTAGATTCAGGCTGGAAGCCAAAGGAGCTTCAGGTTGGTCAGACTGGTAAGACAGTTCGTCCACAGGTATACTTCGCAATCGGTATTTCAGGTGCTATCCAGCACGTAGCTGGTATGGAAGAGTCAGACATCATCGTTGCTATCAACAAGGATGAGGATGCTCCTATCTTTGATGTAGCTGACTATGGTGTAGTTGGAGATCTCAACAAGATCGTTCCAGCTCTTACAGAGGCTATCAAGGCAGAGCTTGCTAATAAGTAATTAACAGCTTGTTTGTCATATAGATAATTTTAGATTATCAATTATAAGTCCCCCTCTTGGATTTGATGTTCAAGAGGGGGATTTTTTGAGCTGTATGGTGGTCTGAATTGTAGAATCGTTTGAATTGCATAGGGCTGTTGCAGGATGAATTCAGGTACGGAACGATTTGTGTGCGGCTACGTGAGGGTCGTGTTGAGGATATACTGGCGAAAAATAACGTGCTGTTCTTTGCTGAGTGTCCGTTTTCATTACAAGGGATACTCTGCTCGATGATGAGTGAATAGCATTATTAGTGAGCTATAAATGAATTGATGATTGTAAATGTGAATATATGGGTCCAATATACGAGTCGGTGAATTGAGTCGATGAGAAATCGATAAATCGAAAATTAGAAATCAGAAAATAGAGATCGAAAATCGAAATACAAGTGTATTGTAAATAATACAAAAATAATGTAATATTAATTAGTTTGAGTATAGTAGATAAAGAGAGTACGCATGTGAGGATAAGTGCAAGTGAAGATAAGTGTGTGTGAGGATAAGCACAAATGGCAGGTATAGTACATTATGCACAGCAGGAGCATGCAGAGGAGAGGTACATATGAAAGAGAAAGACAGCGTCGAAAATAATGAAAAATCACCTGATAACAGGAAAAAATCTGGTGAGAAAATAATATCTGATAATAAAACAATATCTGCTAATGGAAAGGCGTTCGCAGGTGAGAGCAGAGAAAATAAGATGGGAGTGATGTCTGAGGGAAAGCTTCTGATGTCAATGTCACTTCCTATGATAATTTCCATGCTGTTCCAAGCTATGTACAATGTTGTGGACAGTGTGTTTGTGTCAAGATTCAGCATGGACGGACTTACGGCTGTGTCCACAGCATTTCCGATACAGAATCTGATGATAGGAGTTTTCTCTGGACTTGGAGTAGGTTTTAATGCGTTTATATCCAAGGCACTTGGAGAGAAGAAATTTGACAGGGCAAATGAGGTGGCGAGACAGGGAATATTCCTTGAGGCGATAGGATATGTGATATTCCTGATAATAGGTTTATTCTTTGCAAGGACATTCATGGAAAGTCAGACGAGAGATGCACAGGTAATCCAATATGGAACAGAATATCTCGAGGTGTGTTGCTGTTGTGCTTTCGGTATAGCTTTCCAGATGACATTTGAGAGATTACTGCAGTCCACGGGACGTACAATGTACAGTATGATAACCCAGATACTCGGTGCTGTCATCAATCTTATACTTGATCCTATAATGATATTTGGACTTCTTGGATGTCCTCGAATGGGAGTAAAGGGTGCGGCCATCGCAACTGTATGTGGACAGTGTATAGCTGGAACTCTGGCTATGGTATTCAATATCAAGAAGAATCCGGATCTCCATATAACACTCAGAAGATTCAGGCCACATGGCGAGATAATTGGTAAGATTCTCAGCGTAGGTGTGCCGTCGGTTATCATGGTTGCAATAGGTTCTGTGATGAATTATTTCCTGAATCTGATACTGTACTCATTCTCGAAATTGGCCGTTGCAGTGTTCGGAGCGTATTTCAAGGTGCAGAGTATGGCATTTATGCCTGTATTCGGATTGAACAACGGAATGATACCTATAATTTCATACAACTACGGAGCACAGAAACCTGATAGAATGAAGCGCACCATGAAGCTTGGTGTGATGGTCGGTTGTTCCATTATGGTATTCTGTCTTGCTATCATGCAGGTATTTCCGGGACAGATACTTAAAATATTTGATGCCACAGATGAGATGCTGTTGATGGGTATACCAGCGGTCAGAATCATGAGCACAGCATTTATATTTGCGGGATTTTCTGTCACATGTTCGGGAATGTTTCAGGCTGTAGGAAAGGGCGTGTACAGTATGATAGTGTCTATGGCGAGACAGCTTTTTGTCATACTTCCTGTGGCATATTTTCTGTCAAAAGCAATGAACAGTGTGAATGGTGTGTGGGCAGCGTTCCCTATAGCAGAGGTTTTCAGCGTGATCATATCGACGATTCTTCTTCTCAGGGTCTATAAGAAAATAGTAAAGCCTATGGAAAGTGTTCAAAGAGATTAAAAGACGAAGATAATGAGATATGATGAGAGCAGAATAATATATACATGGCACGTGGCATTTGTATTGTGGTAGAATACTATATAGTAATATAGTTTCGTGTGATGAATGCAGTTTTGCATTTGTCATTGACAGGTGACAGAAAAGGTAATGGAAAGAGAGCGGAAATGGGAAAGTTGATATATATGGATCATGCAGCGACGACGGCGGTGAGACCTGAAGTGCTCAACGCCATGCTGCCTTATTTTACAGAAAAGTTTGGAAATCCTTCAGGCGTATACACATTTGCATCGAGAAATAAGGATGTGACAAATGTGGCGAGGGATATAATTGCTGATTCGCTTGGTGCAAAGCCTGAGGAGATCTATTTCACGGGCGGTGGTTCGGAATCGGATAACTGGGCTTTAAAGGCTGTAGCGGAAGCCTTTCAGGATAAGGGAAAACATATAATTACGACCAGGATAGAGCACCATGCCATTCTTAACACATGTCAGTATCTGGAGAAGAGGGGCTTTGATGTGACATATCTGGATGTGGATGAGAAGGGGATGGTTGATCCTGACAGGCTGGAGTCGGCGATAAGACCGGATACGATCCTCATCTCGGTTATGGCTGCAAATAATGAGATAGGAACCATAGAGCCGATAAGCAGGATAGGAGCTATTGCGCATGAACATGGCATTCTATTCCACACGGATGCGGTTCAGGCGTATGGACAGATACCACTGGATGTAAATGCCATGAACATAGATATGCTCAGCAGCAGCGGACATAAGCTTAATGGCCCGAAGGGAATCGGGTTTCTGTATATACGGAGCGGAATAAAGCTTGGAAGCTTTATCCACGGAGGCCAGCAGGAGAGAGGAAGACGTGCCGGAACAGAGAATGTACCGGGGATTGTAGGAATGGGCAAAGCTGCGGAGCTTGCGATGCTCTCAATGGAAGATCGGATGAAGCAGGAGACAGATATCAGAGATCATATGATACACAGAATTTTATCGGAGATTCCTTATTCCAGACTGAACGGACATGACAAAGACAGACTTCCGAACAATGTAAATGTCAGCTTCCAGTTCGTTGAGGGCGAGACGATCCTCATCATGCTCGATATGGCGGGCATATGTGCTTCTGCCGGTTCCGCATGTACATCGGGTTCTGTTGATCCCTCCCATGTGCTGACAGCTATAGGGCTTCCGAAGGAGATATCCCATGGTGCGGTCAGACTGACTCTGGGATATGAGAACACCATGGATGAGGCGGATGCGGTGGTAGATAATCTCAAGAGAATCGTGGAAAATCTCAGAAAAATGTCACCTGCGTATCAGGATTTTGCCAGGAGAAACATGTAAATTACACAAGATATAACTATGTATAAAGAGGGAAAAAATTTGGTCGATACAGATAAGAAGACAGTGTGTGTTGGAATGTCAGGCGGAGTCGACTCGTCGGTTGCCGCACTTTTGCTCAAGGAGCAGGGCTACAATGTAATAGGAGTTACCATGCAGATATGGCAGGATGAGGACAGGGACGTGGTGAGTGCCCATGCCGGATGCTGCGGACTTTCTGCTGTGGATGATGCCAGGCGTGTGGCATCGCAGCTCGATATTCCGTATTACGTTATGAATTTCAAGGAAGAATTCAAGAAGTACGTAATAGACTATTTTGTGGACGAATACAAATGCGGAAGAACTCCGAATCCATGTATTGCATGCAACAGATATGTAAAATGGGAGTCTCTGCTTACGAGATGCATGGCCATCGGGGGCGATTATATTGCTACGGGACACTATGCAAGGATCATACAGCTTCCAAATGGCAGATATACTCTCCAGGAGGCCAGGGGAATAGAGAAGGATCAGACATATGCTCTCTACAATCTCACCCAGGAGCAGCTCGCCAGGACACTCATGCCGGTTGGAGAGTACAGCAAGCCTGAGATCAGAAAAATTGCAGAGGACCACGGACTTATGGTGGCTCACAAGCCGGATAGCCAGGATATATGCTTTGTGCCAGATGGAGATTACGCCGGTTATCTTGAGAATGAAGCAGGACTTAAGGCGGTTCCGGGAGATTTTGTAGACATACATGGCAATGCGATCGGAAGACATAAGGGAATCATACACTACACCATAGGACAGAGAAAAGGACTTGGACTTGCGATGGGGCATCCGGTATTTGTGGTGGACATCATACCTGAGACAAATCAGGTTGTTATAGGAGAGAACGGAGATGTATTTTCAGAAAGGCTGATATGCAACAGACTGAACTTTATGTCCATAGAGGATCTCACGGAGCCAATGCATGTCAAGGCGAAGATCAGATACAATCATAAGGGAAGTATGTGTACCATCAGAAAGATAGATGAAGATCTGGTAGAAGCAGTATTTGACGAGCCGGTAAGAGCTGTGACAAAGGGACAGGCTGTAGTGTTCTATGAAGATGATCATGTGCTTGGCGGAGGAAGCATCTGTTGACAGGGTTTTACAAAGAGTGATGGTCTGACATAAGGAGATTTCGTATGGGTGATACAGGCAGAGAAGTCTTGCGCAAAGACGTCAAAGTGCGTGGATGGATATTGTTTGGTATCTTTTCAGTGATTTTTGTTTTTATGATAATCACTATATGCTCCATGATACATAATGGAGAGTTTGAATTGAATAGTTTCACAGGGCCATTGATTTTTCTGACTGTAATGTGACCGAAAAGAGAAAAAAGAAAGTCCTTGACATGCTCCTCAGTTATTGCCCAAATGCGATATATGGTGATCTGGATGGCGGCGGAGGCGATTATCTTGAAAAAATGAGAAAAACAGACATTCATGATATACCACATAGTCCGTACTATACAGGGAACAATACATAATGAGATATGAAACAAATAGAGCAGTCAGGTGACTGCCGAAATTGAATTTACGGTATAAAAAAGATGGAACATATAAGCCATTGAACTGGCGTATATGTTCCATCTTTTTATATTTATAAGTATATAAATTGATATTTTGCAATTTTATTTTACAGCGGATTGAATTCTGGCTTTCTGTTCTTGAATGTACAGTAGTATCTGTAGCCGAGTGATGTGAGGGCATCCCTTGCATATGTCTCAAAATCATAGCACAGATATTCGGGCTTATGTGCATCAGACCCCACTGTGATGATCTCACCGCCCATATCCTTGTAGAGTTTCAGGATATCCATGTGAGGATGTGCGTAACTCATATTCTTGTACAGGCTTCCGGTATTGATCTCTATACCTTTCCCTTTTGGGATGATTATTTTGAAAATCTGTTCAAGCACATCAGTATAATCTGCCATCCTAAAGATATTCTCGCCTGATGGGCAGTATCTTACTACGTAGTCAAGATGACCATATACGTCAAAGTCGTCTATCAGAGTCACGTTCTCAAGGATGGACTCAAAGTAATCGCGGATGCCTTCTATCTCTGTACGTCCCTCATAGTAAGCTGGATAGTATGGGTCGAGACCTTTTACAAGATGCGATGATCCTATGATGAAGTCCAGTTCGTTTTTGTATTTGCCTGCAATATCCCTTGCCTTATCAGCAACGGTATTCATGAGACCGAGCTCCACGCCGCTTCTCACGTCTATCTTATCTCTGTATCTGTCCCGGATTTCATCCAGCGCAGCAAAATATGAATCGAAATCAAGCTGGAAGTCAAAACCGTCCTCCGGATTGATAGGAAAGTCTATATCGTGGTGGTCTGTCAGACAGATCTTTGGAATTCCAAGTTGTATTGCCTGCTGGATTATGCTGTCCAGTGGGGCGGAAGAGTCGCTTGAGAACTCCGAATGTATATGCGAATCACAGATGATCATTTTCTGTATACCTCCGTTTATAATCATTGCGTTTCATATTATAACATAAAACACTGAAAAAAATATATAAAGTAAAGCTGTTGAGTAATCTTATTATTATCAAATTGTAGTAGTAACTTTTTTTCTATAGTCTCAGCCCATTAGTATAATTTGTTAAAACAAGTTTGTCTATTTTGGATAGATGATAACTAAAAAAATGAGATTAAGGCTTGAAATTTATACCTAAAGAATGTATGATTAGCTTGTGTATTTAACACGATTTATTTGCTACGTTCCCGCGTAGCAGATTGATAAATACTTTTATTATATTTCAAAAACCTAGGAGGAATAAAAAATGGCAGTAAAAGTAGCAATTAACGGTTTTGGACGTATTGGTCGTCTTGCATTCAGACAGATGTTCGGTGCAGAGGGTTATGAAGTTGTTGCAATCAACGATTTAACAAAGCCTTCAATGCTTGCAGATCTTCTCAAGTACGATACAGCACAGGGTGGATACTGTGGCAAGATCGGTGAGAACCTTCACACAGTTTCAGCTGATGATGAGGCTAACACAATCACAGTTGATGGTAAGACTCTTACAATCTACAAGGAGGCAGATGCAAACAACCTTCCTTGGGGTAAGATCGGTGTTGATGTAGTTCTTGAGTGTACTGGTTTCTACTGCTCAAAGGAGAAGTCAATGGCTCATATCAACGCAGGTGCTAAGAAGGTTGTTATCTCAGCTCCAGCTGGTAATGATCTTAAGACTATCGTATTCTCAGTTAACCAGGATACATTAACAGCTGATGATCAGATCATCTCAGCAGCTTCATGTACAACTAACTGTCTTGCACCAATGGCTAAGGCTCTTAATGACTATGCTCCAATCCAGTCTGGTATCATGTCAACAATCCACGCTTACACAGGCGATCAGATGATACTTGACGGACCACACAGAAAGGGCGATTTAAGAAGAGCTAGAGCAGGTGCTGCTAATATCGTTCCTAACTCAACAGGTGCTGCTAAGGCTATCGGTCTTGTTATCCCAGAGTTAAATGGCAAGCTTATCGGATCAGCTCAGAGAGTTCCAGTTCCAACAGGTTCAACAACAATCCTTACAGCAGTTGTTAAGGGTGCTGATGTAACAGTTGATGGAATCAACGCTGCAATGAAGGCTGCTGCTTCAGAGTCATTCGGTTACAACACAGATCCAATCGTTTCATCAGATGTTATCGGTATGAGATATGGTTCATTATTTGATTCAACTCAGACAATGGTATCAAAGATCGCTGATGATTTATATGAGGTTCAGGTTGTTTCATGGTATGACAATGAGAACTCATACACAAGCCAGATGGTTAGAACAATCAAGTACTTCGCAGAGTTAGCATAAGTTATTTCAAGCTATAATTAGCTTTTATAATGTAAGCTCATTTAAAAGTATTTATTAGACCTAATAGAGGGTCCGGTCTCCAAGGACCGGGCCCTTTTTTCTTCGTAGGAAGCAATTATGCGTTTCTATGTTCCCGCATAAGAGCGGGTAGGTAGCTGGGCAGAGGACAACTTATAGTTTTCTGTTCTATAACATTATTTAGGAGGAATTAGAAATGTCATTAAACAAGAAATCAGTAGATGATATCAATGTTAAGGGCAAGCGCGTGCTTTGCAGATGCGACTTCAATGTACCATTAAAGAACGGAGAGATTACAGACGAGAATAGACTTGTTGCAGCTCTTCCAACAATCAAGAAGCTTATCGCTGACGGTGGAAAGGTTATCCTTTGCTCACACCTTGGAAAGGTTAAGACTGAGGAAGACAAGCAGACTAAGACCCTTGCACCAGTTGCTAAGAGACTTACAGAGCTCCTTGGACAGGAGGTTAAGTTCGTACCAAGCCTTGAGGTTGTTGACGATACAGTTAAGGCTGCAGTTGACGCTATGAAGGATGGGGATGTAATCCTTCTTGAGAATACTCGTTTCAGAGCTGAGGAGACAAAGAATGGAGAGGCTTTCTCTAAGGATCTTGCAAGCATCTGTGATGTATTTGTAAATGATGCATTCGGAACAGCTCACAGAGCTCACTGCTCAAACGTTGGTGTTGCTGGACTTGTTGACACAGCAGTAGTTGGTTACTTAATGCAGAAGGAGATTGACTTCCTTGGCAATGCAGTAGAGAACCCAGTTAGACCATTTGTAGCTATCCTCGGTGGTGCTAAGGTTGCTGACAAGCTGAACGTTATTTCAAACCTTCTTGAGAAGTGCGATACACTTATCATCGGTGGTGGTATGGCTTACACATTCCTTAAGGCTAAGGGATATGAGATCGGTAAGTCACTTGTAGACGATTCTAAGATCGATTACTGCAAGGAGATGATGGCAAAGGCAGAGAGCCTTGGCAAGAAGCTTCTTCTTCCAGTTGATACAGTTATGATCGAGGATTTCCCTAACCCTATCGACGATCCAAGTATCAAGACAGAGGTATTTGACGCTGACAAGATGCCTGCAGACAAGGAAGGCTGCGATATCGGACCTAAGACTATCGAGCTTTACTCAGACGCAGTTAAGACAGCTAAGACAGTTGTTTGGAATGGACCTATGGGTGTATTCGAGAACCCTGTACTTGCAGCCGGTACAAAGGCAGTTGCAGCAGCACTTGCTGATACAGATGCTACAACAATCATCGGTGGTGGAGATTCAGCAGCAGCAGTTAACCAGCTTGGTTACGGTTCAAAGATGAGCCACATCTCAACAGGTGGTGGAGCTTCACTTGAGTTCCTTGAGGGTAAGGAGCTTCCGGGTGTAGCAGCAGCTAACGACAAGTAATTTGTATATCACTGAGATATAAAGATTATACTGGTGGGTGCCGGTTCAGGCCGGTACTCATCAAAAAATACAAATATAAGAGGTAGATTACAATGGCAAGAAAGAAGATTATTGCAGGTAACTGGAAGATGAACAAGACTCCTAGCGAGGCTGTTGAGCTTGTTAACCTGTTAAAGGACTTAGTAAAGAATGATGACGTAGATGTAGTATACTGTGTACCAGCTATCGATATCGTACCAGTTGTTGAGGCAACAAAGGGAACAAACGTAGCTGTAGGTGCAGAGAACATGTACTTCGAGGAGAGCGGAGCTTACACAGGCGAGATCTCAGCAGCAATGCTTGTTGATGCTGGTGTTAAGTACGTTATCATCGGACATTCAGAGCGTCGTGATTACTTTAAGGAGGATGATGTTCTTCTCAACAAGAAGGTTAAGAAGGCATTTGAGGCTGGTATCACACCTATTCTTTGCTGTGGTGAGTCACTTGAGCAGAGAGAGCTCGGTGTTACTATGGACTGGATCCGTCTTCAGATCAAGTCAGATCTCGCTGGTGTAACAGCAGATCAGGTTAAGTCAATGGTTATCGCTTACGAGCCAATCTGGGCTATCGGAACAGGTAAGACAGCTACATCAGATCAGGCACAGGAAGTATGTAAGGGAATCCGTGATCTCATCGCTGAGATCTACGATACAGATACAGCTGAGGCGGTAAGAATTCAGTACGGCGGTTCTATGAACGCTGGCAACGCTGCTGAGCTCCTTGCAAAGCCAGACATCGACGGTGGTCTTATCGGCGGTGCTTCACTCAAGGCTGATTTCGGTCAGGTTGTAAATGCCGGAAAGTAATTTTAAACAGGCTAAAATATATTAGTTTTAGATTAAATCTGATATAGAATATTGAAAGGGATTATCAAGTGCTTTATCACAAGGTAATCCCTTTTGTTTACGCTTAGAAAAACAAGGTGGTATATTTCAGGAACTAAGTATTGTTTTTATGAAATGGGGTTTGCCTTAAATTTATATTTCTATAGTTCGCAGGTGTTAGACCAGTATGTAATCTGAACTGTTCGGTAAAATAACTCTGACTTGGAAATGCGAGAGTCTGTGCTATCTGGGCAGGGCTATAATCAGAGTATATGAGCATGTTCCTTGCAGTATCAAGTTTTAGCATTTTTATATAATGTCCGATATTATCTCCGGTCTCTTTTTTGAACAGCCTTGACAGGTATGACGGGGTGAGATTGACACGTTTTGCCAGAAGTTTAACAGTGATCCTAGTATGCAGATGATCGTATATGTAGTCTATGCACTCTGCGACCGGTTTGGAGCATATGGAATTTTTCTTAAGGTTTCGCATTTTTTTTGCATAGTCGATGCACATGAACGCATGTAATTCAGATATATCCTCCACAGACTTCATTGTATCTGACTTTTTTATATAAAAATCACTGAGATTGTAAGCAGTTGCCACATCGAGACCACCTTCAATACAGTATCTTGCAACAAGGGCTGTTGTTATGACAAAATGATATCTTATGTTGTTGACCGGCTTTTCAGATAGTAAGCCGAGTCCTTTTTTATCCTTAAGTGGTGAGGCTTTACACAATTCTTTAACCTGTTCTATATCTCCATTTTGTATTATTGAGTAAAATTCAAGTTCAGGGTTATAGGGCGCTCTATTGGTTGAATCTTCGCGTCTTATAAATTCCTGGTAGAATATTTCCTTTGAGTATTTCATATGTGTATAAATCCT
This sequence comes from Coprococcus sp. AF38-1, assembly GCF_003603945.1. Lineage (NCBI taxonomy): Bacteria > Bacillati > Bacillota > Clostridia > Lachnospirales > Lachnospiraceae > Coprococcus > Coprococcus sp. AF38-1. The sequence goes on from NZ_QVGO01000005.1 coordinate 86,379, forward strand.
TTCCAGTAAATTGTGTCAGGGTAAAAATTTATATGTTATCAAAAGTTTATAAAAGTCTTACTTTACAACTCCTCTATAATATATCATGTAAACTATATAAAAAGCAATAAAACGATATATGGCAAATGTATAAGATGTTATTATCAAAATACTTTATAAAGGTGCGACGTCGTAAATATTATTATTTTATTTTTGGAGAGGAGTATTTTATGAGAAGGTTAAAACAGCTTGTGGCTATGATACTTGTAGTTTGTATGCTGATCACTCTGTGTCCATCAGACGTTAGTGCTAGAACATCAAAAGCTGCGGTAAAGTCTGTAACTGTGACAAATCTTGTCACAAATAAACTTGTACTAAAAAAGGGTACAAAGTTTCGGGTGAAACCTAGAGTTGTAGTTACAGGTAAGATCAGCAAAAAAGTAACATATGTATCATCAAATAAGAAGATAGTTACAGTAGATAACAAGGGTGTTGTCAAAGCGGTAAAATCAGGAAAAGCGGTTGTAGCAGTGAAGAGTGCTGCAAACCCAAAGGTAATGTATAGGTTTAATGTTTATGTTGGGGTTCCTACGAAGACTGTTAAATTGTCTGCAAAGGCTGTGAACATGTTTAAAGGAACCAGCAGGACGTTAAAAGCTTCAATTGCTCCAAAGAATGCCACATATAAGAGAATTCAGTGGTCATCATCAGATAAAAGAATAGCAACAGTTTCCTCGAAAGGTGTTGTAAAAGCAGTTAAGGTTGGAAGAGTATATATAACTGCGAAGGCTATGGATGGAAGTGGCAAATATGCAAGATGTAAGATTACAGTAAAACAGCCAGTTACTTCTATCAAGCTTTCAGCGGCAACACTCACTATCACAGAGGGAAGCAGTAAAACGCTTACAGCTACTGTCGCTCCTGCATCGGCAACCAACAAGACGTTAAGTTGGACATCGAGCAATAAAAAGATTGCAACGGTTTCAGCAAAAGGCGTTGTGAAGGCTATAGCACCAGGTACAGCTACAATCACAGCAAAAGCTGCTGACGGTTCAGGAAAGAAAGCAACATGTAAAGTGACTGTAAAGAAGAAGGTGACTGTAGAAAATAAATACGAGTCGCAGGGGTATAAACTTTTATGGCATGATGAATTTGACGGAACAGAGCTCAACCGTGATATTTGGAATGTTGAACTCCATGAGCCTGGCTGGGTCAATAATGAGCTTCAGTCATATGTTGATTCTGAAGATAATATAAAAGTCAAGAATGGCACACTTATTATAAGCTCAAAGAAAAAAGTAAATGAGGATGGTTCCATATCATATACATCAGGAAGAGTAAACACACAGAATAAGCAGGATTTCAAGTATGGCAGAGTACAGTTCAGAGCAAAGGTTCCTACAGGTAAGGGTTATCTTCCAGCAGCATGGATGATGCCTACAAACGAGAGCCTGTATGGACAGTGGCCTAGATGTGGTGAGATAGATGTGATGGAGGTTCTTGGAGACAATACATATACAACCTATGGAACGATTCACTATGGCAATCCGCATTCAGAGTCACAGGGAAAATATACACTTTCAAATGGAAAGTCATTTGCGGACAGCTATCATGTATTTACATGTGACTGGGAGCCTGGAAAAATTACGTGGTATGTAGATGGAGTTAAGATGCATGAGGAAAATGACTGGTATTCTACAACTGCCGGAAAAGGTACAGTTACTTATCCGGCACCGTTTGATCAGCCATTCTATGTAATACTCAATCTTGCAGTTGGCGGTAATTGGCCAGGAAATCCGGATGCAGATGCAGATTATATTAACAGTGAGAGCTTATATGTTGATTATGTGAGAGTATACCAGAAGGAGTCTTATGACGAAAATGTGACAAAGCCAGAGCGTGAAGTTATAATTCGTGATCCGGATGAAAATGGCAATTATGTAATAAATGGTGATTTTAGTGAGACCGAGGATCTGGGAGATGCAGAAAACTGGATTTTTATGGCGCAGAATGGCGGCGAAGGAACAGCGGTCATCGAGAACAATACAATCAACATAAATACAATTGATGCAGGAACGGTTGATTACAGCATACAGTTGGTACAGCCTGATATTCCTGTAGAAAAAGGTGCCACATACAAGCTTTCATTTGATGCGTGGGCGGATGAGGCGAGAACAGGCATAATTGATGTCTCAGCGCCAACCAGATCATGGGGAAGATATCTTAAGGATACAAAATTTGATATGACAACAGAGAAACAGACATTTGAGTATGAGTATACGATGACTGATTCATCTGATGACAAGGGAAGAATAGAATTCAACTTCGGCAATCAGGGAAGCGTGGCTGGTGTACATATTGCAAATGTAAAGCTGGTAAAGACAAATCAGACTGAGATAGTTGACAAGAAGACGATCCTCGCTGATGGAAACCTAGTTTACAATGGAGAATTTCAGGAAGGAACAGGAAGACTTGGATATTGGACAGTCAGCAACAATTGCGGTGCTGAGTATAAGGTGACAGGTCTGTCTGACGGAAGAAGATTTTCATACAAGTCATTGGATGAGAGTATAGATGGCAACTTCGTATTATCACAGGATGAGCTTGCGTATGCCCCAAATACAAAGTATGTACTTAAATTTGATGCTGAGACTGCAACTGAGGGAAAGAATATAATTATCACTACAGGAGATTCAAAGTTTGCTGTAACTCTGGATAAAGGAATTAAGAATTATGTTTACAAGTTTGAGACCGGAGAAGAAGTGACTGACAGTTCAATCAGCATTGATTTTGGTAACAGCGGAGAAGTTCTGTTAGACAATGTGAAGATAATGCAGGATTCACTTCTTCTCAATGGGAACTTTTCAGCAGATTTTGCTGGATATGATGTGTATATAGACAGCAGTGCGGATGCAGAGTCTGTTGTGGACAGCCAGAAGGAGGACAATGCTGCTGACTTCACAATAAAGAATTCAGGTGACCAGAACTGGAAGATACAGCTCAAGCAGAATAATATCAAGCTTGAGAAAGGACAGTGGTACAAGCTTTCATTTGATATAAAGAGTTCTGTGTCGAGAACTGTTCAGTATGCGATACAGAGGGATGGAAGTACACATAAGGATAGTACAGGTGCAGAGGACTGGACACCGTATGTTCAGGATACAGTAAAGCTTGATGCATACGATCAGGCTGATCAGAAATATGTGACTGTTTCAAACACATTCCAGATGGCCTGTGACACAGACGAAGAGAGTATTTTCAATATTGCACTTGGCGCAGGCGGAGAAAATGGTTCGGCAATTACAGATCAGCATAGAATATGTATTGATAACATTATCCTTGAAAAGACTTCGGCTCCAGAGATAGATGTGCCTGTAGGTAAGAATCTTCTCACAAATCCAGAATTTGAGATGGGTGAGGATGGTAGCCTTGCCGGTTGGGGAAATGCAGTAACTGCTCCTGGAGATGCCACATTTGAGGCTGGAGATGGAAAGATCACATACAGTGTTGAAAACGTGGGTGAGGCAGACTGGAACATCCAGCTTAAGCAGATGGGATTATCTCTTGAGCAGGGCGAGTCATATACGCTTAAATGTACATTGGTTTCTGATGTTGATAGAGTTGTGAAGGTTGCTGTTATGACTCCTTCAGCCGGATATGCATGGCATGGCGGTGAAGATGTAGTTCTTACAGCTGGTGAGGCTAAAGATATAACACTCACAATTACACCTAAGGAAGAAGTTTTCACAGATGGTATCACTGTTGATACAGGTGCCGGATTATTCTTCTCAATGGGATATGTTGAAGGATACACACTTGGAGCACATACAGTTTCTATATCAAATGTATCATTTGTAAAAAATTAAATTTGACCCCTAAAAAACAATAATATATACCCTTAGGCAGCGGCGAATCGTCGCTGCCTTTTTCATTGTGGACATAGCAGGATTTTGGTGAATTTTTTTAATGATTTGACAGTCAGAATGGGTGTTTGTATGATATAATGAGCGTTGCGACGGGTGCGCTTGCGCAAGCCGTCATAAAGCGAATGCCTGCATGGAGCCGGTAGGCGACATGTTAAAATAAAACATGATTTTCCCCAAATAATAATGAAAGGATAAAATGGTATATAAATTTATGAAAAAACTTATCTCATGGAACGTAAATGGAATAAGGGCATGCGCCGGTAAAGGCTTCATGGACTTTTTTAACAGCATAGATGCAGACATATTCTGTATACAGGAGTCCAAGATGCAGGAGGGACAGCTCACACTTGATATGCCAGGATATTATCAGTATTGGAACTATGCGGATAAGAAGGGATATTCAGGTACGGCTATTTTCACAAAAGAGAAACCTTTGAGTGAAACAAAAGGTATAGGCATAGATGAACACGACCATGAGGGTCGTGTCATAACACTTGAATATGAGAACTTCTACATGGTGACTGTATATACACCAAATTCACAGAACGAGCTTGCAAGGCTTGATTACCGGATGAAGTGGGAGGATGATTTCAGAGCATATCTGAAAAAGCTTGAGGAGAATAAGCCTGTTATTGTGTGCGGCGATATGAACGTGGCTCACAATGAGATAGATCTGAAAAATCCAAAGACAAACAGGAAGAATGCGGGATTTACTGATGAGGAAAGAGAGAAGATGACGGTGCTTCTAGATGATGGCTTCATCGACACATTCAGATATTTTTATCCGGATCAGGGAAATATCTACTCATGGTGGTCGTACAGATTCAAGGCAAGGGAGAAGAATGCAGGTTGGCGTATCGACTATTTTCTCACATCTGAGAGTTTGAAGGACAAGCTTGTCGATGCCAAGATACACACTGATATCATGGGATCTGATCACTGCCCGGTTGAACTGGATATCGACCTGTGATTTGAGTTGGATTTGAACTTGAAAAATTGGCATTATATAAGTATAATCTCAATGAGTGAATTATGATTAAGAGGCATTTAGCCGGAATAAATAAAAAGGAGAAAAATTATGAGTAAGAAACCAGTAGTTTTAATGGTCCTCGACGGATATGGTCTCAGTGACAAGACAGAGGGTAATGCAGTAGCACTTGCAAAGACGCCAGTTATGGACAAGCTTATGGCTACAGCACCATTTGTGCAGGGCGCAGCTTCAGGACTTCCTGTAGGACTTCCAGACGGTCAGATGGGCAATTCAGAGGTAGGTCATATGAATATCGGCGCAGGCCGTATCATATATCAGGAGCTTACAAGAATCACAAAGGCAATCGCTGATGGAGATTTCTTTGAGAACGAGGAGATGCTTGCTGCAATAGAAAACTGCAAGAAGAACAATTCAGATCTTCATCTCTGGGGACTTCTCTCAGATGGTGGTGTTCACAGCCACAATACACACCTTTATGCGATCCTTGAGCTCTGCAAGAAGCAGAACTTTGAGAACGTATACGTTCATCCATTCTTCGATGGAAGAGATACGCCGCCTGCATCAGGTAAGGGATACCTTGAGGAGCTTATCGCAAAGATGAAGGAGATAGGTGTAGGTAAGGTTGCATCTATGTCAGGCCGTTACTACGCAATGGACAGAGATAACAGATGGGACAGAGTAGAGCTTGCATACAAGTCACTTGTGACAGGTGAGGGCGTTCAGGCTGAGGACCCGGTTGCAGCTATGCAGGAGTCATATGACAAGGAAGTATATGATGAGTTCGTTCTTCCTACAGTAATCACAGAGAATGGTAAGCCTGTATCACTTGTTAAGCCAAATGATTCAGTTATATTCTTTAACTTCAGACCAGACAGAGCCCGCGAGATCACCAGAGCATTCTGCTGTGATGATTTTGATGGATTTGAGAGAGCAAATGGCCGCATGCCACTCACATATGTATGTTTCAAGGACTACGACGAGTCAATACCTAACAAGCTTGTAGCATTCAAGAAGGAAGAGATTGACAACACATTCGGTGAGTACCTTGCAGCTAAGGGCCTCAAGCAGCTCAGACTTGCTGAGACAGAGAAGTATGCTCATGTAACGTTCTTCTTCAACGGCGGTGTTGAGGAGCCTAACAAGAACGAGGACAGAATCCTTGTAAAGTCACCTGCTGTAGCAACATATGACCTTCAGCCAGAGATGAGTGCTCCAGAGGTAAGCGAGAAGCTCAATGCAGCTATCCTTGGTGGCGAGTATGATGTGATCATCATCAACTTTGCAAACCCTGATATGGTTGGTCATACAGGTATTATCCCAGCAGCTATCCAGGCTGTAGAGACAGTTGACAAGTGCGTTGGCGCTGCTGTAGAGGCAATTGATAAGGTTGATGGTGTTCTCTTTATCTGTGCTGATCATGGTAACGCAGAGCAGATGATCAACTATGAGACCGGTGCTCCACATACAGCTCATACAACTAACCCTGTACCATTTATCCTTTACAACTATGGTGAAGATGTAGAGCTTCGTGAGGGCGGATGTCTTGCAGATATCGCACCTACACTTCTTGAGGTTATGGAACTTCCTCAGCCTAAGGAGATGACAGGCAAGTCACTTATTGTAAGAAAGTAAAAAAGATGATGTGCGATGAGCGATGACAGCAAATGTAGATATATGTCATATCAATCGCGCGAGAAACAACAAATAAAAGATACGGCACCGAATTATAATATAAGATTGTTATGATCGGTGCTGTATTCAGTTGGAAGGATACATATGAAGAAGTTTTTGGAAGAGTTTAAGGAGTTTGCCCTTAAGGGAAATGTGATGAGTCTTGCAATCGGTGTTATCATTGGTGGAGCGTTCCAGTCATTGGTTACATCTTTTACAGACTGTTTCATCACACCAATAATCAACAGCATCGGTGGAGCAGAGATTGGTGGACATTTTCAGATATTCCATACAGGACAGTATATCGAGTATGGAGCGTTTATTTCAGCAGTTATCAACTTCATAATCATGGCATTTGTTATATTTGTCATCATGAAGGGAATCAATGCGATCATGGATCTTGGTAAGAAGAAAGAGGAGGCAGCTCCTCTCACAAGAAAGTGCCCATACTGTATGGGTGAGATAGATATCAAAGCAACAAAGTGTATGCATTGTACATCTGATGTACCTCCTGCCCAGGAGTAGATCAGGTCTGACCTGGATCAGCGCCGGCGTAGGGATACATACAGCATAAGAAAAGCGGCTGTGCCTTATGGTATGGCCGCTTTTCGTCAAAAAAGATTAGCAGATAAACAACAGAGTATATATAAAGGAGACAGAAAAACATGATAAAAGAGTGCCTTGAAAATGTAAGAAAGAATGTACCTCTGGTACACAATATAACAAACTATGTAACTGTAAATGATGTGGCAAATGTCATTCTGGCGTGCGGTGGAAGTCCTATCATGTCGGATGATGAGGGTGACGTGGAGGATATCACAAGCATATGTGGTGGTCTGAATATCAACATAGGAACACTTAACAAGAACACTATTCCATCAATGTACCTGGCAGGGAAGAAGGCAAATGAACTTGGACATGTTCTACTTCTCGATCCTGTTGGAGCAGGAGCAAGTAAGCTCAGAACTGATACGGCTGTTGGACTTATGAAGGAGATTAGATTTGATGTTATAAGAGGAAATATCTCTGAGATCAAAACTCTGGCATATGGTTCCGGCAGCACAAAGGGTGTTGATGCCGATGTGGCAGATGCGGTTACGGAGGATACGCTTGATAATGCAGTGACATTTGTCAAGAAGCTATCTGCTGAAACGGGATCTATCATAGCTGTAACAGGCGCAATAGACCTTGTTGCGGACGGCGAGAAATGTTATGTAATCAGAAACGGCCGTCCTGAGATGGGTAAGATCACTGGAACAGGCTGCCAGCTCTCAGGAATGATTACAGCATATGTTGTGGCAAATCAGGACAACAAGCTTGAGGCTGCTGCAGCGGCTGTCATGGTCATGGGACTTGCTGGGGAGATCGGTTATTCCCATCTGCAGGCATTTGAGGGTAATTCAACATACAGGAACAGGATAATCGATGCCATATACAATATGGACGGGGATACACTTGAACAGGGCGCAAAGTTTGAAATCAGATAATTGACGGAAGTCTAATAATTGCCTGGATCTGCATCAGATCGGGATCGAAACATATAGGAAGGACGGATAGTATGATAAATTGCAGTGAGAAAGAGCTATTGCTCTACGCAGTAACTGACAGACACTGGCTTGGTGAAGAGACTCTGTATGATCAGGTAAAGAAGGCACTTGACGGCGGTGCAACATTTGTACAGCTCAGGGAGAAGAATCTCGACAGAGAAGACTTCCTCGCTGAGGCGAAGGAGATACAGAAGCTTTGTAAGGAATATGGAGTTCCATTTGTCATCAATGACGAGGTCAGCATAGCAAAAGATATAGATGCTGACGGTGTACACGTGGGACAGAGTGATATGGAGGCCATGGACGTCAGAAAGATACTCGGCCCTGACAAGATACTTGGAGTGTCTGCACAGACTGTCGAACAGGCGATTATAGCGGAAAAGCACGGCGCAGATTATCTTGGTGTAGGAGCAGTGTTTACAACAGGTTCAAAGGATGACGCAGACGATGTGAGCCATGAAACTCTCAAGGCAATTTGTGAGGCGGTGTCCATACCGGTCATTGCAATAGGCGGCATAACAAAGGATAATGTGGCCGAGCTTGCGGGCTCCGGAATATGCGGTGTGGCAGTTATAAGTGCCATATTCGGACAAAAGGACATACAGAAGGCCACAGAGGAGCTCAAGGTTTCTGTAGAGAATATGCTTGATGCCTGACTAAATATATGATATAGAGGTGTATATGAAAAAAATAGTTATCAGTGATATAAAAGGTGCGATATTTGATATGGATGGGGTTCTGCTTGACTCTATGCCTATGTGGGATCATGCCGGAGAGATGTATCTGGCGGGACAGGGGATACAGGCAGAACCTGATCTTGAGAAGGTGCTTTTCACCATGACCATGATGAAGGGCGCAGAATATATGCAGAAACACTATGGACTTGAACTCAGCGCGAAGGAGATTATAGACGGTATCAATGAGACTGTGCGCGATTTCTATGCAAATAAAGTTGAGCCGAAGTCAGGTGTGCCTGAACTGCTGAGGTTCTTAAAGAGATATGATATCCCGGTCACTGTTGCAACATCCACAGACAGATGCCATGTTGAGGCAGCACTTGTGCGGACGGGACTTATGAAGTATGTTGACAGGATATTTACATGTTCTGAGGTGGGCGTGGGCAAGGCAGCCTCACCTAAGATATATGAGATGGCGGCTGAGTTTATGGGAACTCCGGCTTCGGATACATTTGTATTCGAGGACGCATATCATGCGGCGGAGACAGCACAGAACGGAGGATTTGTTGTGGTCGGTCTCTATGACGAATCCAGCAGGGACAGACAGGGAGATCTTATAGCACATTGTGATCATTATTTTAAGAGTATGGATGACATGCTGTGCAGTATAAATTCTGACAGAAGCCGTCTTGTGCCTGTCCTCACCATAGCCGGAAGCGATTCCTCAGGTGGCGCAGGTGTGCAGGCGGATCTCAAGACCATGCAGGCAAATGGCGTATTTGGTATGAGTGCGATCACAGCCCTCACGGCTCAGAATACCACAGGAGTGACTGCTATCATGAACGTTATCCCTGATGTACTTGGCGCCCAGATAGATGCGGTGTTTACCGATATACGGCCGAAAGCGGTCAAGATAGGAATGGTATCTGTTCCTGAACTTATTGATGTGATAGCTGACAGACTTGCCAGATACAATGCGGAGAATGTCGTGCTTGACCCTGTGATGGTGGCGACCAGTGGTGCTAAGCTTATAAGCGATGATGCGGTGGAGGTCATGACCGGTAAACTGTTCCCACTTGCAAAGCTCATAACGCCAAACATACCTGAGACTGAGGCGCTCACTGGTATATCGGTGAAGAGCGTAGCTGATATGGAGAATGCCGCCAGATGTATATACGGAAAGTATGGCTGCGCTGTCCTTGTAAAGGGTGGACACAGCATAAATGATGCAAATGATATGCTTTTTGACGGAGAGAATATCACCTGGTTTTCGGGTGAGCGTATTGATAATCCGAATACACATGGCACAGGATGTACGCTTTCAAGTGCGATCGCTTCAAATCTCGCAAAGGAATATGATGTAAGTGATTCAGTCAGAATGGCCAAACAATATATATCCGGTGCCCTGGAGGCCATGCTGGATCTGGGATCGGGCAGTGGACCGCTGAATCATGGTTTCGATATACGAAGTAGGTATATGTTATAAATCAGTATGTAAAAGTTAGAAATTCTTTCATTAAAAATTTTTAATCTATATCTATATAGTATTTTCACAGATTGTGTAGTATTATATTAAAACTAAATAATCTGGAGAAGAATACGATGGAGAAAGAACAGAGAAAACAGCTCGTTATTCAGATGCTTACAGCGGGCATTATCACATTCTGCCTGCTGTGGCTTCTGTTTTATATAAAAAAGTATGTGCCGTTCGGAGTACACTCACTCGCATCCAAGGATGCTGATTTTCAGTATCTTGATTTTCTGGCATATCTGAAGGATGTATTTGACGGCAAAAATAATATAGATTATTCTTTCAGCAAATCTATAGGAGGGGCCTGCATAGGAGTATTCAGTTATTATCTTTCCAGCCCGTTCAATTTATTGCTGTTGTTATTCGACAAATCCCAGCTTGTATTGTTCGTACATGTGATCATAACGTTAAAGCTTGCCTGTGCGGCGGCGACATTTGCATTTTATCTCAACAGGAGATTTGAAGAGTGGAATGATGGTTCTGTGAAAAAGCAGGCACTTATCATTTTTCTGGCGGTGAGCTATGCAGTGAGTCAGTATGGAATAGCCCAGGCATGTAATATAATGTGGCTTGACGGCTTCTATATGTTACCGCTCATAATGCTGGGCGTGTACAGAGTGGTTAACGGTGGCAGGCCTGTTATGCTTTCCGTATCAGTTGCATTGGCAGTTCTGTTCAACTGGTATATGGGCGGAATCAACTGTGTATTTGCCTGTTTCTGGTTTTTGTTTGAATTTGCATATTCAAGATTGTACAGTGGGGATACTAAGGCTGAGAAGACTGTCATAAAGGATTTTGCCGGAAAACTTGGACGGTTTATATATTCAATGCTGGCGGGAGTCCTGATCAGTGGGGTGTTGTTCCTTCCGACGATAGGTGCGATGCGTTACAGTGTAAGAGGAAGTCTTGATTTCGGCTCTCTGCTCGACATGTCATTTATCGGTGATGTTTCATCTGTGATAGACGGATATTCGCTTGGTGCACAGAGTCAGAAGGGAAGCGTGTCTCTGTACTGCGGATGTCTGGCGCTGATAGGATTTATTGGAATCTTCATCGGTAAGAAACACAATGTAAAGCAGAAGATATTAGCATTTGTCACGCTTGTGGTAATGCTGCTCATGTTTTACTGGAATCCATTGTGCATGGCATTTTATCTGTTCAAAGAGGTTGGATCATATTGGTACAGATATTCACATGTTGGAATATTCTGTATATTATTCTTTGCCGCTGAATTTTTCCTCTCGGAGGATTTGAATGCTGTAAAAAGGCGGGTTATCATTGCAAGTGCGATATTCAGTGCGGCTATGCTTGGTGTAAACTATCTGCATGGAGTCCAGGATAACAAACTTGTATGGCTGACCGATGCGCTTATTGTAGGGGTAGCCGTTTTGATAGCACTCATAAGCAGGCTTTCGAAAAACGTAGGATCCGGAAGAGTGTTCGGAATTATATTTACGGTCATTCTGTGTGCAGTGCTGACTGTTGAGACAGGATACAGCGTGATGTTGCAAATGGACAATATCCATATCGACAACGGTGAGAGTTTTGTTGAGTATGAGACGGCTATGGAAGGCCTTATAAATGATCTGAAAGAATATGATTCCGATACATACAGGATCAGCCAGACCAGATCAAGGGCGACAAGATCACTCGAAAAAAAGAAAAACAATAATGGCAAAGATACGGATGATAATTTTAAATATAAGAACAATGTCAGAGCAAATTATGACGAGTCGTTTGGTTATGGGTATTGGGCGATAGGATCGTATGTGTCAACCGCTGACAGCACAGTGCTGAACTTCCTTGTGGACACGGGATACAGGAGCGAAGGCGATAACCTAAGTGTTGTCAACATGCCGGTGCTTGGAACTGATTCACTGCTGGGAGTCAGATACATCGTATCTGATTATGCTCTGGAGGGCATGAATAAAGTAGAGGATATTGCAGACAATGCAAATGGAGTCGATGTATACGAGAACCCATACAGCCTGCCTATGGCATTTGTATATGATTCAGGCAAATATACAGCGGCAAAATATAACGGCAATCCGTTTGAATATCAAAATGAGCTCTACAGCGAGCTGCTCGGCAGAAAGGTTGAGATCTATAAGCCTTTAAAGTACGAGACGGTTGTAAGTAAAGCGAAGAAGCGTGTATACAAGATGGAGATCCCGGAAGGCAATTACATCGCTTATGGCAATATCCCATGGAACAGTCTGTTTAACGCAAAGCTGAATGTCAATGGAATATACAGGACCAGATATGCCAGATGGCTTTCGCCGTCAGTGTTCAATATTCCTGTAAATGAGGATCGTGATTACTACAAGGTTGTGCTTCACTCAAAGATGAAGCTAGATCTGGATGATGGAGCAGAGCAGTTTTATGTTCTTGATCTGGATTTGCTGAAAAGCATAGCAGAGGAGCTTGAGAAACATACCCCTGATGTGATGGATATAGAAAATGGCAGCGCAGAATTTGTTGTAAATGCCAAGGAAGGACAGAGTTTATTCACATCTATTCCTTACTGTGATGGTTGGACAGTCAAAGTTAACGGCCAGAAGGTACAGCCGGATAAGGTGGTAGACAGCCTGTATTCTATAAGTCTTGTTGAGGGTGAGAATGTTGTTGAGATGAAATTCCATGTGAAATATGCAGGCGTAGGTATTGCCTGTTCGATAATAGGTATCGCAATGCTGGTATTTGCGGAGTTTTACAGAAAACGAAGAAAATAGTTATTGAATATATTATTTTGTTGTGTTATTATGTTTCAAGTTGGTGTTAAAATTATACACACACCATTTTTTCGGAAACGGAGGTGTTAAGATGCTGAAGACAATATTAATGGTAATTTATGTTATAGTATGTATAGTATTAGCAATAGTGGTTCTTTCACAGGAAGGAAAGGATGCGAGCCTTACAAGTTCCATATCAGGAGCAGGCGGCGGATTTGACAATTCCTACTGGAGCAAGAATAAGGGAAGCTCAAAGCAGGAGATACTTAAGAAGATAACAGCAGTTCTCACAGTTCTCTTCTTTGTACTTGCATTACTGCTTGACTCAAAGCTTTTCAACTAATAATGATTTCTGATGCTTACATATATTAACTGATATATGTAAGCATTTTTTTGCTCATTATGCAATGTATTTGTGCGGTAGGGATGCGGGCATAATGTATATAGAAAGGGTTTGTTATGGATAATAAGGATTTGGAGTTATACAACAGAAGAAAACAGACGGTATATGAATTTATATGCGATGATGATTATCCGCCTATGAAGTTCAAGGAGATGTGTACATTCCTTCAGGTCCCGGGAGATGAGAGACAGACATTTCTCGATATACTGAATGACCTCACAGAGGAGGGACTGATCATCAGATCGGCAAAAGGACGATATCAGAAGGTCGGAGAAGGGACATACAAGGGAACATTTATCGGCAATCAGAGAGGTTTTGGATTTGTCCGCGTTGAGGGCATGAAGGAGGATTTCTTTGTCCCTGAGAAGAATACCATGGGAGCGTTCCACGGTGATACAGTCCTCATACGTGCGGAGGACAGACCGAAGGGAATGAAGCAGGAAGCATCGGTTATAAAGGTACTTGAGCGTGGACTAAAGAAGGTTGTCGGAGTCTATCAGAAGAATAAGAACTTTGGATTTGTCATACCTGACAATCTGAAAATAGATGGAGACATATTTATATCCAAGGCAAATTCCATGGGCGCCATGGCTGGACATAAGGTTGTGGCGGAGATCATCAGTTATGGAGACAAAGTGAAGTCTCCGGAGGGAAAGATTATAGAGATACTTGGACATATAAATGATCCGGAGAGTGACGTGCTGTCTGTGGTCAGAGCTCTGGACATTCCTGTCGATTTTCCTGACGAGGTCATGGACAGCCTCTCACAGATCCCTGATTTTGTCAGCGCATCGGAGATGGCAGGCAGAACGGATCTCCGACATCTTCAGACAGTGACGATAGATGGCGAGGATGCAAAAGACCTGGACGATGCCATAACACTCTATGAGGCGGACGGAATGTACAAGCTTGGTGTGCACATAGCTGACGTGACCCACTATGTAAAGGAGAATTCCCCTCTGGATAAAGAGGCACTTAACAGAGGTACAAGCTGTTATCTCGTGGACAGGGTAATACCTATGCTTCCACACAAGCTGTCAAATGGTATCTGCTCGCTGAATGAAGGACAGGACAGACTTGCACTTAGCTGCCTTATGGACATAGATCAGAAGGGCCACATAGTAGGACATAAGATATGTGAGACTGTGATCAATGTGGACCGTAGAATGTCATATACAAGTGTGTCTGCAATTGTCGAGGATCACGATCCAGAGGAGACCAGAAAATATGAGGAGCTTGTGCCCATGTTCGAGATGATGCTTCATGTGTCGGATCTTCTCAGAGCGAACAGAAGAAAACGAGGCTCAATAGATTTTGATTTTGACGAATCGAAGATCAAGATAGACTCCGACGGCAAAGTTGTATCAATAGGTGTATATGAGAGACGCAGATCCAATGAGATCATTGAAGATTTTATGCTTGCTGCAAATGAGACGATTGCTGAGGATTATTTCTGGCAGGATATACCATTTGAGTATCGAGTGCATGAGACACCTGATGCAGACAGGGTTGAGCAGCTGGCGCTCCTTATAAGTAATTTTGGAATGTACTTTAAGGCATCAAAGGAGAATATACATCCGAAAGAATTCCAGAAGCTGCTTGACAGGATAAAGGGTGAGCCTTATGAGAATCTTGTGAGTAGGATGGCGCTGAGGACCATGAAACAGGCGAAGTATTCAACGGAGTGCACAGGACATTTTGGACTTTCGTGTAAGTATTACTGTCATTTTACTTCTCCTATAAGGAGATATCCAGATCTGCAGATACATCGTATAATAAAGGAAAATATACATGGCAGACTTGACTCGAGGAGAATAGAACATTATAGCATGATACTTGACAGGGTGGCTGATGACAATTCGCGCAAGGAGAGAAGAGCTGAGGAAGCTGAGCGTGATGTGGAGAAGCTCAAGAAGGTGGAATATATGTCAGCTCACATTGGCGAGGTCTATGACGGATTTGTCTCGGGAGTTACAAACCGGGGAATGTTCGTGGAACTGCCGAATACGGTGGAAGGCTTTGTGAACGTGGCAGATATGCTCGACGATTATTACTATTTTTCTCAGGAAGATTATGCTATGATAGGTGAGGACACGGGCAAACAATATGCCATCGGTGATCCTATACAGATAAAGGTGAAGAATACAGACAAGATGACGAAGTCGATAGATTTCAGTATTGTATATAAAGGAGAGGATACATTTGTCAAAGGAAAGAGGAAACACTCTCATCGCAAATAACAAAAAGGCATATCACGAGTATTTTATAGAAGAGAAGTTTGAGGCCGGAATAGAGCTTGTGGGAACCGAGGTAAAGTCCATAAGACAGGGACACTGCAGTATCAAGGAAGCATTTGTCGGAATAGACCACGGCGAGGTGTATGTGTACAGAATGAATATCAACCCATATGAGAGGGGGAATATATTCAATAAAGATCCGCTCAGGACGAGAAAGTTGCTGCTCCACAGGTATGAGATCAACAAGCTCATCGGACAGCAGAAGCTGAAGGGCTATACCATTATGCCGCTCAAGGTATATATCAAGGATGGCCTTGTCAAGATGGAGATAGGTCTGGCAAGAGGTAAGAAGCTCTACGACAAGCGTGAGGATATCGCCAAGAAGGATATGAAGCGCGAGATGGAGAGAGATCTGAAGAACAGAAGCAGAGATTTCTGATAGTGTGCGTTTGTGGAATTTCTGTGAAATCAAACTTATTATTGGAAATATGATACAGCATGTGTTATACTAGCAGGGTGTTGAAGAAGATAAGCTGGTTCAGATATAATGTGTGTATCGGAATCAAATAAACGATAGTCTGGAGAAGGGCGTTATGAGTCAGAGTAAAGTAGATAAGAAGAAATATGAGAAAAAGCACCGCAAGGAGATTCTCAGGAAGCAGAAGATCAAGAAGATAACAGCTATAACAGTTACGATTGTTGTTATCGCTGCTATAGTTGGAAGTGTTGCGGGTGTGAAGATATATAAGGCGATACCTAAGTACGTTGATGCTTCAAGCTTATCAGAATATGTTGATAAGACTTGGAAGGACAGCGGTTATGACACTCTGTTTTCTGCCACAGCCTCAGATGCTGAGGACACAGCAGATACAACTGAAGCTGCAGAAGATACAGCAGAGGCGACAGATGCAGCGGAAGATACAACTGCTGACGCTGAGTAACAGCATCTGATAAATTAAGATATATAGGCGCAGGTATCATTGTGATATTTGCTGCATATATTATATATGATCGGTTATCACTGATCTATGATCAGGGGTTGACTGGTTTCGACAGGGGTTTTGAAGCTATGGAAGCCATCCGTGGACCAGAGCCACGCTAAAAGCTGGAAAAAAATAAACGCTAACGATAATTTAGCATACGCTGCCTAAGGGCAGTCGTCATCCTTTAGGAACGCCGAGCCTTTAGGAATGGCGTCGATTTTCGGCAAACTCCTGCATCTAAGCTTTGCGATGTAGGAAAATCCATGAAGCTACTAAGGTCTATAGCATGTTAGTGGGCGATAGGCTGAGGAAATGTTAAAGCACTGACTGTGATGGAAGAAACTGTAGTGAATGAGCTTTTGGACGCGGGTTCGACTCCCGCCAGCTCCACTATTTTTCATAAGGAGGGGCCCGCCGTAGGTGGGAGGAATCCTTCAGAGGAAGCGCACTGATGTGCGCGTAGGTCATCAAGCTACGCTTGACGACAAGTTATGAAGCACGCAGACGCCTGCGAACGAAGTTCGCCTTCTAATGTGTCTGCTCCACTTGACTGAATTAAGTCGAACAAGATATTTAATGCAACAGGGCATATAGAAATCAATCTATATGCCCTGTTTGCTAAAAAACGGATAAAATCCGAAAATTCTTCTTGCATCTACAATTTCAGTATGTTATATTAAATGAGTTGTGAAAAGAGTGATGGTCCTCTGTGCCCATATATCCGGTGGATATGGTAGTAAGAACATCAGAATATTAAGGAGGAACACAATGAACGATTACATTAAGAATCTTGAAGCTTCACAGATGAAGGAGAGCGTTGATGAGTTCAACGTAGGAGACACTGTTAAGGTACACAACAGAATCAAAGAGGGTAACAAGGAGAGAATCCAGATCTTCGAGGGTACTGTAGTAAAGAGACAGGGCGGAAGCAACAGAGAGACATTCACAGTTAGAAAGATCTCTAGCGGATGCGGTGTTGAGAAGACATGGCCTGTACACTCACCTTTCGTTGAGAAGATTGAAGTTGTAAGAAAAGGTAAAGTTAGAAGAGCTAAGATTTACTACTTACGTTCAAGAATTGGTAAGGCAGCAAAGGTTAAGGAGCTTGTTAAATAATAAAGCTTGTAACATGAAAGTAAAAGTGGCTGGAGTATTTCTACTCCAGCCATTTTTAGAATGGATGAAATGAACTGAACAAATATATTGATGATTGAAGGATAGAATTCATGAGTGAGAGATATGACAGACTCCGAAGGATAAGGAGAGAAAAAAGGCGTCAGAGAAGACAACAGAGATCATTGAAAAAGACTATGAAGAGCGCACTTGGCTGGTTCATATCGATACTGACAGCGGCTATACTTGGTTATGGTTTTGTTGCATTTGGATTCCAGACGGTATATATGGTAGGACCATCCATGGAGCCGACACTGACGGATGGAGAATCGTATCTGGTCAATAAGGCTGTTTATCTGGTGACATCCCCGGAAAGATACGATGTGGTAGCGTATCGTATAGTTGAGAATCAGGACAAATACTATTCCATCAAGAGAGTGGTAGGCCTGCCGGGTGAGACTGTGCTTATCCAGAATGGTCAGGTATATATAAATGGCAATCCGCTTGCAGATTATCCCGTCGACTGTGAGATAAAAACAGCCGGAATAGCGGAATCTGCGATCACACTTGGAGAGAATGAATACTTCCTGCTCGGAGACAATCCGGACAACAGCCAGGATTCAAGATTTCAGGCGGCTGGCAATGTGCAAAAGAGCGAGATGCTGGGCAGAGTAAAGATAAAATAGAGGTAGAGATATGAATATACAGTGGTATCCCGGACATATGACAAAAGCAAGACGAATGATGCAGGAGGATATAAAACTTATAGATATCGTCATAGAGCTGGTGGATTCAAGAATCCCATTCAGTAGTAAGAATCCTGATATAGACGAGCTTGCAAAGAACAAATACAGACTCATACTCCTCAACAAATCAGATCTTGCGGATGATGCAGTCACAACAAAGTGGGAAAACTATTATAAGAATAAAGACTTTGCCGTTGCAAAGATAAATGCCCGTGACGGTATGGGGATGAAGAGTATCAACAATATCGTGCAGGAGGCCTGCAAAGAGAAGATAGAGAGGGATAGAAAAAGGGGAATCATAAACCGTCCGATAAGGGCGATGATAGTCGGTATCCCGAATGTCGGCAAATCCACGTTTATCAATTCCTATGCGAGAAAGGCCTGCACCAAGGTTGGAAATAAGCCTGGTGTCACAAAAGGCAAGCAGTGGATAAGACTTGGAAAGAATATTGAGCTTCTGGACACTCCCGGTATTTTATGGCCGAAATTCGATGATGAGGCCGTTGGTCTCAGACTTGCGTTCATTGGTTCGATCAATGATGAGATACTCAGCATAACGGATATAGCGGTTGAATTAATTAAATTTTTACAGGCAAACTATTGTAATACCCTTGTTCAAAGGTATAATATTGAAAGTGTTGATGATCCTGTACAGATGCTGACAGGTATCGCAGAGAAGAGACAATGCATTAAGAAGGGCGGGGAGCTCGATTATGACAAGGCTGCGGCTCTGCTGATCGATGATTTCAGATCGGGAAAGCTGGGGCGTATTACATTGGAGACCCCGAAGGAAGACTAGATGAGTGAAGAAAACAAGAATGTTGCTGATGCGTTAAACGATATATTTGAGGATGACCCTGCGAAGAAGGAAAGGGACAAAGAGATCGCCAAATATGAGAAGAAGCGTCAGAAAGCGATAGATAAAGAACAGAAGAAGGCTGCAAAAAAGGCTGCGAAGGAAGCAAAGGAAGCTGAAAAGAAAAATGCCGACGATGAGCAGGAAAATAAGGAGAAGTCCTCCTGGTCCTGGGACAAAGCAGTCGCTGAGAGTTCGGCTGATGCAAAGGCGGAGACAGCAGATAAATCGGAAGAAGCATCTCAGAAGGAGACATCGGAAGAAGCTGCAGGAGCAGCTAAATCTGAGAGCTCAGATAAAACTGCAGAAGCGGTTAATACAGACTCTTCTGAAGAAGTGTACAATGAGGATGGAGAACTCGACGAGAAGGCTTTAAAGAAGCAACTCAGGAAAGAGAAGAAAGAGGCAAAAAAGAAAGAAAAGGCCGAAAAGGAAGTCAATATTGTCAAGGATCTCATATTTCTGTGTATTTATATAATAATAGTAATTGGCATATGCTGGGCTGTGCTCACATTTGTCGGACAGCGAACAGAGGTCAGTGGAGAGTCCATGAGCAATACTCTTCACAGCGGAGATACATTATGGATTGACAAGCTTGAGTATGAATTTGGCTCGCCGAAGAGATTTGATGTGGTTGTATTCCCGTATGGAGACGATGATGAGACCTTCTTCATCAAGCGTATAATCGGACTTCCGGGTGAGACAGTGTATATAGACGAAGATGGTGTTATCTATATAAATGACGAGCCTCTGGAGGGCGATGTGTATGGCAGAGAGGCTATAGCCAGCGACAAGCGCGGAGTTGCAGCCGAGGAGATCACACTGGGTGATGACGAGTACTTTGTTCTGGGAGATAACAGAAACAACAGCCGTGACAGCCGTGTGGAGGATGTTGGCAATATACACAAGAAAGATATCATTGGCAGGGCTGTATTCAGATTTACAGGCGGTTTTGGCAAGATAGAATAGGATAAGATATCAGGGGCTGTTGCCTAAAAAGTGGCAATGGTCCTTGTTTTTAGGTGGAGGACATATGGAAAGTATAGCGGAGATAAAAAAAGTATTTGCTGATGCTGATATAAGTGAATATTCGGGGCTTATCGAGAAGTATGGCGACGATGAGAGAGATGGGGTAAAGAAGATCATAGCGTCCGCTCAGAAAAAGATCAATGCTCTTGAAAAGGAAAAAGCCCGCAGCTATAAAATGTTTGAATTTGAGAGAAAATACGCTGATAAGGGATATATATGTGGTATAGATGAGGTCGGAAGAGGCCCGCTTGCAGGCCCTGTAGTGGCTGCTGCAGTCATTCTTCCAAAGGACTGTGATATTTTATACCTCAACGACTCCAAGCAGCTCACACCGAAGAAGAGGGAGGCTCTATACGATGAGATCATGGCGAAGGCTGTAGCTGTAGGCGTGGGTATGGCAAACGAGAAAGTAATTGACGAGATAAATGTTCTCAATGCAGATTACGAGGCGATGAAGCAGGCTATATCGAAGCTTCAGGTTAAACCACAGCTCCTGTTAAACGATGCGGTTAATATTCCGGGTGTTGATATCGAGCAGGTAGGCATAATAAAAGGTGATACGCTGTCTGCGTCGATTGCGGCAGCAAGTATAATTGCAAAGGTTACAAGGGACAGGCTTATGGTTGAGTATGACAGTCTGTATCCGGGGTATGGATTTGCAAAAAACATGGGATATGGTACGGCAGAGCACATTGATGCGCTCAAGAAGATCGGTCCGTGCGCAATACACAGAAGGACGTTTATCAAGAACTTTGTATAACAATTGTTCATCACACATATATTCATGGAAAGGTGAAATGATGTATAACAGCAGAGCAACCGGTAATGAAAAAGAAGCTTTAGCTGCTGATCATCTGGCTGGCAGGGGCTATGAGATCCTGTGCAGGAATTTCAGGGTGGCCAGCGGTGAGATAGATATAGTGGCAAAACACGATGGATATATAGTGTTTATCGAGGTGAAGTATAGGTCCGGAGTACATAAGGGCTTGCCGGAGGAGGCTGTCGATGTGCGCAAGCAGAGACAGATATGTAGGACTGCATTATTCTTCCTGAACAAATATGGATATGGAATGGACACCCCGGTTAGATTTGATGTGATAACCATACTTGGTGAGGATATACATCATATAGAAAATGCATTTGAGTATTCGGGATATTGATAGGATGGCGGATATGGATATAAAGTATATTAGGAAAGACAATTCAACACATGTCCACACGGTGGATGGCGTGGATTATATATCATTTGACAAAATGGACAGAGCAGGAGTTGTAAATGCATTCTCCACCAGGATCGGCGGAGTGAGTGAGGGATATCTGGGTTCCATGAACCTGAGCTTCCACAGAGGTGATGATGCGGATCTGGTAATGGAGAATCACCGCAGATTTGCCACTGCAGTGGGGTATGATCACGAAAAGCTTGTGTTCTCTGATCAGGTGCACAAGACAGATATATATAAGGTTACAGAGAAGGATGCCGGAAAGGGAATAATCAGAGAGTCGGATATTCTGGAGATCGATGGACTTATGACGGATGTTCCGGGGATACCGCTTATGACATTTTATGCGGACTGTGTCCCTGTATTGTTCTATGATCCGGTGAAAAAGGTTGTTGCGGCGAATCACTCCGGGTGGAAGGGAACCGTCAGCAAGATAAGCGGACATATGATAAACAGATTGAAGTCTGAATATGGAACATCTCCAGAGAATCTCATTTGCGCCATAGGACCTTCTATATGCAAGAATTGCTATGAGGTGAGTGAAGATGTAGCTGAACGCTTTATGGCGGCATATACGGAAGCAGAGGCAGCTCAGATCGTATTTAGCAAGGGTAATGGCAAATATCTGCTTGATCTCCACAAGGCCAACTATTACAATCTTGTTGATTCAGGTGTAAAACCTGAGAATATTGACGTGACAAATATATGTACATGCTGTAACAGCGAATGGCTTTTTTCACACAGGGCGAGCAAAGGCCTGCGGGGTAATCTTGCGGCGGTGATCATGCTCCCTGAATGATAGGGCGTTATTCATTTGCTGCAGCTTTTGATCCGTAGACAATTAATATAAAAGAGGAAATTATGGAACATATTGTAAAGGAAATACTTGAGGGAAGTATAGCCCAGGAGATGGAGATCGAACCGGGAGATAATATTCTGGCGGTCAATGACCATCCTATAGAGGATATATTTGACTATCAGTATCTCATAAATGACGAATATATAGAACTTCTCGTGAGGAAGTCTGACGGCGAGGAGTGGCTTCTGGAGATAGATAAGGATTATGACGAGGATCTAGGGATTGTTTTTGAAAATTCTCTGATGGATAATTACAAGTCCTGCTATAACAAGTGCATATTCTGCTTTATCGATCAGAACCCGAAAGGTATGAGAGACACTATATATTTCAAGGACGATGATTCCAGACTGTCATTTCTTCAGGGAAATTATATTACCCTTACTAATATGAAGGAAAAGGATATTGACAGAATAATCAATTATCACCTTGCTCCGATAAATATATCAGTGCACACTACCAATCCCAAGCTGCGCTGCAGTATGCTGAACAACAGATTTGCCGGTGCCATACTTGACTATATAAGGAAATTTTATGAAGCTGGTATTCCTATGAATGGACAGATAGTTCTGTGCAAGGGGATAAATGACGGGGAGGAATTGTGGCGTACGATCTCTGATCTTATGGAGTTTGTTCCTGTTATGGAGAGTTTGTCCGTGGTCCCTGTCGGTTTGTCAGATTACAGAGATGGCTTGTTCCATCTTGAACCGTTCAACAGAGAGGACGCCTGCGAGGTTATTGATATAATAGAACATTTTCAGAAAAAGGCATTTGAAAAGCATGGCACACATTTTGTCCAGGCAAGTGATGAATGGTATATAAATGCCGGCAGGGATTTCCCTGAGGCTGACAGGTATGATGGCTTTATCCAGCTTGAAAATGGTGTGGGCATGGTGAGACTGCTCATGGATGAGTTTGATGAAGAGTGGAGCTGCGTAGAGGGCGATGACAGAGAGTATGAGGTGTCCATGGTTACTGGAGTGCTCGTATATGATTCCATAAAGCTCCTTGCTAACAGAATCCCTGAGAAGTTTCCTAATGTGAAGGTGCATCTGTATAAGATCATTAATGATTTTTTTGGACACAGAATAACCGTGACAGGATTGCTTACGGGTGGAGATATAAGAAAGCAGCTCACAGGAAAGCCTCTTGGGCAGCGGCTTATACTGCCTTCCAATACTCTTATGGCGGATGAGCCAAAATTCCTTGATGATGTGACGCTTGCAGAGCTCACAGATGCTTTACAAGTCGATGTTTGTATTGTAGAATCAAGTGGTGCTGATTTTATTCATGCAGTAATTGGCGATGATATGTAATTAATTATATATGGAGGAAGATAGAATGAGTAAACCTATAGTTGCCATAGTGGGCAGACCAAATGTAGGTAAATCAACTCTGTTCAATGTGCTTGCCGGAGAAAAGATATCCATAGTTCAGGATACACCGGGAGTTACGCGAGACAGAATTTATGCCGATATCAACTGGCTGGATTACAATTTCACTCTGATAGACACAGGAGGAATTGAGCCGGAGTCAGACAATATTATACTTAAGAGCATGAGAGAACAGGCAGAGATAGCCATAGAGACAGCGGACGTCATCCTGTTCATGACGGATGTCAGACAGGGAATGGTTGATGATGATGTCAAGGTTGCCGATATGCTCAGAAGATCCAAGAAACCTATAGTTCTCGTTGTCAACAAGGTAGACAGCTTTGAAAAGTTCATGCCGGATGTGTATGAGTTCTATAATCTTGGACTTGGAGATCCACATCCTATATCAGGTTCATCCAGACTTGGAATAGGAGATATGCTCGATGAGGTGGTATCACACTTCAATGAGTCTGCAAAGGATGACACGGAGGATGAGAGACCTAGAATCGCCATCATAGGAAAGCCAAACGTAGGAAAATCTTCTATAATTAATAAGCTTCTCGGTGAGGACAGGGTTATTGTATCAGATATAGCCGGAACCACAAGAGATGCCGTGGATACAGAGATCGTCAGAAATGGCAGAGAATATGTATTCATAGACACAGCGGGACTCAGACGAAAGAGCAAGATTAAAGAGGATATAGAGAGATACAGTATCATAAGAACAGTATCAGCGGTTGAGAGATGTAATGTTGCAGTCCTCGTAATAGACGCAACGGAGGGAATAACCGATCAGGATGCCAAGATCGCGGGAATCGCACATGATCGTGGCAAGGGAATGATAATAGCTGTGAACAAATGGGATGCCATCGAGAAGAATGACAAGACCATATATAAGTTTACAGAGGAGATCAGAAACAAGCTTTCATACATGCCGTATGCGGAACTGCTCTTCATATCAGCCCAGACCGGACAGAGACTTCCAAAGCTGTTCGAGACCATAGATGCTGTTATAGAGAATCATTCACTCCGCATAGCTACTGGTGTTCTGAATGAGATTATGAGTGAGGCGGTTGCTATGCAGCAGCCACCATCAGATAAGGGTAAGAGACTTAAGCTCTATTATATTACCCAGGTGTCAGTAAAACCTCCTACATTTGTCATATTTGTAAATGACAAGGAGCTTATGCATTTCTCATATACACGTTATATAGAGAACAGGATAAGAGAATCCTTTGGATTCAGAGGTACACCTCTAAAATTCATAATCAGGGAGAGGAAAGAGAAGTAGTCATGGAGATGTTGATTAGAGCTATATGTCTGGTTGGGGGCTATGGAGTAGGACTCATTCAGACAGCGTATATTTACGGCAGGATAAAAGGTGTTGATATAAGAAAGTATGGAAGTGGAAATGCGGGAACGACAAATGCACTGAGAGTTCTTGGAAAGAAAGCTGGACTGATAGTTTTCCTGGGGGATTTCCTCAAAGGAATAATCGCCTGCTCACTGACACATATCATACTTGGCCAGTTAGGTATAGGTGATGCATACATGTTCGTACTGTATACAGGACTTGGAGTTGTGCTTGGTCATAACTTCCCATTCTATATGCAGTTCAAGGGCGGCAAGGGAATTGCTGCCAGCGGCGGAATGATAGTAGGTCTGTGGGACTGGAGATTGGTAGTGATACTCCTTGCAGCGTTCGTTATAAGTGTTGTGATAACAAGATATGTATCGGTTGGATCACTTACGATCATGATCGGATTCTTCATATTATACACAGTATTTGCAATTCATGGAGATTATAATTTCACATCGAATGCCAAAATGATCGAAGGAATAATCATGGCGGGAATCATAGCCGGAATGGCCGTGATAAGACATTGGCAGAATATCAAGAGACTGATAGCGGGAACGGAGAATAAGTTGTCGTTTGGTTCTAAGAAGGCTTGATGGAAAGCGGAAGCGAATAGAGAGTTATTGAATCCCCTACTTACTGGATAAACCAGGAAGGAGGGGGTTTTTTTGTAGTGAGCAACGTTTTATAGATGTCTGGATAAAATAAAATCAGATAACATAATGAGTATACATAAAACTGAGATTATGGTTATGTGATATTTATACGCAGTGAAAAGTGTATTAAAAACCGTTGAATAGAATAATGTGAGTTTACATAACTGGACAAAAATCTAAAAATACAGTAAAAAATTGCAAAAACATCCATGTATTGTCACTATGGACTGGATTAAATGATGAAAAAAAGTTAAAATAGAAAAAGTGATTCAAGGATTGAAAAAAGAAATATAAATATTTTGGAGGTATTTTACGATGAAAATAGGTGTTCTTGGAGCAGGTGGATGGGGTTCTGCACTTGCTAATCTGCTGGCAGGAAATGGACACGAGGTTATAGTGTGGTCTATAGATGAGAGAGAGGTTGCCATGCTCAAGGAATTTCATGAGCAGAGAGACAGACTTCCGGGCGTTATACTTAACAACAGTATTGAATATACAACAGATGCGTCAAAGGCTGTTATCGGTCAGAAGATGATAGTGTGCGCAGTGCCTTCTCCGTTTGTCAGAAGCACAGCAAAGAGCATCGCTGACAAGGTGAGCGACGGACAGCTTATCGTGAATGTCAGCAAGGGAATAGAAGAGTCCACACTCAAGGCTCTCGTGGAGATCATTGAGGAAGAAATTCCACAGGCTAAGGTGGCTGTCCTTTCGGGTCCGTCACATGCAGAGGAAGTAGGCCGCGAAATACCTACAACGGTAGTTGCCGGTGCCCGTGATATAGAGATTGCAAAGACGATCCAGAACGCATTTATGAACGATTATTTCAGGGTATATACAAGCACTGATGTGACTGGTATTGAGCTGGGTGGTTCAGTGAAAAATGTAATAGCTCTGGCAGCCGGAATATCAGATGGACTTGGACTTGGCGACAACACGAAGGCTGCTCTTATGACCAGAGGAATGGCGGAGATCATGAGACTTGGACTTGCCATGGGCGCAGATGTCAAGACGCTGTCAGGACTTTCAGGAATGGGAGATCTTATAGTTACATGTACATCCAAGCACAGCCGTAACAGGAATGCCGGTTATCTCATCGGTCAGGGGAAGACCTATGAGGAGGCTATGGCGGAGGTCAAGATGGTTGTTGAGGGTGTTTATTCTGCCAAGGCAACACTGGCACTTGCCAGGGAGCATGGGGTTGAGATGCCTATCGTTGAAGCAGTCAATAACGTATTATTTAATGGCATGACGGCAAAAGAGGCTCTCACAGAGCTTCTCAACAGAGACAGAAAGAGTGAATTGTAATCGATTATATTTTATATGTTTGATATATTTCGATAGATTATGCTGCCGAAGAATAGTAGTACAAAATCACCTAATAATTAAACGATAAAGTAAATGTGAACAAAAAAGCAACAGAAAACTGTTCTTTTTGTTCACAAACTGTTTACAATTACCATGTGTTATGATAAATTTAAAGCAAGTTTGTAATTCGAAAAATAATTAGAAAAGAGGTATTACAATGGCAAAAACTACGAAAAAGCTTATAGCACTGCTGCTGGCGGTAGTTATGATAACTACGTTGATTTCGCCTTCTAATTATAGTTGGTCAAATGCGGCCGAGACGAGAGGAGGAGACGCATACGCCACGGCTACTGATTCGATAGCAATGCTGTCGAGTGCAGCAGTAACCGGAAATCTTGAAGATTATATTACTGGAGCTACGATTGCTGATAAAGCAGGTAATATATATGGTAGCAGTTCCAGACCGTCCACAACGCCGCTTCCTGTAGATCCAAATGATCCTACAAAAGCCGGTGTAGATATCCAGATGTCTATGGATATAGTGTTCCCGGAAGATGTTGTTAATAGCATATTGGAGTCTGGTGAAGATGCAACATTTACTTATACGATGCCGGATACCATAAAGTTTAATTCCGATATTCTGAATAAGGATATAACTGATGGAAGTGGTAACAAGATCGGTTCGTATTCAGTTGTGAACGGAGTCCTTACTGCGACTATCGATCATACAGCACTCAAGGGGGGAGCCCAGCTCAAGGCTTTCTTCAAGGCGTGGATCGATATGGATCTCACAAAGTACAATGAGAAAAACCAGGTCGAGAACAAATTCACAAGCACTGTGATTGTGACTGTGGATGTGGATTTCAAGCCTGATGTGGATGTGAAGAAGACCGCATCCGAGGGTAGAGTTACAGATCCTAAGGATGGATATGTATACTTTGACTATACCGTAGAAGTTTCATCCAATCATGGAAGTGCCAGTGAGGATCTGAACTTTAGTGATGTTATAGCCAACGACATAGCAGGTGTCACACCTGAAGTTACAGATATAAAGGTGATCAAGTCTGACAACACAGACTGCAGCTCGTCACTCACATATAACAGTAGTACCTCTACTATAGAAGGAACTCTTCCTGCACTCGGTGCAAAGGAGTCATATAAGATAACCTATACAGTAAAGAGTAAAGTCGATGATCTTTCTCAGGACGTGATCAATCTGAACCAGAGCAATATCGCGGAGGCTAAGAATTCAAAGGTTGATGATAAGGATCAGACCAACAAGGGCTACCAATATGTGAAGGACGGTGCCACAGATCTCAAGGTTACAAAATCCTCAGATGGTGTGAGCAATTATCCTGACGATCACAAGATAGTTTACAAGTACAAGGTTATAGTAAGTTCTGAGTATGGAAGCGATGGTGATATTACACTCGATGATATTCTTGCAAATGAACTTGACTCAAAACTTGGATCTGATGCCAAGAGAACAGTACAGAATGTTACATGCAAGCTCAAGGACAGCAATGGTCAGTACACAGATGTCACATCAAATGGATATGTGACTCCTGCGACAGGAACCATAGGAAACGGTGACACAGTTATAAAGGGAAATCTTCCGAAGCTTGACGCTAATTCACAGTATGAGATCACATACGAAGTTGTTGTCTCAGATATTGCCGATGACATCGGAATCATAAATGTACACAATAAGAATGGTGTAGACGTGTCAGATGATTCACATGACGAGCATACTGATAACGACAGCAGTACATGGTACAATGCCGGCAAGTCTACAGCATCCATAAGTAAGACCGGTTCACTGTCAGGTGACAAGTCAACCATAACATGGACAGTAACCGTGAATGCGGATAAGAAGAAGAATCTGACAGGAATGTCAGTATCGGATATACTCACAAAGAACGGAGCAGAGCTCACAGACGAAAAGACGTGCAGTGTATCCATAAATGACACAGCTGTGTCAACCACTATCAATCTTCCTGCAAGCTTTGTGGAAGAGAATGGTAAACTTTATTTGACGGATGGAACTTCAAGGGTTGAGGTGACAGAGAACAAATCCAAGATCGTGTTCATCTACACAACAGATTCATCCAAGCTTGATAAGCTGACTGATGTTTATAAGAATGTAGCGACAATAGAGAAGAACGGAGTTACGGACAGCGCCAAGGCGACTGTAGAGGTGGCCGGTGATTCAATAAAGAAGGAATTCGTATCAGAGACGGAGAACGATGATACATATACCCTTGCATGGAAGTCTACAATATCTGGCGTTGACAAGCTCAATGCGAATGATACATATACTGACTCTGTAACATATGATAATGGAGCACTTCCAAAGCATTACTTTACGGCAGATCAGATAAACGGACTTACAATAGCTGGCCTCACAGAGGAAGTTGACTACAAGGTAAAGGTAACATACGCTGACTTCTCAAATGTATGGGGGCCAAAGTTTGCAACTGTTGACAGCGTTGCAGATGTTCCAGCATCATCTGACAACTACATAATGGGATATACAATAGAATTCCTCAGAGATATAACAGGTACAGAGGAGAACCCGATAGATTATGTTATCACATATAATACGACAGTAAAGTCTGACAGCAAGTATACGGCAGTCAATAAGGGTACTCTTACTATTGATGGTTCATCCAAGACATCACAGGATTCACATCCTGTATCTGGAATACCCCAGGGTTCTATAGTAGAGAAGTACAGCTATACCAATGGCGCTGACGAGAAGGAGAGTATTGTCGGATATGACAAGGCCAACAATGTGTTCGTATATAAGGTAGTTCTCAACGGTGACTTTGCGTATGGAGATGGAGACAGACTTTCCTTTACAGATACATTACCTGAAGGGACGGTTCTTGACACTACGTATTTAAATAGCAGTATGTTGCCAGGTGGAAAAGGTGAAACGGCAGGTAATATACAGGGTATTTATTTTGTGACATATTATGGCTATGAGAACAGCAAGAACAATCCTGACATAGGTGCGTCTAATTTTATTAAGAATTATACAGTCTCGAATAACCATATCAGCTTTGATATTAGCTCACTTAAATTTTATAGCATTAATGCCAAGGTCGTTATGTACTATGCAGTCAAGGTCACAAAGGATATATCATCCGTTGTTGGTGGCAGTGACGTGGAATTCACCAACAATTGTTCGGCAACAGTTGTCAGAACCGACGGTTCAACTAAGACCAAGGATGACAGCGCAAAGGTTACTGTGACTGGACCGAATATTACCAAAACTGCAGGAAACTATGATAATGACACCAACAGTATTGAATATACTGTGTATATCAATGAGAAGGGTGAGGCTCTTGGCAATACAGGATCCATAACTGTAGTTGACAAGTATGACTACAGCAATGCGGATGCAGTAAAGAGAGTATTTATCAAGGATGGTTCGCTTAAGCTTCTGTACGCAGATACAGGCGCTGAAGTTCCGGCGGACAAATACAGCTATACATATGCAGATGATACGACAGCTAAGATGTCTACACTGACACTCACCATGCCGGATGAGACAAAGTTTATCCTGAAGTATACATATACTCTTGTATATACAGGTAAGCTTACAGCGGATGTTAAGAACAGCGTTGGTATTCTTGGATCTACAAGTTCGGCAGATTCGTCATCGACGGACACGAACATCAATGATCAGGATTCATCAATGGGAACTGATACAGAGCAGTTTAATCTTTCGATAATAAAAACTGACTCTATAATGACAGGAATCAAGCTTGCTGGTGCGAAGTTTGAGCTTTACAGATATGGTGATCCAAACAACAGTGCAGACACTAACTGGAATCTCATGGTACCTGGAAGCGATGAGGAAAGAGTAACTAACGAACAGGGAAGACTTACATTATCAAGTTTGTATTATAATTACTATTACAAGCTTATAGAGGTGGAAGCACCTGAGGGTTATGAGAAGCTCACAGATCCTATATACATATATGAGAACAATATCTCATCCAGCCTGACAGGACCGAAACCTGCTGAGGTGACAACTGATTCTATCTCAGACATAGTCCTTGACAGCAAAGGTTCACAGGATTATACACTGCCAGTAGATAACACTCCTGAGAACAGAAAGATAACTGTTAAAAAGGTATGGAAGGATGCCGCAGGTGGAACACTGAAGGATATTCCGGTTGACAGTATAACAGTTAAGATCTATGCATCAACTAATCCATCAAGTTACGACAAGAATACAGATCCTGTTGTAAAGACAATTACCTTAAATAGTGCAAATAAGTGGACAAGCGATGAGATAGAGCTTAAAGTAGCTGATGCAAATGGCAAATACCTCTACTACTTTGCAGAAGAGGATTTTGATAATGCTGATTACCAGGTCACAATAAGTAATAATGGAACAGCAACCGGAACGATCACCATCACGAACACCAACACAAAGGTGACAAATGAGACGATCGATATTCCTGTAACCAAGAAGTGGGATGACAGCGACAACATTCTGTCAGCAAGACCAAAGAGCATCAAAGTTACACTTGCCACAGAGGATGCGGCGGGCAATATAACAAAGATCGTTGACAAGACACTTACACTCAATGATTCAAATAACTGGAGTGGAACATTTACAGATCTTGATAAGAAGGATGCCGATGGTAATCTTATCAACTACACTGTAGATGAGGATGACGTAGAAGGATATACAAGCGATGTTCAGCTCACAAAGGATGAGAACGATGTAGTTACCGCTGCAACGATCACAAACAAGTTGAATGTTGGAAGCCTTGTTATCACGAAGTTCTTCAGCGGAGACCTCGATGATACAAAGCTCACAGATGCACAGAAGAAGCAGATCACATTTACAATATCAGGCCCTGAGGGATACAAGGGACCTACAATCGTAACATATGATCAGTTTTACTTAGGAAGCTACGTTATCAATAATGCTCCATATGGAAAATACACTGTAACAGAGACAAGTGCAGCGTTTGATGGATATGCACATAAAGTTACATATACTGTAGGTTCATCAACAGGCAATACGGCTGCGGATGTTGTTATTTCATCATCGTCATCATCACTTGTGACTGTGGCGAATGAATACAAGGCATTTATCACGGTAAGTGGAACCAAGGTTTGGGATGACAATAATAATCAGGATGGCAAGAGAGCTGAGGATATTAAAGTCCGTCTTATGAATGGAACGACTGAGGTCGCAAGTAAGACGGTTACCCCTGATGCGTCAGGTAACTGGGATTTCAGCTTTGCTGATCTTCCAAAGTACGATGATAACGGCAATGAGATAGCTTATACCGTTAAAGAGGATGCGGTTGCGGGTTATGATACCAAGATAACCGGCGACGTGAAGACTGGATTTGTCATCACCAACAGTCATACACCTGAGACAATTGATATCAGCGGAACAAAGACATGGAATGATGCAGATAACCAGGACGGAAAGAGAGCTTCTGAGATTACAGTAAGACTTCTTGCAAATGGCAATGAGGTTGCTTCAAAGAAGGTTTCAAAGAATGATAACTGGAAGTACAGTTTCACAGATCTTCCTAAGTATGACAACGGATCAGAGATCATGTATACAATAACAGAGGATGCTGTTAAAGATTATACAACTTTGATAGATGGATATAACATCACCAACAGCTACACACCTGGTAAGACAAGTATTTCAGTGACAAAGGTTTGGGATGATAACAATAATCAGGATGGCAAGAGAGAAAATAGTGTTAAGGTCAAGCTCCTTGCTGATGGATCAGATGTTGCAGATTCAGAAGTAACACTGAATGCCGATAACAACTGGACAAACACATGGAACGATATTCCACTTAAGTCCGGCGGTAAGGATATAACATATACTGTTGAAGAGACAAGCAATGTGCCAGGATATAAGGCTGAAGTTACAGGAGATGTCAAGACAGGTTTCACTGTTACCAATAGTCATACACCTGAGACGATAGATATCGATGGAATAAAGACCTGGAATGATGCAAATGATCAGGATGGTAAGAGACCTAAGAGCATCACAGTAAATCTCCTTGCAAATGGTCAGACTTACAAGACAAAGTCTGTTACAGAGGCAGAAGGTTGGAAGTACAGCTTTACAGGTCTTCCAAAGTACAGCAATGGTCAGGAGATAAAGTATACCATCACAGAGGACAGTGTGGAGGGATATACAGCAGCTCCAAATGGTTATGATATTACAAACACACATGTTCCAGAGACTACAGATGTCAATGTCACGAAGATCTGGGATGACGCTGGAAATCAGGACGGCAAGAGGGCAAAAGAAATCACTGTCAAATTATTTGCTGATGGCACAGAGGTTGCCGGCTCAGAGGTAACTCTTAAAGAGGACAACAACTGGACGTATACATGGAAAGATCTTGCAGTTTATAAGAACGGTACGGCTATAGCTTATACAGTAGATGAGATCACCACAGTGACCGGATATACGAAGAAGGTCACGGGTGATGCCAAGACAGGATTTGTCATAACAAACAGCTACACACCAGAGACCATCGATATAGCTGGTACAAAGACATGGGATGATGCAAACAATCAGGATAGAAAGAGACCTGAGAGCATCACTGTAAATCTTCTTGCGGATGGTCAGTTATACAAGACAAAGACTGTTACAGCTGATGAAGATTGGAAGTATAGTTTCAAAGATCTTCCAAAGTATAGCAGTGGCAACAAGATAGTTTATACCATCACAGAGGATGCGGTTGATGATTATTCAACTGTAATAGACGGATATAACATTACAAACACATATACACCGGCAAAGACAAGTGTATCAGTCACAAAGAGCTGGGATGATGCAAACAATCAGGACAGAAAGAGACCTACGAGTGTAAAGGTTCAGCTGCTTGCGAACGGAATAGCAGTAGATGGCTCAGAGACTATATTAAAAGCAGATAACAACTGGACACATACATGGACAGATCTTGATGTGAACAAGGATGGAGCTCCGATAGCTTACACTGTAGAAGAAACAGATATTACTGAAGGATATACTCCAGTGATAACCGGAGATATGACAACAGGATACACAGTTACGAACAGCTACACACCAGAGACGACATCAGTAAAGGGCGTTAAGATCTGGGACGACGGTGAGAATCAGGATGGTATCAGACCTCCAAGTATCACAGTCAACCTGATTGCAAACGGAACAAAGATCAAGAGTCTTGAAGTCACAGCAGCAAATGACTGGAAGTTTAGTTTTACAGACCTTCCTAAATATGCAGATGGATCAGAGATAACATATGAAGTAACTGAGGATGCTGTTTCCGAATACACTACAGCTGTGACAGGAGACGCAGAAAACGGATATACATTTACCAATAGTCACACGCCTGAAACGATCAATATAGAAGTAACAAAGACCTGGAACGATGCAAACGATCAGGATGGCAAGAGACCAGGAAAGATTACGGTAAATCTTCTTGCAGATGGAGACATATATGCTACGAAGGAAGTAACTGAGGCAGATGGTTGGAAGTACAATTTCACGGATCTTCCAAAGTACAAAAATGGCAATAAAATCACGTACACCATCACAGAGGATGCTGTTGAGGACTATCAGACACTTGTCAACGGATATGATATCACGAACAGTTATACGCCAGGAAAGACAAGTGTATCAGTTACAAAGGCCTGGGATGATGCTGATAACCAGGATGGCAAGAGAGCTAGAAATATAAAAGTAAGACTTCTTGCCGACGGAAACGTAGTTGCAGATTCTGAGGTGGATCTCAGTGATGCCAACAACTGGAGTCATACATGGAGTGATCTTGATATCAACAAGAATGGATCACCTATTGAATATACTGTTGAAGAGATTACATCGGTTGAAGGATATGCAACAGTTATCACAGGATCTGCGAAGACCGGTTATATCATCAAGAACAGTTACACACCAGAGACAACTTCAATAAGTGGTAAGAAGATATGGAATGATGCAAATGATCAGGATGGTAAGAGACCAGGAAAGATCACAGTAAATCTTCTTGCAAACGGAGTGAAGGTGGCTGATAAGGAAGTTACAGCTGCGAACGGCTGGAAGTACAGCTTTACAGATCTTCCAAAGTACGCAGGTGGCAACGAGATCACATACAGTATCACAGAAAATGCTGTTGAGGATTATCAGACACTTGTAAATGGATATGATATCACGAACAGTTACACACCAGGAAAGACAAGTGTATCAGTTACAAAGGCTTGGGATGATGCCGACAATCAGGACGGCAAGAGAGAGAGTTCAGTAAAGGTTGAACTTCTTGCTGATGGAACTCCTGTCGTTGGATCAGAAACAACTCTCAGTGCTGACAACAACTGGACATATACATGGGCAGGACTTGATGTCAAGAAGAGTGGTGTGAATATCGTCTACAGTGTAAGAGAGATAACCGCAATTGATGGATATACAACCACAGTCACAGGCGATGCTGAGACAGGATTCACAATAAAGAACAGCTATACACCAGAGACGACATCAGTGAGCGGCAGCAAGACATGGGATGATGCGGACAATCAGGACGGCAAGAGACCTGGAAATATCAAGGTAAACCTTCTTGCAGATGGCAGTGTATATGCTACAAAGACGGTAACCGAGGCAGAAAACTGGGAGTATAGTTTTACAAATCTTCCAAAGTATAGAGATGGTGGAATTCAGATCAAGTATTCTGTATCTGAGGTTGATGTACCAGAATATACAGGTGTGGTTACAGGTTATAATATCACGAACAGTTACACACCGGGAAAGACAAGTGTATCAGTTACAAAGAAGTGGAGTGATAACGATAACCAGGACGGCAAGAGAACACCTAGCGTAATGGTTTGTCTTCTGGCTGATGGACAGGTTGTAGCTGGCTCTGGGGTAACACTCAGCGAGGCAAATAACTGGACACATACATGGAACGCTCTTGACGAGAAGAAAAATGGACAGACCATCGACTACACAGTTGAGGAGACTACAACTATAGATGGTTACACAACAGTCATAACAGGAAATGCAGCTGATGGATATGTGGTTGACAATCAGCACACACCTGAGACAATCAATGTATCAGGCACTAAGACGTGGGTTGATGACGATGATCACGATGGTCAGAGACCAGATTCGATAACAGTTAAGCTTCTTGCAGATGGTATTGGTATAAAGAGCCTCGTGGTTACAGCAGATAATGACTGGAATTACAGCTTTACGGATTTACCAAAGTACAGAGATAATGGAACCATGATCAAGTATTCTGTATCAGAGAATGCTGTTTCGGGATACAAGGCATCTGTTACTGGATATGACATAACAAACACATACAAGCCAAATGTTATAAAACTTACCAAGACCATAAATGGAGATATTACAGCAGATGATGCAGCGGCAAATGTAACGTTCAATGTTACAAACAATGCAGGCTACAGTAAGATCATAAAGCTTACAGACTCTGAGGTGGCAAAGCTTGGAAATGGCAAGTATGAGATAACTCTTGTAAATGTGCCGGATGGTACATATACAGTTGAGGAAACATCATATGCATATGATGGAGCAGCGGTAACAGTCAGCTATACTGTGGATGGAATAGACGGTGAAGGAACAGATGCATCCGGAATAACACTTATTGGTGGAAATACAGCTGATGTAGAGTTCGTTGATACCTACAAGCTTGGCACTGTCAAGTTCACTAAGGCTGGACTTTATAAGGAGTCATGTGCTGAAGAACCTGATGATGTAAAAATGCTTGATGGTGTAGAGTTTGCGCTCTATGAGGGTACAGATACAGAGTGTGAGAATCCTGTAATGACAGCAACAAGTGTAAATGGTGTTGTGACATTCAAGGATCTTAAGATTGGTACGTATCTTGTAAAAGAGAGTAAGACTATCGGAGATTATATTATCGATAACACAGTCTACACAGCAGAGGTAACAGAGGCAAACATTGACACTTATGCAGTGTTAAATGGTGTTCAGGATAACACACTGATAAATGATCTTCCTAGAACAGATCTCAAGATAGAGAAGGTTGCAGAGGAGAACAATGGCATTAAGCTTCCAAATTCAGTATACGGACTCTACAAGGAGAACGAGAATGGTGAGGAAGAGCTTGTCGCTAAGGCTACAACAGACAGCAACGGAGTTCTCAAGTTTGACGGTATTTTGATCGGCACAGAGTATACGATCAGAGAGATACAGGCGCCGGATGGATACTATGTATCTGAACAGCCAATATCAATCAAGTTCAAGAAAGATGAGAACGGAAAGATTACAGTTGAATCATTTGACGGTGGTTTTAATACTGACACAGGTAAAGTCACAGCCAGAGTTGATGAGAATGGAAACATTACATGGCTTGAACCTTCAGTAAAATACAGCTTTGAGAAAGTAGATGAGGATGGTGTTCCTGTAAAGGGCGCAACACTTCGACTCGAGGATGCTGATGGAAAACTCATTGATGAGTGGGTAACAGATGGCAGTGCGCATGAAGTCAACAATGTACTTGTAATTGGCAAGATCTATGCACTCATAGAGGTTAAGGCTCCTTCGGGCTATGACAAGGCTGATGATATACTGTTCACAGTTTCTGATGATAAGGTTGCAGCCGGTGAGGATATTGTAGTGACTATCACAATGGTTGATAAGAAGACAACAACGACCGAGACTACGGAAACCACAGAGACAACCGAAACCACAGAGACAACCGAGACAACACAGACAACTGAGACTACTGAAATAACAACAGAGGACAAGAACAAGCCGGATACTGGTGACAGAGCTCCTGTTGTACCAATAGCAGTTGTGCTCTTAATAAGTCTTGCCGGATGCGGTGTTATTGTGGCATCTAAAAAGAGAAAAGATAATCAGAGCAGCAAGTAATACAAAGCTGTGACATGTCCCCCGGGAATATCACCTTATATGGTGGTATTCTGGGGGATTTTTTTGTTCATAAAACAGCAGTTACATTCATATGCTATATATAGAAAATGACCGTAGATCTATTGTGTTTACAGTAATATAATTATGTAAATAAATAGCATGTCAGGAGGATGTATGGAGGAGTATCAGGTATATCAGGATATCAAGGCGAGAACAAACGGAGAAATATACATCGGCGTAGTCGGTCCGGTGAGAACAGGAAAATCCACATTTATAAAAAGATTTATGAACCAGATGGTTATTCCTAACATTTCAGGGGAAAATGACAGGCAGCTTGCACAGGATGAACTGCCGCAGTCGGCATCAGGAAAGACCATAATGACGACTGAGCCAAAATTTATACCAAAGGAAGCTGTATCAATCAATGTTGCTGACAATCTGGATATGAAGGTAAAGATGATCGATTGCGTGGGATATGTCGTCAAGGATGCCGAGGGTCAGTTTGAGGATGGCAAGGAGAGAATGGTGAGAACGCCGTGGTTTGACTATGACATTCCGTTTTCCAAGGCGGCGGAGATAGGCACAAACAAGGTTATAAATAACCATTCAACTGTTGGGATTGTTGTGACCACGGATGGCAGCTTTGGTGAGCTTCCGAGGGAGAGCTATCTTGAAGCTGAGCAGAAGACTGTTGATGAGCTGAAGGCCATTGGGAAGCCATTTGTCATTCTTCTCAACACCGACAAACCATCCAGCAGTCAGACGGCCGCGCTCTCGGCAGAAATGAGCGATACATATGGTGCAAGTGTTATTCCGGTAAACGTGGAGCAGCTCAGAGAATCGGATATTACATATATTTTTACAGAACTTCTTATGAGCTTCCCTGTCACATCTATATATTTTGAGATACCGAAATGGCTTGAGGTTGTCGATGATGACAATGAGATCAAGAGCAGCGTTATATGTGATGCAGCCCAGATAATGGCGGCTGCAGACAGCCTGAGGGATATCGATCATATGGACTACCCTGAGAATGAGTATGTCAAGAGGTATAAGTGTTCCAGCATAAATATGGCGGATGGATGTGTGAATATAGACGTCGATATCTGTGATAATTATTATTACGCAATGCTGTCAGATATGATGGGCGCAGATATAACAAACGAGTACGATTTTATCACTGAGCTCAAATCCATGGCAGATAATCGTAAGTATTGTGTGAGTGTCATGGGAGCGCTTGAGCAGGTGAACAATGGAGGTTATGGCCTCGTTATGCCGGATAAGTCGAATGTCCAGCTCGGAAGTCCTGAGGTTATAAAGACCGGAGGAAAATTTGGAGTGAAGATATCGGCAAGCGCGCCATCGGTACATATGATCAAGGCGAATATCACCACCGAGATCATGCCTCTTGTGGGAAGCAAGGAGCAGGCGGATGATCTTGTCACATACATATCTGACAACAGCAATGATGGAGATATGTGGGGAGTTAATATATTTGGCAAGACCATAGAACAACTCGTTGACGATGGACTTAACAACAAGGTCAGCAAGATAGGTGCGGAGAGTCAGCAGAAGCTTCAGAATACCATGGAGAAGATCGTAAATGACGGAAATGGCGGAATGGTGTGCATAATAATATAAGATTGCATATTTATGGCAGGCTATGTTAAAATGTCTAAGGTATTCTGGTGGATGCCTTAGACATTTGATTGTCCGGGCATGGAACATTATGGTGGTTATCAATTCAGGATGGAGACGTACATATGTCTGCGATAGATGTAAAGCTTAATGTATTTGAGGGTCCGCTGGATCTTCTTTTGCATTTGATAGAGAAAAACAAAGTCAATATATACGATATTCCGATCGTCACTATCACAGAGCAGTATCTGGAATATGTGAACAACATGGAGGAAGAAGATCTTGACGTCATGAGCGAATTTCTGGTCATGGCGGCGACTCTGATCAAGATCAAGTCCAAGATGCTCCTGCCGAAGGATGAGGAGGATCCTGAGGATGAAGAGGATCCTAGAGAAGAGCTCGTCAGACGACTGCTTGAGTACAAGATGTACAAGTATGCTGCCGGTGAACTGAAGGATCTGGAGATTGAGGGAAACAAGGCATTTTTCAAGAAGGCGACCATACCGGCTGAGGTGAAGAATGTCAAGCAGGAGGTCGATCCTTATGAGTTGATCTCCAAGGCTGATGTGGATCTCCAGAAGCTCAATGAGATATTCAAATCGGTTATGCGTAAGCAGGTCGACAAGGTAGATCCGATACGAAGCAAATTCAAAGAGATCGAGAGGGAGGAGATTTCCCTTGAGGAGAAGATGGCGGAGGTAAGAGAAGAAGTCAGAGGACTGGAGGGCATAAACTTCAGGACACTGCTTGAGATGCAGGCATCAAAGATGAATATCATAGTCACATTCCTTGCCATACTTGAGCTTATGAAGATAGGCGCAATAGCGATCAGACAGGAAGATATATTCGGAGAGATAATCATTGATTCTCTGGATACTATATAGAGATGAGGTAACGATGAATAACGAAGATTTACAGAATGAGGAAATAGATGAAGTAAATACCCCTTCAGAAGAGAATGAGGAGGCCAGGACGGACAAGGAGTACAGTGACGATTATCTCACATCCGCCATCGAGGCTATACTTTTCTCAGTGGGTGAGTCTGTATCGATCGACAGACTTGCCTCAGCTCTTGAGATGGACAAGAGGAAGCTTACAAAGCAGCTTGAGGGTATCATATATAATTACAACAACAGCGACAGGGGTATCAGGATCATAGATCTTGACGGTTCGCTTCAGCTCTGTACGCGCAACGAATACTATGGAATTCTCGCCAAGGTTGTCAATACACCGAAGAAGCTTTCCCTCACGGATGTTGTTCTTGAGACTTTGTCTATAATTGCATACAAACAGCCGATAACAAGGCCCGAGATCGAGGCTATAAGAGGAGTTTCATGTGTACATGCCATAAACAAGCTCATAGAGTACAATCTCGTGCAGGAGGTTGGAAGACTTGATGCTCCTGGACGACCTATCATGTTTGGAACAACAGAGGAATTTCTCAGATGCTTTGGAGTGTCATCGACAAATGATCTTCCGATGATAAGCCCTGATAAGATAGAGGACTTCAAGAAAGAAGCGCTGGAGGAAGCAGATTTCACGCTCAGTGTAGATACGACATCCGAAGAATAACAGACATGTTCCTGTAATATAATATCATGACCAATATTATGAGGATATGACGGTATATGCATATGTTTTCTACAGGAAAAAGATCACGCATAAGGCGGTTTATGTTGCTTGTTGCAGCCTGGACTGCAGCAAGTCTGGTAATACAGTTTCTCGTTGGTAACAATATATTTATAAAAGCGTATGCTGAGGAAGACAATACAGCGGATGTACAGCTATTTGCCAGAAATGCGATTCTGCTGGATGGGGAGACTGGAGATATACTATATGACAAATGTAGTGATGAGCACAGACCCAACGCCAGCACGACCAAGATACTTACATGTATACTTGCAATCGAGTGCGGGAATCTGGCGGATGATGTGACAGCTTCATCCTATGCATCCAAGATGCCTGAGGTCAGACTTGGGGTTCGTGACGGCGAGAAGTACACACTTGAAGACATGTTGTACGCCATGATGCTCGAGAGCTACAACGACGCCGCTGTAGTCATAGCGGAACATATCGGTGGCAGTGTACAGCACTTTGCGGAGATGATGAACGCAAAGGCTGAGGAGATAGGCTGCCATTCTACATATTTTATCACGCCAAATGGTCTGGATGCCCAGGACGAAAATGGCGTCCATGGCACCTCTGCGGAGGATCTTGTCAGGATCATGAGGTATTGTATTCTTATTTCACCCCAAAAGGATGAATTTCTGAAGATTACCCGAACAAAATCATACACATTCACTGATAATACCGGAAATAGAACATTTGCATGCATTAATCACAATGTATTTCTCGATATGATGCCATGCGCATTGTCAGGAAAGACCGGCTTTACCTGCGATGCTGGATATTGCTATATAGGAGCTGCGGAGGTTGAGGGACATACATATATATGGGCTCTCCTTGGCTGCGGATGGCCGAATAATAAGACTTATAAATGGAAAGATTCCAGGGCACTTGTGGCATTTGCGCAGGAACACACCATATACACGGAGCTTAAGGCGCCTGCTTCGCCTGACATCAGGATAACATATTCATCGGGCTCGTCGGCAGATGGAAGCACAGCGACAAAATGCAGGCTGAACAGGACTGTGACAGCATC
The DNA here is from genome assembly GCF_003603945.1 of Coprococcus sp. AF38-1. Lineage (NCBI taxonomy): Bacteria > Bacillati > Bacillota > Clostridia > Lachnospirales > Lachnospiraceae > Coprococcus > Coprococcus sp. AF38-1. The sequence goes on from NZ_QVGO01000005.1 coordinate 128,767, forward strand.
TGAAGGTAGTATACAGTATGTATACAAAGTCGCGGATACATTAAAGGCACCTGTGCATAAAGGCGCTGTGGCCGGTTCGCTTGAAGTGTACCTGGACGATGAACTTATAGATGTTGAGAATGTTATTGTGTCCGAGGAGATAGCAGATGTGACATTTAAGGATGAGATAATAAAAGTTTTATATCGTGCTGCAATGTAACATTTGCCTGGCACAGGCATATCCTAAATTATCAATAATATAAGGGCGGTGCACTGAGGTATGGATATGGATTGTGTATACTACGTGGTAGGCGGTGACAGGAGAAGCTGCTATATGTCTCTCAGTCTGGCGGAGAAAGGCAGTAATGTGTTTCATTTCGATCCATATGATGCCGATCTGCTGAGACATTCGCCGGTCACCATTATTTCGGGGGCTTCAGGAGTGGGCTTTCGCAGACTGATAGAGGGCGAATGTGCGTCTCCATCTGTAGAAATGCTGAAAGCTATCATTCTTCCTGTGCCTGTTACGAGGGATGGTGAATTTGTCAACGGCAGAACCCTTCTCACCGTGAACAGCATTCTGGAATGCAGCAAGGAATTTGACATTGTGTTTGGAGGCGGGATAGGCAAATATATGTCTGATACAAACGAAAATAGTCCTTATGTATTTGATTTTCTTGCAGATGATGTTGTGGCCGAGAGAAATGCAGTTGCAACCGCGGAGGGGGCAGTCTGCGATGCGGAGGAGCTGTCTGATATTAATATAGACGGAAGCGTATGTCTGGTGACGGGATTTGGCAAATGTGCCAGGGTTCTTGCCGAAAGGCTTGCATCCTGGGGAGCAGATGTAATAGTTATGGCAAGACGTCCAAAGCAGAGGAGTGATGCGGCGCTCATAGGCTACAAGGTTATGTCATTTGAGGATATTCCGATATATAGGCATATACTGTCAGAAGTGGATTTTTGCTTCAATACAGTACCTGCGAGAGTTGTATGTGAAGATATCCTGTCTCTGCTCAGCAGACATGCGGTTGTAATAGATATAGCATCTATGCCGGGAGGGGTGGATTTTGATTATTGCAAGGAACATGATATTCCTTATAAACACAGCCTGGGAATCCCGGGTAAGCTGTCTCCAAAGACCTCGGGGATGATTCTTGCCGATGCAGTGGTAGAGGCAGTGTCGGCTCACCGCTGAAATGGATTTGTATGAACTGACGCTTAATAAATAGGAGTGTATATAACATGGATTTATCAAAGTGCAATGTAGGTATGGCTATAACCGGTTCATTTTGTACCTTTGATAAGATTAAGATAGAAATAAAGAAAATGGTTGAGATGGGAATAAATGTGTATCCGATATTCTCGCCTCACTCCGCAGAGTACGACACAAGATTTGGAAAAGCTGACAAATTCGTAAATGACGTTGAGACGATAGCAGGGCGAAAGGGTATTTACACTATACAGGAGGCTGAGCCTATAGGTCCCAAGGCCTATCTTGATGCGCTGGTCATAGCACCTTGTACCGGAAACACCATCGCCAAGCTGACAAATGGCATAACTGACACCGCGGTTCTCATGGCTGCAAAGGCACATCTGAGGAACAATAAGCCACTCATCATATCTGTTTCGACAAATGATGCCATGGGTATGAACTTCAAGAACATCGGCCAGCTCATGAATATGAAAAATATTTATTTTGTTCCATTTGAACAGGATAACTGTGTGAAAAAACCCAATTCACTCATAAGCAGACTTGATCTAATCCCAGCCACCATAGAGGAGGCTCTTGAGGGAAGGCAGATACAGCCGGTTCTCATAAAGTAGTTTCACTGCACCCGATAGGGTATAAGTTTGTTGCTTATTGCGGCTATTATACCCTATCGGGTGTAGCTTTGCTTTATATAATATTTTTTATACCCGTTATGGTATAAAAAATATTATATTTGATTGAAATTATACCTTATCGGGTGTAATATATAAGGAGAATAGCGTATAAGAAGAATCACGTGTAAGAGGAATCACGTGTAGGAGGAATCACATATAAGAGGTAATAACGATGAATAAGATAGCTGAATTTATAAAGACTAACAGAAAAGAAGCGGGTCTTACACAGGAAGAATTTGCAATAAGATCAGGCCTTGGACTCAGATTTGTCCGCGAACTTGAACAGGGGAAAGAAACTGTGCGTATGGACAAGGTCAATGAAGCTCTTGCAATGTTCGGCATGGAGGCGGTTCCAGGGAGAAAGGATGATTGATGGTGGATAATACTTTTAGAACGGCTTATGTATATATAAGAAATGAATTTGCGGGAATTTTATGTGAGACCGACGAGGGATATACATTTTCTTACGATGAAGAATATCTTGAGAGAGAAAATGCCAGTGCTGTATCACTTACCATGCCATTGTCGAAGGACATGTATCGATCCAAGACTTTATTTTCTTTTTTTGATGGACTAATCCCCGAGGGCTGGCTGCTTGATGTTGTCAGCAGAAACTGGAAAATAGATGTAAGGGACAGGTTTGGATTGCTGCTTGTTGCATGCCGCGATGCGATAGGCAATGTAAGTGTCATGGAGGATCGCGTATGAATTGTTTGTGCTGTGGAAAAACTTTGAAAAATGACGACGGAACAGGCTGGCATAAAGCTTGTGTGAAGAGATTTTTTACGACGACTAAGCTGCCAGATATAGATATAGATGATCAGAAACTAAAAGTTCTTGCAGAGGAAAGTATAAACAAGGGTTATACGGTCCCGGGTGTGCAGAAGAAACTGTCGTTACACCTGCTTTCTGAACCAGGTAATCCAAGACTTACATTGGTAAACTACCCAACAGGATATATACTTAAACCTCAGGTTGATCAGTTTAAAGCGATGCCTGAAGCGGAGCAACTTGTGATGTCTATGGCTGATATGATAGGAATTTCAACGGTGCCGCATGCGTTGATCAAAGGAAATGGGCAGATGGCATATATTACTAAAAGAGTGGATAGGATATTCGAGAAAACAACTGTTGAAATGCTTGCAATGGAAGATTTCTGTCAGTTGGACTATCGTCTTACACAGGACAAATATAAAGGTTCATACGAGCGATGCGCAAAAATCATAGAAAAATATTCAAGTCGTGTAGGTCTGGATATGGCAGAATTCTATATGAGAATTGTATTTTCTTTCGTGACTGGCAATTCCGATATGCATTTGAAGAATTTTTCGCTTATTGAAACAGAGGTGGGAAGCGGAGATTATGTCCTCTCACCAGCCTATGATCTGCTGCCGGTAAATGTTATCATGCCTGAGGATACAGAGCAATTGGCGATACCGATGAATGGGAAAAAGAGAAATGTGAGAAGAAAAGATTTCCTTATATTTGCTGATGTATGTGGTTTAAGTCGGATATCAGCGGAGAAGATGATAAGTTTGGTAGTTAAAAATAAGGATAAAATGAAAAAGATGTGTGACGAATCTTATATACCTGAAAAAATGAAATCAGACTTCAATCATTTGATTGAGGAAAGAATGCTGATTTTGGCAGATTGATAAAAATTTAATATAATACGAAATCCCAGAAGTTACTTACTATCGAAATGTGATTCGAAATGTGACTTCTGGGATTTTGGTTGACTGACATAAGATAGTCCTGTAAAATATTCATTGTGAGACAGGGAGTATCACAATGTAATTTTGGAGTGTAAAGTAATATATGAGAGATCCGGAAAAACTGAAAGAGGAAATGGACGAGCGCAATAGAAAGATCCTTGACGTTGCATTTGAGCTGTTCGTAGACAAGAAGATAGAGGCGGTTAGCATGGGAGATATTGCAAGGGCTGCCGATGTGGGAAGGGCTACATTGTTCAGGTACTATCCAAGTAAGCTTGAGCTGGTCATAGCGGTATGTGCTGATCAGTGGAAGAGATACCTGGATGGCCTGGACGCGAGAAGACCTATATCGTCTGTACATGACATACCAGCCATAGACAGACTGATATTCACCATGGACAGTTACATAGACATGTATCAGAACCACAAGGCGTTGCTGAAGTACAACGATAACTTCAACTACTATGTAACCCATGAGGGCAAGAACAATGATCAGCTTGTAGATTTTCACAGCTCACTGTATTCGGTGGATACAAGACTTCACATGATGTATGAGAAAGCGAAGGTGGACAAAACTATACGGACTGACATTCCTGAAGCAGAATTCATGCGTGTCACTGTCCACTCCATGATGACGGCCTGCGCTCATTATGCGGAGGGCTTCATATGGGGATCGGACGACAACAAGGATTACACGGACGAGCTTATAATGATCAAGGAAATGATTCTTGATTATGCAACAAAAGGGATAAAGTAACAGAGTTTATAGGATAGAATGTTATGGAAATGGAGGTATGGAATGAGAAAAGAAATACTATTTAAGAAGGGAATTATAACAGCACTTACGGTGGCGATGGTTACGTCGCTGGCGCCTGTGATCGGGGCAGGTGGCTTAAAAACAATCACTGCGAAAGCTGAAGGAACAGAATCGCACAACTATAATTCACAGGGTTTTTGTACAGAATGTGATGCTTACCAGTCGGCGGTGCTCACTACAGACAAGTATGATATTGACGATGATAATAGCAAGGACGATGTGTACGAGATTGGAAATGCAGGTCAGCTGTACTGGTTTGCAGGACTTGTAAACGGTACTCTTGATGGAGTTGAACAAAACACATTAGCCAATGCAGTTCTGACAGCCAACATCACAGTAAATGAAAATCTTCTTGATTCCTTACAATACGATACAGAGGGCAACGTTTCCAACGGAAGTGATTTTATAAGCTGGACACCGATTGCAGATTGTATGGAAGATCATATAACACAGTATTCAGGAACGTTTGACGGAAATAATAAAACCGTAAGTGGTTTGTACTTTAATGGTAATTCAACACGTATTGGATTATTCGGAAGTTCAGAATCCGATGGCAACATAAAAAATGTTGGAGTTGTTGATTCCTATTTCAAAGGGAATGATTTTGTGGGCGGTGTGTGTGGACGCAATAGCGGCACAATCACAAACTGTTATAATGCAGGGAATCTTACCGCTATTGAGTCATCTGCTACTATAGGCGGTATATGTGGATACAATGATGGCACAGTCACAAACTGTTATAACACAGGAACTGTTACCGCTACCGGCCAAGTAGCTTCTGTAGGTGGTGTGTGTGGTTGTAGTACTGCACCAATTTCAAACTGTTATAACATAGGAACTGTTACTGCTACTAGCTCAAGTACTGATATAAGCGGTATATGTGGATACAATTTTGGGCCAGTCAAAAATTGCTATTACCTCGCAGACACAGAAGATGAAAATGGCGGCAAAACCGCCGCACAATTCGCCAGCGGTGAAATTGCGTATCTCCTGTCACAGGGCTGCTCAACCGGAGAAGGTGATAACACTGTGACTTACGATGGCTCCATCTGGGGACAGCCCATCGGGACAGACACATATCCTTTATTACATGGTGAAAAGGTATACAAGAACATAACTTATTTGGGCTGTAACGATTTGTCTGACGTTGTCTCAGTTGTGTATAGCAACGAAGATAAGACAACTTACGGAGACCATGACTATGTTGACGGAGTGTGCAGATACTGTGACGAAGAAGCATTGGCATCCGTAACAAGTGGTGAGATTATCACATACTATCCATCACTTCAGGATGCTATAGATTGTGCCGAAAACATACCTAGCAGTGTTGTTGCTGTTATTGCAGATACAGAACATAAAACTTGCTATGTAAATAATCCTGATTCCGATTTTACCATTGATATAAACGGAAATAATGTAAATGGGGTTACAGTAAACAATGGGAAAATAACAATAATTGATTCCAAAGCGAACGGTGAAATGCAGGGCGGCAGCTTAGTAGTAAGTAGTGATTCAATAGTAACGCTTGGCGATGTGAAGATATCAGAGTTAATAAAAGTCCATGGACAACTGGTATTAAATGGCGGAGATTTAGAAAGAATAAATTTATATGAAAACAGTGCGAAAGTATTCTTTAACAACAGTGATATAAAAATCAACAATTGTATATATTGGTGGGATGAATATTTTGAAGGACTGATTATAAATGCCGAACTTCACAATATTATTCCTATTATTCCAAATTGGTCTAGACTTGAAGCAAATACTCCACTTGTCGGGGCAGGAAATAATATTACATTGGATGTAAATTGGTTCAATATATTGTCAGGGGTTACGGAACGTGATATGACATCCAGCATAAAGGATAATAAACTTATAATTGGAGCATTGATCAATGAAAAAGTGAAGACCGGATTTGAGGAAGGCGCAACGTTTACTTATTCTGGCGCTGAATTAAAACCAACTGTTAAAGTATATATTAATAAAGTTTTACAGGATGATGAACAGTTAATAGAAAACACGGATTACATCGTATCATATTCCGACAACATCAATGCCGGCACAGCAACTGTAACCATAACAGGAATCGGCGCTTACTCAGGATCAAAGAATGTCACATTTACCATCGAGCCAAAGAAGATTGACAGTCCAACATTTGACGGACTTAAGTCTGAGTACACATACACAGGACAGAAGGTAGAGCCTGAGTTTACCCTTTGGGACGGCGATACAGTCATTCCACCAAGCGAGTATGAAGTCATATACAGTGATAACACAGAAGTTGGAACAGCTACAGTAACCATCAAAGATGCCTCCGGCGGAAATTACGAGGTGAATTGTAAGGCTGAATTCAATATAGTTAAAATTGATACAGTTATTATAAACGAACTTCCAGTGGCAGATGCTGTAAGCTATGATCCAAATAAAACTTTAGGAGCTATAAACCTTTCTGGTGGAAATGTACTTGACCCTTCAGGGAAAAACGTACCAGGAAGCTGGAGCTGGGCAGATGCCTCTGTTGTACCGACAGTGGACAATTCAGGTTATGATGTTGTATTTACCCCGGATGACCAGGAGCATTACAATTCGATCAGTGGAACTGTTCAGGCAAATGTCTCAAAGGCCGATGTAGAAGTAGTTGAATTACCAGCGGCAAGCGGAATAACATACGGTGACAATCTTGCAAAAGCTGTTATATCTGGAGGAAGAGTGTCCTTTGATGGTATTGATCAGGTTGAGATACCGGGAACATTTGCATGGAAAGATGAATCCATAAAGCCATTTGTATCTGACAGCGACAAGACGCTGTACACCGTTGTGTTTACGCCGGCTGACAGTGTGAATTACAACACAGCAGAAATTGAGATCACGGTAAATGTGAGCAAGGCTGCAATGCCGAATCTGCTGTTAAGTGTAGATAATACACATAAGACAGTCGGAAGTATAGCACTTCCGGGTGACTGGACATGGCTTGATAAAGACACTGAGACTGTGATAAAGGCAGGCGGATCAGTGGAAGCAATCGCTATATACGTTGGCGATGACAAGGAAAATTATGACAGCACAGAGCTTAAGATAACCATATACAGAGCGGCATGTTCAGAGGGGAAGACTGTAAAGTATACACTAAAAGGAGATAAGGCTCCAACCTGCACAAGGGCAGGAACTGGGCATACAGAGTGTTCAATCTGCGGTGATGTCATGAGCACAGGTGTATATGTAAAGGAACTTGGACATAAGTGGAATTCTGGCAGGGTGACAAGGAAACCGACATACACGGCGACAGGTGTGAAGACATTCACATGTACCGTGTGCAAGGCTGCGAAAACAGCAAGTATTGCCAAACTTGCAACAACAGATATAAGCAAGAAGACAAGCAAGATCACTGTTTCTGGAATAGAGAACAAGATCTACAACGGAAAGGTACATACCCAGAAGTCTCTTGTTGTAAAGGCTGGTGCAAAGACACTTAGACTGAACAAGGATTACACTGTAACCTACAGCAAGAACAAAGCGGTGGGCAAGGCGAGTGTGATAATACGTGGTAAAAATGCATATTCAGGAAAGATAACAAAGACATTTACCATAGTAAAGGCTGCCAAGGGAAAGACATATACAGTTGGAAAATTCAAATACACTATAACCGGAGCAAAGACAGACGGCACCGGAACAGTTGCAATTGCCGGTACAACGTACTCAAGGTCAGATAAGAAATTTGCATCACTGACCATCGCAGATACTGTCATTATAGGAGATGTAAGGTTTAAGATAACATCTGTAAGCGCAAATGCATTCAGCAGATATACGGCTCTAAAGAATGTCACTATAGGTAACAATGTGACAAGCATAGGGGCAAACGCATTTTTATCATGCAAAAACCTTAAGAAGATGACGATAAAGTCAGCTAAACTTAAGAGCGTTGGAGCTAAAGCCTTCAGTGGAACATACAATAAAATTACATTTGCTGTACCTGGGAATAAGGCCACAGCATATAAGAAACTGATAAAGAAGGGCAGTCCTTCTGCGAAAGCAATCTATAAATAACAAATATATAAATTGCCTGCAAAAACAAGACTTTCAGACCTCTTGTACATGTAGCGTATTCGCCATTTTCGATACGCCACATGTATACAGAAGGCTGGAAGTCTTTTTATATGTCAAGGACAATGGCATATTTTTTCAGCCAGTAGTCTACCTGAAGCAGATATGCCATCATCTGAGGGCCTGCCATGAGCTGACCGAACCAAGGTCTGCCGTAATCCTTTGGCGCATTTATGAAACTTTTCACATATTCTCTGTCGATGAGAGGCAGAAGAGGACTTTCCGGATCGTTTAGCACACAGAGAAGCCTCTTTGCAAGCTCCTGCTCATAATGAGGGTCATATGACTTTGGATAAGGGCTTTTCTTTCTGTACATGATCTCGTGCGGTACATAATCCTTCATGGCCTCCCTGAGAAGCTTTTTCTCACAGCCTTCGGAATATTTGTACTCCCATGGAACGTTGAACACATAATCAAGTATTCGTGGATCTGCAAATGGAACTCTCGCCTCAAGTCCGCTTGCCATGCTTGTTCTGTCCATTCGGTCAAGCAATGTCTGCATGAACATCCTGATATTCAGATAAGATATCTGCCTGCGCCGCTTTTCTGTATCGGATTCCCCCGGAAGAAGATTGATCTCGGACAGGAGAGAATTGTACAGTGATGACACATATCCCGGTATATCAAGACTTTCACGAAGTTCGGGCGACAGTACGGACAGTCTCGGTGACAGGTCTTTCATCCACGGAAATGTATCAGATGAAAGCAGTTCATCCCTGTAAAACCAAGGATAGCCTCCGAATATCTCATCTGCACATTCTCCGGTCAATACTACTTTGTATTCATTTGCCACAAGTGAGCAGAAGTAGAGAAGGGAAGAATCCACATCCGCCATGGTAGGCATATCCCTGGATTCTACGGAAGTGTAGAGGTAATCTGCAAGGTCACTATAATTGCAAGTCAGATATGTGTGGTCTGAATCTATGTGCGAGACCATCATGTCGACATATGGCCGATCCTGCTCCGGCTGAAATGCGTTTGACTTGAAATATATGGAGTTGTCCTTGAAGTCAAATGAGAATGTGTGAAGCTGCTTTCCCTGCTCCTTAAGCTTTGCCGAACACACACTGCTGACGATTGATGAGTCGATGCCGCCTGAGAGAAATGTACATACAGGCACATCCGATACGATCTGTCTCTCTATACTGTCCTTGACAAGATAACGGACTTTTTCCACAGTGTCTTCATAGCTGTCAGTGTGAGGATTGCTGGTTATGCGGTAATATGTGAAGTCTGTCATTCCGTAGGGTGAGAATTTCATGAAATGTCCCGGTTTCACTTCATCTATGTTCTTGAACACACCGCAGCCGGGAGTTTTGGACGGACCAATTCCAAACACTTCACACAGTCCATTTGCATCTATGACAGGTCGTATGCCCGGATAGCATAGTATCCCTTTTATCTCCGATGCAAATACAAGAGTCCTGTCGTCTGTCACTGAGTAATACAGTGGCTTGACACCGAAGTGGTCTCTGTACAGATATATTGTCTGGATATGCTCATCATATATTGCAAATGCAAATATACCGTTCAATCTATGTACAAAGTCCGGGCCATAATGTAGAAAGCAGTTGAGTATAACCTCTGTATCAGATGTTGTGTCAAATGTATATCCAAGGGCGAGTAGCTCCGATTTCAGCTCCTTTGTGTTGTAGATCTCGCCGTTGTACACTATGTATATATCATTTTCTCCGATTGTCTTTTTCATGGGTTGTTCGCCTCTTGTCACGTCACGTATGGATAGTCTGGTGTGAGCAAGCCCACAGTGGGATGACAGCACTGTATTCTGTGCATCCGGACCTCTGTGAGCAAGCGCCTTATTCATGTCGTTCAATATGTATGAGTATCGTTCATGTTCGGTATTGAAATCCCTGTTGGAGTTATAGAATCCTGCGATGGAACACATATATTTACCTCTTTTTGTGGTATCTATATATTATATTGGGGAGTTGATTTTATAGAACTTTTAGATGATATGCGGTTGTAGTATGATTAAATAAAAGTTATAATCTAAACAAGATTTTTATATGAAGGACTGACATTGCGCTTGGAGAGGCACATACAGGAGGACATATAAAATGACGATATTTAAAGATAAGACTATAACGGACAATTTTATTTTTGGCGCTGTAATGCAGAATCCGAAATTGTGTAAAGCACTGCTGGAATGCATTTTAAACATAAAAATACGGGAGATAAAATATCCAGAGCTTGAAAAGACGATAAGCAAAGGCGTAGGCTCAAAAAGTGTTCGACTTGATGTGTATATTGAAGATGAATTAGACACAATATACAACATTGAGATGCAGACAACAAATAAGAAAAATCTTCCTAAAAGGATGAGATATTATCAAGGTATAATAGATATCAATATCATCGACAAGGGCGAAGATTATAACAAGTTAAAGAAGAGTTATGTAATATTTATATGTGATTATGATGAATTTGGCATGGGTCGTCATATCTATACTTTTGAGAATACGTGCATTCAGGAACCTGCACTTAAGCTTAATGATGATACTGTAAAAATTATACTTAATACAAAAGGCACTATGGATGATGTGAGCGATGAAGTAAAAGAGCTTCTCCACTATATTGGTGGAGATAAACCATCAAGCACTCTAACAAAATTGCTTGATGAAGAGGTTAATAATGTTAAAAGCAATAAGAAATGGAGGCGCGAATTTATGACATTGTTGATGAGAGATAACGAAAATAAGCTGTTGGGCAAATATATGCATCTGATTGATCAGGTAAAGAAGCTAGATGTAAAAGATGCCGAGATTGCTGCTAAAATACTGGGAATCAAAGAACAGCAAATATATGAGATAAAAGATTACATAGCAGAACATCCTGAGATGGACGAGGATGATCTTGCTGAACATATAGCATATTGGCTTGATCTGGACTGATAATTTGTAGATAAATGTATGTAAAGCAAAGTGCATGAATCGGTTTTTCATGCACTTTATTTTGTTATATCACACCACAGGTGTAATGCAGAATAAAGCATGCGTTGATATAATTGAATATGCTGTCATGTTATGATTATTGCGACAATAGAGCTTGGAGTTTATAGAAATACATATCCATAAGAAACAATACAGAAAGAGGAAATCTATCGTGAAAAATACAATAATACAGACTAATAAAAAATACCTTCCGGGACTGTTAAATATTGCGGTTCCGATCATGCTGAGCAATCTGATATCACAGCTTCAGATGCTTATAGACAGAATATTCTTAGGACATGTAAACAGCATGTACATGAGCGCACTCGGCAATGTGACTTCGCCGATGTGGACAACCATGTCGTTCTGTTTTTCCATAGTGACAGGAGCGTCCATACTTATAAGCCAGAGTGTTGGTGCAGGAGATAATGAACATATAGAGGAATACTCCGGTGCCATGGTGAAATACAACAATATCATACCGATACTGTTATTTTTCTTCTGGACATTCTGCGCTGAATTTGTATTTAGACTCATGGGTGTGTCAGATGGCCTGATGCCGATGTGTCTTGATTATTCCAGGTATTATGCGCCTGTATTTCTGATAACAGGACTTGGCGGTGCTTTCAGTGTAATACTTCAGACGTCTAATTATACAAAGCCGCTTGTCATATATGGAATATTAAGATCTGGTGTAAATATATTCCTTGACTGGGTTATGATATTTGGAAGATTCGGGCTTCCGGCCATGGGGATAAAGGGTGCAGCCATAGCGACTACAATAGCGGAGTACTCTGGACTTATATTCGCAGTGATATTCGTGGTATCAAGCAAGAAGCTTAACACTAAACCATCAATGAAATGGGTGTTAAAGGCACATATAAAGCCGTATCTTTTGTCTGCGAAGCTTGGTGTCAACACAGCTCTTGAGGATTTTGCGTGGAACCTCGGTAATCTGCTGCTTATAAGGATTCTCAACGCCATAAATGAGATGGCTGCCGGAATTTATTCCATCATATTCAGTGTCGAGGTTCTGGCGGTTGTCATCATTGGAGCGATAGGAAATGGTACAATGACACTAACCGGTGAGGCAAAAGGAAACAATGATCTGGGTAAATACAAGGGAGTATGTGTCTGTGCGTATGGCTTGTGCATAGTAGTTGGAATCATTACACTCGGTGTCTGTTTTGCGTTTCCGCAGCAGATCATATCACTTTTCACCAACGACAAGAGTATAATTGCATCGTGTGGGATATATCTGATCTTTATCAGTATCAATCTGTTCGCAAAATCAGCAAACATAGTTGTTGGCAATGCGATCAGGGGCAGCGGCAACACGATATGGATGCTCATAACACAGCTGTTTGGCACGGTGTGGGTGGTTTCTGTGGCACTTTTGTTCGTGTTCGTCCTTAAGCTTGGAATCGCAGGCGTTTTCCTTGCAGTCATAGTGGACGAGATCGTGAGAGCATTTATCAATCTTGGTAAATATCTGAGGATAGTGAAGAACTGGGAAAGCACAGACTGGGGGAAAGAAAGTCTTATATGAAAGGGGATATATGATTTGATTTTAGAAACTAAGAGATTGATATTACGTCACTGGCAGGAGAGTGACGTAGATATATTATTTGAATATGCAAGTGACCCTGATGTGGGACCTATAGCTGGCTGGCCTGTGCATGAGAGCAGGGAGTACAGCCTTGATATGATACGGAATGTATTTAATGGGCCGGAGTGTTATGCTGTGTGTCTGAAGGACAGCGGTCTGGTTGTCGGTGCCATCGAATTACTGTTAAATGGAAGGACAGATATGACAGACCGCGATGACGAATGTGAACTTGGATACTGGATAGGAAAGCCTCACTGGGGCAACGAATACGCACCGGAGGCGGCTGGGAGGCTTATAGAACATGGATTCCTTGATCTGGGCATGAGAACGATATGGTGCGGTTACTACGATGGCAATTCCAAGTCACGCATAGTACAGGAAAAGCTCGGATTTGTGTTTCATCATACCTGTGATGAAGTGGATGTGCCTCTTTTGAATGAAGTCCGGATAGGACATACGAATATTCTGACGAGAAAACATTGGCTGTCTGGAAAGATGAAGAATGCACTGTATGATCAGCTGGCCAGGGATTACTGCTGTGATGCGGCCGATATATATTCCAGTGACAATATATTTTCTGAATACAGACAGATAGCAGGGCAGAGGCAGTTCAAAGGACAGGAAAAGTGCCCGCTCAAAATAGCTGTGGTAAATGGCAAGCTGTTATTTACCGGTCGTAGAGAGATTGTAGATGAATGCAGAAAACGCTATGAGAATACATCTGGCAAATGGTTCATGGATATAGAGAAATTTCGTGAGCTTGACAGTATTCTTTCCAGATACGGATGTAAATTGAAATCTGCCCACCCATTTTACCTTCCGACGGAACTGAGCGAACAGGCAGTGAGAAAAGATATTACAGATAAACTGATTGATTCGAAGTTTAAAGAAGATTTTAACCTTGTCAGGTATACTGGGGATGAAATCCTGCAATTTAAAGGAGATGACAGATGGGATGAAGCTTTCTGTTTTGATGATAACACACCTGATGTGCTGGCTGTGGCTGCTGTATCAGATGGTGAGATTATTGGTATGGCTGGCGCAAGCGCTGACAGTGACAACTTCTGGCAGATTGGTATAAATGTTGTTCAAGAAGCTGAGGGAAGACATGTGGGCACATCGCTGGTATCTGAACTGACCAAGGATATACTCAGATGTGGCAAAATTCCATATTATGGAACTGGCATGTCCCATATAGTCTCCCAGAGAGTTGCCGCTGCGGCAGGTTATGATGTGTTCTGGTTTGAACTGCTGGCGGGCAAGTAAAAGAATCGTTGACACATCTTCATGTTAATGATAAAATAATCACATCTAAGGGTCGTAAAACGACCGGGAAATAGTCAAATGCTATGACGAGGAGGAGTACATGCATCCCCCAGATCAACAGAGAGAAGACGATGGTGAGAGTCTTCATCAGGAATGTGTGGAAGGTAGCCTTCGAGCAGTGGATTGAAAGATTGCAGCATACATATTTGTCGGCTGTTGTCGAGTAGGTTTCAACGGTTTTCCCCGTTACAGGAATAAGATATTAATAATGATTACAGTGATAATTTATTATAGTATCTGATGAGTGCAGACATTTGTCTGAATTTAGGTGGTACCACGGATATGAACATATTCGCCCTAAGCGTAAAACAGTTGCGCTTAGGGCTTTTTCTATGCATGGGGTGCATATATACATCCCGAGGCGTAAGTTTAGATTATCATGAACTTTACAGGAGGTATAAGATATGGAGATCAATGGAGCAAAGATGTTTGTAAAAGCGTTGCAGGAAGAGGGGGTAGACACTCTGTTCGCATACCCTGGTGGAACGGCGATAGACCTGTTTGATGCGTTGTATGATGCAGAAGGTATCGATATGATACTTCCAAGACACGAGCAGGCGCTTGTCCACGCAGCAGATGGATATGCACGTTCAACAGGAAGAGTTGGAGTGTGTCTGGTAACAAGTGGTCCGGGTGCGACAAACCTTGTAACGGGAATTGCCACAGCCAACTACGACAGCGTGCCACTGGTATGTTTTACAGGACAGGTTCCAATGAATCTTATTGGAAATGATGCTTTTCAGGAGGTTGATATAGTTGGAATCACAAGAAGCATATGTAAGTATGCAGTCACAGTAAGAAAGAGAGAAGATCTTGCAAGGATCATTAAAAATGCTTTTTACATAGCAAGAACCGGAAAGCCAGGTCCTGTAGTTGTTGATATTCCTAAGGATATACAGCTTGCCATGGGAAGTGACGAGTATCCTACAGAAGTAAATATCAGAGGTTACAAGCCTTCAGAGGGTGTACATGTTGGACAGATCAAGCGAGCCCTTGCGGAGCTTAAGAATGCAAAGAAGCCTGTGTTCCTCTGCGGCGGCGGAGTCAATATCGCACATGCGAGAAAAGAAATGCAGGAGCTTGCAGAGAAGACCGGTATACCTGTAGTTACTACAATTATGGGTAAGGGTGCTATACCTACTGACCATCCACTCTATGTCGGTAACATCGGTATGCATGGTAACATGGCATCCAACAAGGCTATCATGGAGAGCGATGTTCTTTTCTCCATCGGATGTAGATTCAATGACCGAATAACAGGTACTATAGATACATTTGCCAAGAATGCCAAGATCATACATGTTGATATAGATGCAGCGTCCATATCAAGAAATATAAAGGTAGATATACCTATTGTTGCTGATGCCAAGGTTGCCATATCCAAGATGCTTGAATATGCAGAACCTCTTGATATCAAAGGCTGGGTGGATGACATTATGAATGTCAAGGCTGAGTATCCTATCAACATGAACAGATATGATGGTGTGACCCCTGAGGCTATCATCAGAACCATAAACGATATGTACAGCAATCTCATCGTTACAACTGATGTTGGACAGAATCAGCTCTGGACAACGCAGTACATTGATATAGACGAGAACAAACAGCTCTTAACTTCTGGAGGCCTTGGAACCATGGGTTATGGATTTCCTGCTGCCATAGGCGCAAAGCTTGGCAACATGGATAAAGATGTTATCTGTATATCCGGAGACGGCGGAGTCCAGATGAACATTCAGGAGATGGCTACAGCTGTTGCGCTTGAGCTTCCTGTTACCCTCTGTATACTGAACAACGGCTATCTCGGCAATGTACGCCAGTGGCAGGAGCTGTTCTTCAATAAGAGATACAGCAGTACATGTCTCAGATACAGAAGAAGATGTAACAGAGACTGTCAGAATCCGGATAAATGCTGTCCAAAGTATTCTCCTGACTTTGTAAAACTGGCAGAGAGCTATGATGCAAAGGGCATCAGAGTTACAAAGCCTGAGGAAATCAGGCCGGCATTTGAGGCTGCCAGGGCAAATACAAACGGACCTACAGTTATAGAATTCTTCATCGATCCTACGGCCAACGTATTTCCTATGGTTCCGGGTGGAAAGTCACTGAATGACATGATACTTGACTGCTGATATTGATAAATTGACTTTATATTGGTAATAGAATGTACATATATATATTTGTATATTATCCAGATGAAAGGGGTATATAGAATGAGCGTAAAGAAGAGATGGATATGCCTGTTCGTAGAGAATGAGGTAGGTGTACTTGCAAGAATTTCAGGTTTGTTTTCAAGCAAATCATACAATATAGATACTATAACCGTTGGAGTAACCGAGGATGAGACAATATCCAGAATGACCATCGGTTTCACCAGTGATGACAGGACATTTGAGCAGGTGAAAAAACAGCTCAACAGAAGTGTGGAGGTTATCAAGGTAGTTGACTACACTGATATAGCCATTCACAACAACGAGATTTTATTTGTCAAGGTCAACAGCTGTTCAAATGAGGATAAAGATGAAGTATTCAGAATTGCGAATGCATTTGGATACAAGATAACTGACTACAATAAGAAATCTGTGCTTGTAGAGTGCGTTCAGACTGATGCAAAGAATGACAATGCCATAAAACTGTTCAAGGAGAGTTTCCCTAACAGGATAGAAGTTGTAAGAGGCGGCAGTGTTGCAGTTGAAGCGATAAGCATGTCGGACAGATAGTATGACCAGAAAATAACTGTCACAATGATATTTTTGAAAAAATAGTCTGTAAAAAGATTATGAAAGGATCCGTAAAATAAAATGAAATTTGTAATACAGCGTGTCAATCACGCATCAGTCGAGGTAGATGGAAATGTGATAGGCAGCATCCAAAAAGGTCTTCTGGTGTTTGTCGGAGTATACGATTCGGATACCAGAGAGAGCGCTGACAAGATGATAAACAAACTTGTGAAGATGAGGATATTTGCCGATGAGAACGGCAAGACGAATCTTGATATAAACAGTGTAAAAGGACAGCTCCTGATCGTATCTCAGTTCACTCTGTGTGCAGACTGCCGAAAGGGCAACAGACCATCATTTACTGGTGCAGGAGCACCTGATATGGCCAATGAGATGTATGAGTATATAATTGAAAGATGCCGTGAGTTTGTGCCTGTGGTTGAACATGGAGAATTTGGCGCAGATATGAAAGTAGATCTGTCCAATGATGGGCCATTTACCATATTACTTGACAGTAATGAATTGTAATATATCCATGATTTGCCGAAAAAATTGTAATATATTGGGAAAATTTTATAAAATCCAACAATATTGTTGAAAAAATGAATATTTGTTAATATAATTACAAGTGGAGTTTCTATATGCAAAGGATAATATTATAGAGAGAACTAATACTGAAAAGGAGAACTATACAATGACAAAGGATCAGATTGAATCTAAAACCTTTAAAAAAGGACTTTTTGGATATAATAAGGATGAGGTTAACAGCTTCCTGCGCTCAGTTGCAGAAGATTATGCAGAACTTGAGACAAAGTATGCAGCTCTTGAGTCAGAGAACGAAGTGTCAAAGAAGAACCTTATGGAGAACAGCGTAAAGATTTATGAGCTTGAGAAGCAGCTCGAGCAGGCTGCTCCTGGTTCCAAGAAGGAAGCCAACGCAGCAAATGCTGAGGCTAACAAGATAATAAACGACGCTAAGAAGAAGGCTAACGAGGTTATCGCAAATGCAAAGGCTGAGCTTGCCAAGCTCAAGGAAGAGATGGAGACACTCAAGAGCGGATCAAGTGCAAAGGTTGCTGAGGCTGCAGATAAGGTTGAAGCTGCAGTTGAGGCGGATCCTATAACAAAGCTTAAGATGAAGTCGCAGGGCGGAGATGCACCTCAGAAGCTTAAGATGACACCAAAGGCTGCTCCAGAGGCAGAGCCAAAGCCGGCAGCATTCACAGGTAAGAGTGCTCAGGCTGCTCAGGAGGAAGAGGAAGAAGAGCTTATCATCGGAGAAGTTGAAGAGGGCGTTAAGCGTAATCAGGTACTTATCGGCGATGGCGATGAGGATGCAGATTTCGAGTTCTTATAAGATTGGGTGTTTATATGACGTATAAAGAATGCGTGGAGTGTATTGACGGCGTTCTCAGTTCTTTGGAATTGGCGGATATTGGTGATTGTTGTCTTCAGTTCAATGTTATCGGCAATGATAGTGGGGTGTTCTACATAGATATAAGGGATCATGTTGCCAGATTAACAGAGGATTCGGACAGGGAGTATAAGGTTAAATATGTATTTACAGTTCCAGTTCTTTCGAGACTTTTGAGAAGAGTTGTCGATCCGATGTATGCGTATACTACAAGTAAATATAAGATGATGGGAGATGTGTCTTTGGGAAGATGCATACTCGTCAAACTCTGCGAGGCTTCGGCCTGACAGATAAATAAAGAAAACCGGTGGTATCATGATAGATCCGCCGGTTTTTTTTGTTGTATAAGCACAGCACGTGTAATTGTATAAGCGCGTAGGCTTAAAATGTATTTTTTACAGAAGATCAGCAACTTCTTTGAGAAGTCTCTCTGTCTTATCCCATCCAAGACAAGGATCTGTGATAGACTTACCATAGCATCCACCATCTACTGGCTGGTTGCCATCCTCAATATAACTCTCAACCATAACACCCTTTACAAGATTCTTGATCTCAGAATCGTAATTCCTGCTGTGGATTATCTCTTTGACAATTCTTGGCTGTTCAATAAATTTCTTGCCAGAATTATTGTGGTTGGCATCAACTATACATGCATGATTTACGAGGTTGAACTTCTTGTATGTGTCAGCAAGGAGCCTGAGATCCTCATAGTGATAATTGGATATAGACTGTCCATGCTTATTCAGTGCACCTCTCAATATACAATGTGTCAAAGGATTTCCGTCTGTATGTGCCTCCCATCCAGAATAGAGGAATGTGTGGTGATGCTGTCCTGCTATACAGGAATTCATCATAACGTTGTAGTCACCACTTGTAGGATTCTTCATACCTACAGGAACATCCATTCCACTTGCGGTAAGTCTGTGCTGCTGATCCTCAACAGAACGTGCGCCTATGGCAACGTAAGAGAGGATATCATCTACATACTGCCAGTTTTCTGAATAAAGCATCTCATCAGCAGCGGTGAGTCCTGTCTCCCTGATAGCTCTTATATGCATTTTTCTGATGGCGTAAAGGCCCTCGAGCATGTCTGATGCCTTTGTAGGATCAGGCTGATGGAGCATTCCTTTGTAACCATCACCAGTAGTTCTTGGCTTGTTAGTATATATACGTGGAATGACCAGTATCTTATCCTTAACTTCATCTGCAACCTTTGCAAGACGATTCTGATAATCGCAAACAGCATCCTCATTATCTGCTGAACAAGGTCCGATGATAAATATAAATCGGTCATCATCGCCTACGAAAATTTTTCTGATCTCTTCATCTCTTCTGGCTTTGATGGCTTTCAACTCGCTTGAAAGAGGGTATAGTTCCTTGATCTCATCGCCAGTTGGTACTCGTTTAACTAATTTCATACTCATGAAACATGTCCTCCTTTTTTCTAGCCATTGATTATATCAGAAAAACTTTACAAAATAAAGAAAATAATACTATATTGGTGGGATAAAAAGTCATATTGCCGGATAAATGCATAATATAATATATAAACAGAAACTGAAAGAGGAGTTGTATGCAGCATTTTCCGGATAGAAAAAAGATGGGCAGGAAGAAAAATATCAGAAGATTATCTGTTATAACGGTACTCATCTTTATCATATTTGCAAACACAATGAGTACGAATCTTATGGTATATGCAGAGGAACAGACAGAGACTCAGGCGGCAGACCAGACAGAAGTTCTGGAGGTGGAATCTCCAAGCTGTATACTCGTTGAGGCATCCACAGGTCAGGTGTTATTTGAGAAAAACTGTGATGAAGCCATGGCTCCGGCTTCGGTTACAAAGGTTATGACGCTTCTTCTGGCTTTTGAGGCGATAGAGGCCGGACAAATGACTCTTGATGATATTGTAACTGTGAGTGAACATGCTGCGTCCATGGGCGGATCGCAATGCTTCTTTGAGGCAGGAGAAGAACAGACTGTTGAAGATATGATAAAGTGTATTATAATTGCATCCGGAAACGATGCGGCTGTTGCCATGGCGGAAAAGGTTGCCGGAAGCGAAGAAGCGTTTGTGAAAAAGATGAATGAGAGGGCTGCTGAGCTGGGGATGACAAATGCAAGTTTCAAAAATGCATGTGGCCTGGATGCGGATGGACATAAAATGTCAGCACGGGATATCTCCATAATGTCCAGAGAACTCATAACAAAATATCCTGCCATCTTTGATTATTCAGGCATATGGATGGATTCGATCATACATAAAACACGAAGAGGCGAGAGTCAGTTTGATCTCGTCAACACAAATAAATTTTTGAATATGTATACAGGAGCAACCGGCCTTAAGACAGGTTTCACAAATACCGCAAAATATTGCATGTCGGCGACTGCTGAGAGGGACGGCATACAGCTTATTGCTGTCATCATGGGAGCTGATACAAAGGATATCAGAAACAAAGACGCCTGCAGGCTGCTTGATTATGGATATTCGATGTGCCAGAAATATACAGATCTGAATATTCTTCAGGAAAAAGAGATTTCCATAGACAATGGCACCGAAAGTTGTGTTACAATTAAGACCGACTCACAATTCACCGGGATCCTGCTTGCGGGAGAACACGCGGAGGATGTGAAGAAGAAACTGGAGATGAGAGATCCTCTGACTGCCCCGGTTGACAGTGGTGAAGAGCTTGGAAAGATGAGCTATTATATTGGCGAGAGGTGCATCGGTTCAGTGCCGATATATGCGGCGGAGAAGGTTGATTCCATGAGTATGAAGTACGCTTTCGTTAAAGTGCTCAAGTTACAATTTACATATTGAGGTTAAATACATGAAGATTTTTTTAGTTGTAGTTATCGTACTATGCATTATAACGCTTGTTAATGTTTTGATAGAGAGTTACCGCGAAAACAGAAGAATCTCGTTTTCAAATTATCAACTGCATGACAGGAGAATAAGAAAAAAAGCCCGGATAGTCATGATATCAGATCTCCACAATGCGGAATTTGGAAAGGACAACGAGAAGCTTATAAGCTGTATAGAAAAGATCAATCCGGATTTCATACTGGTGGCGGGGGATATAATAGTCGGGAAGCCGGGACTTACAGTAGATATAGGTATACATTTCCTGAATGAACTTGGCAAGCGTTTTCCTGTGTATATGGGAAAAGGAAATCATGAGATGCGCGCATCCATATATGAAAAATATGGTGATATGTGGAACAGGTTATATGAAGGAACAAAAGATAACATCACCTGGCTTATAAATGAAAGTGTTCATCTTGATGAATACAATGTCACGATATACGGACTTGACATGAAGACGGAATATTACAGAAGATTCAAAAAGCTCGATATGGATGAAGAGTATCTGCTGAATGAACTTCCACCGATAAGCAGATCCGATTACAATATACTTATAGGACATGATCCCGATTATTTTGAAGAATATTCCAGATGGGGCGCTGATCTTACTGTATCCGGCCATGTACATGGCGGACTTGTGATCCTGCCATTTCTCGGAGGCGTGATATCGCCTATGATCAGACTGTTTCCGAAATACTATAAGGGGTTATATTCCTGCGATGGACATAATATGATAGTCAGTGCAGGACTCGGACTTCACACTATCCGAATCAGAGTTAATAACGAACCGGATCTGGTGACCATCAATTTGTCCAGATAACAGTGCGTTAGCCTATTATATTTAAACATAATTAAGAGTTGAATTATAGCAATATAGCATATAATATTATGTATGTTGGACATAAGTTCGCATGGAATTATGTGCGAAGGGGAAGAGCGTGATTTTATGAACAATAACACAGATGATAACAATATAGATAAAGATAATGTGAACACTGATGCCACTGAAGAGACAGTTGCTGAAGAGACAATATTCGGAGGGACAGAGACCGAACCGGAGACTGCGGCATCGGATGCAGCCATTCCCGATGGAGCAGGGATACCGATATTCCCAGATAATGAAGCTTCTGATGAAGCGGACGAACCGGATGACAAGCCTGCAAAAAAGACTCACAGAGCTTTGAAGATCACAGCGGCTATATGTGGAGCGGTGGTCGTATGTACATATATAGTTATATCGATATGGTTCATGTTCCATTACAACTACAAGACATACATCAATGATATAGACTATTCGTTTTACTCACTTGATGATGTCGATGCATACATAGAGAGTTACATACAGGATTATTCCCTCGCACTCAAGCTCAGGGGCGGTGAGGAACATGTCATAAAACCAGAAGATATATCGCTTGATATAAAGCCGAATATAACAGCCAAGAAGATCATAAGCGAACAGAATGGTTTTCTCTGGCCTTATTACATGCTAAAGAGAAAAGATTATGACCTTTACTATTCAGCGTCGTATGACAAGGATGCTCTCGAGAAGCTTTTGAAGAGCTATGACAGCCTTGACGAGTCCAAGATGGAGAAACCGGAAGACGCCTATGTTACGATCAAGGATGGAGAATCAACAATTATTCCTGAATCTGAAGGAAATTATCTTGATTTTGACAGATTATGCTGTATAATAGATGAGGCTATTGTTAAAGGTGAATCCGTGCTTGATGTATCGGAAAGTGACGCATACGAGAGTCCTGAACTCACAGCCGACAGTGAAGAGATAGTAAATGAGCAGAAGGAACTTGCAAAGATCCTTGAGATGACCATTACATATGAGATAGATCAGGTGTCATGGAAGCTTACCAGCAAGGAATATGGCGACTGGATCAGCAACGTAAAAGGAAAATGGAAATTCTCAGAAGACAAGGTGCGTGAGTATGTCGAGAATATCGCAAGCAGATACGATACATACGGTGTGCCGAGGAATTTCAGAACTCATAATGGTGATGTCATCACTCTGGCGAATACCTGGTATGGCTGGATGATCGATGTGGACGGTGAGACAGAAGAGCTCATGAAGCTTCTTGAAGCCGGAGAGTCTACAACACATACACCGCCGTTTGACTGCTACGCTGCAGTTTATCACGATGGCGGCGATGATATCGGTGATTCATATATCGAATGTGATTTTGGCCAGCAGCATGTATATGCATATGTAGACGGCAATCTTGTGTGGGATTCCGACTGCGTAACCGGAAGCCTTGCAAACAATGGCAAATACAGAACACCTGAAGGTGTATATACGATCCTGTATAAGAAGACACCTGCTGTGCTTATCGGCGATGACTATGAGACTCCTGTAACATACTGGATGCCATTCATAGGCGAGCTGGGAATCGGATTCCATGATGCATCGTGGAGAAGTTCATTCGGCGGTGATATATACAAGAACAGCGGATCCCATGGATGTGTAAATCTTCCTGTATCCGCGGCAGAACAGTTGTTTAATATAGTATATGACGGAATGCCTGTCATCTGCTATTATTAAAGTGTAATTGGAGACGTACCCAAGAGGTTGAAGGGTCCGCACTCGAAATGCGGTAGGTCGGGCAACCGGCGCGAGGGTTCAAATCCCTCCGTCTCCGTTATAATTTATATAGATCCTGGTCAGGAATAATATCCTGACCTTGTTTTGTATTATGGGGGTGATGATTTGGTAACATACGATCAGTTGACGGAGGCTGCCTCGTATTTGAGACATGCGATAGGAGATGTTCCTGATATAGCCTTTATCCTGGGCAGTGGTCTGGGACATATGGCGGACGTTATTGAGAACCCTGTGTATGTGGATTACGGAGATATTCCACATTTTCCTGTATCTACAGTAGCAGGACACAGAGGCCGCTTCGTATACGGATGTATCCACGGGAAAAAGGTCCTTATCATGCAGGGACGGGTCCATTATTATGAAGGATACGATATGAGCCAGGTTGTCATGCCTGTCCGTGTCATAGGGCTGCTTGGTGTAGATAAACTTCTGCTCACAAATGCTGCAGGCGGAATATCTGAGAAGCTTGAGCCGGGCGATATCATGATGATAAGTGATCACATTTCAACATTTGTACCATCGCCACTCATTTGCAGTTACTACAATAAATTGGGTGTGAGATTTCCCGATATGACACATGTCTACGATGTGGAGCTGAATAGCTATATCAGAGAAGCATTTGCTGAAAATGATATTGATTTCAGGTCGGGTGTATATATTCAGGTCACCGGTCCTCAGTATGAGACTCCTGCAGAGATAAGAATGTTTGCGGGAATGGGGGCAGATGCAGTTGGAATGAGCACTGTATGTGAAGCCATAGCTGCAAGACATATGGGAATGCGTGTCGCAGGTCTTTCCTCAATATGCAACAAAGCTGCAGGCCTCGGCGGAGAGCTTTCGCACGAGGAGATCATTGCGGCGGGCGATGAAGCGTCAGGAAGACTTGTTCGTATCATAGACTCATTTATACAGAAAATATAATTATGGAGATCATATATGGATGTAATATTGTACACTGATGGATCTGCCAGAGGCAATCCAAATGGACCTGGTGGATATGGCGCTGTTCTTCAGTTTATCGATGCAAAGGGACAGCTTCATGAGAGAGAATACAGCCAGGGATATATAAAGACAACAAACAATAGAATGGAGCTTATGGCGGCGATAGTCGGGCTTGAGGCTCTTATAAAGCCATGTAATGTGAAATTGTATTCAGATTCACAGTATCTGTGCAACGCATTTAACCAGCACTGGATAGAGGGCTGGATCAAAAAAGGATGGAAGCGCGGCAAGAATGAACCGGTCAAAAACCGGGATTTGTGGGAACGTCTGCTTGCAGCAAAAGCACCACACAACGTGGAATTCCTGTGGGTCAAGGGTCATGCCGGCAACCCTGGAAATGAGAGATGTGACATGCTTGCAACAGCAGCCGCAGACGGCGATGGAAAAATAACTGATGAAGGCCTGGATCAGGCCTGAGTACGAGGAGATAAGACATGAAAAAGACAGATTTCAGAAAACTGTTTGATGATAAGATACTTATACTTGATGGAGCCACAGGAACAAATCTTATGAATGCAGGCATGCCTCTTGGCGTGTGCCCCGAGAAATGGATACTTGAACATCCACAGATAATGTTTGACCTCCAGGTTGCATATCTGAACGCCGGCACAGATATTCTGTATGCTCCAACCTTTACATGTAACAGGATAAAACTCAACGAGTATGGGCTTGCCGATGACCTTGAGGACATGAACAGAAGACTTGTAAAATTGTCTAAGGAAGCGGTCAAGGCTGCAGGCCATGGCCTTGTGGCGGGCGATATCACCATGACCGGCGAGATGCTCTATCCTATGGGAAAACTGAAGTTTGAAGAGCTGGTCGACGTGTATAAGGAACAGATAAAGGTCATAGACGAGAGTGGTTGTGACCTGCTTGTGGTCGAGACCATGATGAGCCTCGCTGAGACCAGAGCTGCGGTTATTGCGGCAAATGAAGTGTCAGATCTCCCTATAATCGCCAGCCTTACATTCAACGAGGATGGACGTACCCTGTATGGAACCGATCCTGTGACAGCAGTAAATGTTCTTCAGAATCTTGGAGTGGCAGCTATAGGTGTAAACTGTTCCACAGGCCCTGATAAGATGGTCGAGCTTGTTAGACAGATGAAGAGCATCGCATTTATCCCTGTATTTGCAAAGCCGAACGCCGGAATGCCGGAGCTTGTAAATGATAAAAGCGTATATCGGATGACCCCTGAGGAATTTGCTGAAGATATGAAGATGATAATCGAGGCCGGGGCCGGAATGGTTGGTGGCTGTTGCGGTACAAGACCTGAACACATAAAGGCTCTTGCTGATATGGCTTCCAAGATGCCTGTTCCTGAGATAAGTTCAGAGCATGTCAGATGTATATCATCTGAGCGTTCATCTCTCATAATAGATCTGGATGCTCCGTTTAAGGTTGTTGGAGAGAGAATCAACCCGACTGGAAAGAAGAAGCTTCAGGCTGAGCTCAGGGAGGGATCTCTTGAGCTTGTCATGAATATGGCCGAAGAGCAGGTAGATAAAGGCGCTTCAATACTTGATATCAATGTCGGTATGAATGGTATCGATGAGAGAGATATGATGCTTAAGGTAGTATATCAGGTATCGCAGGCTGTAAACCTTCCGTTATGCCTTGATTCCAGCTCACCAGAGGTACTTGAAGCGGCACTTCGTATCTATCCGGGACGTGCGCTTGTCAATTCAGTATCCCTTGAGAAGGTGAAGATGGAAGAGATACTGCCTCTTGTAAAGAAGTACGGAGCTATGTTTATTCTTCTTCCTCTGTCGGATAAGGGGCTTCCGGAGAGTCCACAGGAGAAGGAGGACATAATCAACACGGTGCTTGGCACTGCGTATGAGATGGGATTTACGAAGAATGATGTGGTTGTGGACGGACTTGTTGCAACGGTCGGTGCCCAGAAGGACGCTGCCATCAACTGCCTGAAAACCATAAACTACTGTTATAACAACGGACTTGCAACCATCTGTGGTCTGTCCAACATTTCATTTGGACTCCCTGAGAGAATGTTTGTAAATACAGCATTCCTCACCATGGCTATTTCTCGTGGACTTACGATGGCTATAGCAAATCCTTCCCAGACCATGCTTATGAATGCTGCATTTGCTTCTGATATGCTGCTTTTCAAGGAGGAGAGCGATGTTCGTTATATTGAGAATGTCAAACCTCTTGAGCTTGCCTCACCGGGAGCGGGTGCATCCGGCGGCAAAGCAGGATCTGATCTGGAAGGAAAAAGTCAGATTTATATAGATGTCCTCAAGGGAAATAAGAGAACCATACTTGACGATGTACATGCTGTGCTTGACAGCGGAGCTGATCCCCAGTCCATCATAGATAACGATCTGATAGGTGCGATAAATGAGGTGGGCAGGCTGTTCGAGAAGAAAAAATATTTCCTGCCACAGCTCATATCAAGTGCTGAGACCATGGAGATGGCGATAGGTGTTATAAGTCCACTTGTTCTGAAGGACAAGGACAGCTCTGATATGCCTACCATAGTCGTGGCGACAGTTGAGGGCGATATACATGATATAGGTAAGAACCTCGTGGTTCTTATGCTCAGAAACTATGGATTTAATGTTATAGATCTCGGCAAGGATGTTCCTTGTGATGTGATAATACAAGCGGCAAAGGATAATAACGCCAGCATAATCGGACTGTCAGCCCTCATGACAACCACCATGGTCAAGATGAAGGATGTTGTTGAAGCTGTGAAGGAGAATGGCCTGGACAGTAAAGTTGTTATAGGCGGTGCAGTTATAACCGAGAGCTACGCCGAGGAGATCGGTGCGGATGGATATTCCGAGGATGCGGCAAACTGCGTGGTTGTAGTCAAGAATCTTCTGGGCATAGAGTAAATATTTGGAAAAATCCGGATATCTCACTATAAGTTTTGGGGTATTTGTAAATACACAACAAAAATTATCAGAAATAACAGATAAAAATAATTACAAAATTCACGTTATAAATTGACATTAAAGTGGTTTATAACTATAATAATTTAGTACATTTTAAAGAGACGAGTTGAAAGGTGGTACATATAGATGGGTAATATTGTTTTGTCACTGCTTGTTGACAACACATCGGGAGTTTTGAGCAGAGTGTCAGGACTGTTCAGTAGAAGAGGTTATAACATTGACAGTGTGACAGTAGGAGAGACTGAGAATCCCGCTTATTCCAGAATGACTGTTGCAGTTAGCGGCGATGAAGCCAGCCTTATCCAGATCAAGAAACAGCTCAACAAGCTTGAGGATGTAGTGGATATAGTGGAGCTTGAGCCTGGCAAGTCTGTATGCAGAGAGCTCGTTCTTGTCAAGGTTAAAGCGAATCCGTCCGAGAGAAAGGATATTATCTCAGTTGCAGATATTTTCAGAGCAAATATAGTTGACGTTTCAAAAGATTCGGTTATTATAGAACTTACGGGAACAACAACCAAGTGTGAGGCGTTCCTCAGACTGCTCGATGGACATGAGATAGTTGAGCTTGTACGCACAGGTCTCACAGGTCTCATCAGAGGTTAATACGTTTTTAATTATCCAAGTGGTAGTTAATATATAAGTCATTTTATACATATTTAGGAGGATTAAAGAAATGGCAGAAGCAAAGATTTATTATCAGCAGGATTGCAATCTTTCATTACTTGATGGAAAGACAATCGCAATCATAGGATATGGTAGTCAGGGTCATGCACATGCCCTCAACGCTAAGGAGTCAGGATGCAATGTCATCATCGGTCTTTACGAGGGAAGCAAGTCATGGGCTAAGGCTGAGGCACAGGGATTTAAGGTATACACAGCCGCTGAGGCTGCAAAGCAGGCTGATATAATTATGATTCTTATCAACGATGAGTTACAGGCAGATATGTACAAGAAGGATATCGAGCCAAACCTTGAGCCAGGTAACATGCTTATGTTCGCTCATGGTTTCAACATTCACTTCGGTTGTATCAAGCCACCAAAGGATGTTGACGTAACAATGATTGCTCCAAAGGCACCTGGACACACAGTACGTTCAGAGTACCAGGCAGGAAAGGGTACACCTTGTCTTGTTGCTGTAGAGCAGGATGCTACAGGTAAGGCACTTGACCTTGCACTTGCATATGCACTTGCAATCGGTGGAGCAAGAGCCGGCGTTCTTGAGACAACATTCAGAACAGAGACAGAGACAGACCTCTTCGGTGAGCAGGCAGTCCTTTGTGGTGGTGTTTGTGCACTTATGCAGGCTGGTTTCGAGACACTTTGCGAGGCTGGTTATGATCCAAGAAACGCATACTTCGAGTGTATCCATGAGATGAAGCTTATCGTAGACCTTATCTACCAGTCAGGATTCGCTGGAATGAGATATTCAATCTCTAACACAGCAGAGTACGGTGACTATATAACAGGTCCTAAGATCGTTACAGCAGAGACAAAGAAGGCTATGAAGCAGATCCTTAAGGACATCCAGGATGGTTCATTTGCTAAGGAGTTCCTCCTTGACATGTCACCAGCAGGACGTCAGGTTCACTTCAAGGCTATGAGAAAGCTTGCTTCAGAGCATCCATCAGAGAAGGTTGGAGAGCAGATCAGAGCACTTTATAGCTGGAACAACGAGTCAGACAAGCTTATCAACAACTAATTTCTGGTTATATATTTAAACGTATACACTTTACCCGGTAATTACTGCATGCAGTGGTTGCCGGGTATTTTTTTTGAGGGCCGTATCCGCACTGGATACAGGCAGCCGCTATGATAACCAGTGCAGCAACACCTCATTTTACTTTGAATGGATTTTGTGATAGTATATATAAAGTATTGCGTTAGATTTGGAGGCGTATCGATATGGGTAAGCAGCTTACAAAAAAAGACATCGAAAAGATGGAACAGGAGATCGAATATAGAAAATGTGTAGTCAGGAAGGAGAAGCTTGAAGCCGTAAAGGAGGCCAGAGCTCAGGGGGATCTCAGTGAGAATTTCGAATATTATGCAGCAAAGAAAGACAAGAATGCCAATGAGCGAAGAATCAGATATCTGGACAGGCTTGTCAGGACTGCAGATATAATAGATGATACTTCAGCAGACGATGAGGTTGGAATTGATAACACGGTAACCGTTTATTTTGAGGATGACGACGAGGAGGAAACATACAGAGTTGTCACAAGCGTTCGTGCTGATGTGCTTGACGGAAGGGTGAGCAACGTATCACCTATAGGCAGGGCGATCATGGGACACAAGGTTGGCGACAGAGTCCAGGTCGTTCCAGAGAAGGGTGAACCGTATTATCTAGTCATAAGAAAGATTGAAAACACACAGGATGATGGATCATTTGAGATTAACTAGGTGGATCATATGAATTGTTTGGAAGCACAGTCAAAGATAATGGCGTTTATTGAGAATAAACTCCCTGACGATGAACTCAGAGAGTTTATTAAGCATGTCAGATCATGCAAAAACTGCTATGAAGAGCTGGATATCTATTACACGCTTATAGTTGGTATGAAACAACTGGACGAGTCTGATAATATATCTACAGATTTTAAGAATGCCCTGGATAAGCATCTTGAGGAAGAGATGAACAGACTTACCACGGTAAAGAGAATAGCAAATTCCACGATACTGGTCGGAATTGCAGCCGTTGTTGCCGGACTTATATGGTTGTACAGCGGTGCTCTTGACAAGGTCTACAACTATGAACAGAATTCCAAACTCAGTGAGCAACCTGAATACTATTATGCTGAATTCTTTGGCTCAAGACTTTTGGACGATTCCCGCTATGATCTCAGTGATATCGACAGATATTACGAAGAACAAAACAAAGTCAGGGATGAAAGTACGGAATTTATGCAGAATATCAAAAAATATAATGCAAATCATAAGGGTATCGAATAGTCAGAATACTCTATGGCGAGCGGTAAATAAGAGGAGGTTTTCATGCCAGATAGAGGTAAAAAGATATTGATAATAGATGGACACAGCATACTTAACAGAGCTTTTTACGGGCTTCCGGATCTCACCAACTATGAGGGACTTCACACGAATGCTGTCCTCGGTTTTCTTAATATTATATTCAGGATAATCGACGAAGAGAATCCGACAAATGTATGCGTGGCATTTGACGTTAAACAGCCTACATTCAGACATCTTGTGTACAAAGAGTATAAGGGCACAAGAAAGCCTATGCCGGATGAACTGCGGGAGCAGGTACCACTCATAAAAGAAGTCTTGACAGCGATGAACGTAACCATAGTTGAGAAGGGTGGGTATGAGGCTGATGACATTATAGGAACATTGTCAAGAGTTGCAGATTCTGCCGGATACAAAGTCGTGATAGTATCGGGTGACAGGGATCTTCTGCAGCTTGCAACAGACAATATCCTCGTCCGTATTCCGAAGACAAAAGCAGGTGGAACCACGATAGAGAACTATTACGCAGATGATGTGAAGGATCTCTACGGAGTTACACCAGTCCAGTTTATAGATATGAAGGGACTTATGGGAGATACGTCAGATAACATCCCAGGGGTTCCCGGAATAGGCGAGAAGACCGCATCCAAGATCATTCAGCAGTGGGGATCTGTGGCCGGAGCTCTTGAACATATAGACGAGATCAAACCTCCTAAAGCCCAGAAAAATCTTGCGGAGTTCTCAGAACAGGCAATAATGTCCAGGGAACTTGCAGCGATCAAGCTTGACTGTGAACTGGATTTCAAGCTTGAGGATACCACATATGAGAACGCGTTTAATGACAGTTCATACAACATTTTCAAAAGGCTGGAATTCAAGAGTCTCTTAAAGAAGTTTGACAACAAGCAGACCGTAAGTGAACTGAAACCGGATATAACAGTGGTAAATTCTACAGCCGACTTTGCTTATATTGAGGATGCTGCAAAGAAATCAGAAGCTGTCGGTGTATACGTTGCCCACAGTGATGACATGATGCTCGGCATAGCCGTTGCCTGTGATTCAAAGAATGTGTATGTGATAAACTGTTCATCGGGTATAGATCCTGATGAGGCAGTCAAATTCATATACGATTTGAAGAATGCCGGAATCATCATATGCATGGAGGATCTTAAGAGCGCGCTGAAATATGTAGATTTTCATGAATGTGACACAAATGTACTTGATATAGGAGTGGCAGCATATCTCCTTAATCCGATGGAGGATTCATACGATTATGATGATGTCGCAAAGGAATATCTTGGCAACATACTTCCTTCTGAGAAGGAACTCATCGGCAAAGATGAATTGAATATATTTACATTTATAAGTGATAATTTCCTTGAAGTATTTTCGTACAAGGCGGTCGTTCCGCTCCTTGCAAAGGATATCGTCATGGATAAGCTTGCCAAAGAAGGCATGCTTGAATTGTACAATAAGGTTGAGCTCCCTACCGTTTACACCTTATACGACATGGAAAAACGCGGAATAAGAGTCGATAAGGCAGAGCTTGAGGAATACAGCAAAAAGCTTGAGAAGAGGATTCAGGAGCTTCACGATTCGATAATCGGTTACGCAGGAAAAGAGTTCAATATCAATTCTCCGAAGCAGCTTGGACCTATCCTTTTTGAAGATATGGGCATACCGGGCGGCAAAAAGACCAAGACGGGCTACTCAACAAGTGTGGATGTACTTGAAAAGGTCAAAAACGAACATCCTATCATCGGAGATATTCTGGAATACAGACAGCTCACAAAACTCAATTCCACATACGCAGTGGGACTTGTGAACTATATATCGGATGACGGACGTATTCACGGAACCTTTAACCAGACTATCACGGCAACCGGAAGAATAAGCTCAACAGAGCCTAACCTTCAGAATATACCTATGAAGCTGGAGCTTGGAAGACTTATAAGAAAGGCATTTATCCCTAAGGAAGGATATGTATTTGTAGATGCCGATTACTCACAGGTAGAGCTCCGTGTGCTTGCCCATCTGTCAGGAGATGAGGTTATGAAGAATGCCTTTCTGAATAACGTGGATATTCATGCCACTACGGCATCTGAGGTGTTTGAGGTTCCGATTGGTGAAGTGACACCTCTCCAGAGACGGCATGCCAAGGCTGTCAACTTCGGAATCGTGTACGGAATCAGCGCATTTGGTCTGAGTGAGGATCTGGGTATATCCAGAAAAGAGGCTTCCGATTTCATTGCAAAGTATTACGACACCTATAAGAGTATAAAAGCGTATTTGGATGAACAGGTAGCCCACGCAAAGGAAAAAGGCTATGTGACGACTATGTTCGGAAGGATCAGGCCTATCCCTGAGCTGAAGTCATCCAACTTTATGCAGAGGAGTTTTGGCGAGAGGGTTGCCATGAATTCGCCTATACAGGGAACCGCTGCGGACATAATCAAGATCGCCATGGTGAGAGTTAACATGAAGCTCAAGGAGCTCGGACTGAAGTCACAGCTTATCCTGCAGATACACGATGAGCTTCTTATAGAGGCTGCCGAGGATGAAGTGGACATAGTGAAGAAGCTTCTCGTTGATGAGATGATGCATGCCGCAGATATGACCGTACCTCTTGAGGTGGGCGTTGCATCAGGAAATAACTGGTATGAGGCAAAATAATATGAAGATCATAGGAATAACTGGTGGTATCGGTTCTGGAAAAACCGCTGTGCTTGATATAATGCAGCGAGACTACGGAGCATTCATTATGGAGGCCGACGCCCTGGCTCACAGACTCATGGAACCGGGACAGATATCATACAATGACATAGTGGAACACTTTGGAAGAGATATTCTTGATGAAGACAGCAGGATCGACAGAGCAAAGCTTTCAGCGGTCGTTTTCAGCGATCAGAAGCAGCTCGATATCCTCAATTCCATAACTCACCCAAATGTAAAAAAGGCCATTCTTGAATCCATGGAGGAGCAGAAAAAGTCAGGATGCAGACTATACGTTCTTGAAGCTGCACTGCTTATCCAGGATGGGTATTTGGACATCTGCGATGAGATGTGGTATGTCTATGCAGACGTTTCAAAACGAATTGAACGTTTGTGCGCTTATCGCGGGTTTACCGATGAAAAAGCAAGAAAAGTCATCGCTTCGCAGGAGCCTGACAGCTATTATGAGGAAAATTGTTCAAAAAAGATAGACAATTCAGGCAATTTAGAAAAATTGAGAAACCAGCTTAAGCTGGCGATGGGAATTGAGTGTTAGATTTTTTTAGTTATTATCACGGATTGTACGGATAAAAAGACAATTTTTTTGGCTATTTCTATTGAGAATAATGGGGCAATGAGTTAAACTTTAACTATGTGTGTTTTCATTATTTCAAAGGGGGAAATAAACATGAAGTTTATTGATCAGTTAAAAGAAAAAGCCAAACAGAATAAGAAAACGATCGTACTGCCTGAGACATCAGACATGAGAACAATCGAGGCAGCCGGCAAGGTATTGGCAGAGGGCATTGCGAACATTATCCTGGTTGGAGACAAGGAAGATATCATGAGCAGAGCTGGTGATATCGATCTCAGCGGAGCATCATTTGTTGACCCTAAGAATTATGAGAAATTTGATGAATACGTGGATGCTTTTGTAGAGATGAGAAGAAAGAAGGGCATGACCGAGGCAAGAGCCAAGGAACTGCTTTTAACAAACCCATTATATTTTGGATGTATGATGGTTAAGCAGGATGATGCAGACGGTATGGTTGCCGGTGCGATCAACGCATCAGCAGATGTGCTCCGTGCAGCACTTCAGACACTGAAGACTGCTCCGGGAACAAGAATCGTATCAGCATTCTTCCTGGTTGTAGTTCCAGATTGTCAGTATGGTGCCAATGGAACATTTGTATTTGCAGATGCAGGACTCAATCAGAGCCCGTCAGCGTCAGAGCTTGCAGATATCGCAGAGCAGTCAGCGAAGTCATTTGAACTTCTGGTTGATGAGACACCTGTTGTGGCTATGCTGTCACATTCAACAAAGGGAAGCGCAAAGCATCCTGACGTTGACAAGGTTATTGAAGCTACAGAGATCGTTAACGCTGAGTTCCCTGACCTTCTGTGTGATGGTGAGCTTCAGTCAGATGCAGCACTCGTTCCTGAGGTTGCAGCATCAAAGGCACCTGGAAGCAAGGTTGCAGGACATGCGAATGTTCTTGTGTTCCCTGATCTTGATGCAGCGAACATCGGATACAAGCTTGTACAGAGACTCGCAAAGGCTGATGCATATGGTCCTGTTACACAGGGTATTGCAAAGCCTGTAAACGACCTGTCAAGAGGCTGTGTTGCAGACGATATAGTTGGAGTTGTTGCCATAACAGCTATCCAGGCTCAGGCTCAGGAGGACGGCAGAATGAAGGTAACTCCAAAAGAGAGATAGTAAAAGATAATTTTTAAAGATGATTTATTTACACATAAGTTGTGCAGGAGGATTGAAATGAAGGTTCTTGTAATTAATTGTGGTAGTTCATCACTGAAGTATCAGCTTATTGATTCTGATACAGAGGCTGTTATAGCAAAAGGACTGTGTGAGAGGATCGGTATCGACGGAAAGCTCACACATCAGACCATGGGTAAGGATAAATATACAGTGGATGCCGCTATGCCGGATCACAATGCTGCTGTAAAATTTGTTCTTGACGCTCTTCTTGATACAGATAAGGGAGCTATCGCTTCACTGTCAGAGATCGACGCTGTTGGACACAGAATAGTTCACGGCGGTGAGAAGTTTGCGAATTCAGTAGTTATAACAGACGAAGTAATGGCGGCCATAGAAGAGTGTAATGATCTTGCACCACTTCACAACCCTGCCAACCTCATTGGAATCAGAGCATGTCAGGCACATATGCCGGGTGTTCCTATGGTTGCGGTATTTGATACAGCATTCCACCAGACCATGCCTGATAAAGCATATACATATGCAATACCTTACGAATATTACGAGAATTATAAGATAAGAAGATACGGTTTCCACGGAACAAGCCACAGCTTTGTATCCAAGAGACTGGCAGAGCTCATAGGCAAAGATATCAAAGATACCAAGCTTATCGTATGTCACCTTGGAAACGGATCAAGTATCACTGCGGTTGACGGCGGTAAGTCAGTGGACACTTCCATGGGACTCACACCTCTTGCAGGTCTTCCTATGGGAACAAGAAGCGGTGATATAGATCCTGCTATCCTTGAGTTCATTGCCGGCAAAGAAGGCAAGAGCGTTGAGGAGATAACAACTATTCTTAATAAGAAGTCAGGTGTATCAGGACTTTCGGGCGTATCAAGTGATTTCAGAGATCTTGACGCTGGTATGAAGGAAGGCAATGACAGATGCCGGCTCGCTCTCGATGTATTCTGCTACAGTGTCAAGAAATATATTGGAGCATATGCAGCTGCAATGGGAGGTCTTGATGCGATAGCGTTTACGGCAGGAATCGGAGAGAACAATCCATATGTAAGAAGAGTTTCAACAATGGATCTTTCATTCATGGGTATCGATATAGATGAGACTAAGAACGAGATCCGCGGCGAAGAGCAGAAGATCTCCACTGACGCTTCAAAGGTTCAGGTATGGGTAGTTCCTACAAACGAAGAGCTTGCCATTGCAAGAGAGACTGTAGAGCTTGTTACAAAATAAGTCTTCTGTATAACGACAGGATTCTGTTGACGGAATTGTATAAAAATTTTGCAATATTTTGTTGACAATAAATATCTGTATATGTATAATAGCAGATGTGCGATTTTTAGGAGATATTATGTTAATTGATTTATCTGAGATTTTATCCACTGAGGGATTGACTAAAAGCGTTGAAGTACATGTAGACTTTGATAATTTCCAGTTTAAGGGAATGGACTACCGGATTGGACAGGCAGATGATTTTCAACTGAATCTGTCGAATGACGGCAAGAACAGAGTCAAGGTTACCGGAAGCACTGATGTTGTCATGGAGCTTGTGTGTGACAGATGTCTGGAGGAGTTTGAGACAACTTTCCATATAGATATCGACACAGTTATTGATACTTCCGTTTTGGATTCTGATAAGGTAGATGAGATAGATGAGTTAAGCTATTTTGAAGACTGTAATATCGATATGGACGCACTGTTGAAAAAGGAACTGATGGGTTTAGTTCCAATACAGATTCTGTGCAGGGATGACTGCAAGGGACTCTGTAAGGTGTGTGGAACGAATCTGAATCATGGTACATGTAACTGTGATGATTTTGTTCCTGATCCGAGATTATCAGTTTTTAATGACATCTTAAAGAATTGAGGAGGTGTGAATAATGTCAATTTGTCCAAAGAATAAGAGCTCAAAGGCTAGAAGAGATAAGAGAAGAGCTAACTGGAAGATGTCTGCACCAGCATTAGTTAAGTGCAGCAAGTGTGGCGAGTTAATGGTTCCACACAGAGTTTGTAAGAACTGCGGTTCATACAACAAGAAAGAGATTATCTCAGTTGCTGAGTAATTTCCAGTTCTCACTCGGTATTTGAGTAGTAGAATAAACAAGACCTTTCTTATTTTTATAATAAGGAAGGTCTTTTTTCGTGCACATATATACATAGCGGTTTGTATATTTGTACTGAAATATTTGACTTTGACAATTCAGAAATATATAATGACCTTGTGCGTTTGCACCTAAAAATAATTATATGGTGGGATATCCCATAATACACGTAAGATAGGAGAGTTTTGATATGGGCGATACAAGAATTGTAGTAGATGCTATGGGCGGAGATTATGCACCGGAGTGGATCATAAGAGGTGCTGTAGAAGCTGTGAACGAAGGGGCAAAGGCTCATATAATTCTCACTGGAAAAGAGGCTGTCATAAAGGGTGAGCTTGCAAAATACACATATGACACCTCCAAGATAGAGATAAAGAACTGTACTGAGGAGATCACATGTCACGATGCACCTGTTCAGGCAATCAGAAGCAAGAAAGACTCATCACTTACAGTTGGAATGAATATGGTGAAAAGCGGTGATGCAGATGCGATAATATCTGCGGGAAGCTCAGGAGCCATACTTGCAGGAGGTCAGCTAATAGTTGGAAGATCTAAAGGTGTTAAGAGATCACCACTTGCGCCTCTCATCCCAACAACAAAAGGATACTCCCTGCTCATAGACTGTGGTGCGAATGTTGATGCAAGACCTGAGCATCTTGTTCAGTTTGCTAAGATGGGCACTGTATATATGGAGAACATAGAGAAGATCAAAAAACCTAGAGTAGCCATTGTGAATATCGGCGACGAGGAAGAGAAGGGCAACGCTCTCGTAAAGGAGACATACCCGCTTCTTAAGGAATGTAAGGATATCAACTTTATCGGAAGTATAGAGGCTCGTGAGATACCAAACGGTGCTGCAGATGTAATTGTCTGTGAAGCATTTGTGGGAAATGTAATATTAAAGCTTTATGAGGGGCTTGCAAAAATGCTTCTTGGAGAGATAAAGAAGGCGGTCATGTCCTCATTCAAATCCAAGATCGGAGGCGCACTGATAAAAGGTTCACTCGGCGAGCTCAAGGAGAGATTTAATGCCAAGACTAAGGGTGGCGCACCGCTCCTCGGTCTCAAGGGTCTTGTTGTCAAGATCCACGGCAATTCACATAACGAAGAAGTTAAAAGTGCAATATTCCAGTGTATCAGTTTCAGCGAGACCGGTGTAAATGCCAAGATAGCTGATAAGCTGAGTGAGGAGCAGGCATAATGAAGAAGGATTATGGTGAGCTTGAAAAAAGAATAGGATACGAATTCAAGGATATAAGACTTCTGATAACGGCTCTGACACACACGTCATTTGCAAATGAGCTTAAGGTTAATAAAACTGAGTCATATGAGAGACTTGAGTTTCTCGGGGATGCCATCCTTGAGTATATTGTGAGTGACTATCTCTTCCACAAGAAGAGAGAATATGAGGAGGGAAAACTCACAAAGCTGAGGGCAAGTCTCGTATGCGAATTTACTCTTTCACAGATATCCGAGAGTCTTGGATATGGCAAATTTGTCCTTCTTAGCAAGGGTGAAGCCCAGACAGGCGGAAGAACAAGGAAATCCATTCTGTGTGATCTCTTTGAATCCGTTCTCGGTGCGATGTATCTTGATGGCGGAATGGATGTCGCCAAGAAGTTTGTCCATCAGTTCCTGCTGGATGACGTTGAGACAAAATCATTGTTCTACGATGCAAAGTCAACCCTTCAGGAATTCTGCCAGAAGAATGGAAAAGAATTAAAGTATGAGCTCATAGAGGAGAAGGGGCCTGAACATAACAAGATATTTGTATCGGATGCCATGATAGATGGCCAGGCTACAGCCAGAGGTGAGGGTTCAAACAGAAAAAACTCCGAACAGATGGCTGCATACAAAACATTGTTACAATTAAGAAAAAAGCAGGATTAATTTATGTATTTAAAGAGTATAGAGGTAAATGGCTTCAAGTCATTTGCAAACAAGATAGTATTCAAATTCAATCACGGAATAACCTGTATCGTTGGACCTAATGGTTCGGGTAAGAGCAATGTAGCGGATGCAGTGAGATGGGTTCTGGGTGAACAGAGTGCCAAGAGTCTCCGTGGTTCCAAGATGGAGGATGTCATTTTCTCGGGAACACAGCTCAGAAAGCCGCAGGGCTCCGCATATGTTGCCATAACTCTTGACAACAGCGATCACAGCCTTCCTATAGATTATAATGAAGTCACAGTTGCAAGACGAGTATACAGATCAGGAGAGTCTGAATATCTGATTAACGGTACTGTCAGCAGACTGAAGGATGTATATTCTCTCTTCTTTGACACTGGTATCGGTAAGGAGGGTTATTCAATCATCGGACAGGGCCAGATCGAGAAGATCCTCAATGGTAAACCTGAGGAGAGACGAGAGCTTTTTGACGAGGCTGCCGGAATCGTAAAGTTCAAGAAGAACAAGGCTGCTGCGGAGAAATCACTTGAAGCAGAGAGGGACAATCTCAGCCGTGTCAACGACATTCTCAAGGAGCTTGAAAAACAGGTCGGACCACTCAAGGAGCAGTCTGAGACCGCAAGGAAATACCTGGCATTTAAAAATGAATTAAAAAAACTCGATGTGAATGCATTCCTTCTCGAGACAGAGAAACTTAAAACAGCTCTCGAGGAAGATCAGAACAGGCTCACTATCGTAAACGATGATATAGATGAGAGCAAGCAGGCGTATGAACAGACAAAGGAAGAATACGACCAGATAGAGACTGCTATAGAGCAGCTCAATTCCATAATTGAGTCATCTAAAAACGAGATTCATGAGAACAGGCTTGCAAAAGAGCGTGCTGAAGGTGAGATAAATGTTATCAACCAGCAGATAATCACACTCAAAATGAACGATCAGAACATACATGATCAGATAGACCGAATCAACAGTCAGATCGAGTCCGGCGAGAAAGAACTCACAGATTACACATCCCAGAAAGATGAACTGGATGACTCTATCTCAGAAGTTGAACAGGCACTTAAAACAGCCCAGAAGGAAAGCTCCGACATGACCTCCTACATAGAGGCCTGCCAGCAGGAGATTGAGAGCTGCAAGGCTGACATCATAGAATATATGCATGAGAGCGGTAATCTCCAGGCAAAGGTCGGAAGATATGACGCCATGCTGGAGAATATCAACTTTAGAAAGACACAGCTCAACCAGAGACTTCTGCAGTTTAAGAGCGACGATGCCGAGGACAAGAAGGACTATGAGTCACTGTCATCACAGCTTGCCGAACTTGAGGCGGGAGCAAAGGCCATTCTCGCGGGATTGGACAGTGCAACCGATCAGCTTGCCCAGAATCAGAATAGAAACAAAACTAACCGTGAGCTGATCCACAACACCAACGAGAAGCTTTCGGCAACAGAGTCCAAGATGGAGGCTCTCAGAAATATAACTGAGAGATACGACGGATACGGCAACAGTATCAGACGAGTCATGGAACAGAAGCAGTGGAATCCGGGTATAATAGGCGTTGTTGCGGACATAATCACGGTAAATCAGAAGTACGAGGTCGCTGTGGAGACTGCCCTTGGCGGAAGTATACAGAACATTGTCACTGAGGACGATGCCACTGCCAAGAGAATGATCTCATATCTGAAGACCAACAGACTCGGACGTGCAACATTTCTTCCGCTTAACACCATAACAGACCGCGGTTCCGTCAGAAATGATGTGCTCAGGGAAAAAGGAGTCATAGGAGTTGCATCAGATCTTGTTGAGGTCGATTCCAAATTCAACACGCTGGTAAAGAACCTTTTAGGCAGGATCATAGTTGTCGACAATATCGATAATGCCCTGGCTGTAGCGCGTAAGAACAATCAGTCGCTCAGACTTGTCACCATAGAGGGAGAACTGATAAATCCGGGCGGATCAATGACCGGAGGTGCATTCAGGAATTCCAGTAACCTTCTCGGAAGGAAGAGGGAGCTGGATGAACTCAAGGAGCAGATCGATAACCTGAAATCAACAGCGTCAAAGGCTGCGGCTCTCGACGCACAACTTAAGACTTCAAGAGATCAGCTCAGACAGGATATAGACAAATACAACTCCGAACTGCAGCAGGCATATCTGAAAAAGAATACTCTGACCATGAGTATTGAACAGGTCAAAGAAAAGCTTGCCGAATCTGAAAGAGTATTTGTCTCGATTGAGAAAGAGGTAGCAGAGCTCAATAATCAGATAACGGAGATAAACAACAATAAGAATTCTCTTGCCGACAACAACAAAAAGCATGAAGCCATGAGGCTTGAAGCTGAGGCAAGAGTGGAAGAACTTGAGGGACAGGGACAGGAGAACAAGGATAAGCTCACCGCTGCAAACGCAAGGGTATCTGAGCTTATGATTAAGTTTAATTCCGTCAAGCAGAAAGAGGACTTCATTGTAGAAAATATCCGAAGAATAAATATGGATATCGAAAAATACAAGGAAGAACTTGAGGGCTTTACAAGCCGCGTGGAGTCATCATTCAGTGAGATCACAGAGCTGGAAGACAGGATAGCTGCTATAAAGACAGATATCGCAAGCAGAACCGGAAGTATCGCTGACAACGAGGACAAGGTAAACGAATTCTCAGTCAAGAGAGAGGAATTACAGCAGAGCCACAAGGAATTCTTTGCCAGACGAGAAGAACTTTCCGAAAAGATTGCAGGACTCGAGAAGGACTCA
Organism: Coprococcus sp. AF38-1; assembly: GCF_003603945.1. Taxonomy (NCBI): domain Bacteria; kingdom Bacillati; phylum Bacillota; class Clostridia; order Lachnospirales; family Lachnospiraceae; genus Coprococcus; species Coprococcus sp. AF38-1. The sequence continues at coordinate 170,861 of NZ_QVGO01000005.1, forward strand.
TACAAGCTCACATCGATAATCGAGAAGAACACTGAGAAAGCAGACGAACTCAGCAACTATATGTGGGAGGAGTATGAGCTTACATACAGCAGTGCCCAGGAACTCAAGGACGATAATCTTCCTGAACTGCCGGCACTAAAGAAGGAGATCGTTGCAGTAAAGGCCAAGATCAAATCCCTTGGAGATGTCAACGTCAATGCCATAGATGACTACAAGGAAGTCTCTGAGAGATACGAATTTCTCAAGGGACAGCATGACGATATAGTCAGTGCGGAGACCAACCTTGTAAATATCATTGCGGAGCTTGAAAAATCAATGCAGGAGCAGTTTGCCGAGAAGTTCAAGGAGATACAGGTCATGTTCGACAAGGTATTCAAGGAGCTGTTCGGTGGTGGACGTGGTGCACTTGAGCTGGTTGATACCGAGGATCTTCTTGAAACAGGTATCAGGATCATAGCACAGCCACCTGGAAAGAAGCTCCAGAATATGATGCAGTTGTCAGGTGGAGAGAAGTCCCTCACCGCCATAGCACTGTTATTTGCAATTCAGAGTCTGAAGCCATCACCTTTCTGTCTGCTGGACGAGATAGAGGCGGCTCTTGACGACTCGAACGTAAGAAGATTTGCACAGTATCTCAACAGGCTTACAAAGGATACGCAGTTCATAGTTATATCACACAGAAAGGGAACCATGGAGGCTGCTGATATCCTGTACGGTATAACCATGCAGGAGAAGGGTGTATCTACCCTCGTATCAGTCAACCTTATTGAGAACGATCTGGATAAATAACAATAGAAGATATTAAACAGGAGGTATGTCATGGCAGAGGAAAAAGAGAAAAAAGGATTTTTTGCGAGACTTAAGGCAGGTCTTGCAAAGACAAGAGATAATATAGTAGAAAGCTTTACAGATGTATTCGGTGCATCCCATATAGATGATGATTTCTATGAGAATCTTGAAGAGACATTTATCATGGCTGATATGGGATATGAGACGACTGAGAAGGTTATAGAGGGACTTAAGCAGAAGGTTGAGGATTCACACATCAAAGAACCTGCTGCCTGCAAGGAACTTGTGATCAATATAATCAAGAACCAGATGTCTGTGGACGATTCAGCGTACGACTTCGAGAATAAGAAGTCCGTTGTGCTGGTCATCGGGGTAAATGGTGTCGGCAAGACAACGACCATCGGAAAGCTTGCTGCCCAGTACCGCCAGAGAGGCAAGAAGGTTCTCATGGCTGCTGCCGATACATTCAGAGCTGCCGCCATAGATCAGTTAAAGACCTGGGCTGACAGGGCACAGGTTGATATAATTTCACACAATGAGGGCGCTGATCCCGCTGCAGTTGTATACGACGCAGTGGCTGCCGCCAAGGCAAGAGATACGGATATCCTTCTCGTTGATACAGCGGGAAGACTTCACAACAAGAAGAATCTCATGGACGAGCTTGCAAAGATGAGAAGGATCATCACAAGGGATTATCCGGAGGCAAATGTTGAGGCGCTCATAGTTCTGGACGGAACAACAGGTCAGAATGCCCTTGAACAGGCAAGACAGTTCAGCAATGTAACTGAGCTTGACGGTATAGTTATCACCAAGCTTGACGGAACTGCCAAGGGTGGTATTGCGATAGCGATCCAGGCAGAGCTTGACGTACCGGTCAAGTTTATCGGAGTTGGTGAGAAGATCGGTGATCTCCAGAGATTTGACCCTCAGGAATATGTCAACGCATTGTTCGCAGATTTTGACGAGGACAGATCCGAGATCGATATGCTCATCGGCGATGACATGTAATACTACGGCATATATAATGATCATATGTATGTATGTCAATGTACTTATATCTGTGCACAACCATATATGATTTTCAAAAGGATTTTTACATAAGGAGACATTAACAAATGGCAGAACAGAACACAACAGACAAACTGACACTTGCGAAATTTGAGGAGGCCTACGACATTGTACATAAGGTGGTTCTCCCTACAAAGCTCATATACAGTGACTATTTCAGTGGGATAACAGGCAACAAGGTATACTTCAAACCTGAGAACCTTCAGAAGACCGGTGCATACAAGATCAGGGGTGCATATTACAAGATAAGCACTCTTTCAGATGAAGAGAGACAGAAGGGACTGATAACAGCTTCTGCTGGAAATCATGCCCAGGGTGTGGCATATGCTGCAAAAGCATATGGAGTAAAGGCGACCATCGTTATGCCTTCATCTACACCTCTCATCAAGGTTAACAGAACTAAGGCATACGGCGCAGAGGTTATACTGTATGGAGACGTATATGATGAATCATGTGCATACGCTCTTGAGCTTGCAGAGGACAAGGGTTATACATTCATTCATCCGTTCGATGATCTCGATGTTGCCACAGGACAGGGCTCGGTTGCGATGGAGATCATAAAGGAGCTTCCTTTCGTTGACTATATCCTTGTTCCTATCGGAGGTGGCGGTCTGGCAACAGGTGTGTCCACACTTGCCAAGATGATGAATCCGAACATCAAGGTCATAGGTGTTGAGCCTGCCGGAGCAAACTGTATGCAGGCATCACTGAAGAACAAGAAGGTTACAACACTTCCATATGTCGACACCATTGCAGATGGAACTGCAGTAAAGACACCGGGAAGCAAGATTTTCCCATATATACAGAAGAACATAGATGATATTATAACTGTAGAGGATAACGAACTCATCGTTTCATTCCTCGATATGCTTGAGAACCACAAGCTTCTTGTTGAGAATTCAGGCCTTCTCACAGTGGCAGCACTTAAGCATCTCGATGTAAAGGGTGCCAAGGTCGTAAGCATACTGTCGGGCGGCAATATGGATATGATAACATTTGCCTCACTTGTACAGCACGGACTTATCGCAAGAAGCAGGATCTTCACAGTTTCAACACTTCTTCCTGACAAGCCGGGTGCACTCATGAACATTTCAAAGGTTATCGCTGATCTCCAGGGAAATGTTATCAAGCTTGAGCACAACCAGTTCGTATCCATCAACAGGAATTCAGCAGTTGAGCTTGTTATCACTATGGAGGCATTTGGCCCTGAGCACAAGCAGCTCATCATCAACACACTTGCTGATAAGGGCTACAAGCCAAAGGAAGTCATGACAAAGGGAATATACAATTAATTGTAGTTGATATCGATGATTAACGATGAACTCACTTTAACCGTAAATGACAACAAAATAATCGCCTGCAGACGCGGTGACAATCTGTTCAAGGTGCTGTGCAGCGCCGGATATGTGTTCAGTGGAAACTGCGGAGGTCTTGGAAGGTGTCAGAGATGTCTGGTGGATGTAAAAGGTGCGGGCACGGTAAAAAGCTGTACCTACACTATCACTGATAACATACAGATAACCATAGGTGAGGATAACATGTCAGTCCTTGCTTCGTACAAGGGTGCTGATGAATCCAACAACGTATATAATGGCGATGGTTGTGGTATAGGCATAGCTATAGATTTAGGCACCACCACCATCGCCATAGAACAGATAGATATGTCTGATGGAAGTGTCACGGGCAGATGTGGATTTATGAATCCGCAGATTGAATATGGCAGCGATGTCATATCGAGGATCCGAACAGGCTCCACAGAAGATGGACTGGCAAAGCTCAGAAGCTCAGTAGTCACAAGGATTTCCTCAGAGTTGGCCGGAATGGGGTATGCCCCTGCAGATATATCAAGGATAATTATTTCCGGAAACACCACCATGAATGCAATACTTGAGCGGCTGCTTCTGGACAATCTCGGGCATGCACCATTTGAGATCAGGAATCCTGACAGTATAACAGTATCAGGGAAGGATTTCTTTGATGATGATAGATTTTGCAGTGCGGAAGTCACATGTCTTCCTAATCTCAGCGCATTTGTTGGAGCTGACGCATTGTGCGGTGCAGTCGTCTGTAACATTGACAGGTCTGACAAATATCAGTTGTTTGCAGATCTCGGAACAAACGGAGAACTCATACTTGCAAAGCAGGGCATCGGTTATGCCACCTCATGTGCATGTGGTCCGGCATTTGAGGGAATGCTGAGGAGAGGTGTTGCAGCTCCAACCACAGCCTTTGATCTGCTGAACAGACTTAATTTGCTACACATAGTGAATGACGATGGAGTCCTGGTTGATCAGTATATAGACGGAGGCTACAGACTTGCGGGTGGAGTGACAATTGACATGGATATGATCAGAAGCTTTCTCCTTGCAAAGGCAGCCATATGTGCAGGGATAGAATCCCTCATGGATATGGCGGGGATAACGGCAGAGGACGTATCACGTGTATATCTGGCAGGAGGCTTCGGGTGCAGTCTTAATATATCAAGTGCGGTAAGCCTTGGACTTTTTCCGGACAGTTTTCAGGAAAAATCAGAATTTGCAGGAAATACATCCCTGCACGGAGCACATAAGTGCTTGATTGATAAGAGTTTTATTGATAGAATATATGCGTTTAAAGAGACCCTGACTGCTGCGAATCTCGGTGAGCTTGAGGGCTTTGACAGAAGATATTACAGTCATATGGATCTCAGACCATGGACCGCACAGTCACATGGTACAAATAAATTACAACAGAAGAGTAGATTATGAAATTACTAAGTATAGCAAGCGGTAGCAGCGGTAACTGCTATTACGTCGGCAATAGCGATACCCATCTTCTTGTGGATGTAGGCATAAGCTGCAAGAGGGTTGAAAACGCCCTTAAGGATGAGGGAATAAAGCCGTCTGAACTCGATGGTGTTCTTGTAACGCATGAGCATATAGATCATGTGAAGGGCATAGGTGTTCTGGCAAGAAAGCACGGTGTTCCTATATATGCCACTGCAGGAACCATAGCTGAGATGAAGAAGATGACCTCCCTTGGCAGTATCGATGAGGGACTGTTTCATGAGATTCGTCCTGATGAAAAGATACTGATAAAGGATATAACCGTTGATCCGTCATCCATCTGGCATGACGCAGCGGATCCGGTATGCTACAGCCTGTATGGAGATGGCAAAAAAGTGTCCATAGCGACTGATATGGGCAATTATAATGATTATATTGTAGATAAGCTTGACAACTCAGATATAATGGTAGTTGAGGCCAATCATGATGTCAGAATGCTTGAGGCAGGACCATATCCTTATTATCTCAAGAGACGAATCCTTGGCAACTATGGTCATCTGTCCAACGAATTGTCAGGGCAGCTCATATACAGACTTCTGAATGACCATGTGAAGGGTATCCTTCTGGGACATCTGAGCAAGGAGAACAATTTTGAAGAGCTGGCATACGAGACAGTCAAGCTGGAGCTTGAAAACAATTCATACGCCAACGATGTAAGGGAATTTGGGCTGGCAGTAGCCAGAAGAGACATGCCTATGGCTGCCATAGAGGCATAGGCTGATTTTTAGGAGTGAATAAAGATGGGTTCTGTATGTACAGGCTCCATCATCAACAAGGAGGATAAATGAAATGAAAAAGAGAATCATAACTGTAGTAGGTAAGGACAGCGTGGGAATCACAGCTAAGGTATGTGTATATCTGGCAAACAACCAGATCAATATACTTGACATATCACAGACTATAGTTGCAGGGTACTTCAACATGATGATGGTGGTTGATACACAGGAGTCATCCAAATCAACAGAGCTCATCGCATCAGAGCTCGGACAGATCGGAGAAGAGATTGGAGTACAGATAAAGGTACAGCACGAGAAGATCTTTGAGACAATGCACAGAATCTAATAATATACAGTCTGACAGACAGAAAAGAGGATATACATGATTAGCATAAATGAAGTAATCGAGACCAACAAGATGATCTCAGACATGAATCTGGATGTTCGTACCATCACAATGGGAATCAGTCTTTTGGATTGTGTAGGTACAGATGTGGATGATACATGTACAAAGATATATAACAAGATAACAACATATGCCAAGGATCTTGTATCAACAGGTCAGGAGATATCAAGAAGATATGGTATACCAATCGTCAACAAGAGAGTTTCTGTAACACCTATAGCACTGGTTGGTGGTTCCGTATGTAAGACCACCGGAGATTTTGTAAAGATCGCAAAGGCTCTTGACAAGGCTGCAGACACCATAGGAGTCAACTTCATCGGAGGATATTCAGCGCTTGTAAATAAGGGCATGACTCCTGCTGATGAGCTTCTTATCCGTTCAATTCCTGAAGCACTCTCAAGCACAGGAAAGGTGTGCAGCTCCATAAATGTAGGTTCAACCAAAACCGGTATAGATATGGATGCAGTCAAGATTCTCGGAGAGATGATCAAAGACACTGCCGAGCTCACCAAGGAAGCAGATTCCATCGGTTGTGCAAAGCTTGTAGTATTCTGTAACGCACCTGATGACAACCCATTTATGGCCGGTGCATTCCACGGTGTTACCGAGGGAGACTGTGTCATCAATGTCGGAGTCAGCGGCCCTGGTGTTGTAAAGAAAGCCCTTGAGAAGGTAAGAGGAGAAAACTTTGAGGAACTCTGCGAGACCATCAAGAAGACAGCTTTCAAGGTAACCAGAGTTGGACAGCTCGTTGCAAAAGAGGCATCCAAGATGCTCGGCGTACCATTTGGTATAGTTGACCTGTCACTTGCCCCTACTCCTGCAGTCGGAGACAGTGTAGGTGAGATTCTCGAGGAGATCGGTCTTGAATACGCCGGAGCTCCTGGTACAACAGCAGCACTTGCGCTCCTCAACGATCAGGTTAAGAAGGGTGGAGTTATGGCTTCATCATACGTCGGAGGACTCTCCGGTGCATTCATCCCTGTATCTGAGGACCAGAGAATGATCGATGCAGTTTCCGCAGGAGCATTAACTCTTGAGAAACTTGAGGCCATGACATGTGTATGTTCAGTAGGTCTTGATATGATAGCAATTCCTGGTGATACATCACCTGCAACCATATCAGGAATTATCGCTGATGAGATGGCTCTTGGTATGATCAACCAGAAGACAACCGCTGTAAGACTTATCCCTGTTATCGGTAAGACAGTTGGAGATCAGGCTGAATTTGGCGGACTTCTCGGATACGCACCTATCATGCCTGTCAACAGATTTGCATGTGATAAGTTTGTCAACAGAGGTGGACGTATTCCAGCCCCTATCCATAGTTTCAAAAACTAATATTGGATAATGCGGTATAGGATCACAGTTCCTGATACGATATAGATATATAGAGGATGCGCACTGAATACGGAAATTCCGTGCGCATCTCTTTTGCTGTAATTGAATATTTCCATTTGGAGATATCAGATAATATGATCACAAGAAAATTATTTAAGGATATTATTTTATGAGAAGATTAGCTTTACCGGATGAAATACTGATGAAGGTTGAAAAGCCCGCCAGATATATAGGTGGAGAATACAACAGTGTTATGAAGGACAAGGACAAGGTTGATGTGCGTTTCTGCATGTGTTTTCCTGATGTATACGAGATAGGTATGTCCCATCTCGGAATTCAGATACTGTACGATATGTTCAACAGGAGAGAGGACACATGGTGTGAAAGAGTTTATTCGCCATGGCCTGATCTGGACGCGGAGATGAGAGAACATGACATCCCTCTGTTCGCGCTGGAATCCCAGGATCCTATAAAGGATTTTGATTTCCTTGGAATAACACTCCAGTACGAGATGTGTTACACCAATATTCTTCAGGTGCTTGATCTGGCTGGAATCCCACTCCGTACAAGAGACAGAAAAAAGGGAGACACACTTGTTATAGGCGGAGGCCCATGCTCATACAATCCTGAGCCTATAGCAGACTTCTTTGACATATTCTATATGGGTGAGGGCGAAGTATCATATGATGCACTTCTGGAGCTTTACAAGGTGTATAAGCACTCTGATATGACCAGGGAAGAATTTCTCATAAAGGTGTCCAACATTCCGGGATTATACGTTCCTGAGCTCTATGAAGTCACATACAAGGAAGATGGCACGATAGCTTCATTTGCTCCTAGATTTGAAGATGTGCCTGCCACGATAACCAAGACGGTTGTCATGGATCACAGCAAAGTCACATACCCTGAGAAGCCTGTTGTGTCATTCATGAAGCTCACTCAGGACAGAGTTGTTCTTGAGATCATGCGCGGATGTATAAGAGGCTGCAGATTCTGCCAGGCTGGAATGATATACAGACCAACCAGACCTAAGGATGTCAATCTGTTAAAGGGCTATGCTGAGAAAATGCTGGCAAGTACAGGACACGAGGAGATAACCTTCAGCAGTCTGTCGTCGAGTGATTACGAGGAGCTTCCGGAACTCACAGACTGCCTGATCGAGAAGATGGACAATGAGCATGTAAATATCTCTCTGCCATCGCTCCGTATAGACGCCTTTTCTCTGGATGTCATGAGCAAGATCCAGGATGTGAAGAAGAGTTCACTTACATTTGCCCCTGAGGCAGGAACGCAGAGACTCAGAAATGTTATAAACAAGGGTCTCACAAAGGAGAACATAATGGATGGTGCCCTGAAGGCCTTCAAAGGCGGCTGGGATAAGGTGAAGCTGTACTTCATGATGGGCCTTCCTACTGAGACATATGACGATATTGCCGGGATTGCAGACCTGTCGGAGGAGATCACTGAGCTTTTCTTTGCAAATATCCCAAGAGAAGAACGAAATGGACGTGTCATGGTCACCGCATCGGCATCATATTTTGTGCCAAAGCCATTTACTCCGTTCCAGTGGGCTCCGATGATAAGGCCTGAGGAATTTGTCAAGCGTGCATACTTTGTGAAGGACAGATTCCGTGCAGAGAAGAACCATAAGAGTCTTAAGTTCCAGTACCACGAAGCAGATATCACCATACTTGAGGGACTGCTTGCTCGAGGCGACAGGAAGCTCTGCGATGTAATATATGATGTCTATAAGGCCGGTCAGATATTTGACGCATGGACAGAGTTCTTCAAAAAAGAAAACTGGGACAACGCCATGGCAAAGCACGGTCTGGATATAGATTTCTACACATACAGGGACAGAAGTGTTGATGAGATACTTCCATGGGATTTCATTGATATAGGAGTCACAAGAAAGTTCCTTGAGAGAGAGTGGGAGAACGCCCAGAACGAAAAGGTAACCCCTAACTGCAGACAGCAGTGTTCCGGCTGTGGTGCCGCAAGATTTGGAGGAGGTGTATGTTTTGAAAATAAGAATTAAATACTCCAAGCTCGGTAACCTCAGATTTATAGGACACCTTGACGTTATGAGATATTTCCAGAAGGAGATAAGACGTGCCGGTCTGGATGTGAGCTATTCCAAGGGATATTCGCCTCACCAGATCATCTCGTTTGCCGCTCCGCTGGCCATGGGGATCACTTCTGATGGCGAATACTTTGACGGAGAATTTGAATCCGTTACAACATCCAGAGAGATGATCGACGCATTGAATGCCGTATCGGTTGATGAGATGAAGGTCACTGAGTGTGTACTTCTTCCCGATGATGCAAAGAACTCCATGTCAGTTGTGTCAGCATCGGACTATGTCATCTCATTCCTTGACAAAGCAGGAACTGAAGAACGGCATAATATACTGGACAGTGTGGAATCCTTCATGTCGCAGGATCAGATCGTCATTCTGAAAAAAACAAAGAAGAGCGAACGCGAGGAGAATATAAAACCTGGTATCATGACCTGCGAGCTGAGGGACGATCAGATATATATGCTGCTGTCAACCGGAAGTGAATACAACCTCAAGCCGGAGCTCGTCATGCAGGCTCTCTGCGCGTATGCGGGTGTCAGTCACAACCAGTTCCATTATCATATTCACAGACTGGAGACGTACATGGATGGCCCTGATGGCAATATAATACCTCTATACAAGGCCGGTTCACCATTCTAAGAGTCTGCCTGACCGTATATTTGAAAGATTATAAGGGGAATATCACATGAGAAAGCTGGTAGTTACACACTACGACAACAAAATATTACAGGCTGTTATACAGGATGGCAAAGTCACAGATCTTAACCTGTCAGAGGGCAGTACAGTCCTCGGCAATATCTATGTGGGCAAGGTGGCCAACATCGTAAACAATATAAATGCCTGCTTCGTGGATTACGGTGACAGACTTCCCTGCTACTACAGTCTGGATGACAATGATATTATATACGCCGATGGCAGGGAGCACACAAAGCTCAGGATCGGCGATGAGATAGTCGTTCAGATCAGCCGTGACGCAGTCAAGACCAAGAACCCTGTTGGTTCATCGGAGCTCACCCTCCGCGGGGATTACTGTGTGGTCCACACCGGGGAACAGATCGGTGTATCGAACAAGATAAGCAGCAGAAAGCTCCGGGACGAGCTTAAGGACATCGCGCGAAATACCCTCCCGGCGGGTATAGGTTGTATCATTAGGACAAATGCTGTGGATGCGGACCCTGAACTCATAAAACGTGAACTGAATGAGCTGGGCGGTCGTCTCACGCAGATCCTGAAGGCCGCAACAACCAGAAAATGCTTTTCCTGTCTGTACCGGAATCCACCGGAATATATAGAAAACATTACTTTCATGGGAAGTAATAAGCTAGATTCACTGGTAACCGATGATGAAGAAATATTCCACGTATTTGAGGATTACATAGAGAAAAAACAGCCTGGAACAATAGACTTAACGCTTCATACCGATACAGCATGTCCGCTTACGGCAATCTACAATCTCAATAAAGAAGTGGAGGGAGCTCTAAAGGAGAGAGTATGGCTTAAGTCAGGTGCCTACCTTATAATCCAGCAGACTGAGGCCATGGTAGTTGTGGATGTGAATACAGGCAAGGCTATATCAGGCAGAGATATGGAACAGCACATGCTGAAGGTCAACACCGAGGCTGCCATCGAAACCTGCCGTCAGTTAAGACTCCGCAATCTGTCAGGGATAGTAGTCATAGACTTTATAAACATGAAGAATCCCGATGATATTCTCAGGATACGTGATACCCTGATAAGAGAGCTGGCAGACGATCCTGTACCAGCCAAATTCGTAGATATCACCAAGCTTGGACTTATAGAGCTGACCAGAAAGAAGTTAAAGAGACCGCTTCACGAAATGGTTAAGCTTTGATGAAAATAAATCAAAAAATATTGTAAAAATATATCAGAAAATTATTGACAAATAATCATCTCAATGGTAGATTATATGAGTATGCCGCACAGTTAGGTATAAGTGTGTCAACAGACACCACCAAAACTGGCGAGTTTGATTAAGGAGGTATTAACCATGTACGCAATTATAGCAACAGGCGGTAAGCAGTACAAGGTAGCTGAAGGAGACGTGATCAAGGTTGAGAAGCTCGCAGCAGAGGCTGGAAGCGAAGTAACATTTGATGATGTTATCTTAGTAAGCACTGATTCAGACGTTAAGTGTGGAGATGCAGTTGCTAATGCATCTGTAACAGCATCAGTAGTTGGTGAAGGCAAGTCTAAGAAAGTTATTGTTTACAAGTACAAGAGAAAGACTGGCTATCACAAGAAGAATGGTCACAGACAGTCATATACTAAGGTTGAGATCAAGAAGATCAACGCTTAATTGGTATTGATTGTATCGATTATAAGACATGATTGATGTAGTTATTTATCAGAACAGCAATTCGGAATATATAGGATTTAAGACGGATGGACATGCGGAATATGATGATCCTGGACAAGATATCGTCTGTAGCGCAGTTTCAGCGATCACGATAACCATCCTGAACTCTGTTGAGAAGCTTTCAGATGTGAATTTCACACTTGACTGCGATCAGGAGAGCGGACATATGGATTTCATATTCACAGAGGAGCCGGATATCAAGGCACAGACTTTGATGCAGGCGCTTGTGATCGGTATATCCGGAATCGAAGAATCCTATGGCGATTATATTTGTATGACCTTTAAGGAGGTGTAATTGACATGATGAAGATGGAACTTCAGTTTTTCGCTCATAAGAAAGGTGTAGGTTCTACAAAGAACGGCAGAGACTCAGAGTCCAAGAGACTTGGCGCTAAGAGAGCTGACGGTCAGTTCGTAAAGGCTGGTAACATCCTTTACAGACAGCGTGGAACAAAGATTCATCCAGGTCTTAACGTTGGTATCGGCGGAGATGACACACTGTTCGCTACAGCTGATGGTATCGTTAGATTTGAGAGAAAGGGTAGAGACAAGAAGCAGGTTTCTATCTATCCAGTAGTTAACGAGTAATATTGGATATATATAAGTAATACTATCAAGAGACTGGAGTAATTTTTATTATTCCAGTCTTTTTTTACAGACAAAAGTGCAGATATGGGGTATACTATGAAATAGTGTGCAGATGTATCTGCAGAACTTGACACAGGTAGTTTAGACATTGAATATTCGGTATAGAATATCTGACATAGAAAGGCGGTATATTATGTTTGCCGATAGAGCCAGAATATATGTGAGATCAGGCAAGGGCGGTGACGGACATGTATCCTTCAGAAGAGAGAAATATGTTCCAAACGGCGGTCCTGACGGCGGTGACGGAGGTAATGGCGGTGACGTTATCTTTGTTGTCGACGAGGGAATGAACACGCTCACTAACTATAGACATGTGACAAAATACAAAGCCGGAGACGGTGAAGAGGGCGGCAAGAAGAACTGCCATGGCAGCAATGGTGCCGATATCGTGCTCAAGGTTCCACCTGGAACTGTTGTCAAAGATTCAGAGACAGGTAAGGTTATTCTCGATATGGCATACAAGAAGGAACCTGTTGTTTTCCTTAAAGGAGGCCGTGGTGGCCGTGGCAACAGAACATATGTAACTTCGACCATGCAGGCGCCAAAGTATGCACAGCCTGGTCAGCCAGCCAAGGAGCTTACAGTAGATCTTGAACTCAAGTGTATAGCTGACGTAGGACTTGTCGGATACCCAAGTGTAGGTAAATCAACCTTCCTTGCAAGAGTTACGAATGCCCGTCCTAAGATCGCGGCATATCATTTTACCACTTTAGTTCCGAACCTGGGTGTGGTGGATCTCGGGGATAAGAACGGCTTCGTGATCGCAGACATTCCAGGCATAATTGAAGGTGCGTCAGAAGGAACAGGTCTTGGACTTCAGTTCTTAAGACATATAGAGCGTACAAAGGTTATAATCCACATCGTGGATGCAGCCTCGGTGGATGGAAGAGATCCGATCAATGATATCCACGTAATCAATGAAGAGCTCAAGAAGTACAATAAAGACATCGAGAACCGTCCACAGGTTATAGCAGCCAACAAGGTCGATCTTCTGGATGATATGGGCTATGAGACTGTCATAGAGATGCTTAAGGAGGAATTCCCGGAGGATGAAGGATATAAGATATTCCCTATATCTGCAGTATCAGGAAAGGGTATCAATGAACTTCTCTGGTATGTCAATGACCTTGTAAAGCAGTCTCCAAGGGAGATCATCGAATTTGAACCTGAGATAGATCTGTCCATGCAGGATGATCCTGAGCTTCCATTTGAAGTCAGAAAGTCAGACGAGGAGGAGGGTGTATATATCGTCGAGGGTCCACGAATCGAGAAGATGCTCGGATATACGAACCTTGAATCTGAGAAGGGCTTTGATTTCTTCCAGAAGTTCCTCAGAGACAATGGAATACTTGCACAGCTTGAGGAGCTTGGCTGTGTAGACGGAGATACTGTAAGAATGTATTTCCTTGAATTTGATTATTATAAGTAAAGGAATAAACACGTATGAATAGCAAACAGAGAGCATATTTAAAGGGGCTGGCACAGACCATCCAGCCTATACTCAACATAGGCAAATCATCACTCACACCTGAGTTCACAGAATCTGTTGCAGAGGCTCTTGAGGCGAGAGAACTAATCAAGATCTCTGTTCTCAAGAACTGTCTTGACGATCCTCGTGAGATAGCAGCTATGCTCGGTGAGAGAACACACTCACAGGTAGTTCAGGTGATCGGCAGAAAGATCGTTCTGTACAAGGAGTCAAAGGAACATAAGAAGATCGAACTTCCATAGGGGGAATAAGCCATGCTGGCACAAAAAGCAGGACATGTAGGTATACTCGGCGGAACATTCAATCCTATACACTATGGACATATAGAGCTTGGCGTACAGGCACTGGAACAGTTTAGACTGGATAAAGTGCTTGTGATGCCCAACAATAAGCCTGGTTATAAAGATATTTCCAACGAAGTTACAACAGATCACCGGGTCAACATGATAAAACTTGCCATAGATGGCATAAAAGGGTTGGAGTATTCTGATTTTGAGCTCAGACGTCCCGGGATTACATACACCTCAGATACGCTTGAGGCCCTTCATGAGTTATATCCTGACGTTCACTGGTATTTTATCATGGGCGGGGATTCCATTATGTATTTTGACCACTGGCACAGACCTGACATCATATCAAGGCATGCAACGCTGCTTGTCACAACAAGAAGTGGAGCTCCTGAGGATATGATCAACAACAAGATAGCAAGCCTGCACAGCCTGTTTCCGGCTTCTGATATCCGCCGGGAGTACATCCACCAGCACGATATATCCTCAAGTGATATAAGAGCTGCTGTGCGGTCAGGAGAAGATATCAGGGATATGGTTCCCGACAGCGTGATAACATATATCAAGGACAATGGTCTATATCACGTTTGATCTGGCAGGTATAACAACATATATTGAATATTACTTATACTTGAACATTTGCAACAGATAGGAGATAAGATGAACAGATTTGAGATGCGTGAGCGCCTTGAAAACAAGCTCACAAAGAAAAGATTTGAACATTCACTTGGTGTGGAATATGTATCAGGCTGCCTGGCCATGGTTCACGGAGCAGATGTTAACAAAGCTTTGACTGCCGGACTTCTACATGACTGCGCCAAATGTCTGCCTGCAGACGAGAAGATAGCAAGATGCAAAAAACACGGACTTCCAATAAGCCAGGTCGAATTTGCTAACCCTGAGCTTTTACACGCAAAGCTGGGAGCATATTACGCAAGAGAAAAATACGGAGTTGACGATGAGGACATCCGATCGGCTATAGAATTCCATACAACTGGAAGACCGGCTATGTCGCTTCTGGAAAAGATTGTTTTTGTGGCTGACTATATAGAGCCGAACCGTAAGCCTTTGCCGGAGATAGATGAAATAAGAAATGAGGCATTCTCCGATATTGACGCTTCGGTGGCCCACATATTAAAGAATACTTTAACTTATCTGGACAGTGGCAGCTGTGGAGACACGGACGAAATGTCTGTCCGGACATATAAATATTATACATCATTGAACAGCGAGGACTAATATGGCAGATTCCAGAGAGATGCTCAAGATAGCATGTGCTGCTCTTGAGGATAAAAAAGCATTTGACATTAAGATCATAGACATAAGCAGAATTTCAACCTTATGTGATTATATAGTGATAGCTGACGGAACAAATAAAAAACAGGTTCAGGCACTCAGCGATAATGTTGAGGACAGTATGCACGAAGCTGGATATTCCCACAAGGGAGTGGAGGGATATTCTGAAGGTGGATGGATTTTGCTGGATTATTATGATATAATAATCCATATATTTTCTGAAGAATCAAGAAGATTCTATAATATCGAAAAGATATGGAGCGACGGAGACCAGATATCTCCGGACAGTTTATAAAACGTGAGATCACAGGGGTTTTAAGACGCTTGCTGGATGCAAGTGAGATTTGGGGATTAAAGCATGGAGAGTAACAGACTTTTAAGTGATAATTATATAAAGATCAATCATATAGCCTCAAAATGTATGAGGCTTTTCGTGATATTGATACTTCTATATTGGGTATTTACATATATCGGGGGACAGTGCAATATTGTGATCCTGTGTTCATGCATGAGCGTGTGCTGTATTCTGACCCTTATACCTACGATTTTTATTGATCTACTTAAGAACAATGAGGGCAAATGTATAAAATATGTGGTAATTGCATTGGCTGTACTCATATGCTCCATACTCAATACAACTTTATCGTACACAGCTATGATCGTCTGGATATTTCCTATGCTTGTAGCTTCCCTTTATTATAACAAGACAATGGTTCTCTATACTGCGCTTTTATCTACAGTCGGTGTATTCGCTGCAGATATAGTCAATTACAGATTATGTGATCTTGTTATTCCACCCGCACATGATGATTTTGCTGACAATATGATACTGGTCATAGCGCCATGTGTTATAGCCATTTTTATCATGTCATTTGTATCATATTTCATAGTATCAAGAAACTCAACAATGCTCAATAATGTTATAGACCATGCTGAAGAGGTCAAGACTAATCAGAAGGAACTCATATATGCGTTTGCCGAGCTCTCAGAGAGCAAGTCAAAATCAACAGGTGAGCACATCAAGAGAGTTGCAAAATACATGGAGGTTCTTGGAAAGGCATCCGGTTTTGATGACGATTATGTTGACATGCTTTCAACCGCAGCCATGATGCACGATATCGGCAAACTGATGATCAGCGAAGAAATACTCAACAAACCTTCCCGTCTTACAGATGAGGAGTTCGCCATTATGAAGAGTCATGTATTATATGGCGACGCACTTCTCTCAAAATGTCCGGGACAGATCCTTCAGATTGCAAGAACGATCGCCAAGGAACATCATGAGAAGTGGGATGGCTCTGGATATCTGCATATGAAGGGAGAAGAGATCGCATATATCAGCAGGCTTATGGCTGTATGTGATGTATTCGATGCCCTTACATCAGCAAGATACTACAAGAAAGGCTGGTCTATGGAGGAGGCTTATACCGAGATAGTAAGCCAGAGTGGTAAACAGTTTGATCCAAAGGTGGTATTATTATTCCAGGCTCATTTCAAGGAATTCAAACAGATAGCAGAACAGAATGCTGATAAGCACATATACTAAAATGTGATTACTTAAAAATAGACTAAATATACATTAAGCTAATAGACTAAAAAACTGTTTTTTATGGTTTTTTAGTCTATTTTTTTGGATTTAGGCTTGAAATAAGCTAATTAATTGGTATAATGTAATTAACAAATTGATATAAATTAACTATTTTGAAGTTAATTTACTTTTAATAAGCCCCCTCTTAAAAAATATGACATAAATTGATCCCCAGGTCATATACGTAAATGTTGCTGACGTATGTTGACCTGGGGATCTCTTTCTTAATGGATTTATTATATTATATTGTAATTACATCTGCCTGAATAATCCGATAACCTTTCCGAGTATATCACAGTGGTCTACGATAATTGGATCCATATAATCATTCTCCGGCTGAAGTCTTATATGACCATTCTCCTTAAAATATCTCTTTACTGTAGCCCCGTCATCGATAAGTGCAACCACAATATCACGATTGGAAGCAGAAGAGCATTGTTCAACAATAAGGAGATCACCATCGTTGATTCCGATGTTGATCATACTTTCGCCCTTAACGCGAAGCATGAATGTCTGATTATTGGTGTTATGTAAATATTCCGGTGGAATAGGAAAATAATCCATAATATTCTGTGTGGCAAGGATAGGAAGTCCAGCTGCAACCTGTCCAACAACAGGTATATTAATAACCTCACGCCTTGACAATGCAAAATCATCATCTATTATCTCTATAGCCCTTGGTTTTGTTGGATCACGCCTTATATATCCGTTCTCCTCAAGAGATGCGAGATGAGCATGTACTGATGATGTAGACTTGAGTCCAACAGCCTTGCAGATCTCTCTTACTGAAGGTGGATAACCCTTCTTAAGCTGTTCTTCCTTGATATATTCCAAAATCTCTGTCTGTTTATCAGATATCTTTCCTTTTCCCATGTATATTGAACCTCCACAAATAAATTCTATTTAACATAATCTGTTATATACAAAATATGATAGCACATATGTTCTGATATTGCAAACGAATGTTCTGTTATAATTTTGCTTTGTTTTGAATATTCTTGACCGGATCTATTCTTTCGTGGGAATAAAAATGGACACCTGATAGTGCATAATATAGGAGTATTAAGGATTCAGAGTTACAATACGAACTGCAGTCGTACAAGTGTTCGAAAATCACTTGACAACAAAACATCTGTTCGGTATAATACGAACATAGTAACAAACATACGTTCAGGAGGGATAGAGATGAATAGATTATTTAATTTCATTAGCAATAAAAAGGTGACAATAATTGTAGCCATAATCATAGCAGCAGTATTATATGTTTCGATCACACACATGGATGCATCCGAAGCTGATGCCACCAATGCCAGCACCAAGTATTACACATGTATATCCGTTGAGTCTGGCGATTCACTTTGGGATATAGCTCAGAAGTATATGACTGATGAATATACATCAACCCAGGATTATATCGATGAAGTTGTCTCGATCAACAATCTGAACAACGATTCATCGATAGTAGCCGGAACAAACCTGGTAATACCATATTATGAAGTGACTGATCTCAATTAAACAAGGAATTATATGTTCTTGATCAACGCATATAGATTCTATTAAATGATAGATTCTATATGCGTTTTCTGTTTAGATTTTTGCTTAGAGAGTCGTAAGAATCAGTGAAAGCAGTGCAGTTGGAATGTATTTTGGTCTATATGTTTCTATTCGCTAAACTCAGGTTTTACGAAAAAATATAGCATATTTTATTACATTATGCTATAATCCATTTAGTCATATACATGAATATGCCCACAAATTAACATATATCAGGAGGTTTCAAATATAACGATGCCAGCCAAGCCATACAACAAACAGGTCGATGAGAATAATATATTATTGCTCAGAGATATTCTTTCCGAGTTACCACAATACGCAACGATCGCTTTTCGTGGAATTGAGAATACTACATCCACAAGAACACGCCTTGGTTACGCCAGGGATATAAAAACATTCTACGAGTATTTATGTGAAAATAACCCATTCTTTCGTGATAAAACTCCACTCGATATTACTACTGAGGATCTCAGCAGACTTGAGGCCGAGGACATCGAGGAGTTCCTGCATGCCATGAAGCTTTACACTAAAAACGGACGTACATACACCAACGGTGAGCAGGCGTTAAAACGCAAATTATCTGCACTCCGGGTATTTTTTGCATACCTGTATAAAAACGACCGTATAAGCTCAAACGCTGCAGAAAAGGTCGACATGCCAAAGATACACGATAAGAAAATTATACGAATGGAGCCAAACGAAGTTGCAGATTTTCTTGATAATGTTGAGTATGGCAGCGGCCTGACTGAACGCCAGAAAAAATATCATGAGAAAAATAAAGTCCGTGACCTGGCGCTTTTATCACTTATGCTCAGCACCGGCATGCGTGTATCCGAATGCGTTGGAATTGATATACGTGACGTTGATTTCGATAATATGCGGATTAAGATCGTTCGAAAAGGTGGCAAGGAGGCATACGTATACTTCAGTGATGAGGCAAGTGAAGCTTTGCTTGAATATCTTGATGAAAGGAAAAAACTGATACCGGAAAAAGGCCATGAGGATGCGTTATTTCTGTCCGGTCAATTAAAAAGAATATCTGTCAGATCAGTTGAGAATATTGTAAAAAAATACTCTCTTACCTCCGTTCCTTTAAAGCATATAACACCTCACAAACTCAGGAGTACGTTTGGCACTGAACTTTATAGGGCTACAGACGACATATACCTGGTGGCGGACGTATTAGGCCACTCGGATGTAAATACAACAAGAAAACACTACGCTGATATGGATGAGGACAGAAAACGTCGTTTCAGAAACGAAGTACAGCTTCGTGAAAAACGCACAATTAAACCATAATAATATTATGTTAACTTAAGGAGTATTTTTATGAAATCACAAAAGCTTTTATCATATACAAGACGAGCTATAACTGATTACGATATGATCAGTCCCGGTGACAAGATAGCCATAGGAATATCCGGAGGCAAAGACAGTCTGACACTTTTATATGCAATGTCCAAACTGAAAAAGTTTTATCCCATACCATTTGAAATTGAAGCTATAACCGTAGATCTTGGATTTAAGGATTTTGACACGTCCAGACTTAAGGAATATTGCGAGTCACTTGGAGTCAATTATACGGTTTGCAAAACTCATATAGGCGAGATCGTTTTCGATTACAGGAAGGAACCTAATCCATGTTCACTCTGCAGTCGTATGCGTAAAGGAGCCTTCAATGATTGTGCTGCAGAACTTGGCTGCAACAAGATCGCATATGCCCATCACAAGGATGACGTTATAGACAGCTTCCTGATGTCCATGCTGTATGAGGGACGCATTCACACCTTCTCTCCTGTCACTCATCTGGAGAAATCAGGTGTCACACTCATAAGACCTCTTATATACGCCCTGGAAGGCGAAATAAGAGCATTTGCACGCGCCAACGATCTTCCAGTCTGCAAGAACCCTTGTCCCGCTGACGGCGTCACAAAGCGTCAGGAAAGCAAAGACATTATAGACGAACTCAAAGTACGCGTGCCTGATGTAAAAGATCGTATATTTTCCTCCATCGAGGGTGCCGGAATAGACGGATGGTCAAGGCACTGATTAATAGCTTATGGATATAAAAAATAAATCCAATCACAAAACAAAAATGACAGTAAGCGTTTAACAAACAACCTACTGTCATTTTTTATATACAAGATTTTATAATAACATTATTATGATGATATATTACAATTTTCAATAATAATCATGACTGAGATCAATAATTGTTTACAATGTCATATAACAGATCTATCGTCTTATCTATGCCGTACTTCGAAGTATTGATACATATGTCGTATCCCTTCATCTCGCCCCATCTCTTGGATGTATAATAGTTGTAATATGAAGCTCTTGCCTTGTCTTCCTTCTTGATCATATCCTTGGCCTTCGATTCACTTATGTTGTACTTCTTGGCGATTCTGGCTGTTCTGTCATCCATGTCTGCATACAGGAATATATTCACCACGTTGTCCAGATCCCTGAGTGCGTAATCAGCACATCTGCCGACAAATACACATGAACCATCTTTCTCTGCAAGATTCTTGATGGTGTCAAATGCCGCAAGGAAAACTTTGTGGTTGAGAGGAAGCTCTGTTGAATTGCCAAATCCCAGTGAATATGGATCCATCACCAGTGAGTAAAGAAAGCTATTCGTAGGCTTTTCGTCAAAGCTGTCAAAAATCTCTTCACATATTCCACTGTTCTTTGCTGCCTCTTTAAGTAACTCCTTGTCGTAAAATGGTATGTTCATCTTTTCTGCAAGAGCTTCTCCGATTTGCTTGCCTCCACTTCCGAACTGTCTACCTATAGTAATAATCTTCTTCTCTGCCATAGTAACCACTCCCATCTTCTCGTATTCTCCATGTAAGAAATATCAAAATATATTACTTATGTACAAAATACTTAAATTCCTATATGGGTTATTATAACATTTATACAATAAACTGTAAATAAAAAAGTATAGACAATTGCACGTAATATGTGACAATTGTCTATACTCGTTTGTTACATTATATTAATTTAACAGTTTTAGCTTCTTTATAAGATCTTCAAAATATTCCGGCAGATCAGCCTTGAACTCAACGTATTCCCCGGTTGAGGGATGTTCAAAACCGAGAATACCAGCATGCAGCGTCTGTCCCTGCAGCTTAAACGGACATTTCTTCGGTCCATAAACTTCATCCCCAAGTATGGGATGTCCAATGGATGCCATATGAACTCGGATCTGATGTGTCCTGCCGGTCTCAAGCTGACACTCAATAAAGGTATACTTTCCTCCAAAACGCTCCAGAACCCTGTAATGTGTGACGGCATGTCTGCCATTTCTGGTATTGATCGCCATCTTCTTCCGATCCTTAGGACTTCTTCCGATCGGCGCATCCACAGTACCATCATCCTGTGCGATATTTCCATGGACTATGGCATAATACTTTCTGGTTATACTATGCTCGTGAAGCTGCTCAGACAGTGATCTATGGGCATTATCGTTCTTACACACCACAAGTACACCTGTTGTATCCATATCTATCCTGTGAACGATTCCCGGCCTGAATTCTCCATTTATACCGGAAAGGGAATCCTTAAAATGGTACATCAGTCCGTTGACCAGAGTCCCACTGTAGTGCCCCGGTGCCGGATGGACCACCATTCCCTTTGGTTTATTCACAAGTATCACGTCATCATTCTCATATATGATGTCGAGCGGTATATTCTCAGGCTCAATGTCAATGCTGACCGGATCCGGCACTGATATATCAAAAATATCTCCGGTACGTACACTGTAGCTCGGCTTTGAAGCCTTACCGTTGACCTGAATATATCCGTCATCAAATAACTTCTTTATGAAAGATCTCGAATAATCGCTGAAATACCCGCTGAGAACCTTGTCTATTCTTTTCCCTGCCCAGTCGCCGCTGGCTTCGATGTTATATTCTTCCATATACTATTCCTGTCCATCTGTCTGTTTTGGGTGTATGATCTCCGAGAGCTCATCATCCTTATACTTGAACAGCACCAGAATAACTATAACAATAAAACTGCATGTGACAAATATATCTGCGACATTGAATACCGGGAAGTTAATAAGGCAGAAGTCAAACATGTCAACCACATATCCACGGGCAACTCTGTCGATCATATTGCCGACAGCTCCCGATATGAGAAATACCAGTGATATCCTGAGCGGTGTATATTTCTTTTCCTGATTGCCTGCAAGCCTGATGTATACATATATAGCCGCAAGCAGGATAACAAATGTTATCGCAAGCAGGAAAACGATCTTACCTGAGAAACTTCCCCAGGCCGCACCTCTGTTCTGAACATAGTTGAGCTGGAAAACTCCGTCAATTATTTTCCTTGTCTGTCCAACCTGAAAGTTGGTGGATATGAGATGTTTCACCAGTTGATCTAAAGCTGTAAGAATAATAATGGCAAGTATAGCCATCGGTATTCTCTTTTTCATAATATCCGTTCCTCCTTTGAACATCAATGCCACTCAAATGCCTTTTTCATATCATCAGGAACGACATCGGTATTGATATATGCATCGCCAATAGTGTAAAGAAGAATAAATTTGATCTTGCCCCCAACCATCTTCTTATCGTTCTTAGTGTACTCTATGACAGCATCTGCATCGACAGGGTAGTCCTCAAGAGTAGGGAAACCAAACATATCAAATGCGTGTATGATCTTATGAAGCTCGTCCTCTGTGATGTCACCCCTGTTGTATGAGATAACAGACGCAAGGCAGCATCCGATGCCGACACATGCCCCATGACTCAGCTTAAGGTCGAGGTATCTCTCTATGGCATGTCCAAGAGTATGTCCAAAATTGAGCAGAGCTCTGTCGCCCTTCTCAGTAGGATCGTTTTCCACAACAACTCTCTTGATGTTGCAGCTCACCCTTATCATCTCCATCAGGACATCCTTATCCCTTGCAAGTATTCTGTCGTGATTTTCTATAAGCCAGTCAAAATATGCAGAATCCTTTATGAGTCCATGTTTTATGATCTCACCCATTCCCGAAATAAACTGCTCATCGGATAACGTGGTGAGTGTTGACACATTGATATACACAAGCTTTGGCATGTGAAAGGCTCCAACCATGTTCTTATATGAATCAAAGTCAACGCCTGTCTTTCCACCAATACTGCTGTCCACCTGTGCCAGAAGACTTGTAGGTATCTGTACAAAGTCTATGCCTCTGAGATACGTTGCAGCAGTAAATCCGGTTATATCGCCCGTCACGCCGCCTCCAAGAGCCACCAGAAGATCTTTTCTGTCAAACTTTGCAAGAATAAGCTTCTCGTAGATCATCTTTACTGTATCAAGATTCTTCTGAGACTCACCGGCCTCAAATATAATAGATATCAATTCTTTGCATTTTCCATCAAGCTGATTCCTGATCTCATCGAGATAAAGAGGCGCAACATTACTCTCTGTAACGATACATACCCTTCTATCAGCAATTCCCTGTCCGGCTAAAAGCTCAGGCAGGGAATTAAAATCGTTTGCAAAGAAAATGTCATAGATTGGTTCATCATTCAGATGAACTGTGAGTGCATTACACATATAAACATTCTCCATTAGTATAAAATATATTGTTAGTTTCCAAATGGATTAACAAATGACTTACCGCCAAGATTCTTTGTGTATACAGACGAATCACTTGTAACACTTCCGCCACCGGCGCCGCCAAGTGTTGAATCACCCATGGCTGAGCCGCCTCCTGATCCGAGAGTTGATTCCTCGCGGCCCTGTGGATCGCCGTCATAGGAGTTCATAAACGAATTCATGGCTGCGCTCTGTGTCGACTGTGAATAAGAAGCATTTGAACTGCCCTCGCTTAATACATCTTCGAAATTAAGTCCCATCTCCTCATTGATAGGATTCTGGGCAAGGTAATTCATATGGGCTTCCATCAGAGCCTTGAATGCACATACATAGTCCTTGTACTGCTGTTTTATTCCATCAATACTTCCCTCTATGCGCTCAAGCTCCTCCCTGGCCTCCTGCACTATATTATTAGCCTTGATCTTGGCATCATTCTCTATCAGTCTCGCCTTATCAGTGGCGTTCTTTGTAGACTCCTCAGCATTCTTCTCTGCTAGCATGAGAGATTTCTGAAGCTTTGACTCGGTTGTTCTGTAATGTACTAAACTGTCAGTCAGAGTCTTTACCTGATTGGTAAGATCTGCATTGGACTTATACAGTTCTGTGTAGCTGAGCACAACTATATCAAAAAATGCATCTACATCTTTTCGCGCATATCCCATTCCATGCGTGAACTTCTTCTGTTGTAAATCAACTGGTGTAAGCATATGTAATCCCCCGTAAAAACATATATTAGTAAGTTGCCTTACTTGAAAGAGTTTCCCCCTGAAGAGATCCTCCAGCCAATTCCTCCCTTAAATCACCAGATACGTAGGTTCCATTAGGTGTGGCAAGGAATATGTTGCCCGAAATAGCCTGAAACAGGCCATCCACAGCATAACTTGCTCCTCCAATGAAATCCGCTATTCTCTGTGCAGTTGGAAGATCAAGATCCTCCATGTTTATTACGATTATCTGTCCTCGATTGAGATGATCGATTATCATCTGCGCATCGTCAAACTCGTCCGGCTTGATAACAAATACTTCACTGTCATCCATTGCTCTGGATCTGCTGTTGATCGATACGAGCTTTCCATTACCTGCTCCTGACTGCTGACCATGAGAAGATCTTGCAGCTTTTGATCTGGCCGATCCATTGTCAGATGATGCAGAACCTTTGTACTTATTAAAGGACTTGAGCGGTGAAGCCTTCACTCTGGACTCTGTCTGAGGCGCATCGTAATCATCCTCATCATCGTACTCATCATCTAAGCGATCGTCCATATCGTCTTCATCTTCATAGTCATCTTCATCTTCATCAAACAAATCATCATCAAAGTCATCGTCGCTTGAATCACTTAATTTGAAATAATCAAGAAAACTTTTCTTTGTATTTCCCTTTGCCATGATTGTTCTCCTTTAAATATTATAATTTCTGGCACCGAATATTCCTGTGCCAACTCTAACCAACGTTGCACCTTCTTCAACTGCAACTTCATAGTCGTTTGTCATACCCATCGACAAGACGCTCATATCGATATTATCAATGCTTTTAGATTGTATGTCAAGTGATAAATCTTTCAATTTGCGGAAATAGACCCTGTTGACCTCGGGATCATCCACAAATGGAGCGATAGTCATAAGACCCTTAACCCTGATATGAGGGAAATCTTTTATCTCCTGGATAAGCGGAAGTACCTCGTCGCATGACAGTCCAAATTTTGTTTCTTCCTGTGCAACATTTACCTCAATGAGAATATTGACTGTGACATCATGCTTTGCAGCCTCCTTCTCAATGGTTTTGGCAAGATTTAACGAATCAACTGAGTGTATCATACACACCTTATCTACAATGTATTTTACCTTGTTCGTCTGCAGGTGACCTATCATATGCCAGTTTACAGGTCTTGAGACATTCTCGTATTTGTCAACAAGCTCCTGAACCTTATTCTCACCAAAATCAACGACATCCGTATCACTGAGCAATTCCTCTATATCTGACAAAGGCTTTGTCTTGCTAACGGCGATCAGAGTAACATCCTCCGGTGATCTGCCGGTCTTTTCACATGCCCTGACTATGTTCTCTTTTACTTTTTCGTAATTTTCTTTAAGCATATTATCATCTCCTGTGTCTGTACTATTGATATATAAGCTCTCCCTCTTTCATGGAATGTCCATCCAGTAATATTCTGTCATATCTGGATATTCCATATGAAAGATCCGGCTTGATGATCGAGTAATCATCGCCCGATACGATAACCTCTATTCTTCTGAATTCCGCAGTTCCTCTTGATACACACAGAACACCATCCATCGTATACTTGGCGGCTGTGGCAACGGAAAATGTATCCTTGGAATTATTCTTCTGCAGTACCGCATCTGAATCTATACTTGACGGATCAACATAACAGAATCTCTTGTCGGTAAAATATATTATCGGTGATATCTGTTTTATTGAAGTGCTTCCCGAATTGCCATATGTTACCTGATTAAAATGAGTCAGATCTGAATCACCACTGCCTCCTGTCAGGTAATCCACAGGTATCATATATACATCCTTTGTTATTACGGATGAAGCCGGTATCTTCAGACCGCTGGATTCCTCAAACATGAAGTTGATGTCCAGAAATCTTTCATTTACATACTGCGCGATATATTTGTTGAATGATACCACTATATAATAATGACCATCTTTTTCGATCTTATCGTATGTCGATCTGATCCTTCTGCTCGAATTATTGATGGTAAATGAAGCGTATTCATTCTGTGTAACCTTATCAAATTCATCCTTGCTGAGCGATATGGCAATATTCCATTCCTCATCGTTGATAAGCTTACATACAGCGCTGCCCGCAGAAACCTGGCCATCTAACTTGAGTGACTGTTTTGTATACACAGTTTTATCAAAAAGCTCAGGTGTAAGATTCTTCACATCGACGCTCTCATATCCATCCTGATAGTATGTGACAAGTCCACTGAATGGTGCCTTCTGGGCATCAAGTGAAAATGATGAAGAACCATTGCTGACCTGCTCAAGAGCAAGCTCCTCATAGAGCTCTAAAAGCTTGTTGTCGATGCTTGTCTTGAAATTATATACATTACCAAAATTGGATGCCGAAAATCCATTTTTGAACATCTTTATCTGATTGTTCAGACTTGTGTAATCTGCGCTCGTGAGAAGTGCTGAACCATTCTCCTGCATGTCGCTCATTGCTGCCTGCATGGAGCCCGAGCTGTCAATGGCATATATATTTGCACTCTTGGATACCTTCTCGCCATCTCTTATATAGTAGCATGGTGTTCCCGTCGCCGAGGCGGTTATGACAGTCTCACTTCTTACCGCAAGCCCTGTAGCCGTGAAATCAGTATCGTACGTACTCTGCTCAACCGTGAATATTATCGGATCAGAATCATTAACATACGCAACGACCCTGATGAGTATATATATGAATACGAATGCAAAAAGGAATGTTCCAAAGCCCGGCATTTTGAGCTTTGGAAGTTCGATCTTTGTCTTTTGTTTTTTTCGTTTTATTGTCGCCATAATATGTCTCCCGTAATTTACTCTGGCACAGAAAATGGCTGGCAACATACATATGCCAACCACATTCTATCTGAAATATAAGGCGGCATCCAGCTTATAATGCCGCAATAACGCAGTCCTTGAAATCCTCTGGTACGTCATTGACATCTGTTGCCAGACAGATCACTATATCAACATTGAACATATCGGATATGTTCTTTATCTCGTCCAATGCCTCAACGATATGTGACTCTCCAACGTATGCAACCGTCTTAAAATTATCTATATAAATCTTCTCAATATCACTGTTCTGGGAGATTATTCCTCGCACGAATCCGGTGAACGAATCCAGCTTGCTAATTCCATAGCTTGTACAGTTGATCATCTTGACTCTGTTGCTGAGCTCATAGAGATGCTTGTTGTTATTATCAAGAAATACTACCGTACCGGAAACAACCTTTACTTCATTGTTGACCTTATCTATCAGTGCCTTTGTCTTTCCCTTACCCTTATCTCCTGCAATAATGTGAATCATTTTTCATGCCTCCTGAATCTTGATGTAAAATTTATACAAATAATGTCCGTATCATATATGTCAGATACACACATCACTTTGCCTTATTTATAAGTTCAGTCATGGCGCTGTACAGTGCCTCTTTTCCATCTGCTCCGGCTACAAGAGCAATATACTCTTCACCGGTGGAATCGTTCTTAAGCTCCATGATAAGACAGTTGAGTGCCTCCTCTGTGGTTCCGGTCTTCCACGAACCTATCGAGTATCCATCTGGAAGATTTACCTCACCAGTTAAGAATTCATTTGTCGGCTCTATGGTTACCACCTGTTCATTGCCATCTGCATCCGTGTATGTGAAATCATATGTATCAAGTGAATCTATCACATACGCAAGGTCATGCTTTGAAAATTCCTTTATTATAAGATACAGATCATACGCTGTAGTGTAATGGTCATCGTCGTGAAGTCCGTGACAGTTGACAAAGTGGGTATTTGTCGCACCGATCTCCTTCGCCTTTTCATTCATCATGTCACAAAATGCTGATTCGCTGCCGGCTATCAGCTCTGCAAGTATAACACCACAGTCATTGTATGATGTTATCATGAGACCGTACAGCAGGTTCTTGACCGTCAGGCTACAGCCTCCGACCAGGTCACTGGCCATGGCATCCCAATCGTCAAATGTGACCTTTCTGTTGAGAGTTACCACATCGTCAAGGGATATATCTCCCTTTTCTATGCTCTCCATAACGAGTATACCTGTCATGATCTTGGTCATACTTGCCGGATATATCTTTCCATGTACATTATGAGCCACTATGGTATCCTTGGTCGTCTCATCGACAAGCATAGCGGCATAACATCCGTTGTAGTTTGCGGCATCTATCTCCTCGCCCTGTGCTATCACAGCGTTATCGTATGCCATTCCGAGCTCCCCATACACCGGAAGATCAGGCAACACACCTATGTCGAGCTGTTTTCCAGCTTTGTAGGTCTTGCTTCCGCAGCCGGTCAGAAGGACCATCGACAACACAAGTATCAAAGAGATACTTCTTCGCATGTATTTTCCTATTCTGCTTTGATTAAACATAATATAACCTCCGAAATATATTCAACAGCCTGATAACGGTGCTGAAATATATTTACTTGTAGAATTCACGCCAGTCAAGATCTCCTCTGTCAAGTGCCAGTATAAGAAGCTCGGCAGTTGCCAGATTAGTCGCAAGCGGAATATTATGTGTATCACACAATGTAAATATGTTGTTTATATCAGGTTCATGATTCTTTGGATGAAGCGGATCTCTCAGAAAGATGACCATATCGATGTCATTGTTCTCTATCTGTGATCCGAGCTGCTGCTCACCGCCAAGATGTCCTGCAATATATTTGTGAACTGTAAGATTGGTAACCTCCTCAATAAGTCTTCCGGTAGTTCCTGTTGCGTAAAGCTCATGCTTATTAAGAATTCCTCTATATGCTATACAGAAGTTCTGCATCAGTTTTTTCTTAGCATCATGTGCTATCAAACCAATATTCATGAAAATCCTCCTAATACTTTTTCTTTTGCAAATTTATATTGAGAACCATGCCCATTCCGGCACACAAACTGACGAGTGAACTCAGTCCGTAACTTATGAATGGCAAAGGTAATCCCGTGTTCGGAAGTATGGATGTGGCAACACCAATATTGATAAATGACTGGATGCTGACCAGTGCTGCCATACCTGTTGCTATATACATTCCCTTTTTATCACCGGAACGCCTAGCAACCCTAATACATTGTAACACTATGAGCAGTAAAATTGCAATAATAATAACACTTCCGATGAAACCTAATTCTTCTCCCACTGCCGAGAATATAAAGTCTGTCTGCTGCTCAGATATGAGATTTGTATCTTTTACGGTTGCCACATCAGAGCTGTTGATCCCCTTACCGGTCAACTGTCCCGATCCTATGGCCATGATCGAGTTGTTCTGCTGATCCTGGGTGGATCCGCCTCCATACATATGTCCAAGTATACGCTGTCTCTGATATCCGTTCAGAAACTGAGGCAGGTTGTCCTGCTGGATATACCAGAAGAAGCCTCCAAAGAATGGTATGAGTATCAGTACCGCAATACCTATTATCTTGAGTGAGAGCCCCGCTATAAATATGACTATAAACAATGTTGCACATATACATATCGTGGTTGAAAGATCCGGCTCGGCAAATATAAGTCCGATCGGTATTGCAAGGAAAGCTGCAAGCTTCAGCAGCGTCTTTGCCGTGTTCAGATCATCCGCATGTTTTTCAAGAAAAACAGCCGTGCAGATTATCAGTATTATCTTGGCAAACTCCGATGGCTGTATGGTAAATGAATCGGATATCTGGAACCATCTGCTGGCTCCATGGGAATCCGCACCTGATCCTGCCACCAGTACAAGTCCCAGCAGCACTATATTTGCAGCGTATAGTACCATGTAGTATTTGCATATGAAATTATAGTCTATGAGTGATACTATTATCATTCCCAGTATACACACCCCGGCACCGATCAACTGCTTTGTGAGTTTTGTCTCATCTACGCTCACTATGATCACAGTACCCATGGCCATGGCTGCTATTATCAGGAAAAACAATTTGAAATTGTAATCCAGTATACTGTATTTTTTTTGATCCTGATCAAGACTGAATTGTTTTAAGTTCAGTTGATCCTTCTTGAATAAGTTCATAATTCACTGATCCTCGTCCTATTGTTCTGTATGTATATTCGTTATCCTTCTTCTCTGTATCCACGCTTAACAATGGAATATATGCCACTAGCATACGCTCCTTGACCTGGATATCGATATCTGATTCCTTTACATTGATGTATCTGTCTATCTCCTGCTTTATGGTATGCTTCATATCGTCCAGGAAATCCGGATTACACCCTATCCTGTCTGAAGCCAGCATGCTTATAAGCCTTTCTTTGGCATAACTTCCTGTGTTATATAAATATATCTTATTCATCCCCATATTCCTCCCTTCAGGCTCTTTTACGTCTGAAAAGCGAACGCAGTGAGCGGTTCTTCCCTGAATAATAATCTTCAACTTCAAGGGAATCATCCACTATCTTTCTGCATATATTCATATATGCATGTCCCGATTTAGTGTTGCTGCACACGACCGGTTCTCCTTTGTTTGTCGATATGACTATGTCCTCATCATCGGCGATTACTCCAAGCAGATCCACTGCAAGTATATCAACCACATCATCGACGGACATCATATTGCCCTTTTTGACCATATCATATCTTATCCTGTTGATTATGAGGTGCTGTTTTTCAATTCCATACGCCTCGAGCAGACCGATTATCCTGTCTGCATCCCTTATGGCCGAGACCTCGGGAGTTGTCACTATGACAGCCCTGTCAGCAGCAGCTATGGCGTTCTTAAAGCCCTGTTCTATACCGGCCGGGCAGTCAATGATTATGTAGTCATACTCGTCTCTTATCTCGTCTATGAGCTTGATGATCTGTTCCGGGCTGACCGCTGTCTTATCCCTGGTCTGCGCGCAAGGCAGCAGGTACAGATTGTTGTAGTTCCTCGCCTTTATAAGAGCCTGCTTATATCTGCAGTTTCCCTCTATTACATCTATCAGATTATAGACTATGCGGTTTTCCAGGCCAAGCACAACATCCAGGTTTCTGAGACCTATATCTGTATCTATCATCACCACTCTGTTCCCGAGGGACGCAAGACCGGTTCCTATATTCGCCGATGTGGTCGTCTTGCCAACTCCGCCTTTTCCTGATGTAACAACAATAACTTCACACATAATAAAAATCCTCCTAAATTTACTATCATATGTAGGTTATATTTATGATCCCTTCATCATTCGTAGCTATCATTGGCATTCTTTTTGCACCCGGAAGTCTGATTCCTGTACTTTTCGCTTTTCCTATCTGCAAAAGCTGTGGGCACATTCTCATCGCTATTATGAAATTGTTTCCAGCCGCCAGCTTACCCGCTATGGCAGCTCCCGCCAGTTCCCCAACGACCACGATATTCTTACCGGATACAACCCTGGCATCCCTGGCAACATCTCCGAGGATAATGACATTTCCCCTGATCTCAAGGGTCTGCTTTCTCCCTATGTCACCGCGGAAGATATATGGTCTTTCATTGTCACTGTGCGTTTTAGTCATATCCGGCAAAGCCATACTGACTTTTGCCTGTTGTGGTTCACGATCCCCATCATCCCGGACACCGGAACCTGTATATTGATCTATGTCAGGTTTAGCTGCAAATCTGACATGAATCTTATCAATGCTGTTTAAAAAACTGATTATCTCCTCCGTGTCTCCACGCTCCAGGGTACATCCCCTGAAAGATATACATACAGTTCCTTTTTTCTGGAAGGCACTTATATTATCGAGGATCCTGCAATACAGATCGCAGCAGATATCATTTACAGACATAGCCGCCGGTACATAGACAACTATGCCTGATCTGTCTGCCTTGATTGATAATCTGTCCATACCATCCATATCATCTGCTCCTGTCATATTATTTCCTACACACAGGTTCTGTGATATATCTTTGGTATCTCAATTAATCTGACATCTGGTTGTTTCCTGTTATGTCAAGCGTATCAAGCTTGTCAGGGTCATACATATATGCGTACACCATTCCGGCAAGCTCCTCTGCGTTACCCGATGTATATCCATGTGGAATAACACATGTTACACTGACCTCAGGGTTCTCATAAGGCGCAAATGACACAAACAATGCGTGATCCGGCCTTGTGGTATCCTCCTCTGCTGTTCCCGTCTTGCCGGCAACATTGACATTTATCTGATTTATAAGAGCCGATGGACTTGTGTGGTCACTTACCATCTGACGCATTCCCCGTTTTATGACCGCCCACTGGCTGTCCGTCAGATCAACTGTATTCTTAGGAACGTTGTCACTCTTATACACTGTTCTTCCATCTATATTTTTTATCTCGTTCACCAGTGTCAGGTCATAACAGTTGCCCTCATTGGCGATGGTTGTCACATATCTGGCAAGCTGGACAGGCGCATAGTTATTTGTACCCTGTCCGATAGAAGAACGTACCGCATCAGTATCTGACACATGCGGATCCATCTCTTCTATCTCCACACCTGACTTCTGGTCAAGTCCAAATAACGAAGCGTACTTCTGTATCTTATCTATACCCTGTGCATCCTGATATACTCCCTTGCTGTCTGTGGCAAGACGGTATCCAACCTCATAGAAGAAACCGTTACACGATACCTCTATGGCGTCAGCGAGACCAAGCGTTCCGTGTCCGCTTCTGAGCCAGCAGGCCGGTGAAGGAACAACCTTTGAGAATGTACCGTAATCAGTTATCACTGATCCAACGTCTATAACGCCCTCCTGCAGACCCGCTGCAGCAATGAGCATCTTGTATGTGGAACCCGGTGCAGTTCTCTGCATGGTTGCACGATTGTACATAGGGGTCGTCTTATCTTCTGTTATCTTGGCATAATAGTCAGGATCGATCACATTTGTGAGCTTGTTGTTGTCGTAGCTTGGGTAGCTTACCATAGCCCTTACAGCTCCTGTCGCCGGATCGACCACCACGATGGATCCCGAGCATGGGTCAAGAGCAAGCATGGCAGGTGTTATCTCAAGCTTTTTGATCTTTCTGTAAATAAATTCAAAATTGCTGAGGACTCCTGACGTAAATCCCTCGTAATCTTCGTCTGTTGTACTATTAAGGATTCCCTGGTCGTATAACAGGTATATTACCTGAGAACCTGTTATTTCACCTGATAATATCATATATTTGAAGACTCGTTTGTCGAAATCGGAGTCATCCTCAAATTCTTTGAGTACATAATCGACAATAACATTGTATATCTCATCCGTATCATAATAATCACTGCTTGTCTGAATGCCGGTTATGTCTATTACTCCCTGGCTTATGCAGTATTTCAGATACTCATATAATGATATCTTGTCATTTACATAGTTGTTATATGTGTCACTGTCCTTATCCACTGCACTGCTGTCATATATGCCGTTTGAGCTCAGCGTCTCACATATAAACTCCATATAATCCTTGTACTGATCCGAAAGATTATACAGTTCCGTGTGACTGCTCTTCAGAATGTCCGAAAGCGCATTGAGTGTGTACTGCTTGCTTGATACAAATGTGTTGTACACATTCTTTTCATTGTCAGTTGCATTCGCAGCATTAAGGGCCTTTATGTCTATAATGTTGTTGTCAAAGAATGCCGAGTACACATCCGTTATAGGTATATCCTCTTTCTCCTTGGATGTCGTCACGTTCTTGAGATTTGCAAGGAGAATATACGACAATTCCTTTTCAAGTGCGTTGTAGCAGTATTTCTGAAGATCAGAGTCAAGTGTAAGGTAAATATCGTTTCCTGCAACAGAATCTGTTTTTTCTATAATCTCAAGGACTTTTCCCATGTTGTCAACGTACAT
This sequence comes from Coprococcus sp. AF38-1, assembly GCF_003603945.1. Taxonomy (NCBI): domain Bacteria; kingdom Bacillati; phylum Bacillota; class Clostridia; order Lachnospirales; family Lachnospiraceae; genus Coprococcus; species Coprococcus sp. AF38-1. The sequence continues at coordinate 205,406 of NZ_QVGO01000005.1, forward strand.
CTTCTGGGAACCGTCAACACCACGAAGCTGATCCTCGTACGACTGTTCCAAACCAAGCTTTCCAACCATATCATTGGAATCATACTGCTGATCCTCGTCAAGCTTCGCATTGTACTCCTCGAGCTCCTCATTTGAAATGTTGCCGATATATCCGATTATATGCGAAAAATATATGGCATCATTGTATACTCTGTTTGATTCAATACTCACATCCATTCCGAGCAGTGTATCCATATTCTCAGTTATCGCAGCATAGCTCTGCTGACTTATATTGTTGGCGATATCCACTGTCATGTACTGCTGGTATCTGTTGAGCCATACCTCATATCTCACGGCAAGGATCTTGAGCACATAGGCATCCGAATAATCACCCGAGATATTGAAAAGTTCATCACTTCTCATATAGTCAAATACTTCCCTTGCTGTAGCATTCTTCTGTGCATCGGTGAGGGCTTCAACTGAGCTTGCACCATAAACATTCATATAAAATGTATTGAGTTGTGAGCCGCTTATCGTGAATTTCATGTTGCCATTTGCATCCAGCTTGATCGGAAGCTCCACGGACAGACTGTCTCCATTCTGCTCAAGTATAAGTATCGTCTTATAAACTATCTCATTTCTTAGCTCATTGACCGACATATTCTTCTTGTCTGCCGCCTCAGTGAGGTCTGCATTGCTGGTGAAACTCAGATTGTATGAAGATTCGTTAGATGCAAGCAGTTTTCCGTTGCAGTCGTAAATCTTTCCTCTGGTGGCCTTGACCGACACCGTCTTAAGTGATTTGTACTGGAAGCTGGACTGATATTTTTCTCCATTTATGATCTGAAGATTAAACAATCTGTACACAAGCACGCCTGACAGGCACAAAAAAAACAGAGTGACATAAAAAATACGGCTCTTTAACTTTTCTACTATAAAATCTTTGATTATCTCTAATATATCTCTGATCACTATGTCTCACTTCCTTTTTCAGCGCGTTTCAGCCGCTTGTTTATAAAGACAAACAGCTTGAATACTATCATCGTAAGTATGGCTGTGTATATCATATCCGGCAAAATAATATCCTTCATGTACAGCCCAAAACTGAGTCTGTTACGCATTACAAAGAATATTATAAATGTTATGAAATTAAATATGAAATCATCAAGTGTTATGATGATGATAGGCAGCAGTACATCCTCCACGAGGTACAGTCTGTGGAAAAATCCGTTACAGTATCCAATGAGCATATATATGATCATAAAAGGGCCTATGGCAAAGCCAAAGTACAGATCATATAAAAAGCCACAGAAAAATCCCACCAACATTCCCTCTTTTCGACCTCTCATAAGTCCAAAGGACACCGTGAGGATGAGCATCAGATTGGGAGTCGCACCCGCAACTGAAATATATGGAAAAAGTGCTGACTGAAGCACAAAACATATTATGATTAATAATCCAAGTGTGATAACTCTTCTCAATGTCTGTTTAACCTCTTTACTTCTACTCCGAAACAGTTTTCTTGGTCTGGAGGACTATGAGTACCTCCTGTATCTTTGAAAAATCACATGCCGGAGTGATATATGCAGTCTTTGTAAGATTGTTGGAATCTTCCTCTATTTTTGTTACATACCCTATGTTAATTCCCGACAGATATTTGCTTGACACATAGGATGTGACGACCTGATCGCCGACTCCGACCTCTGCGTCCTTGTCAATGTTTTCAGCGATAAGATAGCCATTCTCATAATTGCTGACACTTCCCTCAACATTACAAATAGCCTCTGACGGTAATATCATTCCGTTTACATTTGATGTATCGTCTATGATGGCTCTTACCTTGGCATAATCCTTTCCGGCCTCTGTGACTATTCCACACAGGCCGTTGCCATACATGACATTGCAGCCCTCGACAACACCATCATCTGTTCCCTTGTCGACATAGAACACCTGAAACCATCCGCCGGTATCCTTTGATATGACCCTGGCAGCAGTCTTCTTATAATCGGAATACTGGAGATCAAGCTCATAAAGTGCCTGAAGACGTTCGAGCTCATACGAATTCTGCTGGTACTGTGCCACCTGCTTCTGACTCTGTTCAAGCTGATCCTTGAGTGTTTCATTCTCCTTTAACAGTGCGTCATAATTCTGGAATGCCTCAGTTTTGCTCTGAACCCATCTGCCTATGGTATTTACCCCTTTCTGCATGGGCTGGACAAATATGTTGGTAAAATTCCTCACCGGTGCAAATATGCCTCCCGCAAAAAGAGATACAAGCATGAGCACAACGCAAAAGCCTGTGAGTCCAAGCAAAAAATATCTCGGTGTGATCTCTATTCTTTTTCTGTTCCTATTTCGTCTTCGTTTCATTATAAAATACCTCGCTCAGCTAAGCTGACATAGCAGTTATTTCCCAAAATAATATGATCTGAAAGCTCTATCCCTATCAGTTCCCCGGCTCTGTCCATCTCTCTGGTAATATCTATATCCTGACCGCTCGGAGTCGGATCTCCGGATGGGTGGTTATGCACAAGTATGATATAGACAGCATCGTATCTGAGCGCCTCCACAAACACCTCTCTCGGAGATAACATCGAACTGTTCACTGTTCCCTCTGAAATGCGGACATCCTTTATGAGCTTATGCTTCGCATCAAACATGAGGAGATACACGTATTCCTTTTCGAGATATCTTGTGTTCTCCATGAAATAATCCGCAATGCTCTGTGGGGACTGGAACGACAAAAACGGCTTAAATGAAGCCCTGGCCATTCTCCTGGATATCTCAGCCAGACATTTCATCTGTATTGCTTTTACCTTTCCAACTCCGCTTATCTCTTCAAGTTCACTCACAGTCAGGTAATTAAGCCCCACTATACCCTTGTGGACCGGATGGGCATCCAGTATCCTGTAGGCTGTGGACAGCGCATTTGCCTTCCTGCTTCCGGTTCTGAGGATGACTGCCAGAAGTTCAGCATCTGTGAGAACCTCAACTCCATACTTAAAGCTCTTCTCATACGGTCTCTCAGTCTCCGACATTTCTTTCATGGAGACCGAAAGTCCTCCTGCAAAATTCTCTTTGCAATAATTTTTATCCATATTTCCTCCTTCCGCCTCTCCAAGCTCCAGAGAAAATTTTATATGGCCGACTAATTAATCTACCATACTATAAGGTTTTTTTCTACCATTTTCTGTAATGACATTATTATGCCGTACTTGGCATGGGGATATGTAAGTCCACCCTGAAAATATACCGCATAAGGTGGGCGCATAGGTGCATCCGCTGAGAGCTCAATGGATGAACCAGACACAAATGCTCCAGCGGCCATGATGACCGGTGAATCATAGCCCGGCATGTCCCAAGGCTCAGGTCTTACATAACTGTCAACCGGCGCTGCAGCCTGGATTCCTTCACAGAATGCCACGACCCTCTCAGGAGTCTGAAGCTCAACAGCCTGAATAATATCGTATCTGTCCTCTGTGCTGTCAGGAACAGCCTTAAAGCCCAGTCCCTCGTATACATTTGCTGCAAATATCGCACCCTTAAGCGCACTTGCAGTAACTGTAGGTGCCATGAAAAGTCCCTGAGTGAGAGCCTTTGTATTGCCAAGTGAGGCTCCAACCTCCTTGCCGAGTCCCGGAGTCGTGAGTCTGTATGAAGCATTCTCCACATACTCCTTCTTACCGCATATATAACCTCCTATCGGTGCAAGTCCGCCTCCCGGGTTCTTGATAAGAGAGCCGACTACCAGATCAGCCCCAACATCCGACGGCTCTATATCCTGTACAAATTCTCCGTAACAGTTATCTACCATACATATGATATCAGGATTTACACTCTTGACCGCCTTTATGGCCTCTCCGATCTGCTGTACAGACAGCGTCTTTCTGACTGCATATCCCTTAGATCTCTGTATCTCCACAAGTCTTGTGCGGCTATTGATCGCATTCTTTATTCCGTCAATGTCAAAGTTTCCATTCGGTAGCAGATCCACCTGGGCATATGTGACACCATACTCTGCAAGTGAACCCCTTGACTCCCTGATACCAATGATCTCATCCAATGTGTCGTACGGCTTTCCCGCTATGGCAAGGATCTCATCTCCCGGGCGCAGATTACCAAACATGGCCGTGCAGAGTGCATGGGTTCCGCACACTATCTGTGTCCTGACAAGAGCATCTTCCGTGTGGAATACGTCTGCATATATCCTCTCAAGGGCATCTCTTCCGTCATCCGTATAACCATAACCCGAAGAGCCTGCAAAATGTGCCTCAGACAATCTGTTGTCCTGCATGGCCTTAAGGACCTTGAGCTGGTTAAGCTCACTCACAGCATCGATGGCTGCAAATCTATCCTTAAGTTTCTCCTCCACACTGTTGCAGTATTCAAACACCTTTTCATCCACATTCAGTGATCTGTAGTAATCCTTTAACATATCTTTCATCTCTGTATAATCTCCTTTTCGCGAAGCCTGTCCAGCATAAATGACAATATTTCAGACTCGCTGTCGTACTCACTTTTATCAACCCAGGTCACATGTTTTTCCCTCTTGAACCATGTGATCTGTCTCTTGGCAAAATGCCTTGTATCTCTCTTTAGCGTATATACTGCCTCATCCAGAGTGCATCTGCCCTGAATATAATCGATTATCTCCTTGTAGCCAAGCCCCTGCATGGACACCAGCTCCCTGCTGTAACCCTCGCTCACAAGCAGTTTTACCTCGTCCAGGAGCCCTGCCTCAAGCATGATATCTATCCGTCTGTCTATTCTATCATATAATTTCTGTCTGTCATCATTTAACACAAAATATTCAAAATTATATGGTGACTTCTTCTGGGACTCCGTCTCATTGTGCTCAGATATCTTCATGCCCGTCTTTTTGTAAAATTCCAGAGCCCGGATCACTCTTTTTACATTGTTCTCATGTATCTTTTCAGCGGATTCAGGGTCGACCTCCGCTAGCATGTCATGAAGAAATGTCTTGCCGTGGGTATCTGCAAGGTTCTGCAGCTTTTCCCTGTATGACATATCATTGTCATTTTCCTCAAAATCTATATCATACAAAAGCGCCTGGATATAGAAGCCGGTACCACCTACTATGATTGGAATTTTTCCCCGGGAATATATATCCTCCATAGCACGAAGAGCATATTTCTTGAAAAGCACAACGTTGAACTCTTCTGCCGGATCAAGAATATCGATCAGGTGGTGTCTCACTCCCCGCATCTCCTCGGGCCCTATCTTCGCCGTTCCTATATTCATCTTTCTGTATACCTGCATGGAATCAGCGGATATGATCTCGCCGTCCACCGCCTTCGCCAGCCCTATGGACAGTGCCGTCTTGCCGACAGCCGTGGGGCCGGTGAGGATTATCAGTGGTTTCATATTCTTATCCATCATGTTAATCTCCTACACTATTCGTTTAAACTTCTTCTCAATCTCCGCCTCCGTCATGGATATGACAGTCGGACGTCCGTGAGGACATGTGTATGGATTTTCAAGCTTTAATAGCTGATCTATAAGTGCGTCAGCCTCCTTGAAGCTTATCTCCGTGTTACCCTTTATCGCAGCCTTACACGCCATGGTGGAAAGCTTATGTATAAATGTGTCTACGGTCACCTTTTTCGCACTGCTGCTCGCATCAGCTATGAAGTCTATGAAAAGCTCTCTGCCATCAAGACCAAACAAGTTGTCAGGTACAGCGTTCAGCTTAAACTCCCTGCCTCCGAAGTTCTCTATCTGATATCCAAGCGCCTCGAACATCTCCATATTCTCATGAAGGAACTCTATCTCTGCGGCACTGAGTGTAACGACCGCAGGAGGCATAAGATACTGTGAGTATATCTTCTTATTCTTGTAATTCTCCATAAGCTCTTCGTACTTGACCTTCTCATGGGCAGCATGCTGATCCATTATGAAGAACTTGCCATCGTACTCTATGAGCCAGTATGTCTTGAAAAGCTGTCCTATTAGTCTGTGCTTTGCACGGGCTTCCCTTGTCAGGAACTTCTCCTGGAACATATCCTGCTGGACGTACTTTTTTCTGGCTTCTTCATCGTAGTCAGTATCTGAAGCTTCATCTGAAACTGCAGATACTGTTGAGTCTGGTGTCGCCGCTGTGACCAAAGGTCTAGCAGGTGCCGGAGCTGTATATGCCGGACTCTCGTTTACCACATTCCTGTTTTGTACTACAGATCTCCCCAGATCATTCTTTCTATCCGCATATATGTAGTTTCCTGCCGGCTTCTCCGTCTTGTTATTATCTATGACGTCTGATCCTTTATTGTTTGAGCTGCTAGTCTCATCTATGATCTCTATAACCGGGCGGACCGGCTGTGGTAATGTCTGTGGTTCTGCCGGACAAAGCTGCTCAGGCTGACTCTGCGGTTCTGCCGGACGAAGCTGCTCAGGCTGACTCTGCGGTACAGTACGCTCCTCCGCCCTGACTATCGCCTCACGCCTCTTATTCTCGAACGCCTCCGGTGCCTTGCCAACATCCCTCTGCTTGAAGGTCTCAGGCTTTGGATCTTTACCCGGCGCCACATCAGGAATGAGCTCTTTGAATAACAGTGTCTCCCTTATGGCATTGTAGGTGAAGCTGTATATATCCTGACTGTTGGCGAATTTCAACTCCATCTTGGTCGGATGTACATTTACATCGAGGAGATCAGGTCTCACCTGGAAATTGATCTCGGTGAATGGAAACTTGTGTATCATGACAAATGTCCTGAAAGCATCCTCGATCGCCTTGGTGAGCACCGCACTCTTTATATATCTGTGATTTACATAATAGCCCTCAAATGATCTGTTGCCCCTTGATATACAAGGTCTTGCTATATATCCGGAGATCTTCATATAGTCATTTTCCACATTTATCTCAAGAAGATTTGAGGTGATGTCTCTTCCATAGATATGGTAGATTATGTCTCTGAGTTTGCCATTGCCTGATGTGAACAGCTTGTCTGTTCCATTTGCAATGAACTTAAATGAGATCTCCGGGTGTGACATGCATATACGGCACATCAAATCGTAGATATAGCTTGTCTCCGTGGCATCAGTCTTCATGAACTTCTTTCTCGCCGGTGTATTGTAGAAAAGATTTCTGACAATTATGGTTGTTCCACCCGGAGCACCTATCTCCTCGCTGGATATCTCCTTACCGCCATGTATCTGGTATCTGAGACCGGTCACATCATCAGCGGTCTTGGTGATCATCTCAACCTGTGCAACCGCCGCTATACTTGCAAGTGCCTCACCACGGAAACCAAGAGAAGAGATACTCAGGAGATCCTCGACTGTCACAAGCTTACTTGTGGCATGTCTGAGGAATGCAAGCTTGACCTCATCCTTCTTTATGCCTGCTCCGTTGTCGGTGACTCTGAGAAATGACAGTCCGCCTCCCTTTACCTCGACGGTTACCGCTGTGGCACCTGAGTCTATGGAATTTTCAACAAGCTCCTTGATGACCGAGCTCGGCTTCTCTATAACCTCACCGGCTGCTATCTTGTTAATCGTATTTTGGTCTAATACTTTTATCATTACTTATCGCTCCTTATTATTTAAGTCGCTCCTGCAATTCATTTAAATAAAGCAACGCCTTCATAGGTGTCATGTTGGACAGATCAACACACTTTATGTCCTCGATCACCTGTGATTCGGCAAGTGAGCCGAACATTGACATCTGGGTGTCTTCTTTCTTCGGCTTGAAATCATTTGTAACCTTTATCTCCTTCAGCTTGGTGGTTATGTCCTTGTCTATAAGCTGATTACATATCTCATTTGCTCTCGCTATAACGACATCCGGCACACCGGCAAGCTTTGCAACCTGTATACCGTAGCTTCTGTCGGCACCGCCCTTGACGATCTTTCTGAGGAACACTATGTCGTCTCCGTCTTCCTTGACCGCTATACAGTAGTTGTTGACTGCCGACAGCTTACCCTCAAGCTCCGTGAGCTCATGGTAATGTGTCGCAAACAGAGTTTTTGCTCCGAGCAGTTCACTGTTGCTTATATACTCAACGACAGCCCAGGCGATCGCCAGACCGTCATATGTGCTTGTTCCTCGACCTATCTCATCAAGGATGAGAAGGCTGTTCTTCGTGGCATTTCTGAGTATATTTGCGACCTCGCTCATCTCCACCATAAATGTGGACTGTCCTGATGCAAGGTCGTCGGAAGCTCCCACTCTTGTAAATATCCTGTCGCATATGCCTATATTGGCAGATGCCGCAGGGACAAAGCTTCCAACCTGAGCCATGAGAACTATGAGCGCAGTCTGTCTCATATATGTGGATTTACCAGCCATGTTAGGACCGGTGATGATCGATATCCTGCTCTCATGGTTGTTCAGATATGTGTCGTTTGTGATGAACATATCGTTGTTCAGCATCTTCTCAACGACCGGATGACGTCCGTCCTTTATGTCGATGACTCCATCTGTATTGACCTCGGGTCTAACATACCCATTTGCAACAGCCACATATGAGAGTGAACACAGAGCGTCGAGCATGGCTATGCTGTGTGCTGTTCTCTGTACCCTTGTGAGCTCTGCAGCAAGGGTGTCCCTGAGCTCAACATATGTGTTGTACTCCAGCGCAACAAGCTTGTCGGATGATCCGAGTATAACTCCAGCCAGTCTGTCAAGCTCCTCGGTTGTGTATCTCTCAGAATTGGCAAGTGTCTGCTTTCTGATGAAATAATCCGGCACAAGACTCTTATATGAATTGGTTACATCAAAATAATATCCGAACACCTTATTAAACTTTATCTTGAGATTCTTGATTCCAGTCTTTTCCTTCTCTCTGGCCTCAAGCTCTGCGATCCAGTTCTTGCCATCAGTTGTGGCATTCTTCAGAGTGTCTATGTCCTCAAGATAGCCATCTTTGAATATTCCGCCCTCTTTGATAAGTATAGGCGGCTCATCAACTATGGCACGGTCAAGAAGGTCATAGAGATCCTGCAGATCATCTATTCCATCCCTGATCTCGGTAAGCTCATCCGAATGGAATTCACCGAGAAGCTGTATTATAAATGGAAGAAGCTGTATGGACGTCTTAAATGCCAGAAGATCTCTTGGATTCGCTGTTCTTAACGATATCCTCGTCATAAGTCTCTCGAGATCGTATATGGTATTCATGTACTCACGGAGTTCGTCTCTGGTTATGACAGAGTCGTTGAGCTCTGTTATCGCGTCAAGTCTGGCTTCTATATCATCTTTGTGGATAAGGGGCTGCTCTATCATATTTCTGAGCATTCTCGCTCCCATGGCCGTTTTGGTCTTGTCAAGCACCCAGAGTAGTGAGCCTCTCTTCTGCTTATCCCTGAGTGTCTCTGTCAGCTCCAGATTCCTTCTGGATGAGCTGTCTATGATCATGAAGTCCTCTATGGAATATATATCTATCCTGTTGATATGATCCAGTGAGTTCTTCTGTGTCTCATGTAGATACTGGAGAAGTGCACCCGCTGACAGCAGCATATCCTCCTGCTCATCTATGCCGAGACCATCTATTGATCCGACCTTAAACTGTCTCTTGATGAAATCCTCACAGGTGTCATCGTTAAAATAATGAGACGGGGCCTCCGATATCGTTATCTTCATCTTCTCCTTCATGTAATCAAAGTTCAGGCCGCATGACAGAAAAACCTCATTTCCTATGATCTCCGTCGGTGAATATTTGTTGATCTCATCGTACAGCTTGGATGTAGACGAGATATGACATGATCTGAACTCTCCGGTCGTGATATCACACACCGCCACACCATACTCATCATTACAGCCAAATATACACATGAGATAGTTATTTCTCGTCTCATCAAGAATAGCCTGGGACATATTTGTACCAGGCGTAACTATACGTATAACTTCTCTCTTTACTATACCCTTTGCGAGCTTTGGATCCTCCATCTGCTCACATATGGCTACCTTGTAGCCCTTCTCTATCAGCTTGTTCAGGTATATGTCACAAGCATGATACGGAACACCGCACATCGGTGCGCGCTCCTCCTGACCACAGTCCCTGCCGGTCAGTGTTATCTCAAGTTCCCTGGATGCCGTCAGGGCATCGTCGAAGAACATCTCGTAGAAATCTCCCAGTCTGTAGAAGAGAATACAGTCCTTATACTGATTCTTAACTTCCATATACTGAGCCATCATTGGTGTTAATGCTGCCACTTCAACTACTCCTATTCTGCTAATTCACCCATGTAATAAAATCCCTTACACTCAACAAGCTTTACATTCAGGATCTTTCCAACCATCTCCGCACACCCAGGGAAATGGACAAGTATGTTGTTGGAGAGTCTTCCGGTCAGAAGACCATCGCCCTTCTCGTCAAAGCCCTCAACCAGAACCGGCTGTGTCTGCCCCTTTATCGCAAGGGTCTTCACATCACTTATCTCCTGCACACGCCTTAAAAGCCTGTTGTATCTATCCTGTATCTCTTCCTTTGTGGAACCATTCTCCATTCCGGCGGCAGGAGTTCCTGTTCTCTTTGAATATATAAATGTAAATGCGGTGTCATACTGTACTTTCTCAACCACGTCCATGGTCTCAAGGAAATCCTCCTCGGTCTCACCGGGGAATCCCACGATTATATCAGTGGTGAGTGATATCTCCGGAACCTTTGCCCTTATGCGGTCAACCAGTGCAAGATATGACTCCTTTGTGTACCGTCTGTTCATCGCATTCAGTATCTTTGTCGAGCCCGACTGTACCGGCAGATGGAGATGTCTGCAGATCTTTGGATTCTCCGCGATGACATCTATCAGTTCATCCGACAGATCCTTTGGATGTGAGGTCATGAATCTTACTCTCTGTATCTTCTCTATGGCACACACACGCCTCAGCAGTTCCGCAAATGTGATCGGATGCTCAAGATTCTTGCCATATGAATTGACATTCTGCCCGAGGAGCATGATCTCCACCACTCCGTCGTCAGCAAGCCTCTCGCACTCAGCTATGATATCCTCCGGATTTCTGCTTCGCTCCCTGCCTCTTACATATGGAACTATACAGTAGGTACAGAAATTATTGCATCCAAACATGATGTTTACACCTGATTTGAATGGGAACTCCCTCACAGCAGGAAGATCCTCCACGACCTCCTTGGCATCCTTCCAGATATCTATGACCATGCTTCCGGATTCTATCCTGTTTACAAATATCTCCGCAAGCTTGTATACATTATGTGTTCCAAATACCATATCGACAAACCTGTAGCTCTTGCTTATGGTAGTCACCACATGCTGCTCCTGCATCATGCATCCGCACAGAGCTATCTTCATCTCAGGATTCTTCTCCTTGAGGTGCTTCATGAGTCCCAGATGTCCGTACACCTTTCTGTTGGCATTCTCCCTCACCGTACATGTGTTATATATGATAAAGTCCGCATGCTCGGACCCGGTTCTAACATATCCCATCTGCTCAAGTATTCCGGCAAGCTTCTCAGAATCCCTGACATTCATCTGACAGCCAAATGTCTGTATGGAGCAGGTGAGGTCACGTCCCAGTTCTTTGCTCCTTGCTGTGACATACTCCCTGCCTTTTTTTATGAAGTAATACTGTCTCTCCGGTTCCTCAAGCGGGGCTGGAAGTCCCAGATCTATGCCGTCAATAACTTTTTCCAAATCATTCATAATCTCTATGTATCCTTATCTATTTCTTTAAAGCTGTGTAAATCCATCTGGAGTTATTCATCTATACCCAGCTTACCAAGTATCCTGCCTATGTTATCCATAGTATCTTTCACACCAGAATCCGCAGCATCCATCCTCATCTGAGTCTGTATATCTGCAAGATCAATGTCTCTGTAATGATCCAGAGCCGCAATATAATCGGGGTCATGCTCAAAATGAACTTTCAGGGCTCTCATGGCATCCCTGTATCCGAGCATACTTCTAAACTTGATCGAATTTGCTGTGAAATTCAACGTTCCGTCTATCAGATCACCCAGACTAACGCTTGGATATATCTCTATGACATCCGCATCAGGATACGGCGACAGATTCTTCTTCGAATCAGGGTTGAGTCCGCACACGATGATATTCCTATATCCCATATCATACAGAGGCTTCACCGGAACATTGTCGGCGAGACCACCATCACAATACTCCTTATCGTTATAAGTCACAGACTCATAGAGCATAGGCAGGGTGGATGATGCCATGACAACTGTCCTGATCTCCTCCGCATCCATTCCTGCAAGGCTTATATACTCAGCCTGTCTTTCGCCCTCCTGCACACACTCAGCTATGGCTGCATACACGGTGACCTGTCCATCAGACAGCTTTCCATAATCCACATAGCTGTCCATGAGCCTTATCATCTCTCTGCGTGACATGAATCCAGGCTTATCATTGAACATCAGATCAGGATCAACGTCAAACACCGTCTCAAAATGTATTTTCTTCCATGCCTCCTCGCTTCTGTCAGGATCATTGCACGCGAAGAGCACGGCATTTATCGCACCTATGGAAGTTCCTGATATGGCTGTAACCTTGTCCATAAGTCCATACTCTGCAAGTGCTCTGTACACCCCGAGCTGGTACGCTCCTTTACCGCCGCCACCGCCAAGGCACAGCGCATAGCTGTCAGCAATATCACCGGACTGAGTGCGTCCTGTAACTTTTCCGGCATCATCCGCCCCGGCATTTTGCAACTTATCCATCTGTATCTTCTTTTCAAGTTCAGCGATCTTTGCTGTTATCTCGTCTCTGTTCATTGACCCTCCATTATGATATAACTTCCGATTCTGTTACTATGATATGTGGTCTGATATCTGTAGGTTCACTGTCTATCTTATCAACTATCTGGAATTCATACGCCAGTGCCACCGTGACAAGCCCTGCATGCCTCGCCAGATATCTGTCATAATACCCTCCGCCAAAGCCTATGCGGTTGCGGCTGTGATCAAATGCAATCCCGGGCATGAACATAAGCCCATCTTCGATCTCCTCAAAATCATCAGAAACCGGTTCGAGTATCCCAAAGTTTCCGGATGTAAGTTCCCCGTAGTCTGTGATCTCAATAAACTCCATGTCTTGTCCATAAACCTTTGGAACATATACATGCTTTCCGTCCGACCACGCCTTCTCAACTATGAGCCTTGTATCCACTTCATTCCCTTTGGAGATGTATGCACATATATTGATGGCATTCACATATTCAGGAAGCGCTGACAGCCGTCTGCATATAAGCTCGGATCTCTGCGCACGATCATCCCTGTCCATGGCATTTCTGACCGCTTTTATTCTTTTTCTTATACTGTCCTTGCTGCCGGATTTTACACTGTCTTCGCTATTCATAATACAGCCGTGCCTATGCCTTTCTTGTAGGATCAAGATCCTGAAGTCTGGTTATGGAACCGTCCTTCTCCTTGATGTCTATATTGTTGAGCGTGTTCCTGAGATTATTCTTCACCGCAAATATATATTCCTGCCTTAACTGCTGTTGCTCTTTCTTCTCAGCGTCGGTGAGCCCCACAGCCTTGGACTTATGATATAATTCATTTATACGTGCGATCTTTGCCGCATCGATTATCGTCTCTTTCATAACTATATAAGATACTCCTTATTCAAAATAAATCTGACAACGTCAAAGTCATGATCCTTATATGCTGTGAACAGAGTTCCTATACTTTCTCCGCTCATTACCTTAACAATATTGTCCATATCCGCTCCGGATACTATGACCATATCCGAGTTGGAGTTGGTTGCTATCCTGGCGGCTGCGATCTTGGTCGTCATTCCGCCGGTTCCGTACTTGGAGCCTGCACCTTTACCCATATCCATTATATGGTCGTCTATACAGTTTACCTCTGGTATAAGCTTTGCATCAGGGTTATTGTGTGGATCATCAGTGTACAGACCGTCTATATCCGTGAGAAGTATCAGGAGATCTGCATGGATCATGGATGCAACTATGGCAGACAGTGTATCATTGTCGCCAAATGCCACGCTGTCATCCAGCTCATCGATGGCAACCGTATCGTTCTCATTGACGATCGGTACGACACCGAGCTGAAGAAGCTCGTTGAATGTGTTGATGGCATTCTTTCTCCTCTCATCCGACGATATAACATCAAATGTTAGCAGAACCTGAGCTGCTGTGCTGTGATACTCTTGAAAAAGCTTCTGATATATCATCATTAGCTGTCCCTGTCCCACTGCAGCACACGCCTGTCTGAGCGAGGTCGTCTTAGGTCTTCTGGCAAGTCCCAGCGCCTGTACTCCGACTCCGATGGCTCCCGATGATACGAGGACCACATCCTTGTCCTGATTTCTCAGATCACATATGATGCGCACCAGCTTCTCAAGCTTTGTATAGTCAAGTCCACCCGTCTCCTCGTGAATAAGTGAAGATGAACCAATCTTTATTACTATCTTTTTCTTGTCTTTCAAATACTCTCTATCCATTTATATTCTCCTGTGTACCGTCTGTTATTGCCTCATTGCTGAATCTGGATGCTATGGCCTCGGCCACCTTCATACCATCGACAGCGGCTGAGGTTATTCCCCCTGCATAGCCCGCGCCTTCCCCGCACGGGTATATACATGTCCCTTCACAGCGCAGCTCATCGCCTCGTATCATACGAACAGGTGATGAGGTTCTGGCCTCGATTCCTGAGAGAACTGCATCGTCAGATGAGTATCCCGGCATCCTCTTATCAAAGGACACAACTCCTTCTATTATAGCATCCTTTATATACTCTGGCAAACAGCATTTGAGGCTTGTGAGCCTGTATTTACCCTTAATCTGAGGCTTAACACCGCCCAGCTTTTCCGTAGGAATATCCCTTCTGTAATCTCCGAAGAGCTGCACCGGAACAGCCCCCTGTCCGGCCTCGTATGCGGCCTTCTCCCATCTTCTCTGAAACTTCATTCCCGCAAGAGGATGATCTGACCCGTAATCCTCCGGGGTAACATTTACCACAATGGCGCTGTTGGAATTCTCACCATCCCTGCCGCTGTAGCTCATACCATTCACACACGTCTCACCGTGCTCGGATGATGCATTCACCACGTAACCTCCAGGACACATACAGAATGAATATACAGCCCTGCCATTTGACGCCTGATGCGTCATTTTGTAGTCTGCCGCCGGCAGCAGCTTTGCATACGCCGGATCATCGCCATACTTCATGACATCTATATCTGCTCGCTTGTGTTCGATACGAAGTCCCATGGCAAATGGCTTTGGCTCCATCGGAACACCTTTTTTGTAAAGCATCTCCACAGTATCCCTTGAGCTGTGTCCAAGTGCCAGAACAAGGGCATTTGTCCTGTATTCCTTCTCACTGCCATCTGAAATGTTCTTTATATGTACACACACCTCATCCTGTGTGATCTGTTCATAATCGGTAAAAAGTGAATCAAAATGTACCTCTCCGCCAAGTCTCTTTATATCCTCACGCATATTCCTTACAATACCAGACAGCACATCAGTGCCGACATGTGGCTTATTTATATACATTATGGACGGATCTGCACCATACTCCACAAATGTCCGCATGGCCTCAGTGCGTCTGCCCGAGCCATCCTTTATGACCGTATTCAGCTTGCCGTCCGAAAAGGTTCCTGCGCCGCCCTCTCCAAACTGTACATTACAATTTGGATCAAGTCCTTCCTCACCCTTCCAGAATCTCTCTATATGCTCCATTCTCCTGTCAACATCCATGCCGCGCTCAAAAACAACCGGTCTGTATCCGGCTCTGGCAAGATACAGTGCAGCAAATAAGCCACCCGGTCCTGTTCCTATCACCACAGGCCTATAGGTCATTTTGACATTTCCCGGCTCCGGAAATCTATATTGGGTAGCATTTGTTAACATAACATTATTATTGTGAAGTCTTTTCAATATTTTTTCCGGATTCGGAACATCCACATCTATGGATGCAATATATTTCACCTGGTTTCTCCGCCTGTCATCAAGAGACAGCTTGAAAAAAATATACTCAAACTCCTTATCTGTCTTCAGCGTCTTTTTAATAACACTTCTAACATCTGCCTCTGTAAATCCAAGTTGCAGTTTTACATTGTTAATTCTGATCATCTTTTATTCTCTTTCCTGCAGACTCCCCAGCTCTCATGCCGCTTATAACAGCCCACATTATATTATATCCACCACATTTGCCGGTCACATCGACATACTCTCCAGCGGCGTATAAGCCTCTGTGTCCATCAAGTTCCAGGTTATCTGCCCTGAGCTGCAATGTGTCAACTCCACCGCTTGCCGCCTGGCTGTCCTCATAGCTGCCGAATCCATCTATGTTGAATCTCATATGTTTGAGCATATCACATATGGATGTTATATCAGCCGCGTCAAGTCCGGCTGCTTCAGAAGCTTTGATACCAAGACTTTTTATAATATACCCGGCGATCTTCTCGTTGACAATACCATTGAGCATCGCCTCGACTCTCCGTCTGCCATTTACCTCGGCAAATCGTCTCATCCTGTCCGCCAGCATATCATCACTGATGTCCGGAACAAGTTCAAGTTCTATGTATGGCTTTTTGCCAGTCTCCATCAGGTCTATACACTGTATACTCATATTAAAAACCGCTATGCCCGAAAGATATCCCGATGCAAACTGAACCTCGCCTCTCTCGTGGTCATACTCCTCGCCATCACACATTAGGCGGACAACAGCCTTTGCACGTACCCCTGACATATCAGATATATATTCATGGCATTTTAATTTACACAGAGCCGGATGCGGTTTCACAAACCGTACATTCAGATCATCCAGAAGTCTGTATACTCTATCAGATCCGCCAAGCTTTGGCGCAGCCGCACCTCCGGGTGCAAGTATCACCTGGGTCGTCCTATACCCTCCTTTGTCTGTGTCTACAATATATGTACCATCTTTTCCCTGTTTTATACTCAGGACTTCCTCCGATGTGCTGTTTTCTATACCAAGAATTTTGAGCCTGTCCGTCAGTGCCCACACTATGGTAGATGCCTGCAGCGATGCAGGATATATATATCCATTATCATCATAGCTGGAAACACCAAGACTTTCAAAAAAATCCATGACATCATTATGACTGTCCGTTGTTACGAACTGAAATGGGAAAAATTCATTTGCACTGGAATAGCACGACAGATCAAGCTTCGTATTTGCAATGTTACATTTGCCATTTCCCGTCGCATACAGCTTCTTTCCGAGTTTTTTGTTTTTATCTATAAGCTTTACCGAAGCCGATGGTGCTGTCTCTTTTGCTTTTATTGCGGCTGTCATCCCAGCCGGGCCACCGCCGATAACTATAATATCATAAATCATTCCGATACACCTTTCCCATAATCATTTATCATACGTTTTACAGGCTGTCAATAAACCTGTTCATGTCATCTATATCATTGAAATACACGTGCTTGTGGATCAGTTCTCTTATACGTTTGTCCAATGAATCCACTGTACGAGTCGTCTCCCTGCAAAGACTGCCAAATCTGTTGTACACCGCCACATGTCCATTATAAGTGCTCACATAGAAACTGCCATGTGGTGTTCCACCCTCAGCAGCAATCACGAGCCCTCCGTAAAGCTCCGGTTCACTCTCATTTGATATGGGTAATATATGCCCGCTATCCGTACCGTCAAATTCTCTATACACACTTTTACTGTCTCCGGATCTGCACGCCGTGCTCACCACGATCTCTCTAGTTATAAAAGATAACACAAATACCGCTATAATGATAACAAAAAAATATATAATTCTTTTAAACATTACCACACCTTCTCTTCATAACAAAAAACAGAAGACAGGATATTCCATCCCATCTTCTGTCCTTGTTAATATATGTGGTTTATGTCTGTATTATTCCCATACAACTCCGGCCTTATTATCACTCTCAAATACTGTGACATAGGTCTTGCCCGGATTGAGCTGAAGTTCTTTTCCATCTGCTGTTGAATATTTTGTCACGGAGTCATCGGTTGACTTTGTCCATGTGATAGGAACGATCTTTCCATCTGAAACATAGTATCCGTCTCCTGTGCCAACGAGATCGATCATCTGTCTGTCGTGATCATCAATGCTGGTGTAGTGAGCAAACTGTATGATGATATTCTTAAATGTGAGCTGCTTTCCTGTGAGGTCATCGATCTGCTTGTCACCATACTGGAATCTGTTATATACCTTATTCTTTGAATCATATTCAAACCAAGGTTGTGTGTAAACTGACATGTTGAGTGTGAGCTTGTTTACAGACTCGCCCTCAGGAACCGTATCTTCCTCATTGAACTCAAACTTGCTCTTGTATCCCTTGTTGTGGGTAGTTGAGCATCCAAGATAATCAAGACCAGCCTTGATCATATCGCTGTTTGTGTACACATTGTGTGGAGCCTCGCGGTCTGATGATCTGTAGAAAGATACAGATCCTTCTCCACCAAGTCCGCTTATATGATCTATTCCTGTCCTGTCAAGCTCCTCCTGTCCCTGTGGAGACTGACCATAATGCATGTATATAGCGTCAAACTCCATGGCAGTTGTAACATAGTAAGGTCTGCAGCTTCTGATCGAACCGACTTTCTCAAGATTGTCATAGTCGTTGAATATTGCAAGCATTCTTGTTATTCCGCCCTCAACGACAAACTCATATAAAACATCAGCCTGGCCTATGCCTGACTGAGGAATCGCATTCTCAATATTGTTGATCATTATAGCGATCGGTCTTCCGTACTCTTCCTTTCTGTCGGTGTTCCACTCGCCTGTAAGATCATTATATACTCCCTCATGGTAAGTCTCATCAACCGCTGTGGCAGACTTCATCATATCGGCCTGTGATACATCCACCTCTGCCTTAGCCTCCGTTGTAGTGACATTCTCCTCCGTTTTCTTCGAGCCGCATCCAAAAAGTGATAATCCCATCACAAGAGCGGTTGCCAGAACTAATCCCGTCTTAATTCTCCTCATAGTCTCTTGTATATCCTTTCATTGTAAGTATTTTTTCCTGCATCGCTTCCATGACCCTGCGCTCATCGTCCTCCATATGGTCATATCCTGACAAATGGAGCATGCTGTGGGCTACAAGAAAAGCCAGCTCTCTCGTCTTTGAGTGATTGTACTCAGTTGCCTGCTCATACACCTTGTCAATAGATATAACGATATCTCCCAATAGCAGTTCATCTGTAGTAAGATCAAAGTAGTCACACCGGCTATCCTCGAGACCATCAAAGTTTCCAGGAATTGTATAATCAATCAGTGGAAATGACAGAACATCTGTCGCCCTGTCTATATTCCTCTGCTGGTTATTGATTTCATGTATGGAGTCATTGTCCGTGAGCAGCACGTTCACCTCGCAGGGATATGGACACCCAACGAATTCCAGCGAAGCCTGGACGATACTTGTTATGACATCCTCATAATTCTTAATATCAATATCTCCATACTCATTCTCAATATTAACTGACATATTATTTTCCTCTGTTTTTCTGAGCAGTTGTGGTTTTTCTAGGCTTTGCCTGTCTGCTCCTCTTATCCTCATATTTCTCATACGCATTTACGATCTTCTGCACCAAAGGATGTCTCACAACATCAAGACTCGTCAGATGGCAAATGCTTATGTCATCAATATCCTTTAACACCTTGAGTGCAACATCAAGACCTGACTGCGCGTCGTGTGGAAGATCCTTCTGTGAAAGGTCTCCTGTTATTATGGCCTTTGAGCCAAATCCTATTCTGGTAAGGAACATCTTCATCTGGGCAGGAGTGGTATTCTGGGCCTCATCCAGCACAATATACGCATTATCAAGAGTTCTTCCTCTCATGTAGGCAAGAGGAGCAACCTCGATCAGTCCCTTTTCCATATTCTTCATAAATGCATCAGCACCCATTATCTCATACAATGCATCATAGAGCGGCCTAAGATAAGGATCAACCTTGCTCTGAAGGTCACCCGGAAGAAATCCCAGTTTCTCACCGGCCTCTATGGCCGGCCTTGTAAGTATGATCCTTCCAACCTCATTATTCTTAAATGCCGTTATGGCTTTTGCCATGGCAAGATAAGTCTTTCCTGTTCCGGCAGGGCCCACTCCGAATACTATCATGGACTTTTCTATTGAATTGACATATGTTCTCTGTCCGACAGTCTTCGGTTTGATCGGCTTGCCGCTCATCGTGTGACAGATTATGTCCCTGTCAAGCTCAGCAAGACTCTCCTTAGCCTCCTGCGGGTGTTCATTGACTATCGATATAGTGTAGTCTACCTTCTGTTCATCGATGGACGAGCCACGGTCTGCCATCTGGAAGAGCTGTTCTATAACCTGAATAGACTTCTTCACACCTTCCTCGGAGCCGCTGACCTTAAGCTTGTCATCGCGAAGTATCATTGACACACTGTATTCTTTCTCAATCTTTTTTATATTGGCATCAAACTGTCCAAACACAGTCTGTATATAGTTTGATGCAACAGTTACGGATTCTGAATATTCGCTCAATACTTGTATCCCCTGTCATTATTATTTGTCAGTCAGGCTCCACCTCTTCGCTCCCCGATGTATTGTTTACGTCAATATATCTCGGCACAGCAACCGGGAGTCTGATACTGATATCGCCTTCAGCCGAAGCCTCACCGCGTTCATTAGTAATAATAACATTTTTTCGGACAATTTGCACCCCTTTTTCTTGCATTTTGCCAATATAAACATGCAGATGCTGGTTAAGTCTGTCTTTCTGCTCCTTCTCCGTAAGCTTACGTGTATTTACTTTATAGAACACTTTTCGCTCTATATTCACGGATAACGGAAAATACATATCGCCGATATGCAGCCGCTTTTCCTCGGCAGAAAGGTCGTATGAACCGTCGGAAGCAGCAGTTTTATACGGTGTAAACACTCGGCGTCCAATTTTTATATCTACTTTGTCTACCTTCCTGTCTGTAGTCTCCTTTTCCTGGAGATCACTCTCAACCACATCTCTGTACTCTACATCACAAAGACCATATATCTCTCCGGAAGCAGGTACAAACACCGTATCCACAACCTCACTGTCATCATTGTATATGTTAACTGTTCCCGATATAAGAGTATCCCCTTTTTTCACTTCATCTCCAACCGATGCAACAGGCGTCCCCGCCGATGCAACAAGGGAATAGATCGTACAATCCATTGTGGCCACGAGATCACACGGTCTGCCATCTTCCGGAACTGTAAATACATCCACGGACTCCTTGAGCGCAACTGTAAGCTTTGTCCCACTGATGCTGCAGGACGCCCAGCATATCTCACCAAGATTATCCGTCAGCATGTCTGTCAGCTCACTCAGATCAATACTCTTTTTCCGATGTCCATAGCACGGATACTCCATCTCAATAAGATTTTCAACTTCCTCACTTGTATAATCCTCACATCCATCAATTTCTATGTACCATACATACCCTGATTCCCAGTATACAAACAGCAAAAACAATAAAACTCCGAGCAATATCGAGATTCTCTTCCTATTGCCCAGCAAAACGGTTCTCAGAGTCTTCTTCTCAGCTATTCGGATATCTATCATACATTTGTCCGCTATCTCTTCAAGTCTTTTTCTGTCATCGGAGTATATGCAGAAGTTTTCCGCCTTGCCATTCCATTTACTGTCATTCTGTTTACTGCCATTCTTTTTTCTGTTCTTCTTTACATCCCTCTCGCACCATGTACGTATTCCTTTATGGCTGCATATATTCATCAGGCGCAGAGCTGCGCGGCTGTCACAGCTCACATAGCACACACCTCTTATTTCCCTTCTAATATTCATGCAGTCACACTGTCAGCCAATCTACACTGTTTATCGAACCGCATATTTTCACTTCATAGGATGCGTAGTAAGCGATCTGTAATCTTTCCCCATATATATTCAATATCCCTTTCCGGGTCTTAACAGACACTCTCTCGTCGTCAGAGTAGATCACATGTCTGAAATTCTCTATCACCAGCTCATCATTGTTGAACATGGTGAGTCTGGAGGTCGTTCCCGCCGAGTCCGGACACCAGCACGGAGGTTCAAATGCTATAACTTTTTTCGCTCTGTCTTTCATGAATACCACCATAACGCTTTTGGAACATTATATGAATACACATAAAAAAAGAGTACCGAATAAACTCGGTACTCTTAGAAATCAATTTAAAATCAAATATATATACTATGATTTATTTGTACTTGCGCTTTCTAGCTGCCTCTGACTTCTTCTTACGCTTTACACTAGGCTTTTCGTAATGCTCTCTCTTACGAATCTCCTGCTGAATACCAGCCTTCGCACAATTTCTCTTAAATCTGCGAAGAGCGCTATCTAAGTTTTCGTTCTCTTTAACTATTACACTTGACATTCTCTCACCTGACCTCCCTCCAGTTGTAAAATTATGCTACCAAATAACAACTGATTGGGTATTTTTAAGCACAAAATGTATTATATACATAAAATTCCTAATCGTCAACAGGAAAATGACAAATTAATAAAATATCTGTCACGAAACCTTAAGCTATCTGATTCTGAGCCTCTGTAACCGCCTGGGCAAGAGCTGCCTCGATTCCATCAGGATTCTTTCCACCGGCCTGAGCCATGTTAGGACGACCACCGCCGCCACCACCTACAAGGCCAGCCACAGCCTTGATGATATTACCGGCATGGGCTCCCTTAGCAACTGCGCCGTCTGTAGCCATGGCAATGAGATTTACCTTGCCATCCTTTGCAGATGCAAGAACAACAACGCTGTCACCAAGCTTGCTCTTGAAGTCATCTCCGAGGTTTCTCAGTGAATTCATATCTGTATCTGGGATAGCCGCTGTGAGGATCTTGATTCCGTCCTTGTCTATAGCACTTGAAAGAACGTCTCCAGCTGCCTCCTTTGCCATCTTATCCTTGAGCTTCTTATTCTCATTCGTAAGCTCCTTAACCTCTGCAAGAAGCTGTTCTATTCTTGATGCCACACCATGGATATCAGTCTTAGCTGCCTTTGCAGCATCCATGAGCTCCTGCTCTACATTTCTGTAGTAATCAAGTGCTCCGACAGATGTAAGTGCCTCGATACGTCTTGTACCTGCGGCCACACCGGCCTCTGATATGATCTTGAATGTCTTTATGGCTCCTGTGCTGGCAACATGTGTACCACCACAGAGCTCCTTTGAGAAGTCTCCCATTGATACCACACGGACCTTCTCACCATACTTCTCACCAAACAGAGCCATGGCTCCGGTCTTCTTAGCCTCATCTACAGACATTACATCCGTGCATACAGGTATATCGAGCTGGATCTGCTCATTTACAATATCCTCAACCTTCTTGATCTCTTCCTTAGTCATCGCCTGATCATGTGAAAAGTCGAATCTCAGTCTTCCCGGCTCAACGAGTGAACCTGCCTGCTCTATATGATCTCCGAGAACCATCTTGAGTGCTCTCTGAAGAAGATGTGTTGCGGAATGGTTGTTACATATGAGTGCTCTGTTCTCAGCATCAACTGTGAGTTCTGCCTCATCACCAACATTGAGTTCGCCTGACTCAACATAACCGATATGTGCGATCTTGCCGCCTACAACCTTGACAGTATCCTCAACAACAAATGTACCGTTCTCTGTCTTGATGATTCCCTTATCACCGATCTGACCACCCATGGTAGCGTAGAAAGGTGTCTCAGGAACTATAACTGAAGCCTGTGCTCCCTCAGATACAGTATCTGCAAGAACTGACTTCTTATCATCACCCTCACCAACCTCTGTTGTGATGGCTGATATAGTTGACTTGTATGTCAGCTTGTCATATCCGACAAACTCAGATGTCATGTCAACAGGAAGCTGCTCATATACGGTTGCGTCTGCACCCATGTATGTTGTGGTCTTTCTGGCCTTTCTTGCAGTCTCCTTCTGGATATTCATGCACTCAGTGAATCTTGCTTCATCCACCTCGATACCCTCCTCCTCGAGGATCTCCTTTGTGAGATCAAGAGGGAATCCATAGGTGTCATAGAGCTTGAATGCCTTGTCACCTGAGAGAACCTTCTCACCTGCAGCCTTAGTCTCGTCTATATAATCCTTGAGGATCGCAAGACCTGTATCAATAGTCTTGTTAAAGCTCTCCTCCTCTTTGTCTATCTTATTAAAGATATACTCTTTCTTCTCACAAAGCTCTGGATAAGCGTCCTCCGACACCTCGATAACTGTCTTTGCAAGCTCTGACAGAAACTTGCCCTTGATGCCGAGAAGTCTTCCGTGTCTTGCAGCACGTCTGAGAAGACGTCTAAGAACATAACCACGGCCCTCGTTCGATGGAACGATACCATCTGATGTCATGAATGTAACTGAACGGATATGATCAGTTATAAGTCTGATCGATACATCCTTCTCATGATCTGTCTCATATTCCACGCCTGCCATCTCACATACCTTGTCGCGGAGAGCCTTGATCGTATCAACATCAAATATAGAATCAACATCCTGAACAATAACTGCGAGTCTCTCAAGACCCATACCTGTATCTATGTTCTTCTGCTCAAGCTCTGTGTAGTTGTTGTGTCCGTCATTGTTGAACTGTGTAAATACATTGTTCCAAACCTCCATGTATCTGTCACAGTCACAGCCTACAGTACAGCCGGGCTTACCGCAGCCATACTTCTCACCTCTGTCATAGTAAACCTCTGAACAAGGACCACAAGGACCAGCTCCGTGCTCCCAGAAGTTGTCCTCCTTGCCGAATCTGAATATACGGTCAGCATCGACACCGATCTCCTTATTCCATATATCAAATGCCTCATCGTCATCCTGGTAAACCGATGGATAGAGTCTGTTCTTGTCAAGTCCTACAACCTCTGTGAGGAACTCCCATGTCCATGATATAGCCTCATGCTTGAAATAATCGCCAAATGAGAAATTACCCAGCATCTCAAAGAATGTACCATGACGGGCTGTCTTACCTACATTCTCGATATCTCCTGTTCTGATACACTTCTGACATGTTGTCACACGTCTTCTAGGTGGTACCTCCTGACCTGTAAAGTAAGGCTTAAGTGGTGCCATACCTGAATTGATCAGCAGTAAGCTGTTGTCATTGTGTGGAATAAGTGAAAAGCTCTTCATTCTAAGATGACCCTTGCTCTCCATGAATTCCAGGAACATTTTTCTCAGTTCGTTCACGCCATAATTTTGCATTGTCTAATATCCTCCACTCTATCTTCTGTCAGCCAGTTCTTCTGTAATATCTTTCCAGCTGATTCCTCTCTCTACCATCAGACACATGAGATGATAAAGGAAGTCAGATATTTCATATTTTATATCCTCTGAATCAGGATTCTTGGCAGCTATGACTATCTCCGTAGCTCCCTCACCGACCTTCTTCAGGATCTTGTCAATACCCTTGCCGAACAGATAATTGGTATAAGAATCATCTCCTGGCTGATCCTTTCTGTCGCGTATGGTATTGTATACCTCCTCGAATACCTTCATAGGATTGGTATCATTGTACTCCTTTCTCACCAGATCTGTAAAGAAACAAGTACGGCTGCCTGTATGACACGCAGCTCCTATCTGTGACACCTTGGCAAGTATGGTGTCCTTGTCACAGTCTATCGTAAGAGATTTGACAAACTGATAATGACCGGATGTATCACCCTTGGTCCACAGCTCATTGCGGCTGCGGCTCCAGTATGTCATGCGTCCTGTTCTGATGGTCTTCTCATACGACTCCTTGTTCATATAAGCGACCATGAGCACTTCACCGGTCTTATAGTGCTGTGTAACACATGGAATAAGTCCATCCGAATTGAGTTTGAACGCCTCAAAAGGCATGGACGATTCAAACAGATCCACATCTATATTTGCCTCACGGCAACGCTGTTTAATCTCCATTATATCCATCTTCTGGAGATTGTACAGAGAAATTGATTCAGCATTTGTCTCATTGAGCATCTCTGCCACAGCTTCCCCGTTAGTGGAATATGTAGAAACTATAACAGGAAGTGCAACATTTTCTCTTATGGATTTTACTATATCCAGATATTCCGGCACCATGTTGTTGTGAAGCAGCAGAAGTTCTCCCGCTCCAAGCGCCTTCAGTTTTCTGGCATATCCGACAGGATCATCACACTCACTAAGATCTATAGTACAGATTATTCGCTCTGAACCAAATCTGTCAGAAGCCTCAGTGACAAGCTCCGGCGTGTTCAGTGCCGCAGATTTCATACATACCTTGGATGCACCTGCATACAGAAGCTTCTTGACATCTTCAAGCTCCCTCACACCGCCACAGGCAATAAGTGGAATATCAACACTGTCACATATCTGTCTTATAATGGCAACATTGGGTTCTCTGCCATCTTTTGTTGCCTTGCTGTCAAAATAAGCTATCTCATCAGCTCCGGCATCATTGTAATATTTTGCCATCTCGACCGCATTGTTCAGATCCAGACATGGAATTATCTTTTTGCAGATCATATCATTATCCATAGTGAACCAGCACCTCCTTAAAGTGTGCCCTTGGTAGAAAGCACCTTTCCGTTTAATCTTCTGTCATAAGTTGTCGCCTCATCAAGAGCCTTCGCAAATGCCTTGAATGCGGCCTCTATGATGTGGTGATCGTTCTCCCCTGAGAACTGCTTAATATTGAGATTCATCTCAGCAGCGTATGATACTGCATAGAAGAATTCCTTGACCATCTGTGTGTCGAAGTATCCAACCCTCTCTGTGCGGAGGTTCAGATCATAGACAAGATATGGTCTTCCCGACAGATCTATGGCACACATCACAAGGGTCTCGTCCATAGGCAGAAAGAAATTTCCAAACCTCTTGATGGCCTTCTTGTCTCCAAGCGCCTCCTTTATGGCCTTGCCAAGCACAATTCCCACATCCTCAATGGTGTGATGACAATCAACATACAGATCCCCCTTGACTGTAACATTCAGATCAAAGAAACCATGCTTCGCGAAGCTTGTGAGCATGTGGTCAAAGAAACCGATTCCCGTGTCGATCTTTGACTGTCCTTTTCCATCTATATTAAACTCGAGGGTTATGTCTGTCTCGTTTGTCGTTCTTGTACATTTGGCGATTCTAGCTGCTTTCTCTGCCATATCCCTGTCTCCTTCCCATATTCTATATCATAATGTCTTATTTTTCAAATCTTACTGCTATTGAATTGGCATGTGCTGTGAGCTGCTCAGCCTTGGCAAATGCTTCAATGTCAGTGTGAACTGCCTCAAGTGCCTCTCTTGAGTAGTAGATTATGCTGGATTTCTTGATGAAATCGTCTACTGAAAGCGGTGAGAAGAACTTTGCTGTACCGTTTGTTGGAAGTACATGGTTAGGTCCTGCAAAGTAATCTCCAAGAGGCTCTGATGAGTATTCTCCGATAAATATAGCTCCAGCATTCTTCACTCTTGTCATCACGTCAAACGGATTGGCTGTGACGATCTCGAGATGCTCTGATGCAATGTCGTTGACAGCATCTATGGCATCGCTCATGTTGTCTGCAAGAAGAATATATCCGTAATTGTCTATAGACTTTCTCATTATCTCTTTTCTTGAAAGCTCATCGATGAACTTGTCAACCTGAACTGATACCTTCTCGGCAAGCTCCTCTGATGTGGTCACAAGTATGGCTGATGCCATCTCGTCATGCTCTGCCTGTGACAGCAGATCTGCAGCCACGTATCTAGAATTGGCAGTCTCATCGGCAAGTACCATTACCTCTGATGGGCCGGCTATGGAATCTATGCTGACATGTCCGTATACGGCACGCTTTGCAAGAGCGACAAATATGTTTCCAGGACCAACTATCTTGTCAACCTTAGGTACTGACTCTGTTCCGTATGCAAGGGCAGCTATGGCCTGCGCGCCGCCTGCCTTGTATATCTCATCCACTCCTGCTTCCTTTGCTGCAACGAGTGTTGTGGCGTACACCTCACCCTCAGCATTACATGGAGTTGTCATGACTATCTTCTCAACGCCTGCAACCTTTGCCGGCATAACATTCATCAGAACTGATGAAGGGTAAACAGCCTTTCCACCCGGAACATAGACACCTACAGATGCAAGTGCTGTAACCTTCTGTCCGAGAAGAGTTCCATTTGGCTTGGAGTCAAACCAGCTATACTGCTTCTGCTTCTCATGGTACTCCCAAATGTTCTTCTTGGCTTTTCTGATAACGTCCAGGAGCTCAGGGCTGACCTGTGTATATGCGTAGTCTATCTCCTCCTGTGTAACCTTCACGTTATCTGCTGTTATTTCTGCCTTGTCGAACTTCTTTGTGTATGAGAAGAGTGCGGCATCACCGTTATCCCTCACATCGTCAACTATTCCCTGTACAGTCTCTGCATAATTACCGAAATTACTTGGACTTCTCTTTAGAAGATTCTTCAGAAGATCCTTCTTTGTCTCTGCATTAAGCTTTACGATTCTCATCTCTGTTATGCCTCCGTGTGATTATCAATTTGTTATATTATCTATATATGTTACTTGTTCTCTTCCTTTATAAGTCTGTTGAGATCTTCCAACAGCTTGTGTATCCTCTCATTCTCCATCTTGAGACTTACCTGGTTCACAACCATGCGGGCTGAGAGTGGACAAACTTCCTCAAGCACCTCAAGTCCATTCTCCCTGAGTGTGCTTCCTGTCTCAACTATATCTACGATCACCTCTGAAAGTCCAACTATAGGAGCGAGCTCCACTGAACCATTGAGCTTGATTATCTCAACTGTCTGGTGCTTACGGTTGTTGAAGTAATCCTTTGCGATCACCGGATACTTACTTGCAACTCTTATTATCTCATTCTTCTTGAGAAGCTCTCTGGCAGATGCCGGTCCGCATACACACATGCGGCACTTTCCGAAACCGAGATCCATGACCTCATACAGGTTTCTTCCCTCCTCAAGTATTGTGTCCTTACCTACAACGCCTATATCGGCCGCACCATATTCTACATAAGTAGGAACATCTGTGGCCTTTGACAGGAAGAACTTCATCTTAAGCTCCTCGTTCACAAATATAAGCTTTCTTGTGTCGGGATCCTTCATCTCCTCACATGTTATACCTATCTGTTCAAGCAGCGCAAGTGTCTTTTTTGCAAGTCGCCCCTTAGCAAGGGCAAATGTTAAATATCTCATCTCTCCATAACCTTTCATCTAATTCAATCTATTCTCAATCAAGCCGTAAAAGTTTCTTCTATAAATTGCCATCCCACTTGGAGTGTGATCGGCTTATCAGATCGTATGCCACCGCATCGCCTGACTGTTCAAAATATATAAGGCCTGAGAAATGTTCTCTTCCCGCATACTCAATATAGTCGTCAACAGATTTCTTCTGTGACTTTCTTATGAGTTCTATCTTCCGTCCCTCACTTCTGAGCTTCATGCCGGCCTTGATCGCCTTGCCCTGATTCTCTATATCATAGAGGATGATCGTATTGGAATAATCCACATCTATGTCTATATTCTGTCTGTTCATGGCCATTATGAGCTCCTCAACAGTGAAGGCAAAACCGATAGACGGTGCATCCTTTCCAAACTGTTTAAGGAGGTTATTGTAACGGCCGCCCTTGACAACAGCGTCACCGGTTCCGTAAGTATATCCGCGGAATATGATTCCTGTATAGTAGTTGTATCCGTCAAGCATACCGAGATCAAAGCTTATGTGATCCTGATATCCATAGCACTCAAGAGCTGCATATACTCTTCTGAGTCTCTTCACAGCTTCAAGTGATGTCTCATTTGACACATATCCCTCTGCCTTGTCAAGCATGGATATTCCGCCGAACAGAGAGTCAAATGCAACAAATGCTTTCTTAAGAGATTCACTTATATCAAGCGCATCCACATATTCCTCAAGTCCGAAGAAGTTCTTGATGTGGATATACTCCTTTATCTGATTCTCCTCGTCCTCACTGATTCCCGACTCAGCCACAAGCCCCTTGAAGTAGTCGATCTGGCCTATCTCGATCTGGAAATCACTGATCCCGATCTCGTTGAAGCAGTCTATCACAGTTGCGATTATCTCAGCGTCAGCAGCGGATGAATCATCATTTACAAGCTCGGCACCGATCTGTGTAACTTCCTTAAGCTTACCCTGAAGCTTAAGTGTATTAGTATATGTGTTACCCGTATAGCAGAGTCTGACCGGAAGCTCCTCATCGGCATAATACTTTGCAACACATCTTGCTATCGAAGGTGTTATATCAGGTCTGAGCACCAGAGTATTGTTGTCCCTGTCAAAGAACTTGTACATCTCATTGGAAGGTGCTGAGCCCTTGTCTCTGTTAAATATATCAAAAAACTCGAATGTAGGTGTCTCTATATCATGATAGCTGTATAACTCCAGAATATGGTGGAGTTCATGCATAACCTTTCTCTTCTTCTTACATTCTACATCGTAGGTGTCCCTCACTCCATCCGGGGTCTGTAACAGTTTGTCCTGCATAATCATATCTCCTTGTCAATTAAACTTTGCCATGCTTCACGTTCTTCATTTTACTTCATCACATTAAAGTGATAATTTGCTACTTTGGTAGCATGTCAACGTGCACATTATATTAAAGCGCATTGTATTTGTCAACCTCTATCATCAAGATCCCTGCTTAGAGGTTCAAGATAATGTACCAATGCACCACCCTTGGCTCTTATAAAGAAATTGGGATCAAGTTCATTGTACTTGAAGTTGTTGGCATGCCCATTCTGGACTCTCTCAAGATACCCCTTAAGCTCCTCGAATCTCATATAATACAGTTCATTTCGTCCCGAGAACATTATGATAAGGAAGCTTACACCGTTCTGTCTCTCGAAATCCTCCATGAACCTTATCTGATGCTCATGAATGTTGCGCATTGTAAATGTGTCAGTGGCACATTCCTTCGCATCGAAACATACCGGAACTCCCTGGACAACACCTATATAGTCGACGGTTGAATCCTTCTCGAAATACGCCAGAGTGATCTGGCTGCTGTCCTTGTCAATCTTTATCGGCGTGATAGGTGTCGGGATCTTCTGGACCAGCGCAAGGTTCTTCTGTCTGTAATATTCATTTGTGTGGTTTATCATATCCTCCAGTGTGGAGCCACGAAGTCCTCGCGAATTCCATGTAGCCATCTATTCAAACAAATCCTTTTCTATTCTTTTATACATATCAGGCTTGAATGCTGAGAAGCTCTTGCCCGTCAGATAGTCCAGTCCACCGACAACATCGGTAAACTCCACCTCGCCGCAGTGCAGAATCTGGTTTCTAAGCTTGTATGTCTGTCTGAAATGTATGTTTGTCTCCCTGTCACCATACTTCTGGTCACCGATCACCGGATACCCCATGTGCTGGAGCTGTGCCCTTATCTGGTGGGTCTTACCCGTTATGAGCTTTACCTTAAGCTCTGTATATTTTCCATTTGTTCTGACCGGCTGGAATATAGTATGGATCTTATCATAGCCCAAGTCCCCGGCAGCCCTGCGTATCTCCTCCACGCTGTCACGTATTGTCACAGTGTTCTTCTTATCATCCTTCACGAGATATGCCGTAATATCCTGCGTCTCTGTCATATTTCCCTTGACTATGGTGTAGTAATATTTGTCTATGCGTCTCTCCCTTATGATCCTCGACAGCTCCTGGCTTCCCATAAGTGACACACCACACAGAACAAGGCCGGAGGTATTCCTGTCCAGCCTGTTGCATATAGATGGCTTGAAGGTTCTGAGCTGAGTCTCAGTTATATACTCATTGTCAAGCAGATAATCGATGACACTCTCATTGATCGAGTAATCGTCCTTCGATGCCTTCTGTGACAATACACCCGCCGGTTTATTGACTATAAGTATGTTGTGATCGTGATAGATGATCTCCGGCTTGAACCTGTTTCCACCTGTGGAAGCACCGGCTCTCACGCTGTCATCCCTGAATGAATCTATGGTCTCATCCGACAGGTAGAGCTGTATCACATCCCCCACATACACGATCTCATTTCCAACCGCCTTGCCATTATTAAGTTTTATGTTTTTCTTTCTTATCATCCTGTAGACGAAGCTTGAAGGAGCCTTGTTAAGGTACTTCATGACCAGCTTGTTAAGCCTCTGGCCGGCTTCGTTCTTTGAAATAACTATCTCTCTCATTTTTTTCTATATTCCCAGCTCATATAATCTGTTTCTGATCTTCTCATCGGCACCGACAAATTCATCTGAAGGTGCTTTGATCTTCTCGGCCTTTGCCACAAAACCATCAATGTCTGTGGCTATGATCACAACATATTTTTTCTGGTCTGCCAGAGCCTCTGTAATGATCTTCTTGAGCGCTGCCTCATCAGGTATCTTTTTTCCATATCCACCATTGTAGTAAAACAACATTCTGCCATCTCTTATGACCGCAGCAGGGAAATACAATATTCCCTCGTACCTGCTTATCGACACATCATATACAAGTGACGGATCCCCAAAGTATGATAACTTCTCAATTTTAGCGTACTCATTCTTCGTGAGTTCCTTGAACCCCGCACACATTATGTATGCCACAAGCTGTTTTGCGAGCGGCAGGGCGACGAGTATCGGTATGACTATAAATACAGTCTTTCTTGTGTCAAACATAGCCACAGTAAAGAATACTCCGGCTATAACAAACAATCCAAGTACAATGATACTTATAAGAACATTTCTCTTATGCCTGTTCATGTATCCGTGTTGTCCTTTTTCCATATCATCCTCCATTTATCTCTGGTCTGGCTGTAGAGCTATGTCCGCCTGCAGCCCATATATCTACTTCATAAATCTGATCAGCAAATTGTGAGGCAGGTATTTGCTCACAAGTCTGAACGCCTTCATGAGCGGTGAATAAACTGATATATCACTCATGTAATATGCGTCAAATAATGCTCTTTTTACGACCTTGACAGGATTTGCTCTGAGCACCATCTTGTAAGGCTTTGACTTGGTATACTTCTGGGCAACGTCAAAGAACTCTGTCTTGACAGGTCCCGGACATACAGCCGTAACTGTGATTCCCCTGCCTGCAAGCTCTCTGTTAAGTGCCCTTGAAAAGCTTAAAACCATCGACTTTGATGCCGCATATATTGCAAATGATGGCTGAGGCAGGAACGCCGCTGACGAAGCAAGATTGATTATATTTGATGGGCCTGCCATATATGGCAATGAAATATGAGTTATGGCTGCCAGCGCCTTGCAGTTGAGGTCAAGCATTCCCGTGACATCGTCCACTGTCATATTCTCAAAATGTCCCGCTATTCCATATCCGGCCGCATTGACCAGGACTCTTATTGACGGATCCTGTCTCTCGAGAAGATTTCTGTAGAATTTGATATCTGCTTCCTTTGTGAGGTCAAGCGCAAGTATCCTGACAAGCTTTCCGCTGACCGCATTTATCTCAGCCTTTACCTCTGCAAGCCTGTCCTTTCTTCTGGCGATAAGCCATATCTCGTCGACAGTTCTGTATTTCTGTGCTATCTGAATTGCAAATTCTCTTCCAATCCCTGAAGATGCTCCTGTGATTATAGCTACCTTTCTCATGACATCATCCTCCATCCCGATAAATATTTGTTTTTTAATACTCCTCTGTTGTTCTTGGCCCACCCGAGCGGATATCCATCCACGCAGACAAGCACATACCCATTCTCTATATCCTGATCATCTTCCAGCTCGACGGTCTCTCCCTTTAAATACTTTATGACCCTTATGTCATCCGCCGAAAAACTCACAACATTGTCAAACTGATCTGACTTGAGATACATCGCAAGTGACTGACTCGGTTCAAATCTGTTCTTCTTGACCTCACCGAGGAACAGTCCATGCCTCAAAAGCCTGAGTCCCTTAACATCAGGCATTCCCTCTGATATATAATAAAGTCTTCCCTTATTTTCCTCTATCCTGTCTGTCTTTATACCCGCAGACTCAGATACATGCTTTATAAATGCGATGAAATCCTCATCCGGCCTGTACGACTTGAACGAGTATGTTAAGTTTCCTCTATATGAGTCATCCTGATCCTTTTCAAACAGAGCTATGAAATGACCTTCGCCCTTCACGTGATGAGGCCACAGTCTTGAACATTTCACAAGCTCAGGATTGCCGGTCTCTCCCCAGGCCGGATTGCCGTCATCAAATTTCTCATATTTAGGAAAATCCACAAGATGCATACTGTCATCTATCGACAGCAGATACTCCACCGACCTCTCATCCTCCTCGGGGGAAAATGTACATGTGGAATAAAGCAGCTTTCCGCCCGGTTTCAGCATCTTGCACGCTTCATTTAATATTCCTCTCTGCAGTCCGGCAAAAAGTTCAGTTCCGTTGTTCTCCCATGCAGTCATCATCGATGAGGATTTTCTGAACATGCCCTCTCCGGAACACGGTGCATCTATAAGTATCTTATCGAATGTACCCTCAAATGCCTTTGACAGATTATTTGGAGGTTCACTTACCACACACATGTTTCCTATTCCGAAAAGTTCCAGGTTCTTCAGAAGCGCCTTGGCTCTTGAATTGCTTATATCATTGGATATAAGTATTCCTGTGCCATTAAGCTTCGCCGCAAGCTCGGTGGATTTGCCTCCCGGTGCCGCGCATATATCTAGTACCACATCTCCATCCTCTATATCCAGAACGCTGGCAGGTGTCATGGCACTTGGCTCCTGTATATAATAGAGCCCCGCATAATAGTATGGATGCTTGGACGGCGTATACTTCCTGTGATCATAGTAAAAACCATTCTTAGTCCATGGCACAGGCTCCAGCTCGAAAGGACTTATCTTCAGAAAGTCCTCCACGGATATCTTGGATGTATTCACCCTGATTCCATGATACATATCACTGTCAAAACACTTTATATAATCCTCGTATTCATCGCCAAGCTGTATTCTGATCCTCTCGTCAAACGCCTTTGGTAAAGTCATAACAAACTCCTTTATCTTACGCTCTGGGCCTTGTAACCCTCAGCTATTATGTCAAGCTGCTTTGCAAAATTCTCAAGCAGCTCCATATCATCCTTCTTATATATAGAATAAAACTCATCCTGAATCTTCTGGATCTCTCTTGGATTTCCCACCTTGTACAGATTCTGGATATTCACAATGATCTCCGAAACTATATTCGCCTTGATATTGAACGAATTCTGTGCATCCATGATCTCTCCGCGGACATATGACATCTCCCTGTCAAGTGCAACGGTGGCATCCGCAGCGTTCTTGAGCTTCGCCCTTATGTCCTCTGGAATTCCCTTCCTGTACTTGTACTGCAATGAATGTTCTATGGTTGCCCAGAAGTTCATCGCCATTGTCCTTATCTGGATCTCCGCCTGTATGGTGGTGCATCCATTTACCGTATATACATCGTAATCAAGTATGATGTGATAGCTCTGATAGCCGCTGGCCTTGGCATTTGCTATATAATCCTTCTCCTCACGTATCCTCATGTCCTGTCTGCCACGTATAATCTCAACCACCTTGCTGATATCCTCGGTGAACTGGCACATGATCCTGATTCCGGCTATGTCATCCATCTCCTCAACGATCCGGTCCATAGGAATATTCTTCTTCTGAAGCTTATCGATAATACTGGAGACCGTTTTCACCCTTCCGGTCACACTCTCTATAGGTGAGTACTTTCCCATACTCTTGTACTGCATTATTATGTGGTTGAACTTCACGAGAAGCTCATCAACCGCCTGCTCGTAAGGAGACAGTATCTCCTTCCAAAGCTGAATCTCCATATAAAATAACTCCTCCCAATACAAATACTACTGTGACACTCTTGTGCTCAGGAATGTAAACTCCTTCTGTCCTTTCTCATAATCCGGATACTCAGACACAAGCTGTCCCGCTATCTCATAAGCCTTATCGTAATCCTCGTTCTTCTCATAATATGTTATCTCAAGCATCAGGAGCTCTTTTCTGTATATCTTGTCTCCACTGTCAAGTCCATTTGTAATATATGCGATCGCAGACTCCATATCACCGTTATTCAGATAATATGAACCGTACATGGCATATACATACGAGTTGAATCCAAATGTCTGGACATATTTTTCATAGCTCTCAAACATCTTATCGGACTCATCAGTAACTGCGTAGCATGTTCCTATGTACATATAAAGCTCCGGATATGTCTCCGCCTGCTTCAGAAGCACATCGAGAGCACCACCATAATTTCCCTGTGAGAAATCACTGAGTGCAGTTGCCAGTTCCTTCAGATCTTTTACATTTGATCCGGTAAATGAATCCTGTATCAATTCGTTGTATGTATTTGCGGCCTCTGTGTACTGCGCGCTCTTGAGATACGCATCAGCCAGATACAGCTTTATATTCTGATCCTTTTTCTTTGAGAACAATTGATTCTCTGTCAGGGCATTGTCAAATGAATCTATTGCCTCCTGATACGAACCTGACTTGTAATATTTTACGCCCTGATCGTAAAGTTCATCCTTCTGTGACACTATTGCCGATATGGCGTAAGAGATCAGCAATACAGCCACACACGCAAGTATCACCAATGCAAAAATAAGTTTATAGTTGATCTTTCTTCTCTCTTTAAATATGCTGCGTTTACGTCTAGACATATGTTATCTCCTTTGAATCACAGTATTTTTATTACACGGCATAGCTACCGCAGTTTATACATCATTTTATATTAGCACAATCCAACAATAATATAAAGTAAAAAAGCGGCTTTGCTGATTTTCATCAGCAAAACCGCCCTCAATTCTTCTATAAATACAATATCTGACGCCGACAGGTCTGGCAGATTAGTGATGGAATAATCTGATTCCTGTAAATACCATGACCATATCGTACTTGTCAGCACACTCGATAACAAGATCGTCACGAACTGATCCGCCAGGCTGTGCAATGTACTTGACACCGCTCTTGTGAGCTCTCTCTATATTGTCTGAGAATGGGAAGAATGCATCTGATCCAAGGACAACATCTGTGTTCTGCGCAAGCCATGCCTTCTTCTGCTCTGCTGTGAACACCTCAGGCTTAACCTTGAATCTCTTCTGCCACTCGCCTTCCTTAAGAACGTCCTCATACTCATCACCCATGTATACGTCGATGGCATTGTCTCTGTCGGCTCTTCCAAGTCCGTCAACAAACTGAAGTCCCATAACCTGTGGTGACTGACGAAGGAACCAGTTGTCTGCCTTCTGTCCTGCAAGTCTTGTACAGTGGATTCTTGACTGCTGTCCGGCTCCGATACCTATAGCCTGTCCACCCTTTACATAACATACAGAGTTAGACTGTGTATACTTGAGTGTGATGAGCGCGATCTTCATATCGATCTCAGCCTGCTCTGGAAGATCCTTGTTCTTTGTAACAAAGTTTGACAGAAGATCCTTGTCGATCTTGAGCTCATTTCTTCCCTGCTCAAATGTAACACCGTATACCTGCTTTCTCTCGATCTCAGCAGGAACATAGTTCTCATCTATCTGGATGATGTTGTAATTTCCCTTCTTCTTTGCAAGAAGAAGTTCCATAGCCTCATCTGTGTATCCAGGAGCGATAACACCATCTGATACCTCTCTCTTGATAAGGCGTGCTGTGTCTGCGTCACATACATCTGAAAGTGCGATGAAATCGCCGAATGATGACATTCTGTCAGCACCTCTTGCTCTTGCATATGCGCATGCAAGTGGTGAGAGCTCTCCGAGATCATCTACCCAGTAGATCTTTGCAAGTGTATCTGTAAGTGGAAGTCCAACTGCAGCGCCTGCTGGTGAAACATGCTTGAATGATGTTGCTGCTGGAAGTCCTGTTGCCGCCTTGAGTTCCTTTACGAGCTGCCATCCGTTAAATGCATCAAGGAAGTTGATGTATCCAGGCTTGCCGTTTAAAACCTTAACAGGAAGATCACTGCCATCCTCCATATATATTCTTGATGGCTTCTGATTTGGATTACAACCGTACTTTAACTGAATCTCGTTCATGATCAAATATCTCCTTTATTCTTTAATTACTTATTCTTGTTCACGATCTTTGTCTCATACTCACCTGTTGCGATGTCAATATATCTGACGAACAGTGACACCTTGTTGTCCTCATTGAGGCTGTTCCATACCTTGTCTGTGAACTCATCGATATCACCGGATATCTTAACCCACTTTGGCTCACCCTCAAAGCTTGGGAGCGGATTGCCATCGTGCATATATGTGTGAATGAAATGTCCCTCACCGGCTACAGGGTTCTCGTATGAGAATGTGTATCTGTTATTTGCAGCAGGGTTGCCGTTGTTGCTCTTAAGTATGGACATTGAATAGTCGAACACACCATTCTTTATGTGCATAACACCTGAGATTCTAGGTGTGTAGTTAGGGCCGTCAGGCTCAAACTGTCTGCTTCTGAGTGACTGCTCAAATGTGAGCTCATCGTCAAGTCCGTCATATATAGTGTCTGTCTGATCGCCATTTGTAACTATAGTCTTGTTGCCAAGAACTCTTACAGGTGCATAGATGATAAGGCTTGGATCCTCAAGCTTTGATGGATCAAACGCCTCTGTTCTGATTCCTTCGCCCTCTGTCACAAATACTCTGTTACGGCTGTTTGAGCTTCTTCCCATGATGAAATAAGCTGTCACTGCCTTCTTACCATCCTCGGACACACCGATAACGATTCCGCGTCCTGGATATGCATTTTCGCTAAGTTCCTTCTCAAGTGATAACATTTCCATTTTCTGTTGTACCTCCATGTGTTTTCTCGTACCTGTGAGCTGATGTTATGCTGCAAAGCATCCTAAAAAAGAAAGCCGGCCACCTGCGCACACAAATACATGTCTTGATATATTTGCTTGCCCAGGCGGTCGGCTTGTCTTAACAGTACACTCCCTGTAGGTAATTCCTACCAGCCATCAGCTGTCTCCGCCAGTCGTGTACCAACATGTTTTTATAATATAGTAAATCCTTCCTTATTGCAAGCACATTGTAAATAAATGTGCGCCGTAAAATTCTTACGACGCACATTCTATTTAAAACTACAACTATTATTTTATTTAGAGCTTGTGACTACATCCGCCATGACAGTTCGAACAGTCGCCACCACATATGTGTTTGCCCTTTTTTCTATCCTTTACCATACCTCTGACAATGAAGAACACCATCAGAACGATTATGGCTGCCACAATGATTGTACCAAGATACTCTGACATAAGTCACCACTCCTTTTATATATTTTCCTCTATATATTATATTAAGCGTTGAGGAACTCCTTGCTTGTCTTTACCTTATTGTTTGGATCCGGACGGAACAGCATGAAGAAGAACAGAACAACAAGTGCAATTGCTACTACTGACCATACACCGAATGTACAAGCTCCTGTGAAGAGACCTGCGATTCTGTATACAACAAGTGCTACAAGGTAAGCAAATCCACACTGATATCCGATTGCGAACCAGAACCACTTAGCACTGTTCATCTCTCTCTTGATAGCACCCATAGCTGCGAAACATGGTGCGCAGAGAAGGTTGAATACAAGGAATGAGAATCCGCTTGCTGTTGTGAATGCGCCTGCAAGTGCCTGGTAAACTGTACCATCTCCACCACCGTAGAGGATACCCATTGTACCAACGATGTTCTCCTTTGCAACAAGACCTGTGATAGATGCTACAGTTGCCTGCCAGTTACCCCATCCCTGTGGAACAAAGATCCAAGCGATCGCATTACCGATCTTTGCAAGGATACTGTAATCGATCTGGCTCTCATCAAGCATCTGGAATGAACCATCAACAAATCCAAAGTATGTTGTGAACCATACAGCAATTGTTGAAAGTGTGATTATTGTACCAGCCTTCTTGATGAATGACCAGCCACGCTCCCACATACTTCTGAGTACAGAACCAACTGTTGGGATATGGTATGGTGGAAGCTCCATAACGAATGGTGATGGATCTCCGGCGAACATCTTTGTCTTTTTAAGTATTATACCAGAACATATAATTGCTGCAATACCAATAAAGTAAGCACTTGTTGCAACTATTGATGAACCACCGAATATAGCACCGGCGATCATGGCGATAAATGGAACCTTAGCACCACATGGTATAAATGTTGTTGTCATGACTGTCATACGACGGTCTTTCTCATTCTCAATTGTACGTGAAGCCATGATACCCGGAACACCACAACCTGTACCTACAAGGATAGGTATGAATGACTTTCCTGAGAGACCGAACTTTCTGAAGATACGGTCCATGATGAAGGCGATACGTGCCATATATCCACAGTACTCAAGGATTGCAAGTAATATGAACAGTACGAGCATCTGAGGTACGAAACCAAGTACCGCACCAACACCGGCTACAATACCATCGATGATAAGTCCATGTAACCAGTCTGCACATCCGATCTTGTCAAGTCCTGCAGAGATGAGGTCTGGAATTGAAGGAACAAATACGCCGTAATCAGCAGGATCGATCTCTGCCATCTGTGTCTCGTTGAAGTAATCAACTGCATCAAGATATGACATTGCATTTGTTGTCTCTTCATTAGCATTTGCAGGAACCTCTGAGTAGTAAACATCGATATCGTATGTATCGAGTGTCTCCTCATCTTCCATCTCATACTTAACGCTTGCCTCTGTGTTTGTATTTGCCTCGATGGCTGCCTTTGTGGCATCTACATCAACTGCATCCTCGTCATCTGTTACGAGTACGCCATATGCATCGAGTGCTGTTGTTGCTGCATCATAGTCACCTGATGCATCTTCATAAGCTGAGCTTCCAATTCCGAAGAGATGGAAACCATCGCCGAACAGGTTATCATTTGTCCAGTCTGTGCACCATGCACCTACTGTTGACATTGCTAT
Organism: Coprococcus sp. AF38-1; assembly: GCF_003603945.1. Classification (NCBI taxonomy): domain Bacteria; kingdom Bacillati; phylum Bacillota; class Clostridia; order Lachnospirales; family Lachnospiraceae; genus Coprococcus; species Coprococcus sp. AF38-1. Next base: position 246,105 of record NZ_QVGO01000005.1, read on the forward strand.
ATAATACACGAGCCACATGATGAGCACGAATATAGGAAGTGCAAGGATACGGTTTGTTACAACACGGTCGATCTTATCTGATACTGTAAGCTTCTGCCCCTTAGCAGCCTTCTTTACACACTTGTCAATGATCGATGAAATATATGAATATCTCTCACTTGTGATGATACTCTCTGTGTCATCATCGAAGTCATCCTCAAGCTTCTTGATCTCTGCTGAGCAGTCTGGAGCATTCTTCATCTGCTCTATGATCTTGCTATCCTTCTCGATGAGCTTGATCGCGAAGAATCTCTTTCTGTTCTCCTCCATGTCAAGCTTAGTGCTTACGCTCTCGATTGCAGTCTCAACAGCCTCATCAAAGCTGTGGACTCTTGCATTTGCTGACTTTGACTTTGCTGCAGCGATAGCTTTCTCTTTAACCTCATCGATACCTGTACCCTTGAGAGCTGAGATCTCAACAACCTCACATCCAAGAGCTTCCTTCAGGTTCTTGATGTTGATGGAATCACCGTTCTTCTTTACAAGATCCATCATGTTGACAGCCATGACAACAGGGATTCCGAGCTCAATAAGCTGTGTTGAGAGATAAAGGTTTCTCTCTATGTTAGTACCATCGATAATGTTGATGATGGCATCAGGATATTCCTGAATAAGATAATTTCTGGCAACAACTTCCTCAAGAGTGTATGGAGAAAGTGAATAGATACCAGGAAGGTCAGTTATGATAACATCCTTGTTACCCTTAAGCTTACCCTCTTTCTTCTCAACTGTAACACCTGGCCAGTTACCTACGTACTGGTTAGCGCCAGTTAAAGCATTGAATAATGTTGTTTTACCGCAGTTAGGATTTCCTGCAAGTGCAATCTTTACTGACATTGTTTACCCTCTTTCCTATTGTATTGTGCAGACACATTTAAAGATGCTCGCGCACGGTGTCTGCGTACTTCATATTAGCCTTTTCTATCATATGTTAGCATATACTAACGTATGAACAAAAAAATAAGCTGTTACTCTACCTCTATGATCTCAGCATCAGCTTTACGTATTGATAACTCATAGCCTCTTACAGTAACCTCTACAGGATCACCGAGAGGGGCAACCTTACGAACATAAACCTGTACACCCTTTGTGATGCCCATGTCCATGATACGTCTCTTTACAGGACCCTCGCCTGCAATCTTCTTGACAGTGACAGTACTGCCAACCTTGACATCTTTTAATGTGCTCATGATCTTACTCCTTTTACATACTTTTGTCGTCAGTCAGATACATGTAATCGTACCTATACAAGTATCTTGCTGGCCATATCTTTATCAATGGCAACACGGGAATCTTTGATATTAACTATAAGATTTCCTGCATTCTCTGCCACGACAGTTACAACACTACCTTCAACAAAGCCCAGTTTCTCAAGAAACAGTCTTGTTTTCTCTCTTCCACCAACCTTTTTGATCACGTTGGCTTCTCCCGGTTTTGCAAATGTTAATGGCATAATTGCACCTCCTTAACTAGCAGCTTAAACCACTGATTTTCATATCGTGGTTAGTATATACTAACATTAATTAGATGTCAATAATATTAATCATTTTGGACTAATTGAACAAAACCAGGCTCTTTTATTGATAAAAAGTGCCTATTTGTCGAATTTCGTATTTCAATTATCAAATTGAATAAAAAATTCATTTATGATATATTATTTATAATTGCTACATAAATACAGATACATTTATAATGTTAAATATAAGGGGGATATATAATAATGTTGACCACGAATGAATCAGTAGAGAATTATCTGGAAACTATTCTCGTTCTCAGCCAGAAGCTTCCGGTCGTCCGAAGCGTTGATGTTGCCAACGAGACTGGCTATAAGAAATCAAGTGTAAGCGTTGCTATGAAAAATCTCAGGGAGATGTGTTATATAGAAGTAAGCGACTCAGGATACATAACTCTCACAACAGCCGGTAAAAAAATTGCAGAGATGATATATGAGAGGCACCAGCTTCTGTCTTCATGGTTCACAAGTCTCGGCGTTGCAAAAGAGACCGCAGCCGAGGATGCCTGCAAGATCGAACACGTTATAAGCCAGGAGACTTTTGAGGCCATCAAGAGGCATGTGAATTCTACAAATAAATAATATAGAATATAAGTTCTGACACAGACAGGATAAACAACAAAACAGGAACAGCGTATAGCTCCATAGCAAGCTATACGCTGTTCCTGTTTTATATGGAATATATAATATTGCTCTTAACGTACATATCCAACCAGCTCGCCCTGTCTGACTCTGGTCTCAATATCTTTTCTAGAATTCTCAACTATTCTGTCTAAAGGAGCGACTTTGTCCTTCTGGATGAGAAGAATGATTGTTGAGCCACCAAACTCAAAATAGCCCTTTTCCTCTCCTCTTCTGACATCCGTGGAATCCACATACCTGTTAACTATACGACCAACCAGAAGTGCTCCAACCTCCATATCAATGATGGTTCCCGCATCCTGCGTCCTTATAAGACAATACTCTCTGGTATTTTCTTTGTAAATGTCGTAATATTCACTGGCTATAGGGTTAACTGTGTGATATAAGCCTTCTATACGTCTGACATCAGACTGCTTTCCAGACACGTTATATATGTATCTGTGATAATCATCGACACACAGTCTGAACAGCCACAATTTTCCACCTCTGTAGTGCCTCGCAAGCTTTTTGTCCCTGAGGAGGGATGCCACCGTGTACTCTGAATCCTTTATATTGAAAGTCTGTCGTTCTGTGTCTTCTATATCATATACCGTAAGCCTGCTGTCACATGGACTCACAAAACCTTCATCGGTCATATCTATGGTCCTTGCTCCCGGCACCAGCTTTCTCTTGAAGAAATCGTTATATGAGTCAAACTCATTCTTCTGACACACAGATATATCAATATCATTTTTCTTAATGAATGGATTGATCATGATTCTGGATAATCCAGTGTCCATGAATCTTCCCACAAGCTTTGACACCTCTGGTCTGATCAGCCATCCCAGCACCATACGTCCCGCTCTGTTGCCATATAACAGGCGCAAGACTCTGTCCTGTGTCGATACACACTCATTATGTTTTGATCTTTTGTATATTGCATATTTGTTCTTTATCATATCTTATACATCATCCTTCATCGCTTCTGTATATCCGGTATAGCCAAATTACTTCTATATCTTTTATTTTCCATAGCTCCTATACACTTATAATAGAAGGGATATAAAATAAGGAATAGTTATGATATGACGTCTGACCATGTATCTTATCATAAGCCAAACTACGGCAACTGCCACAATGACAATTATCACCATAAGTTCCTTTGTGGTTGGCTTAGGGAATCTGAAATCTGTTATGAAAAGTATCATTGCAAGTATCATGATTCCATGAAGCAGAATTGGGAAAGAGGACCCAAGCAAAGGTGACGTAACATATATTATAGGAAGCCCCACCGATATTGCGGTGATCGGCATTCCATGGAAATACTTTCTTCCATCCGGCTGCTCTATGACCTCAGCATCATCATCGTCATTGTTCTTCTTCTCCTCGAGCACGTTATAGTATGCAAGTCTTATCATTCCAGCCAGACAGTACAGTGCAAGAATAACCATTCCAAACGGCGTGTTCATTCCTGAATACCAGCACAATACAACAGGAAAAACTCCAAAACTCACCAGGTCACAGAGAGAATCTATCTGGATACCAAATCTCTTCTCATCCATAGTCCTATCCTTCTTGCTCCTTGCGACTTTTCCGTCAAATGCATCAAACAGACCGGAAAGTGCAAGACACAATATTCCTATGCTAAGGTGTCCGGTAAATGTAAAGAACATGCCTGTGATAGATGACACCAGGCTCATATATGTCAAAATAACTGTATAATTATAAAATCCTACCATGTGTGAAATACCCCGTTTTTTTCTTTTATACTTGCAAAAAACACGTACGAATTAAATTATACACAATTACTTGACATAAAACCACATCTTTTTGCAAATCTTTCATACAATTAATCCTTTGAAGCTGTTTTCCATACACACGGTCCCCCAGCCTGTATATCTGTTCGGGTAACTGCCCAGTGAACCGAGAGGCTTTGCTCCCCTTATAAGCTGAGCCTTAACCCTCTCTCCGTACATATATGGATCGTTCCCCAGGACTATCCCCCATTCCATGATAAGTGCCGCACAGCCAGACACAAATGCCGCCGCCAGCGATGTGCCATCGGCATTTCCGTATCCATACTCACCATAGCTGACAGTCACTCCGACACCCGGAGCTGCAATATCCGGTTTTATGGCATTATCCGACGTAAAACCCCTGCCAGAAAATCCCGTTATGGATGCATTTACCTGATCATAGGCAGCCACCGTTATTATATTTGATGCCGTACCCGGGATCGTGAGGGTTCCATACACCGAAGGATTCTCAAATGCAACCTGCCCCGTCACATAACTGTCACCGGGTAGATACGCATTGAATATCCCATTTGCAATGCTCTTCGGTGCAATCCTCACATGCCATATTCCCTGCTCTATATCCCCGGGCTCAGACTGGAAAAATACATATATGAGCTGCTTGACATTGTAAGGTGAAGGCCCCTGGAATATCCCAAGCACCTCCGTGCTCCCATAATACGCCCCGGATACTATCTGTCCCTCCGTGAGATACGCCACAAGGTCGTAGGACGGCGAATAGACGAGCACATCGAAGCTGTCGATATAGTTTTTCCATATCTGCAGGCCAAAGTTTTTCACACCGGCCGCCACCGCAATGTCAATACTCGCATAGCTTACATTTCCAAGCATACCGCTGGTATGCAGTTGTCTTCCACCGTCATTTCCTGAACCCGTGACAACACACACCTTAGCCATCTGGGCCACAGAATTAACAAACAGCTCAAGTGTCGACGTGCCATCATGGGCTCCAAAGTTATTTCCATATGAAAGATTTATCACTACCGGAGTTCCAGTCTCCATGCTGTATCTCACAAGCAGATCTATCCCCATCATTATACCTATCGTGTCCGGCAGCACGCGTTCAAGCGACTGTTCAACGACAATGATCCGGGCTTTTCCCGCCACTCCTATATTGCTCCCGGCGGCCACAGATGCAACCTCCGTGCCGTGCTGCTCTCCCATGACACCGGGCAGCCGCCTGTCCTCATACATTTGCCCGATCTCACTTTGATCATATATCCGTCCAAGACCATAGCGGTTTGGGTAAGTCCTTTCATAATCTGTATTCTGGTTCCAATACATGACTATCCTGGAGCCGGCGTCATCTGCAAATTCCCGGTTGAGGATATTCACGCCGCTATCTATAATTCCGATACATACGCCTTCGCCTGTGAGCCCATACTTCGACATGAAATTTTCCGTTATGCAGGATACGTATCTGTCATAGGCGACACCCGCACCATAACTGTAATATTGAGCTTTATCGATATAAAGTACCCTCGGCTCCTCCTGAAGCCTTTTTATATTGTAGGAATACACGTTCACTATGGCATATCCCCCGAGCAGATAAACGCAGCTATTCAGAATATCTCCCTCAAGATCATCTATGTCACCGGAATGTCTGATTATCAGCATCCACGAATCATCGGATGCGTTATATCCAAGATAAAGACTGCTGTACGGCATGTAACCATCCGCATCCATGGCAAGTTTAAGTTCAGGACTTATTTTGTCATCCATACATATACATTTCTCATTTTTTATCATTATATTGCACAAAATATCGCTCTATGTCGCAAATTGTTTGCTTATTTCGCACTTTTTAGGGTGTTTTAGCACTTTTCCACATTATCCACAGATTTATACACATTTTTCAAATATATAGTCGTATATTGAAAAACTTAACCACATTTCCATCAACAAATTAAAAATTCAATCGAAATATCGATGCTTCATTTATTGTAATACGACCATTTTCTTACCGGCCCACATATATAATTCCAATTGCACTACATGAAAAGAAGTGAATTATTTGAACTTTCTGACAAATGTATTACTAGGCAGACATTCAAGGATCACCAATGCTATCGGTTACCTGGACACAGGTAACACGCTAAGATGCAATCTCACAGGACGCAACGTCGCCGTGACTACATACGCCGTAGCCATCGAACTGGCTCCACCGGAACTGACTCCACTGCTCGATGACTACATCAAAAAACCGTCTTCCATATATGAATATGATTACCGTGATGACATTCCGGCCGGAATACACATAATTCCCTACAATACGATATGCTCCGGAAATCAGCTTATGCTCGCCATGGACATTGACTACATGTTCATCGATAGCTCATACATGGAACACAGACCACTGATCGGTATCAGCCCAAATACATTTAATATACTTCACACAGACAAATGTATTCTTTTAAGCAAATATTATATGAAAAGAGGCAAAAGACATGTTAAACACAATAAGGGGTAACGACTTCAAATTTACTGTTGCCAGCAATATTTCACTGCGCTCCCTGAAAAGCGGCAAAGATATATATTATATTGGAGGAACCGAGGTACTTCCCGCCCCGCTGGAGCCCCACGAGGAGGCCGTGGTCATAAACGAACTCACAAACAACCAGTCGGATTCCGCAAAGAAAATGCTGATAGAGCGAAATCTGCGACTTGTCGTATACATTGCTAAAAAATTTGACAACACGGGTGTCGGAATTGAGGATCTGATATCCATAGGCACGATCGGCCTCATCAAGGCCATAAACACCTTCAAAAATGACAAAAACATAAAGCTTGCTACCTACGCATCAAGATGTATTGAAAATGAGATACTCATGTTTCTCCGTCGCAACAGCAAGCTCAGAACAGAGGTGTCCATCGATGAACCGCTGAATGTTGACTGGGACGGCAACGAACTGCTTCTGTCCGACATTCTGGGAACGGATGAGGACGTAGTCTACCGTGATCTGGAGACAGAGGTAGACTACAATCTCCTCGACAATGCCATATCAAAGCTCTGTGAAAAGGAACGCACCATCATAGAACTGCGGTATGGAATAAACACCATAGGTGGGGTAGAAAAGACTCAGAAGGAGGTGGCTGATCTCCTGGGAATATCCCAGTCCTACATATCCAGGCTGGAAAAAAGAATAATCAAGAAGCTTCGCAGAGAGATAATGAAGCAATACTGATACACACAGACAAATATGACCGGGAAGCTGCATACATCCGTTGTTCTGCAGTCTCCCGGTCATAATCTTTCAGTGACGAAATTATGTCATTATGACATACTGACATACTGTCAGTGATGATATCCCACCATACGTCTCTTGTAATCATCCACTTTATCCCTCAGTTTGGTGTAGTCCTTTTCCTTGAGCTGCCCCTCCTCATTAAGCTTCGTAACCAGCTCATCAAGTTCCTTCAAGGCTTTATGCGCCAGATCCTTGTAATTGTTCGCCAGATTCATATCCAACTCATTCACAGCCGAATTCACCTGCTGTTTTACCTTTCTACTCATCATAATATATCACCGCCCATTCATTTCAAGATCTTATTCCCACGTATACCAAAAGAGCCTGAAACCCTTGATTCTACTCAGGTTTCAGGCTCAATATAATGCCGGCTGCGGGACTTGAACCCGCACGATGTTGCCACCAACAGATTTTGAGTCTGCCTCGTCTGCCAATTCCGACAAGCCGGCGCTTGCGACATTTGTTATATTAACACATGCCCCATTTAGTGTCAACTACTTATCATCCCCTGTTATCCTTCGCGCAACCACGACAAATCTGCCATCCTCAGTGTGTGAAGCGCATGTTGAAAGTGTGATGAGTTCATCACCGTACTCAGCCGTAACACCGCTGTCATATGATGTGTTTGACTTGACAAAATCAATATATTCATCAAATTCCGCCTTATCCGCAGCGTTAAAGAACTCATAATAATGATAGTGCTCCGTGTCATCGTCAGGATATATCTCCGATCGGAATGCACCGATGACCTCGTATGTTCCGGTCCCATACAACGTGTCAAACTTGATATTCTTATGCTTCTTATAAAAGCTCTCGTCCTCATACTGAAGCAGCTCTCTGAACATTATTCCCGACTTCATGTTATGTCCGTATATGAGAACATTGTCCGTTCTGTCATCAAACGGTCTGCAGTTCGTATCTATGAACGGTGTACCCGGATCACTCCAGTTCTTATCAAAGTCCAGATGCAGATAATAATCGTTGTCATCGGGAGTGTACATGACCGGATAATCTATGGTCGTGCCATCGATCGTGAGCCATCCTGCAATATCACTGTTCTTCTCGTATAACTTCTCGAATTTCTTGAGTATCTTCTTCTCGCCATTGTCCTTACTTTTATCCGAGACCTCCACCGTAACCTTTTCGGTATCATCCCCATCGGTATCGAGCATTCCTTTAAGATCATTGAAGTTATTCTGCGCATTCTTCGCAATATAATAATACCTTCCAAGATACGCACCGCTCCCAACTGCTATAAGTAAAAAAACGACCAGCAGTATGTCCAAAACTATATCCTTTGCTGTTCTCTTTTTCTTTTGTTTTGATCTGTCTGCATTATTTCTGTTCATGTCTTACCCTCAAAAGAAAACTAAAAAGGCTTCTGTACCTGCATACAGAAGTCCTTTTGTTGATTAATAATACTTCTTGTTTCCCCACAGATTCTTTTTCTTAAGATCAACATACTCTGAATATGCCTGTTCAAGTATCTGCTTCTCGTTAGGAAATTTCAGAAGGTGGTAGGCTTCATGGTATTTGTAGTAACCGGAATCCACGAAATACTCTTCTCTCTGTGGCTTGCTGTAATAGCTGTCAGACATCATGAGATACCAATGAACATCCTTATTTACCACATCAAATGCCGTGTTAAAAGTGTAATTGCTCTTTCCCACGTATTTGATTATAGATGCGCTTACACCTGTCTCCTCTTTCACTTCTCGCAAGGCGGTCTCATCGTGCTCCTCGCCCTTTTCAACAGTTCCCTTGGGGAGAACCCATCCTTCGTATTTGTTCTTGTAATTCTTATACAACAACAATACTTTTCCTCTGAAGATTACCACCCCTCCACAGCTTGTTGCTTCTATCACTGCAATTCCTCCTGTTTCTTCCGGGTGTGTAATTAAAACTTGAAGTCAGTATATCATATGTCAAATTATTTTTAAAGTAAATATGATCACGTATTAAGGGCATACGCATCATTTTGTGCAATTATTTCACATAATTATAGTATGCGTCAAAGAGCTGTCTGGCAATATACTTTGCTGAAGCTCCAGTTGAGCTTGCATTCTCAACTATGACACATACGACAATATCCGGATCATCAACATTTGAGAATCCAACAAACCACGAATGTGAATCCATGTTGTCGTTGAACTCCGCAGTACCTGTCTTTCCGGCTATGGTATATGAGCAATCTGCAAATGCATCCGATGCCGTACCATATGATGTTACGCCAAGCATCAGATCCTTCAGAAGTCTTGCGTCAGATGCAGATATGATCTTACCGTAGGTGTTCGGCTTGAATGTCTTTACAAGATTGCCATCGCATGTCTCTATCCTGTCGATGAGATATGGGGACATCATGACTCCTCCGTTTGCTATGGTGCTCATGATCATGGCACTGTGCAGAGGTGTTATAAGTGTGTCGCCCTGTCCTATGGCTGTCTGCGGTATCTCCGAATCATCTGAGGTTGCATTTAACTCGAATACTGATTTTCTGTAATATCCGTCATAAGGAAGATCCTTGTTAAACAGGAACTTCTCACACAGATCCTTGTACGACTGCTTGTTGAGCTTCATTCCTATATTGGCAAATGAAGTGTTACAAGATTTCGCCAGTGAGTCCGCCAGATCCACAGTTCCATGAACCGCATAATCTGAGCAGTGTATCTGTACTCCGTCAAATATATCCTCGCCCTCGCACTCATACGAATATTTCTGATAATTGCTGTTCTCATGAATATACTCCAGAGCCGTGAGTACCTTGAAGGTTGAACCAGGTGGATACAGACCCTGTGTTGCACGATTCAACAGATAAGAGCTGTCAGAATCCTGTGAATCCTCTATCACACTGTCTATATAGTTCGGATCAAAATCAGGCTTTGAGACCATGGCAAGGATCTTTCCAGTATCCGGTTCCATAACCACAACAGCGCCGTCATTATATCCCAGTGCATCGTAAGCCGTGCTCTGCAGCGTGGTATTCAGTGTACTTATGACATTGTTTCCCAGACTCTTCTCATTCCTGAGCTTGTTGTATGTCTGCGTGATTATGTTCTGGTTTGATGTCAGGAGATAGTACGCGGAGCTCATCTCAAGTCCCGCCTGTCCGTTGCTGTCATATCCGACAACATGTGCGAACACATTGGAATATGGATAATTTCTGTACTCGTTTCCATCATCATCCGTCAATGTCTCCGCAAGGACATTTCCATCGCTGGATATGATGCTTCCCTTCTTTATCTTCTCCGCATAGAGAGACTGTCTCCCATTGTATGAATTGGCGATGAATGTTCTTGAATCCCTCACCATAAACACGATAATATATGCAAACATACAGATAAAGATTATGACAACAAAATATGTTATAACCAGAACAGGCACATTCTTTTTGTCATTTGTCTTCTTGTCCAGAATGTCACTATTCTCCCCAGAATTCATCTGAGTTCGTCTCTTTCCTGTCGTATCCTGTCTTTGCTTTGCGCTGGACTGGCTTTTTCTGTTTGCGTTGTTTTTCACCGCTGTTTGACTGACCCCTGACCGCAACTGGGGTCTCTGTCCACTCTTCCCTGCTGATACTTTCCTGTCTGACATTTTTATCAACTCCACTGTTCTCTAATACACATATACCCTGAATTATTCCAAATATAATGAGTGTGCTGACAACCGAACTCACTCCATAGCTCACAAGCGGCAGCGTCACACCCGTAGATGGTATGAACTTCACAACACCGCCAACGTTCAGGAATATCTGGAATATGAAGCATATTGTAAAACCAAAGGCTACATTCTTATAAAAAGCATCTCTTATCTTCATCGATATATTGATGAAATATATGAAGCAGCTCAGATACATAAGAAGCAGGCAGAGTCCAAATATAACTCCAAGCTCCTCACATATCGCAGCAAATATAAAATCACTGGACACGACCGGTATCGATGTCGGAAGTCCCTGGCACAGACCCGTTCCCTCGAATCCGCCCGAGCCTATCGCAAACAGACTCTGTGCAACCTGATATCCACTTCCATCTATATATTCGATCGGGTTAAGCCATGCATCGATTCTCATGGTGACATGGCTGAAATGATTCTTCAAAAGCATATATCCAACCACAGCAAGAACCGAACCTCCGAGGCCTCCGCCTATAAGTATGCTGTGCTTACCAGTGGCAAGGTACAGCATCATGACAAATACCATGAAGAAGATCACCGCACCACCGAGATCCGTCTCAGCCACCAGAACCAGCATGAAAAGTCCTGCTACACAGATCGTTTTCATCATATCCTTAAAGTTCTTTGCCTTTTCAAATGAGCTGGCAAGGAAGAATACGAATATGATCTTGACGATCTCCATAGGCTGCATCGATATTCCGCCTATGCTTATCCAGTTGTTTGAACCATATTTATCAACTCCCACATGCGGGATGAACACCGTGCACAGGAAGCCTATACCAAACACCGCATAGAATATATTCCATTTCTTTATCTGCGGGAACTTTACCACGAACAACGGCACAAATGCCGTCACCACCAACATGATCGTGGCAAATATAAACTGCTTCTTCGCCAGATCAAAATCAAGTCTTGTCAGCATGACATAACCTATGAGAAGAAGGAATGACATATTGTTCGTTATAAGTCTCGATGAGCCCTTATAAATGGCATGATATGAAACCATATATGTTATGGATACTATCATCTGTAGCAGATAAAATATAAGTATGCTCTTCTTCTCATAATGCAGATATAATGTCAGATAGCAAAGAAAATGTATCATGAACACATAAAATATCTGCACATTAAGCGCCCGCCGTTTCTTATCGGCAGGCACAGGCTTTAAAACCGTAAAGCATTTTACGGTGTATAAAACCATAAAAAATATGATCAAATACTTCGCTATCTCCGTTACTATTGTTATCATGTTTCCACCTTTATCAAAAAGTCTTAATCGATTCCTTTGTAATAATGTCCCCTGGTATACTGATCTACAGACATGGATACTGCTTTTTTCCCTGACATGGCAAGCTCCAGACTGTCCATTATATCCTTTACTTTATTAGTATCCTCAATAGTAAATTCAATATAACAGTCTTTATCTGAAATACCGGTTTCAGCCAGTCTGTCTATCATATTTGTAGGAACACCATTATATATAATGTTATAGCAGTGCGCACAGTCATTTCTGACATAGAATCTGTTTCCCCTGTCATCCGTCAGGACATTCCGGGACATCTTCCTTGAGGCACAGCCGTTCATGTAATTGCCTGCTATACAGTTTGCAGTGATCATAACCTTCTGATGACCATAGAGCTTTATGAGTGTATCATATGAAAGACCATGTATCTCATCAAGTGTGAGCTCGTTTGAGCACATAAAGCACACATCACCCATAATCTCTCTATAGAAATCAAACGCATTATCATTATACGCATAGAGACTGGCATCTGCGATCACGAGTCCCTTATAGTCCAACTTCTTTAGAATTCCCAGCTCGTCATAATTTCTGATCATCACACCGTCAAATGAACCAAGTTCACCGGAAAGACCTGAATATCTGTCAAGCTCTTTCTGCCGCAATACCTCAGGCAGAGCAAGGATCACTCTGAATCCGGCCTGCTTCAATTCATCTGCATATTTTCTGACATTATAATCTACTATTACATTGCTGACCCATTTATAATTCTTAACAATATTTACATGGTCAGCGTCCGACACTCCAACTGTAACACCGTGAACAGTGTTGTTTTTCACATTTTCAAGAGGTCTTTCAGCGCCAGGCAGGCCAGTTCTTACTGCACCGCCATCCCGCCTGTAACTCTGTGAGATCTGCAGTCCAAGCTGTTCAAGTGCCTCCCGCCTCAGGTTGTTCACTGCGCTTATCTGTACAAACAGGTTGTCAGATACATCAGCAGTTATATCCCCGAGCACATAATCTGTACCGCCTGTCTTTTTGATCTTGTCAACTATCTGTGACTCTGTGACAGGCTTGTTAAGTGCCTGTGTACACACAGGCCCCTCGACTGAGACAGAACACTTTCCTTCTACAGTTGAAAGCTTAAGCTCTAATGGCTGATCCGCATACGCACTGACATGTGCAGCGAGCTCTATCTTCCTGTCGGCATTTATTATATTATTCTGTATATCTTCCAGAAGCTTACCGTTTCTTGTACGGTATACATCATTGAACTTTGCAATGCTCCTGAATGACTTCGCCTTAAGTCTGACATTCTTTCCCGCTTTTGCCGCCACATTGCATGTGAGCTCCACATCACCATTTCTGCCTCTTATCTCAAGGACATCGCCTGCGGATACATTCTCGTCAAGTTTTATATCCACATATGGCTTTTCTACTGCATTCACACGCCCAACCTTAATTCCTGTGTGGTTCGGTCTGCTGTTCGCAAGCATCTTTTTGCCATTGGATGTGTAATAATAACCTGAGCAGAATCCGCCCCTGTTATATATGTCGAAAAGCTTCTTCTCCTGCTCCTCTGCCAGTTTCTCCACTGATTCGCCCGCCAGATAAGCATCTCTGACCTCACGGTACGCAGTCACGGTTGCAGCCACATACTCTGGCTTTTTCATTCTTCCCTCTATCTTGAAAGAATCAATTCCCGCATCTATGAGCCTGCTCAGACTCTTCAACATGCACATATCCTTCAGGCTGAGCATATACTCATTTACATCATTTGAGGTATACTGCTTTCTGCACGGCTGGGCACACCTTCCCCTGTTACCGCTTCTTCCTCCGGCAAAGCTGCTCATCAGGCACCTTCCGGAATAGCTGTAACACATCGCTCCGTGGACAAATGTCTCCACCTCTATATCAACATTTTTCTTGATCTCTGTGATTTCTGACAATGACAATTCTCTCGATGGCACAAATCTGGTCATGCCTATGCTTTTCAGAAACGCAGCGCCCTGTGAACTGGACACGCTGAGCTGTGTACTTCCGTGCAGTGGAAGGTCTGGAAACGACTTGCCCAGAACGGAGACAACTCCCATATCCTGTACAATTATCCCATCCACGCCCTGCCTGTAATAAGGCTCCACATATGATGGGAGCCTTTGTATCTCTTCATTCTTAAGCAGTGTGTTGATCGCCATATAGACCTTCACTCCGAATCTGTGACAATAGTCTATGGTATCAAGCAATTCTTTTTCATCAAAATTACCGGCAAATGCCCGGGCACTGAACATACTGCCTCCAAGATATACCGCGTCTGCATATGCATTGACTGCAGCTTTCACCGCCTCCGTGTTGCCCGCCGGTGCCAAAATTTCAGTCTTATTTAACATTTTTCTCCGCTTCAAGTTTTATGATCTGTCTCTGAAGTTCACTTATCTTCTCTTTGTATTCCTCTATCATCTTCTGTGCAGACTCATACTTTATCTGCACCTCGATAACCTCATGTCTCAGATCATATATCTGCTTATCCTTGTCGTCATCCTCGGTGAGCATCTGATTGACCTGATCCTTTGCCTTAAAGTAGTCATCGGCTATATTCAGTGCAAGCAGAACATTCTGATACTCTGCGTTAAATCTTCTGTACGCCTCAGATGACTGACATTCTGCTATCTTGCCATTGATATATGTCGCCACATTCTGGAGATAGTCCTCGCTCTCCTGGCCGCTCAATGTATATACTTTATTGTTGATTACCACCTTGATATCATTCTTCTGTGCCATATCCCATTCTCCTTTACTTATCCTTTATAAATGCATCCAGTCCAAAATGTCTGTAACATAGATCAGTGACAACTCTTCCCCGGGGAGTTCTGTTTATGAATCCATTCATTATGAAATACGGCTCATACACATCCTCTATCGTGCCCGGATCCTCACCAACGGCAGCCGCCAGTGTATCCAGACCGACAGGCCCTCCTGCAAATTTCTCTATCATTGTCATTAATATATTTCTATCATTCACGTCCAGTCCCATGGAATCGACCTGAAGCTTGTCCAGAGCGGCCTTAGCAACATCGTGATCTATATGGCCGTCATGACACACCTCAGCATAATCCCTGCAGCGCTTGAGAAGCCTGTTCGCAAGTCTCGGTGTACCTCTTGATCTTCTTGCGATCTCAAGTGCACCCTCCTCGTCTATGTCAACTCCAAGAACCTCCGCTGACCTCATCACTATCTCTCTCAGATCGTCATGGGTATAAAATTCCAGCTTGTCCACCATTCCAAATCTGTCCCTTAGGGGAGCCGACAACATTCCGACCCTCGTCGTTGCACCTATCAGGGTAAATCTTGGCAGATCAAGTCTGATCGACCTTGCACCTGCGCCCTTGCCTATCACAACATCTATTGCGTAATCCTCCATAGCCGGATAGAGCACCTCCTCAACCTGTGTGCTGAGTCTGTGTATCTCATCGATAAACAAAATGTCGTTGTCCGACAGATTGTTGAGTATCGCGGCAAGCTCACCGGGCTTTTCTATGGCAGGTCCCGAGGTGATCTTGATATTTACCCCCATCTCATTTGCCACAATGGTCGACAGCGTCGTCTTACCAAGTCCCGGCGGTCCATACAGAAGCAGATGATCCAGTGGCTCATTTCTCTTCTTCGCCGCCTCTATGAATATGTGCAGATTATCCTTGACCTTTTTCTGTCCAATATACTCCGACAGATACTGAGGTCTGAGATTATATTCACTTTTCTGTTCTTCTATGTCCAAGCTTTCTGTTGAAATAATTCTGCCCATTTTTTCTACCTATCTGATCAATATTCTATATCATAAATCTGAGTGCCGCCTTAAGGAGCTGCTCCTCATCCATATCCGCCGAACCATCTACACGCGAAACAGCACGTCCCGCCTCAACACCTGAATATCCAAGTGCTGTGAGAGCCGATATGACATTTGTTCTCACATCGCCTGCAGCGGTCTGCACAACAACCGAATCATTGTATGCTGCATCTATCATATCCTCCATGCTCAGCTTATCCTTGAGCTCCAGAATGATCCTCGAAGCGCCCTTTGCCCCGATTCCATTAGCCTTTGATATGACCTTTACATCCTCAGATATGACCGCAAGCCTGAGCTCGTTCACGGTGAGTGTTGACAGAAGAGACATGGCTACCTTTGGCCCCACACCGCTCACTCCCAGCAGTATCTTGAACACATTGAGTTCATCTGCGTTCTCAAAGCCAAACAGACTTATCTCATCCTCGCGTATATACATGTATGTGCTTACTTTTATCTCTGAATGTACCGGTGGAAGCTTCTCCATAAACTTTCCGGATACCATGAGCTGATACCCTATTCCACCACACTCGATCACTATATAATTGTCACCCTTTATTTCAAGTGCTCCTCGAATATATGAAATCATCCGTTAACTTTTCCTGTCCTGTAATATATGACGGTATCTCAAAATCGCATAGAAACCGACACTAAATCTTCGTAATTATATCATATTATTTATCAATTGTGAATATATGTTTGCTTTTTTGAAAAACGACAGCTACTATATATATTGCAGAACAATGCATGTTCTATAATGTACCTTACGCAAGGAACCAAAAGGAGCCATTATGAAAATTTTTAAATATACTGAAGACATAAATGTAAATACAGCTCACATATCGGACGAGCTGTCGGATATACTCTATTTTGATATAGAAACAACCGGCCTCAGCGCCAAACGTTCGGATCTCTATCTGATCGGATGTTCATATTTCTCAGACAGTGCATTTCGCACCCAGTTGATATTCAATGACAACGGAACTTCAGAGCCTGAAATGCTGTCCCATTTTGAACAGATCCTAAAGAATCACAAAATACTGGTGTCATACAACGGCGATACCTTTGACATCCCCTACTTGCTGAAAAAGATGGAGCAATTCGACGTGGACACTACGCTTGACAATATACAGAGCGTGGATATATATAGAACAACCAGAAAATACAAAAAGCTTCTGCGTCTAGACTCGGCTAAGCAGTTTGACATAGAGCATCTGATTGACTTCCAGAGAAATACTTTTATATCAGGAGGCGATCTTATATCCGCCTACAAGCATTATCTGAGTTCTCACGACGAATCTCTGCTTGACGATATGCTCACCCATAACCATGACGATATAAGAGGGCTTATATCTATATCTGAATTTGTGAATATCCCTCATATTCCTGATGACTTTCAGATAGATGATATATCCGATACCATCGATTCAATAACATACAACTGTTCCATTCCAAAGCTTCCATGCCGCATAACGGAATCCCTGAATGGAATTCTTGTAAATGCATGTGACACACATATGCATGTGGTCGTTCCAAAGACCCGGGACACCGAAATGAAATACTTCTTCAAGGACTACAAAAATTATTACTATCTACCTATGGAGCACATGGCCATACACAAATCAATGGCGGCTTATGTGGACGATGCCCACAAGGAAAAAGCGACAAAGGACAATGCTTTCACCACCAAGACCGGCAGCTTCATACCCTGTCCACCAGGATTTCACGGAGAGATATTCTATGATACAGATCTTAAAGGAAACCGTTTTCTTTCGGACAGCACCGAATTACACGAAAAATGTGAGCAATCCCACGCCTATATCCTTGCAGTCCTGAACAAACTATTCTGATATAAATATTCTGGCATAAAAAAACCGTAGTCATTATCGACTACGGTTTTCTTAACTGTCTATATATCAGATTACTCCTCTGTGTCCTCTGCTACATCATCTGTATACTCTGGAGCTGGAAGTAATTCCTTTACGCTGAGACTGATCTTCTTGTCATCTGCATTGCACTCAACAACAACTGCCTCAACCTCATCGCCTACCTTGTATACATCCTCTGGCTTGTTAACATGCTCATATGAGATCTGTGATACATGGAGAAGTGCGTCAACACCTGGCTCAAGCTCGATAAATGCACCGAAATCAGCCATTCTTGCTACCTTACCTGTAACTACTGTTCCAGGAGCATACTTCTCTGCTGCGTTAAGCCATGGGTTTGTATCATCAAACTTAAGGCTGAGAGCAATCTTCTCGCCGTCAATGTTCTTGATGAATGCCTTAACAGTATCACCAACCTTGAGAACTGACTTAGGATCGTCAACTCTTCCCCATGACATCTCTGAGATGTGAAGAAGTCCGTCTGCTCCACCGAGATCTATGAATGCACCGAAGCTTGTAACGTTCTTTACAACACCCTCAACTATCATTCCAACTTCTATTCTATCAAACAGAGCCTTTGCAGCCTCTGCCTTTCTTGCTGCAACGATCTGCTTTCTGTTACCAATTATTCTTCTCTTCTTTGGCTGGTACTCTGTGAGTACAAACTCGATATCCTGATCAAGGTACTTGTCAAGATTCTTCTCATATGTATCTGAAACAAGACTAGCAGGGATAAATACTCTTGTCTCATCGTACATAACGTTAAGTCCACCGCTTACAACCTGAACAACCTTACCTGTAAGGATCTCTCCTGACTCAAGAGCAGCCTCAAGCTTCTCATTAGCCTTCTCTGCAGCAACTCTCTTGTATGAGAGAAGAACTGATCCCTCGCCATCGTTTGTCTTAACAACCTTGGCTGTTATCGGATCATCAACATGTACAAGCTCTGTCAGATCTGCATTAGGTGTGTTGGTATACTCGCTTCTAGGAATAATACCATCTGACTTGTAGCTGATGTCTACCAGAATCTCATCAGGCTTAACATCGATAACTCTACCTTCTACTATCTCTCCTGTCTTGATTGAGACTCTGCTCTCATCATTCTTTAATAATTCTTCAAAATTCATCTCGTCCATCCTACCATGAACCTCCTTAATAATTTTGTTTGGGGTAGATGCCCCAGCTGTAATACCTACCCTACTAACGGATTCAAAAGTAGTCAAATCCAAATCAACGAGTGTCTGTATATAGTAAGTATTCTCACATTCTTTTTTACTAATCTCATATAACTTCTGAGTATTAGAGCTGTTCCGACCACCTATAACAATCATGGCATCTACCTTTGATGCAATCTCCTGCGCCTCCCTTTGACGCACAGACGTAGCATTACAGATCGTCTTATAAGCAGTAACATTATACAATTTATTTCGAATAATATCAACAATATAATTAAATTTTCTGTAATTAAAAGTTGTCTGACTAACTATCGATATATTATCCGCTGTTTTGACCTCTCCGTCAATATATTTTCTTACAAAAGCCTCAGCCTCCTCCTCGGAACCTATGACTACCGGAGGCTCTACACACCAGCCCACGATTCCTTTCACCTCGGGATGGCTTGAGTCGCCTATGATGACGACTGTATTTCCTTTCTGTCCTTCCTCGCGCACTATGTTGTGTATCTTCTTGACAAATGGACAGGTCGCATCTATCACCGTATTCCCACCAGCCTCCAGAATGTCATATATCCTTTTCTCAGCGCCATGGGATCTGATTATGACCTTGCTGTCTTTTATCTCAAGCAATTCGTCATCACTGTCGATCACCTGCACTCCGTGCTTTGTAAGATCACCAACCACCTCTTCATTGTGTATTATCTGACCATAAGTATACACATTTTCCTCGTCAGCATGTTCGTATGCTGTATCCACCGCACGCTGAACGCCAAAGCAGAATCCGGCACTCTTTGCAAGTAATATCTCCATATCTAAACCACCTGTATTACATTCTCTCTCTTGCAAGTCCGACTATAGTGTCTGTAACCTGCTCTATCGTCATATCTGAGCTGTCGATAAGAACCGCGTCATCAGCCCTCTTTAAAGGAGCTGTTTTTCTCTCCATATCCTGCTTATCCCTCTGGATTATATCCTGCTCTATCTTCTCTATATCAATATTCTCAGCGCCCTTTGCGACAAGCTCGTCATATCTTCTTTTGGCCCTCACTGCCGAAGAGGCGGTAAGGTATACCTTGAGCTCTGCTGAAGGAAGTATATTTGTTCCTATATCCCTTCCATCCATGACAACATCATTTGAAGCAGCGAGATCCCGCTGGAGTGACAGAAGCTTTTCCCTGACGCATGGAAGTGCAGATGCCTTTGAAGCCATATTACCAGCAGCCTCAGTTCTCAGCTTTCCTGTTACATTCTCGCCGTTAAGGTAGACCTGCTGTGCTCCATCCTCATATTTTATTTCCACGGAAATGTCCGCTATGCTTTTCTCCACCAGGTCTTCATCGCTGGCAGATATATCGCTTTCTGTGAGATATACAGCCACCGCCCTGTACATGGCACCTGTATCCACATATATAAAACCAAGCTCGCCTGCCGCCTTTTTTGCTATCGTGCTTTTGCCTGCACCTGCAGGTCCATCTATTGCTATATTCATATCTTCGTCTCCCTGTAATTAAATTGACTGTCGTCCACGCCTATTGTAAACTCTCGGAAGCAGAAAGTCCAGCCAGATATCCAGTCGACCACGCCACCTGCAGGTTAAATCCACCTGTCAGCGCATCGATATCCAGCAGTTCTCCGGCAAAATACACGCCCCCCACAAGCTTAGACTCCATGGTGGAAGGATTTACCTCTTTTACGCTCACTCCGCCTCTTGTGATTATAGCCTCATCATATCCCCGAAGCCCCACAAATGTAAGTCTGAATTCCTTCAGCACATCTATAAGTCTCTGTCTTTCTTCCCTGGTCACTGAGTTGACCTTCTTATACGGATCGATACCGGATCTCTCCACAACCACATCTATCATCTTGATCGGAAGCAGATCTCCAAGAGAATTCTTGAAGTCTTTGTTTGCATATTTCTTGAAATCCTTGAGGAGTCTGGAATCAAGCATATCTCTGTCCATAGCCGGCTTCAGATCTATGTACATGTCTATATCTTTTCCAATATACCTGTGTATATATGCGGAGGCCTTGATCACCAGCGGCCCACTTATGCCAAAGTGGGTAAACAGCATCTCCCCCTGTTCGTCAAATATTTTCTTCTTTCCACTGCTTATGTGAAGTGCCACGTTTTTAAGCGACAGTCCCATCATCATGGAGCAGCATTTCTCTTCTATCTCAAACGGAACCAGTGATGGACTTAACGGCTTTATCGTATGACCCATATGTTCTGCCAGTCTGTATCCGTCTCCGGTAGATCCCGTGAGTGGATACGATCTTCCGCCGGTACAAATTATAACAGCATCACAGTATATCCTGTCATTGCCTGTCCCGCCGTTATCTCCTGATACGTCAACACTCTTTATCCTGCCATCCTCTATATTGATTCCTGTAACCTTCGTATTCAAATACAGACTTATATTTTTATTTCTGTTTATAAGAGTTTTGAATGCTCCTATAACGTCTGAAGAATGATCGCTTGTCGGGAACACTCTTCCTCCGCGTTCTATCTTGAGCGGACATCCGGTCTTCTCCAGATAGTCCATTATCATATTGTTGTCAAATGTATAAAAGGAGCTGTACATAAACTTGCTGTTCGTGACCACTGAATTAAAAAATCCGTCAGCGTCACATGCATTTGTCACATTACAACGTCCCTTACCTGTTATAAATAACTTTTTTCCGATCCTGTCATTCTTTTCAATGAGAATGACCTTATTCTTCTGTGCCGCTGTCAGTGCAGCCATTACCCCTGCAGCTCCTGCTCCTATAACCACTATTTTCCCTGTCATATTATCTCCATATATTAAACAAAAGGACAGAGACTCCGCTCGCGGAGCTCCGTCCCTTTTTATGATCATTTATATAGCTGACCTTATAAATTCAGTTATTAAACTGGATAAGCTGTGCTGTCCTTGTCAGCAAGTGTGACATCGACCTTCTTATCCTGTGCCTCTCTGTACTTGAAGAAGTCAGTTGCAACCTGTGGGAACAGTGCATATGTGAGTACATCCTCATCCTGCTTCTTGTACTGGATCATCTCCTTCTCAATCTTGTCGAGCTCGTTCTCAAGAAGATCTGCTGGACGACATGTGATCTGCTTCTCATCGCCGATAACCTTCTTCTTAACCTCTGGATCAACAGGCTTTACTGACTGACCATACTCGCCACGTACAAGTGCCTTTGACTCCTTTGTACACATCTTGTATCTCTCGCCTGTTACAACGTTGAGAACTGCCTGTGTGCCAACGATCTGGCTTGAAGGAGTAACAAGTGGTGGCTCACCATAGTCCTTACGAACTCTTGGAACCTCCTCAAGAACGGCCTCAAACTTATCCTCAGCACCCATCTCCTTGAGCTGTGATACGAGGTTTGAAAGCATTCCACCAGGTACCTGGTAGAGAAGTGTCTTAACGTTAACGCCAAGAACCTTTGGATTTAAGAGACCGCTTGCGATCCACTCTTCTCTGAGTGGTCTGAAGTAGTCTGCTATCTCAGCCAGAAGCTTCTGATCCAGACCTGGATCAAACTCTGTTCCCTCAAATGTCTTGGCCATAACCTCTGTTGCAGGCTGTGATGTACCAAGCGCAAGAGGTGAGATTGCTGTATCGATGACATCACATCCAGCCTCTACAGCCTTGAGGTATGTCATTGAAGCTACACCTGATGTGTAATGTGTATGAAGCTGAATTGGAAGGCTTGAACCATCCTTGAGTGCCTGTACAAGCTCTGTAGCCTTATTTGGAACAAGAAGTCCGGCCATATCCTTGATACAGATTGAATCTGCTCCCATATCCTCGATTCTCTTTGCCATATCCTTCCAGTAATCCAGAGTATATGCATCACCGAGTGTATATGAAAGAGCTACCTGGGCATGTCCACCCTCTTTATTACAAGCCTTAACTGATGTCTGAAGGTTTCTAAGATCGTTCAGACAGTCAAATATTCTGATGATATCAATACCATTTGCGATTGACTTCTGTACGAAATACTCTACAACATCATCTGCATAATGACGGTATCCGAGGATATTCTGTCCTCTGAAGAGCATCTGCAGCTTTGTATTCTTGAATCCATCTCTGAGCTTTCTGAGTCTCTCCCATGGATCCTCCTTAAGAAATCTGAGTGATGCATCAAATGTTGCACCGCCCCAGCACTCTACTGAATGATAACCAACCTTATCCATCTTGTCGATGATAGGAAGCATCTGCTCGGTTGTCATACGAGTAGCTATAAGTGACTGATGCGCATCACGCAGTACAGTTTCCGTAATCTTTATCGGTTTCTTATCTGCCATTTTATCGTCCTCCTATATAATTTCATTGCCTAAATTCTTAATTAAATTCCAAATATTGCAAGGAATGTACCAGCTGCTACGGCTGTACCGATAACACCTGCAACATTTGGTCCCATAGCATTCATCAGAAGGAAGTTTGTAGGATCATACTGTGCTCCAACCTTCTGTGATACTCTGGCTGCCATTGGAACGGCTGATACACCAGCAGAACCGATAAGCGGATTAACCTTGCCCTTTGTCGCCCAGCACATGAGCTTACCGAAGAGAACTCCGGCTGCTGTACCAACTGCGAATGCGACAAGACCAAGGAATACTATCTTAAGTGTACTCATCTTAAGGAATGCCTCTGCACTTGTAGAAGCACCTACTGAAGTACCAAGTAAGATAACTACGATATACATAAGAGCGTTTGAAGCTGTCTCTGTGAGCTGCTTAACAACGCCGCACTCTCTGAAGAGGTTACCAAGCATCAGCATACCTACAAGTGGTGCTGTTGTTGGAAGTATAAGAACTACCACAAGTGTAACGATGATAGGGAAAAGGATCTTCTCGATCTTGGTTACAGGTCTGAGCTGTGGCATTCTAACAAGTCTCTCCTTCTTTGTTGTGAGAGCCTTCATGATAGGTGGCTGTATAACAGGTACAAGTGACATATATGAATATGCCGCAACTGCTATAGGTCCGAGAAGTGTTCCACCCATGCCGAGCTTACCGGCAAGGTAGATAGATGTAGGACCATCTGCACCACCGATGATCGATATAGCCGCAGCCTCTTTGCCGTTGAATCCCATAAGGAATGCAAGGAAGTAAGCTGTATAGATACCGAACTGAGCTGCAGCGCCGAGCAGGAAACTCTTCGGGTTCGCGATAAGCGGACCAAAGTCTGTCATGGCACCTACGCCCATGAATATAAGTGAAGGTAAGATACTCCACTCATCAAGCAGGTAAAAATAATGTAACAAGCCGCCCTCTGCCATAATATCTGGGAACATGTTTACAAGAAACATACCAAATGAGATAGGGACAAGAAGAAGTGGCTCAAAACCCTTTCCGATCGCAAGATACATGAAAGCAAACGCTATAAGGATCATAACGTAATTCTTCCAGTCAAGACTTGCAAAACCGGTCTGATTAGCTAAATTTGTCAAAACGTCAACTATTGTGCTGCCCATTTAGTTGTTTCCTCCTATAAGATTTATTCTAATTCAAGCAATTAGTTGAGTGTTGCAAGTGTGTCGCCTGACTCAACACTAGCGCCTACTGTAACATCTATGCTTGCGATAGTACCATCTTCCGGAGCAACAACTTCGTTTTCCATCTTCATAGCCTCAAGGATGAGGATTACCTGACCCTTCTTTACTGAATCGCCAACATTAGCCTTTACTGCAAGGATCTTACCAGGCATAGGTGATGAAACCTTAACGCTTCCTGCGCCGCCTGCTGCTGGTGCTGGTGCTGCAGGAGCTGCTGCTGGTGCAGGTGCTGCCACTGGAGCTGCTGCTACTGGAGCTGCGCCACCTGATAATTCTTCAACTGATACATCGTATGATGTGCCATTAACTGTGATTCTATAATTCTTCATAACAATTATCCTCCTATAATTATCTCTTATTCTTTTTTCTTGGTCTTACAACCAACTTATCGTTACTTGGATAGTTTACACGAACTCTTGTCTTTCCGCCCTGTGCCGCCATAACCGCTGCTGATATAACCGCAACAAGCTCTGAGTCGTTCATAACGCTCTCACCGGTCGCTGTGTTGACAATGTCTACTATTCCAGCTGGAGCAGGTGCGCTTCCTGCAGGAGTCTCATCCTCCTTGTCAACATTTAATGTTGCAACGCTTCCAAGAGCCTTCTTTGCCTTCTCAGCCTTTCTCTTCTCTCTTGTCTCCTTGTCCAAAAGAGCCGGAACATACTTGAGAAGTGAAATTATGAATGATATGAAGATAAGTGCTATAAACACGATACCCATACCTATGAGGGTATTTGCTCCCGCATCCTTCATCTTGTCCTTAAGTGTCTGATTAGCAGCAACTTCAAATTCGGAAATCTTGTATGGATAAACACCATTTGATGCAAGCATCTGATCAGCCTCTTCTTCTGAATACTGATTCTGAGCCATCACTGAATACTTCTGAAAATTGTAAGTTACCGAATTGTCTACAAATGTTGCCTTTACTATAGCTTCTTTTTCTGCACATTCTGCATATAATGTAACAACAACCTTGTCATCAACTTCTTGTATTGTTTTATCATCTTCATCTTCGAGATTGACCGGCTTAAACTGCTGGAATTTACCATAGTCAGACTCAATCGTTGAAAAAACCTTTAATGCATCAGCAGTCGTTTCATCTACCTGACCGCCATTTGCCTCTTCATCTACATAGAAATTATATACATCTTCAACCTGCGCAATCTGCATGTAATTCGTAGCCTGTGTTTCTGCTATCTGAACCAATGTGTTTCCGTCATAGTCAAATTCTACTTTCTTGTCTGAAGACGAACATCCGGCAAGTGCAAATGTAACAGCTAACATAGAAACTATCAATAATAACTTTTTCTTTATTATCTTTTCCATTAAGTTGTCACTCCTTTATATTGTTCCATGCTTCTTGAATGGTCTGTCCTCACTCTTTGAAAAAAGCATATCGAGTGCTGCTATAACTCTCTTTCTTGTTGCATCAGGCTCGATAATGTCATCCACATATCCTCTTCTTGCTGCCGAGAGAGCTCCTGAAAGCGCCTCTGTGTACTCTGCCTTCTTATCATTGATATAAGCAAGCTTGTCACCGGCTGCTGCGATCTCATCTTCATACATGATCTTTACAGCCATCTCTGGATCCATTGTTCCGATAACTGACTTAGGCCAAGCAAATACAACATCAGCTCCGATAGCCTTTGAACACATAACTGTGTAGGCTGTACCATATGCCTTGTCAAGCATAACAGTTACCTTTGGCACTGTTGCGTTGGCATAAGCGTAAGTAAGCTTTGCAACAGCCTTTGAGATAGTCTTCTCTTCCTTTACAGTTGCTGCAAATCCCTTGATGTTTACAAGTGTGACAACTGGGATGTTGAATGAATCACAAAGCTTTACGAAATCCTCTGCCTTATATGCACCGGCTGTTGTCATGACATCCTTCTGGTTTCCGACAACACCGACTGTCTCACCGTTAAGTCTGATAAATGCAGTAACAACGTCATCTGCAAAATCCTTCTTGAGCTCGAATACAAACTCATCATCAGTGATATCTGCTATAACAGCCTTCACATCCCCTGCCTTTGTAGCAAGATCTGGAATGATTCTGTTCACATCATCCTCACATACTGCGCAGTCGCCATCATCCTCATTGTTTGATGGAAGAAGACCTACCATAGTTCTCACTGCACCGAGAAGCTCTGCCTCTGTGTCGTATACTGCGTCAACATTTGCTGTGTTCTCTGCAACATAATCTGCTGCTGCAGTGTCAAGCTTCTCTGCACGGTTCTCATCCAGTGCATTTGGACTGTTAACAAAGAGCTTAGCTCCTTCCTTAGTCATGAATGTTACGTCTGTGAGATTAGGTATAAGTGCTGCACCACCACCGCATGTACCAAATATAGCTGTGATCTGTGGTATTACACCTGATGCAAGAGTCTGCTTCATGAATACCTCTCCAAATGCATTAAGAGCATCTGTAGCCTCCTGAAGTCTGAGTCCGGCACAATCGATCAGCCCGATAACAGGTGCACCCATCTTCATTGCCATGTCGTAAAGGTTTGCGATCTTCTTGGCATGCATCTCGCCTATAGAACCGCCGAGCACCTTTGCATCCTGGCTGTAAACATAAACTAAATTGCCATCGATCACTCCATAACCGGTTATTACACCGTCTTTTGGAGTATCCTTGTCCTGAATGTTGAAATCTGTATTTCTAGCAGTTACATATGCGCCGATTTCAACAAAACTTGAGTCATCAAGTAACATTGAAATTCTGTCACTTGCTGACAAGCTTGGTGTGTTGCTCATTTTTAGCCCTCCGTTTAATTTATTTTAGGACTATATATAGTCCAATTTTCGCCGAGTATAATTGTAAAGCCTTTGTCGTCATATTTCAAGTAAAATCGAAAAAACCACCAAAGGTTTATCGGCGTTGTAAGCGATTATTTTTCAAAATAAAACAGGGAATCTGTGTAAAATATACCCTCAAACAAAAGTATACCCCAAATTCCCCGTTGAATTATAAAATCTGTTTTATTTTTTACTGTTTTAGTCCTTGAGGACTTCTCTGTTGTGATACAGATAATCTCCAAGAGATATAAGTGTCAGTGCAAGTGCAAGGTAGATGAGCACCTGATCAAAGATGTAGAACACCTTGAGATCAGCTATCAGAAATCCTACCATGATCATCTGAACCGTTGTCTTGATCTTTCCCCACCATCCGGCAGCAATAACAATTCCCTTTTCTGCCGCAATAAGTCTGAATCCGCTTATTATGAAATCACGCGCTATGATCACTATAACGATCCATGCCGGGATCCTGTTCAGATCCGACAGTGCTATGAGTGCCGAACATACCAGCAGCTTATCTGCCAGAGGATCCATGAATTTTCCAAAATTGGTGACCAGATTGTATTTTCTTGCAATCTTTCCGTCAAGCATATCTGTAAGTGATGCGGCTATGAATATTCCAAGTGCCACCCACTTCGACCATCCCGGTGACATATATAAAAACACGAGAAAGAATGGAATCATTATAGCTCTTAGTATTGTCAATTTGTTTGGTAAATTCATTCTACTATCACTCCTGTCAAGTCATATTCATTTGCCTCGGTTATCTTCACATCCACAAATGAACCGGATATCAATTCATATGGTGCGCTGACGAACACTATTCCGTCAACCCCCGGAGCATCTCTGTAGGTTCTTCCCACATATACATCATCGTCGACCAGATATCCCTCAATGAGAACCTTCTGGGTGCTTCCGATCATCTGCTGGTTCTTCTCATAGGAAATCTCCTGCTGAAGCTCCATGATCTCATCGCGCCACTTTACAGCCAGCTCTCCATCCACCTGATCCTCGTACTCCGCAGCCGGAGTGCCCTCCTCAGGCGAATAAGTGAATACTCCAAGCCTGTCAAACTCGCACTCGTCAACAAAGTCGACCAGACCATCGTGCAGTTCCTGTGTCTCACCTGGGAAACCAGATATGAGCGTGGTTCTGATGGCTATATCCGGCATGGCTGTCCTCAGTCTGCCGACAAGCTCCACAATGTCCTCCCTGCTGGTTCTTCTGCCCATTCTCTTAAGTATCGCATTCTCAGAATGCTGGATAGGTATATCGACATAATGGCAGATCTTCGGATTCGTGGCCATAACCTCTATTAGTTTATCTGTTATCTCCTCCGGATAACAGTACAGAAGTCTTATCCACTCTATGCCTTCTATATCACTGAGTTTTGTGAGAAGCTCTGGAAGCTTCTTCTCACCATACAGATCAACTCCGTACAGCGTAGTCTCCTGTGCCACAAGGACAAGCTCCTTTATACCATCAGACGCAAGCTTTTCAGCGGATGCGATCAGGCTGTCCATCGGCATGCTTCTGTATCTGCCTCGTATGTGAGGTATTATACAATAAGTGCACAGTTTATTACAACCTTCTGCGATCTTAAAATACGCCATCGACGCATTTGTCGTTACTATTCTCTCGGCAATCGGCCTTGGAGTATAATTTATATCATCTACGATCGACTCCTCGTCGGTTCCTATTGCCTCAACTATCTTATCGTAATTGGTCGCACCAATAATGACATCGATCTCCGGAAGCTCCTTCATTATCTCGTCCTTGTATCTCTGGGACAGACATCCCGCAACGATAAGCTTTTTTAGTTTTCCGGTTTTCTTCAGTTCTCCCATCTCGATGATGGTGTTGATGCTTTCCTCTTTCGCATCGCTGATGAACGCACAGGTATTTACAACTACTACATCTGCCTCTGTCTCATCATTTGTAAGCTGGTGGCCGGCTTTGTTCAGCAAACCGAGCATGACCTCGCTGTCCACCAGATTTTTATCACAGCCTAGTGATATGAGTAATACTTTCATCTGTTCTCCAATAATTTTGCACTTGTTCTTAGTTTATATTTATTGATTCCACGCAGTTTGACATGAGCATGGCTATGGTCATAGGGCCGACTCCGCCAGGTACAGGAGTTATCGCTCCGGCAACCTCCTTGGCTGATTCAAAATCCACATCACCGCAGAGCTTATTATTCTCATTCCTGTGGATTCCCACATCTATAACTGTTGCGCCTTCCTTGATGTAAGATGCATCGATCATTTCTGGCTTTCCTATTGCCACCACGAGTATATCAGCACGTCTGCACACTTCCTTGAGATTCTTTGTTCTGGAATGGCACACGGTTACGGTTCCGTTCTCGCGGAGCAGCAGCATGCTCATAGGCTTGCCTACTATATTGCTTCTGCCGAGTACCACGCACTCCTTACCCTCTATCTCTATTCCTGATCTCTTGATGAGCTGGATAACTCCGGCTGGTGTACATGACACAAAGCCCGGCTGTCCTATGCTGAGCGCACCAACACTCATCGGATGGAAGCCGTCCACATCCTTCTTTGGAGATATGGTCTTTATGACCTTATCCTCATCTATATGCTTTGGAAGCGGGAGCTGTACAAGTATTCCGTTCACCTTATCGTCAGAATTGAGCTTCTCTATAAGTGCAAGAAGCTCCTCCTCAGTTGTCTCCTCTGGGAGCTCGTATGACAGTGAACCTATTCCTATATACTCACATGCCTTCTTCTTGTTGCCAACATATACTGATGAAGCAGGATCATTGCCGACCTGAATAACAGCAAGGCATATCTCTACACCCTCTGCCTTAAGCCCTGCAACCTTCTCCTTGAGCTCATCCTTTATCTGTTTTGATATAACCTTACCATCTATAAGCTTATACATTTATCTGTCCTCCTAGAATAATCCGACGATCTTGCCGTCATCATCCACATAAATTCTCTCTGCAGCCGGAGCCTTTGGAAGTCCAGGCATGGTCATGATCGTTCCGGTAATCGCTACCACAAATCCCGCTCCTGCACTGACATAAACCTCACGGATATTTATATCGAATCCTGTAGGTCTTCCAAGCTTCTTTGGATCATCTGACAGAGAATACTGGTTCTTTGCCATACATACAGGGAAATTGCCGAAGCCCATCTCCTCGATCTTGGCGATGGCCTTGCTGGCCTCTGCACTGTATGTAACACCATCCGCGCCATATATCTCTGTAGCGATACAGTTGATCTTATCCTTTATTGAAAGGCTGTCATTGTAGAGCACCTTGAAGTTGCTCTTCTTGTTCTCCAGCGTGTTGAGCACTGCATTTGCAAGGTCTATACCGCCCTTGCCGCCCTGCTCCCATACATTTGCAAGAGCAAAATCACAGTCTCTGTCCTCGCAGAACTTCTTGACAAAGTCAAGCTCTGCCTGGCTGTCTGTGACAAATCTGTTCAGTGTAACAACAACAGGAACGCCATACTTCTGAAGATTCTCAATATGCTTTTCAAGGTTTACTATACCAGCCTTAAGCGCGTCGAGATTCTCCTCGCCGAGATCTGCCTTTGCAACTCCGCCATTGTACTTGAGTGCTCTTACTGTAGCAACCAGAACCACCGCATCCGGCTTAAGGTTGTTCATTCGGCACTTGATATCGAAGAACTTCTCAGCTCCGAGATCTGCGCCAAATCCTGCCTCTGTTATTACATAATCTGCAAGCTTTAATGCTGTCTTTGTAGCCATTACACTGTTACATCCATGTGCTATATTTGCAAATGGTCCGCCGTGTACGATTGCCGGTGTATGCTCAAGTGTCTGGATAAGGTTTGGCTTGATGGCATCCTTTAAGAGCGCTGCCATAGCTCCTACAGCCTTGAGATCAGCCGCTGTCACAGGCTCATTGTCCATGTTGTATGCAACGATTATTCTGCCAAGTCTCTCCTGAAGATCCTTCATGTCACTTGCAAGACAGAGAATAGCCATGATCTCCGATGCAACTGTGATGACAAATCCGTCCTCTCTAGGCACTCCGTCGACACGCTTTCCAAGTCCGACAACTGTGTGTCTGAGAACTCTGTCGTTCATATCCATACATCTCTTGAACACTATTCTGTTCACATCTATTCTCAGTGCATTTCCCTGCTGGATATGGTTATCCATCATGGCTGCAAGGAGATTGTTTGCAGATGTTATAGCATGAAAATCTCCTGTAAAGTGGAGGTTGAGATCCTCCATAGGTACTACCTGTGCATATCCGCCGCCGGCTGCACCACCCTTGATTCCAAAACATGGTCCAAGTGATGGCTCACGAAGTGCGATAACCGCCTTCTTTCCAAGCTGTCCCATAGCCTCACCAAGTCCTACAGTGATTGTCGTCTTTCCCTCTCCTGCAGGTGTTGGATTGATGGCTGTAACGAGGATAAGCTTTCCGTTCTCGTTGCCCTCAACCTTCTTTATAAGCTCATCTGAGAGCTTTGCCTTATACTTTCCATAGAGATCGAGGTCATCCTCTGATATTCCGAGCTTTGCAGCAACCTCCCTTATGTGCTTCATCTCAGCCTTCTGTGCAATTTCAATGTCTGTCATCATAGCTCTTATCCTCCGCTTTTTATAAATTAGTGTCTATATATTCATCAAACTGTTCCTGAGTCATCAGGATCTTTCTGGCCTTTGTGCCCTCCTCCGGGCCAACTACTCCCGCGGCCATCAACTGATCCATGATCCTTGCGGCTCTGTTAAAGCCTATCTTGAACGTTCTCTGAAGCATACCTATAGAAGCTTTTTCTTTCTCTATAATGAATCTTCCCGCTTCCACGAAATATTCATCCTTATCACTGGCTGAAGCCCCACCTATCGCTGTGGCGCCTGATCCACCATTTCCGGATATTGATTTGGATATCTCATCATCATATGTTCCCACGCCATTGTTCTTCTTGAGGAAATCAACAACCGCTGTAACCTCATCATCCGACACAAATGCGCCCTGTACTCTGACCGGCTTAGGATAGCCTGTCGGATAGAACAGCATATCTCCCTTTCCAAGAAGTTTCTCTGCTCCTACCATATCAAGTATGGTTCTGGAATCAACTCCCGACGAAACTGCAAATGCTATTCTCGATGGAACATTTGCTTTTATGAGACCTGTTATGACATCAACCGACGGTCTCTGTGTTGCTATGACAAGATGTATACCCGCTGCTCTGGCAAGCTGTGAAAGTCTGACTATTGCATCCTCGACTTCGCCGTGGGCAACCATCATAAGATCTGCAAGCTCATCCACTATGACCACTATCTGTGGCATCTTGGTCAGCTTTTCTCCATCAGCTCCCGCTATAACGGCATTTTCAACCTTGTCATTATATCCCTGTATATTACGTACACTGTGCTCAGCAAAAAGCTGGTATCTTCTTGTCATCTCCATGACAGCCCAGTTGAGTGCCCCTGCCGCCTTCTTTGGATCTGTTACGACCGGTATCAGGAGGTGTGGTATGCCATTGTAGCATGCAAGCTCAACCATCTTAGGATCTATCATTATGAGCTTTACCTCCTCTGGTGTGGCTTTGTACAGTATACTCATTATAAGTGTATTGATACACACTGATTTACCCGAACCTGTGGCTCCGGCGATCAGAAGATGCGGCATCTTGGCAATATCCGTTGCGATGACCTGTCCACTTATATCCTTACCAACCGCAAATGCCACTTTGGACTTGAGGTTCTTGAAATTATCTGATTCTATAAGCTCCCGGAACGCCACAATTGAGTTCTCCTTGTTAGGGACCTCTATTCCTATGGCTGCCTTGCCAGGTATCGGTGCCTCTATACGTATATCCGCAGCCGCAAGGTTGAGCTTTATGTCGTCCGCAAGGTTCAGTATCTTGCTGACCTTGACACCCTGCTCCGGCTGCATCTCAAATCTCGTTACAGCAGGACCGCAGCTATAGTTTGTTATGGTTACATTAACGCCAAATGTCTCGAGGGTATTCTTAAGCTTGATGGCTGTCTCCCTGACATGGGCATCCCTGTTGGAATTGTTCGCCTTTTTAGGCTGGGACAGCAGATCTGCCGTTGGGAATTTATACTTTCTTCCCTCCTGATACTGCTTTGAGCTCTCAGTCTGTACCGCCGGCTTCTTTTTGCTTTGAGCCGCGGTATCCGTCTTCTCCTCCTCCGCAAATGCAGAGTCGTAGAGCGGATTGTAATCTGACACACTCTCTGGATGCATATTGCCATTTACCGCTCCCGCAAGGACATCCTCCGCATCATCAGTAAATGAAAGTATCTCTGCATCCTCCATATCAGTGTCCACAGCAGCCAGCTTTGGTTCTTCAGGAGTTACGACCATCGGCTTTCTTCTCTTCACAGGTGCAGGCTTCCGCACCGGTTTATGCACAGGATCCTCTCTGTCTATCTGAACTGGATTGACGATCTCCTCTCTGTCGGTCATGACGATCTTCTCTATATCATTGTTAAATTCATCATAGGACATATCCACAGCGCCATCTCCAGGAGTGAGCTCGTGGACATCCTCCATGGCAAAGAAATCCCTGGCAGGCTCCCTCTCTACATTCTTCTGTGTCTTAGTCTTCCTTGGCTTGACCTGCGTTGCAGCAGTCCTGTCGGAAGCTCTGTCATCCTTGGACTTATCGTTGCTGTACACATTGAGATTTGCCATCGATGGTCTCACTCTGCGAACCGGAGTATCATTTACATCATGTGAGTAATAGCCATCGTCATATCTGTCACTTTGATACTCCTCATCTTCATACTGTTCGTCATCATCGCTTTCTCTGCGCTCACGGATAGATGCTATGAAAAGTTTGATCTCGTCTATAACTGATATCTCCGTTATGAGAATGAACATGATAACCGCAGCTATAAATATTACTATGCACGCACCCGGAACTCCAAGCAGTGTCCTTATCGCAAAGAATATTCCTCCGCATATAACTCCTCCGCCCGATCTGTCCTTATACCCATCCATGTACAGAACCTTGACCGACTCAAAGGTCGATGAATATATAGCCTGAAATACCATGGACAACAGGATGAGCACAACGCCAAAATATACAACCTTTTTGACGATCTTCCCCCTGAAATCATTTGATATAAGATAGGCAGCCGACACAAACAGATATACCGGGAATATGTACTCGCTGAAACCGATTATTCCAAAGAAAAATCCCGATACTGTATCTCCCACTATTCCGCAGATCCTGAAGTTTGCAAGTAGCAGAAATACCGAAAATGCAAAGAGAACTATGAGTATGATCTCACTTCTCATCTGCTTCTGCCTAGCCAGTTCCTCTTCCCGGGCTTTGCGTTCTATGGCAGCCTTTGATCTGGCAGATGTTTTTTTCGATGCAGTATTCTTCTTCGCAGATGTCCTGTTATTTGATCCGCCTTTTGAAGAGTTCTTTGCCACAGTCTTTTTAGACGCAGCGTTTTTGGACGTGCCATTCCTTGATGTATTGTTCTTGTATGACTTTTTATTACCAGCAGCCATTTTCTACCTCTATTCTAAATCTTAAGCAACAAAATACCATATTACAGACACGATTCCCGCGATCATACAATATATGGAAAATCCCTTAAAATTCTTTTTCTTGACCGTATAAAGCATAAATTTTATACATATGTATCCGACAATGCCGGCAACGATCATACCAACTATGTAATTAACGACATCCGCCCCTGAGATTGATGCCTTAAACAGATCAGGTATCTCCAGTATGACAGCGCCAAGAACAGCCGGTATGGACATTATAAACGAATACTTTACTGTAAATTTTCTTGTGTAGCCGCACGCCATACCTGCAGTTATCGTACTTCCGGATCTGGATATTCCGGGAAGCGTGGCAACAGCCTGTGCCAGTCCAACAAATATGGCATTTCTGTATGTAGCCTTTGCCACACTTTTCTTACCAGCCGGCAGTCTGTCCGCAAAATACAGGATAACAGATGTTATACACAGACAGATACCCGGTATCAAAAGTGTATCTCCCGCATGTCCTATAGCTTTGTCAAATGGGACTGCGATCACCGTCGTCGTAAGAGTTGACACGAGTATGAGCATAACAAACTTTCTGTATGCCGTACACACAATCTTCCTATACGGATATATCTGTCCCTCCTTCGAGGTCTTGTTCTTTATGAAATTTACCAGATTGACACAGCAGTCTCCAACTATCTTGAGTCCCTCTATAACAAGCTTCTTTATATCTGCCCAGTAGACTATAAATATGGCAACCAGCGTGCCAAAATGGAGCAGTATGTCAAATAATATACCCGTATCGGTCTTCACGCCAAAAATATTCTTGAAAATAGCCAGATGTCCCGAACTGCTGACTGGAAGAAATTCTGTAGCTCCCTGTATTATTCCCATCAAAATTGCCTGTAATAAGCTCATGACCGACCTCCCTTGATCGATGTTTATACAATATCCTATGGAATTTTACTATCATTTTCTTAATTAATCAAGTCATACAGCGTTTTTAAAGCCGCCGACATACCACCGATCCTGTCTATAACCCTTTTTTCGACAGCCTGTTTTCCTATCAGGACCGAGCCCACATCCTTGGTCAGCTCTGTCGTGTTAAACATAAGTTTCTCCAGTTCTTTTCTGTCTATAGATGAGTGATCCACTGTGAACTGTATGATCCTCTCCTGCATCTTCTCTATATATTCAAAGTTCTGCTTAACTCCAAGCACCGCCGTATTTGTCCTTATTGGATGAACTATCATCGTTGCGGTCGGCACTATAAAAGACACATTTCCCGACACCGCCAGAGGAACTCCTATGGAATGTCCGCCGCCAAGCACGATATTGACGACCGGCTTTGACAGGCTGGACAACATCTCAGATATGGCAAGTCCGGACTCAACATCGCCTCCGACCGTATTTATCAGAGTCAGGACTCCCTTTACATCTCCGCAGTTTTCTGCCTGGGCTATCACCGGAAGCAGCTTCTCGTAGCTTGTACTCTTCATACCGGCAGGAAGCTTGTCATGCCCCTCAATCTCTCCATATATTCCACATAACAGGATATAACCTCCACCTGGAACATCCATAACATGTATGTTGTCAGTGAGTTTTAACCTCTCAGCGATCGATACCGATTCCACTTCGCCTGCACCACCTTCCAACCCCGATCCACTCATTCCGCATCAGGGCAAAAATTAAGAAGGGCTGAGCCCTTCTTAACTTAATATGGTATAAATAATGTATTTATATTCATTACATTACAAGCACGATATCGTTTGTATCAGCAAGCTTGTCAGCAGGGATATAATTGGTCTCAAGTTTCTCACCATTTAATGTGAGGCTCTGGAAACCGCTCTCATGTCCATCAGGATTCTGAACCTTGATTGAGAGCTTCTTACCCCTGAACATCTTCTCGATCTCGAACTCCTTCCAGTCTGATGGGACTGAAGGCGCGATCTTGATTCCGCCAAAGTCTGGTCTCATACCCATGATACCCTCAACGCAGCCAACCATACATGTGGATGCTGTACCTGTGAGCCAATGTACATGAGCGCGACCCTCAAATGGACTTCCAACAGACTCTGTGAACTGTCCATGGCAGTATGGCTCAAGCTTTCTGATCTCTGCCTTATCATTCATGGATGCAGGAGAGCTCTCGTTGAAATACTCAAACGCTCTGTTTCCATGTCCCATGAGCGCCTCGGCAAGTATTATCCAGCCCTGTGGCTGTGAGAATATACCCGCATTCTCCTTTGTTCCTGCATTGAACAGAAGCATGAGCGCTCCGTCAAATGCATGCTCTCTGTATGGTGGGAACATAAGTCTCACACCGTACTCTGTGTTAAGCTCCCTGTGAACAGACTCAAGGGCGATCTCAGACTGCTTTCTTGTGGCAAGTCCGCTTATAACTGCCCATGACTGAGGATTCAGCCACATGCTTGCCTCAGGATCATTCTTTGAACCGATGACCTGTCCGCCTTCCTTGTATCCACGGATGAATCTGTCATCCTCCCAGCACTTCTCCTGAATGGTCTCACCCATCTTGTACTGAATGCTGTTGATGTAATCTATGTACTCTGCATCATCCTTCATCTCAGCAAAATACTTGATAACTGTCATCGCATAGTAGAGCTGCATTGCAACAAATGTTGACTCGCCTCTCTTTCCAAGTCTCAGACAGTCATTCCAGTCTGCCCAGAGTCCTGCCGGCATACCATTATCTCCAAGTCTATTCATGGAGAAATCTATCGCTCTCTTAAGATGCTCATAAACTGTACCCTCATCCTTGTTGGCAAATGGAATAACCTCGTCTATGAAGTCAAGGTTGCCTGACTCAGCAATATACTTATATACAGTTGGGAACAGCCAAAGTGCGTCGTCTGCACGGTATGCAGGATGTCCTGTCTCCTGTACATATGATGGATCATCCGGTGTATCCTCATGACCTGCGTTATGTGTGAACTTTACAAGTGGGAGTCCACCGCCGTTGTCAACCTGTGCTGACAGCATGAATCTGATCTTCTCAAGAGCCATCTCAGGTGCAAGGTGGATAACGCCCTGGATATCCTGAACTGTATCTCTGTATCCATATCCGTTTCTCAGACCACAGTATGAGAACGATGCAGCTCTTGACCATATGAATGTCATGAAACACTGGTATGCATTCCATGTATTTACCATGTTGTTGAATGAATCACTAGGTGTGTGCACCTGGAAGTTGTTGAGCTTTGAATGCCAATACTCGATCAGCTCGTCAAGCTCCTTCTGACATGCTGCGGCAGGATCTGCGTATCCGGCTATGACAGCATTTGCAGCGTCATTGTCCTTCATTCCGACTATGAATGCAAAATCCTTTGACTCGCCCGGAGCAAGTGTGAACTTTGTCTGGAGTCCACCGCAGGCATTGCTGTTGTAGTTGAGCTTGTTGCCAAGATCTCCATTTATAACTCCGATCGGATTGCCGTAGCCGTGATATCTTCCAAGGAACTCCTCCTTGTCACCACAGTATGATGCAACATCACTTCCGGCAAGTGCAAAGAATCTTCTGTTTGCCTTACTTCCATTGATCTCAGCCTTCTCAACATTCTCATTGATGACCTGAAGGATCTTGTTGTTATCCATGAAATATGTTCTGGTTATGAACAGTGTATATTGGAGATTTACCTGATCCTGCTCATAATTGCAGTCATTGGTAAACTCACAGTATCCGATAGCTGAAAGGTTACGAGGCTTATCAGAGTTGTTGGTAACTCTCACCTTCCACACTTCATGTGTCTTGTTAAGTGGAACATAATACAGCACCTCTGACTTGATATCAGAATAATCTGCATACATCTTTGTATATGCCGTTCCATGGTGACATTCACTCTTATACACATCAAGACTCTTGCCTACCGGCTGCCATGATGCTGACCAGTAATCCTTTGTGTCATCATCGCGAAGATATACATATCTTCCAGGCTGATCAAAGCTGTTAAATATGTATCTCAGTATTCTTCCGTTTGCTCCTGACTTCTCAAAGCTGTAGCCTCCTGCGTTGTTGGAGATTATAGCTCCGTATTCCGGTGAACCAAGGTAGTTTGCCCAAGGTGCCGGGGTGTCTGGTCTGTCAATTACATACTCTTTGTTCTGTTCGTCAAAATAACCGTATCTCATATGTTCCCCCTTAAATCTGCATTTATTTTTTAGTTTGTTTATGTATGCCTTTATTTACTACAATGCCCCGGAACCGGCCATATGACAGACCGGCTTCGAGACATCAAATTTACCCTTATAAAAAATATCCTTATTATAGTTTAGCTCAGAACTGTTATTTACTGTACATCCTTGAGACTCAGGCTTATTCTTCCTGCTCTCTCGTCGATCTTGATGACCTTAACGTCAACCTCATCACCTACATTTACAACATCCTCAACCTTTGCAACTCTCTTGTCTGAAAGCTTTGAGATGTGGATGAGTCCATCCTTGTTAGGTGCAAGCGATACGATAGCTCCACAGTCGATAACTTTTACAACCTTACCATGGTAGTTCTTGCCAACCTCAAGAGGCTCTACGATCATGTTGATCATCTCGATAGCCTTGTCCATACCTGCCTGCTCTACGCCACAGATAGAGATTCTTCCCTCATCATCGATATCAATCTTAACACCTGTCTCCTCTATGATAGTGTTGATAGTCTTACCTCTCTGTCCGATAACCTCACCGATCTTCTCTGGATCTATCTTGATCTGCTTGATCTTTGGTGCGAACTCATTGACCGTTGGTCTTGGAGCTGCGATGGCCGGCTTCATACATGTCTCCATGATGAAGAGTCTTGCCTCACGTGTTCTTGCGATAGCCTCCTCAACGATAGGTCTTGTAAGTCCGTGAATCTTGATATCCATCTGGATAGCTGTGATACCCTCTGTTGTACCTGTTACCTTGAAGTCCATATCTCCGAAGAAGTCCTCAAGTCCCTGGATATCTGTGAGTACGATGTAATCGTCGTCTGTATCACCTGTTACAAGTCCGCATGAGATTCCGGCAACCATAGCCTTGATAGGAACACCGGCAGCCATGAGTGACATACATGATGAACATGTTGATGCCATTGATGTTGAACCATTTGACTCAAATGTCTCTGATACGGTTCTGATCGCATATGGGAACTCTTCCTCACTTGGAAGTACAGGAAGAAGTGCTCTCTCAGCAAGTGCACCGTGTCCAATCTCTCTACGTCCAGGTCCTCTTGAAACCTTTGTCTCTCCTACTGAGTATGAAGGGAAGTTGTAGTGGTGCATATATCTCTTGGATGTAACGTTCTCGTCAAGTCCGTCAACTCTCTGGATCTCAGAAAGTGGAGCAAGTGTACATACGTTACAGATCTGTGTCTGTCCTCTTGTAAACATAGCTGAGCCGTGGACTCTAGGAATGATGTCAACCTCAGCAGCAAGTGGTCTGATCTGGTTGATAGCTCGTCCATCAGGTCTCTTGTGATCCTTGAGGATCATCTTTCTTACTGTCTTCTTCTGATACTGGTATATAGCGTCTGGAAGGACTGCAAGCCACTCCTCGTTGTCTGCAAATGCCTCCTCAAGCTTCTCTGTGATCTGTCTGATGTTCTCCTCACGAACCTGCTTCTCGTCTGAGAATACAGCCTCCTCCATAGCCTCTGGAGGAACGATCTCCTTGATCGCTGCAAAGAGCTCCTCTGGAACTGCACAGCTTACATATGAATGCTTTGGCTTTCCAACCTCAGCTACTATCTCATTGATAAATGCGATGATGTCCTGGTTGATATCATGAGCCATGTAGATAGCTTCGATCATCTTAGCCTCAGGTACAATATTTGCACCGGCCTCGATCATGATAACCTTCTGTGATGTAGATGCAACTGTGAGCTTCAGATCACCCTCATCCCACTGCTTCTGTGTTGGGTTGATGATGAACTCTCCGTCGATGAGACCTACCTGTGTCATGGCACATGGTCCGTCAAATGGAACGTCTGATATACATGTTGCGATAGATGATCCGAGCATTGCAACCAGCTCCGGTCTGCACTCTGGATCTACTGACATAACAAGGTTGTTGAGTGTTACGTCATTTCTATAATCCTTAGGGAAAAGAGGTCTCATAGGTCTGTCGATTACTCGTGATGTGAGGACAGCGTTCTCTGATGCCTTACCCTCTCTCTTATTGAATCCTCCAGGTATCTTTCCTACTGAATATAACTTCTCCTCATACTCTACTGAAAGTGGGAAGAAATCGATTCCGTCTCTTGGCTTCTCTGAAGCTGTACATGTTGAAAGCACTGTTGTGTCACCGTACTTGATAAATGCAGCACCATTTGCCTGTGCAGCTACTCTGTTGATATCAACAGTGAGCATTCTGCCAGCGATCTCTTTCTGGTATCTCTTGAATTCCTTACTCATCTCAAAATCTCCTTGATTTAATATTTATTTGTATTGTGGAAGACGTCGAAACAACTATAAAAAACACCATGTCTTATAACCTTTTTGCCATCTTTCAGCGATGAGCCATGATATTCTTTATAGAAGTCTCGATATGTCATTCCACAATCTTTTAAATTTTATCATACGAATATAAAAAATACAATATCCAAACACCTCTGTTTACACTATTTGATACCATAAAAATGTGTCCGGGCAAATAAAAAGGAATCATGCGTGTACACATGATTCCCATAATTGTTATTGTATTAAGGCTCGAATAGAAATTACTTTCTAAGTCCAAGGCTCTCGATGAGCTTTCTGTATGCCTCGATATCCTTGCTCTTGAGGTATGCAAGAAGGTTTCTTCTCTGACCAACCATCTTAAGAAGACCACGGTTTGAGTGATGATCCTTTGGATTAGCCTTGAAATGTCCGTTGAGATCGTTGATTCTTGCTGTAAGAAGTGCGATCTGAACCTCTGTTGAACCTGTGTCGTTTGCATCCTTGCCGTACTTAGCTACGATTTCCTGCTTCTGCTCTTTTGTTATCATAATAACAATCCTCCTATAAAATAATAT
Source organism: Coprococcus sp. AF38-1 (assembly GCF_003603945.1). Taxonomy (NCBI): domain Bacteria; kingdom Bacillati; phylum Bacillota; class Clostridia; order Lachnospirales; family Lachnospiraceae; genus Coprococcus; species Coprococcus sp. AF38-1. Next base: position 287,986 of record NZ_QVGO01000005.1, read on the forward strand.
ACATGACTGACACCGGGCAAAAGGCATAGAGGTGTCCTCAAACTAAGTGTCAGTTGACCTTGTGTAGGATAACATATGTGTCTGGTTTTGTAAAGAGGAAATTAATCCGCAATTTCATACTGCAAAAATGCATAGTGCAGCCTTGTTCCTTCCGCTATACTTTCCGGAAGCAGCGCCCTTGCAACGAGCTTTGTCTCACCGCCAAGATCATTCTCATCAGCAAGATTTGCGTAATCTCCGTCTATCGATTTTACTATATAATATTTCTCCATTTTCTTGACCACCTTATGTCCGGCTGTGCTTTCAGCCGTGTTCTTTCATTCATTTTATAGATATTTTAATATATAACATATTTCATTACAACCCCGACCGGTAATATTCCCGGTTTGACATTCACCTTATACGCTTTCACACTTTACAGCATCCCAACTTATTTCTTGTTATCACAAACTTATCTATGCTATAATAGTGCGCGCGGACATTTGCGCTGCAGGATTCTGCAGTTCATTTGCCGAATAGAGAGCGGCAGGTTTCGCCGCATTTGAAAGGAGATATATTATGGCAGGTTCCACCATAGGAAATAAATTTACCATCACCACATGGGGAGAATCCCACGGAAAGGCTCTGGGAGTTGTCGTTGACGGCTGCCCTGCCGGTCTTCCACTGTGTGAGGAAGATATACAGGTATTTCTGGATCGCAGAAAACCCGGATTTTCACAGTTCTCAACACCTAGAAAGGAATCCGATACCATAGAGATACTGTCAGGAATTTTCGAGGGAAAGACAACCGGAACTCCTATATCCATGATGGTGAGAAATACATCCCAGCGCTCCGGGGATTACGGAGATATCGCCACATATTACAGACCAGGCCACGCAGATTATACATTTGATGAAAAATATGGCTTCAGGGATTACAGAGGCGGCGGCCGTTCATCGGGACGAGAGACCATCGGCAGAGTTGCAGCCGGTGCGATCGCCTCAAAGATACTGAAGGAACTCGGTATCACCATAACTACCTACGTATCTTCCATCGGTGATGTACATATAGACAGGAACAATTTTGACGCTGACTATATACTTAAGAACGACCTCAACATGCCGGACCCGGATGCCTACGAGAAGGCATCAATCCTTCTTCAAGACTGCATGGCGGAGAACGATTCCATAGGCTCTGGTGTTGAATGTATCGTGCATGGAATGCCGGCAGGTATCGGTGAACCGGTATTTGACAAACTGGATGCATGCCTCGCAAAGGCAGTTATGTCCATCGGAGCTGTGAAAGCTGTCGAGATTGGCGACGGCACCGAGGTATCCACTGCAAGAGGCTCATATAACAATGATGCATTTGTCATGAACGGTTATAACGTAGACAAGGAGACCAATCACGCCGGAGGTATTCTCGGCGGAATGAGCGATGGTTCAGACATAATCATCAAGGCGCATTTCAAGCCGACCCCATCCATCGCATCCACACAGAAAACCGTTAACAAGTCCAGGGATAACATAGAGGTCTCGATCAGAGGCCGCCACGATCCTATCATTGGGCCTAGAGCTGTTGTGGTCGTCGAGGCCATGACCGCCCTGACGATCCTTGATCTTATATTTGAGAATATGTCATCCAGAATGGACAAGATAATTGACTTTTATAAGTAATTGTCAAACAAACTGAAAATTGCGACAAACAATAATGCGATAAAATGTAAGTAATAAAAAACAGATGTGATATGATCCAGGGTGATTCCTCAAATCATGCCACATCTGTTTTTTATTTATCTATCTTATTTTTCAATCCATCATTTATTCAGTCCATCATTCTGACCTTGTTGCCTATAAGTCTGGCGCCAAATTCTACTCTTCCACCTTTTTAGGCTTGTTGATGATGTAAAGTCCAATTCCCACTATCAGACCACCGCCGATGATATTACCAAGCGTTACAGGGAGGAGATTTTTACTGAAGAAATGTCCCACTGTGAGCTGGTCACTTATCTGCTGTGCGGTATATCCATAGAGCTCGCATGCCTTGTCCACGTACTTGCTGTTTGATGCAGCCATCAGACCTGCAGGTATATAGTACATATTTGCAACGCAGTGCTCAAAACCTGACACGACGAATACCATTATCGGGAAGAAGCATGCAAACAGCTTTCCAATTATATCCTTAGCCGAAGATGACATGAGAACCGCGATACACACGAGAACATTACACATTATTCCCGACATGAACGCATTGCAAAAATCAAGGCCTGTCTTACCCATAGCCACCTTGATGGTATAAGCGCCAAGGCCGCCTGCTGAATTATCAAACTGACCGCTTCCATATATAAGAGCTGCAGTCACAACTGATCCAAGCATATTGCTGAGATATACAATAACCCAATTCTTGAGCATCTGCACAAGCTTTATCCTACCATCAATAACCGCTGTTATCATCATACAGTTTCCGGTAAACAGCTCTGCACCGATAATCGATAACATCATGAGTCCTACAGGGAATATACATCCTGCAAGAGTCTTCGCAAGTCCGAAATTGTCCACCGTATGCACCGCAAGGTTTGATCCCTCAGCTCCTATCGCAATGAACATTCCTGCAAAGAATCCCATCATAATCATCTTGTACAGCTTGAGATTTGCCTTTCCAACAGCACCCTTGAGATTATTCTCAATGATCTGTGCCGGAACGTAGTAATTGTTTTCCATGATTTAATTGTCTCCTTAGTTTATAAGTTATTTGTTAGGCCCTCGGATATGCCTTTGCATATTCTTCCTTGAGCTTACTCTGCTTATTTGTAAGATATATCTGGGTTGTCGCAATATCCACATGTCCAAGCATCTCTTGAACAGACTTTATATCCGCTCCATTCCCCAACATATGCGAGGCAAATGAATGCCTTATCATATGAGGTGTTATATCCTTATCTATGCCGGCCTTAGCCGCATAATACTTTATTATCTTCCAGAATCCCTGTCTCGTCATAGGTGCACCCTTGCAGTTGAAGAACAGATAATCACTGCCTCCACTCATATCATCGCGCACCTCAGTAATATATCTGCTGAGGGCTCTCTGAGCAACCTCCGCAACCGGAACAGTCCTCACCCTGTCGCCGTCGTGGCACTCAATGAACCCAAGCTTTATGTTGACATCCGTGAGTTTCAATGTCACAAGCTCTGTAACACGTATTCCTGTAGCATACAACAGCTCCAGCATCGCCTTATCCCTGATCTCCTTTGGAGTCTTGTTGGTAGGCTGGTCGAGAAGCTTGTTCACCTCACTTATGGTAAGCGTCTCAGGAACCTTCTTCACGATCTTCGGAGGCTTGATATTCTCCGTTGGATCCTCATTCACAATCCTCTCCCTCATGAGATAGGCATAGAATGACTTTATGGATGCAATGTTACGTGACACCGTAGCCATGGACATCCCCTGTTTCTCCATTTCCAACACATACGAAGTGATATAAGTTTCATTAATATCATCAATCCTCGTTATGCCCTTCTCGTTAAAATACCTGTAGAATTTTATCAGATCTCTCCGATATGATGCAACAGTATTCTCGCTGGATTTTTTTACATTTCTTAAATAATCAACATATCTGTCTATGTATTGTTCCACTAATTTATCCCCTTAGTTATGTAGACTGAATTATATTATAAATATAAATGTAAATAAAATCAAACACTATTTTAACAAGTAAAATCAAGGCTTCACGGCATTTTTAGCAAAAGTACAAAATGCGGTGCGCGATCAAATTATGTATACTAGATATTGACATAATTCTTTTCAAAAATATTTCACATTTTTTAATTCCGACAATGTTTCAGTTGAATTTTCTATGTTTCAAATTATGTGATTGCTTGTTTGGGAGCATTTCTTACCCCAATATGCGTAGATTGCAATTATTGTTTTGGAATCCACTATCCTGCCATCTCTTATCATATTGAGTGCATCATCAAGACCTATCTCCTCGGTCTCTATAAATTCATTCTCGTCCAATGCACATGTTCCTCCGGTAAGTCCCATGCCTATATACACGTAAGTCTGTTCATCACTTGTACCGATAGCCAGAACAGTCCTTGTCACATATTCCACGACCTTCGCAGTAAACCCAGTCTCTTCCCTGAGTTCTCTTCTGGCTGCATCTTCAGGAGCCTCTCCCTCATCGATAAAACCAGCCGGAACCTCGTAGGTTATATCATCAATAGAATTCCTGTACTGTTTTATCAATATGATCGATCCATCGTCTTTCACCGGAAGGATGCACGCTCCCGGATGATGCTTTATCAGATCATATACAACATTTCTGCCGTCAGGCAGTTCAAGATAGTCGTTATATACATCAAACACATGCGCCCTGTAAGCCACTTCAGTTTTTATTTTCTTAAATTTCTCCATTTATCGATCACCTATCTTCCCGTTTTCATAGTTCATCATGCATACAAATTACGAAACATATACACCTCAATTATCTTCAAGCACCGGCTTGATGTTATCTTCATTATATGACAAATCATAAAAAGGGTTTGTAGATCATCTCTACAAACCCTAATTTTTATTTTGCGTAATCTGTCACGCGTGACTCTCTTATAATATTTACCTTAATCTGTCCAGGATACTCAAGCTCGTCTTCGATCTGCTTTGCAATATCTCTAGCCAGCAATACCATATCAGAATCGCTTACATGCTCAGGAACTACCATTACACGAATTTCTCTACCTGCCTGAATAGCAAATGTCTTATCTACACCCTTATGAGAATTAGCAATATCCTCTAACTTCTTAAGTCTTGTAGTATAAGTCTCCAAGGTCTCTCTTCTTGCTCCCGGTCTTGCAGCAGAAATTGTATCTGCAGCCTGTACCAGAAGTGCTATCAATGACTCAGGCTCAACATCACCGTGATGTGATTCTACCGCATTGACAACAAGCGCTGACTCTTTGTACTTTCTACAAAGATCTGCACCGATCTGAACATGTGAACCCTCCATCTCATGATCAAGTGATTTACCTATATCATGGAGTAATCCAGCACGCTTTGCAACCTTGATATCGACACCTATCTCTCCGGCCAACAAACCACACAACTGAGCTACCTCAACAGAGTGCTTCAATGCGTTCTGTCCGTAGCTTGTTCTAAATTTCAACTTTCCAAGAAGTCTTACCAGCTCTGGATGGATTCCGTGAATTCCTACCTCAAGAGTAGCAGCTTCACCTTCCTCGCGCATCATGTTTTCAACTTCCTTCTGCGCTTTCTCAACCATCTCTTCGATTCTGGCTGGATGGATTCTACCATCCACGATGAGTTTCTCAAGTGCAATTCTTGCTACCTCACGTCTTACCGGATCAAAGCTTGATAAGATAACTGCCTCAGGAGTATCGTCTATGATAAGATCTACGCCTGTGAGAGTTTCAAGGGTACGAATATTTCTACCCTCTCTACCAATTATCCTACCCTTCATCTCGTCGTTAGGTAACTGAACTAATGAGATCGTTGTCTCTGAGATATGATCAACCGCACATCTCTGTATTGCATTGACAACATACTCCTTCGCCTTCTTGTTCGCTTCTTCTTTAGCTCTGGTTTCTAATTCCTTGACCATAACTGCTGTTTCATGCTTTACTTCATCTTCAACAGTCTTTAATAAGTATTCTTTTGCTTGTTCAGAGGTCAAGCCTGAAATTCTTTCAAGTTCCTGTAAACGTTTCGCCTGTAACTCTTCAACCTTAGCCTTCTGCTTGTCCAGCGCGCTTTCCTTGTTAGCTAAACTAGCTTCCTTCTTCTCAACTGCCTCAGTCTTCTTATCAAGATTCTCTTCACGTGCAAGAATTCTCTTCTCCATACGTGAAAGTTCTCCACGTCTGTCCTTTACTTCCTTTTCAAGGTCATTACGTGTCTTAAGGGAATCTTCCTTTGCCTCAAGCAGTATCTCGCGCTTCTTAGCCTCGGCGGTCTTCTGAGCTTCGTCAATAATCTCTCTTGCCTGTGACTCTGCTCTTCCTATCTTGGTCTCTACTATGTTCTTGCGATATGCAATAGCGATAAACCATGTAGCAACAAGCAGTGCAACTACAACAACAGCGATTATTCCCCATACTATTGGTGAATTCACAGGAGCACCTCCTTATTAAGTTTTCATTGTACAAGAATACAACTATTTAAGTTTAATATTTTTAAGATGTTATGTCAAGTAATATCAGAGACAATATTTCGTATACACTCAGAAACCTTATGCCTGTCAAAACCCTTGCTGTACATGTATGCATAGACTTTATCACGCTTTTCAGTCAGTTCTTCCACAGTGTATTTTTTTTGTAAAATGTGTGTTATCCTGTCGCTTTCGTCTGATATGTCTGAGTCTTCCACAGCCAGATCGATAATATCCTGGCCTATATGCTTTGCCTGCAATTCAAATCGTATGACACGAATGCCTTTTTTAGCGGAGTTTCTGCGTATATATCCACATGCATACCTGTAATCATCTATATATCCATACGACTTCAGTTTGTCGATGGTCTGATCCACGATCTCTTCGTCGTAATACAGATCCTTAAGCTTCTGCCTGATATCGTATTCACACTTGTCCGAAAATTTTATGGAGTTCACAGCCTTGTTCATGGCACGTTTGAACAGATAGTCCCGTCTGAATTCCTCAAGTTTACTCCATTCTATCTCACCGTCACAGGCAAGATGTAATCTTCGTATATCCGATGCATAGACCGATGAAAAAGGCTCATAGTCCACAAACAGACAAAACCTTTTATCATCGATCTTCCTGATATCAGTGACAGTTGCGATCCTACTCATCTGCTCCATCATCTACAGTGTTCTCGGCAGACTCTCCGGCAACACCAACCGCCTCTCTTACCTTCTGCTCTATCTCATCACAGATAGCTGTATTGTTCTCAAGATATGCCTTCGCATTTTCTCTTCCCTGACCTATCTTATTGCCGTTGTATGCGTACCATGCACCGGACTTATCCACTATGTCGTTCGCAACAGCAAGATCAAGAATATCTCCAACCTTAGATATACCCTTGCCGAACACGATATCGAACTCAGCCTCCTTGAATGGAGGAGCCACCTTGTTCTTAACTATCTTAACTCTTGTTCTGTTACCTACGATCTCACCGCCCTGTCTGAGCGTATCAATTCTTCTTACGTCAAGTCTTACGGAAGCATAGAACTTAAGTGCACGACCACCTGTTGTAACCTCAGGGTTACCGAACACAACTCCAACCTTCTCTCTAAGCTGATTGATAAATATGACAACACAGTTGGTCTTACTGACAACAGCAGTGAGCTTTCTGAGCGCCTGTGACATAAGTCTGGCATGAAGTCCCATATGCGAATCGCCCATCTCTCCGTCTATCTCTGCCTTTGGTACAAGTGCAGCAACAGAGTCCACGATAACGACATCAACCGCTCCCGATCTGACCATGGTCTCTGTGATCTCAAGCGCCTGCTCTCCGCAGTCAGGCTGTGATATGTAAAGATTGTCTATATCTACACCTATGTTCTTGGCATATGTCGGATCAAGTGCATGCTCGGCATCTATAAAGCCTGCGATTCCGCCTCTCTTCTGTATCTCAGCAACAATGTGAAGTGCTACCGTCGTCTTACCACTCGACTCAGGTCCGAACACCTCTATGATTCTTCCTCTAGGCACACCGCCAAGTCCAAGTGCTATATCAAGGCTGAGGGATCCTGTAGGGATCACATCTATATTCATATTCGCATTGGAATCGCCAAGCTTCATCACCGAACCCTTACCATACTGCTTCTCTATCTGTGCTATAGCGGCATCCAATGCCTTTCTCTTATCATCAATATTTACATTACCGGAATTATTCGCCATTGTATCTTCCTCCTAAACATATGTTCGATTATCTTTTAATATAGTATTAGATTATTGCCACTTTGTCAACCATAAATTGGCTGCCTTAACTTAATTAATCAATATCTGTCTGGTATGTGGGGATCATCGGCATCAGAACAATGCCGCATCTTGAATTTTTCACTTAACATCTTTATGCCCGTCATTATAACACACTTTACAGCCATTAATTATTAAGATAGAATAAACTTTACCGACAAAGGCATTATAAATCGTGACAGGTTATAAAACACGCATTTCAAGGAGGAGCCATGAGCACAGTAGGCATAGTTTGCGAATACAATCCATTTCACAAGGGACACGAATATCAGATACAGCAGGCGAAGCTTCTAACTGGTGCCGAACATGTCATATGCTTTATGAGCGGCAATTTTCTTCAGAGAGGCGTTCCTGCCATAGCAGATAAGCACACAAGAACCGAGATAGCTTTGAGATGCGGTGTAGACGCTGTGTTCGAGATTCCATTTGTATACGCATCATCAAGTGCCAGAGACTATGCACATGCCGCAGTCTGCATGATGAACGCTCTTGATGGCATAGACTATATCTCATTCGGCGCAGAATGTGATGACATTGATCTTCTGCAAAAAATTGCCGAACTCACCGTCAATGAACCGCCACAGGTATCGGAATCCATAAAAAAATCCGTATCTTCGGGCATCTCATATGGATCAGCCAGAGCAGCCGCCATCTCCGAGTATCTGCAGAACCAGAACCTTACCGGTTATACCAGCGCTGATCTTGACCGTATCCTGGCAAGCCCGAACAACATTCTGGCCATAGAGTATATTGCTACTCTTATACAGACAGACTCCAGGATCAAAACTGTCCCGATCAGAAGGATCTTATCAGAATACAACAGCACTGCCACCGACAACGACATCTGTTCGGCCTCAGCCATACGTGAGCTACTCCGGTCAAGTGATGTTGAAAGCTTAAGGCGCCACATTCCTGACAGTTGCTACAACATCCTGCAAAACGCGTACAGAAAGTCATTTCCGATGTTCGACGACGACCTGTCTCATCTCCTGTCAGCACGAAGGATACTTGCTCCGCGCACGGATGACATCGTTGATATGGATAGAGATCTCTGCAACCGTCTCTCCAGGCTTGACACAAATCTATCCTTTACTGAGACCGCAACAGCACTTAAATGCAGGAATTATACTCTCACGCACATTCAGAGAGGTCTGCTGCACACCATCACAGACCTGAGATGTGATGACTATTCCCATTTTAAAGAAAACGGCTGGATAGCCTACATCAAGCTTCTTGGACTAAAAAAAGATGCAGGTGCCGTGATAAAAAGCATGAAAAAGGCTTCGCAGGTACCGATCATAACCCGTTCAGCCGAGATATACAAAAATACAGATTCCACAGGTCTGTCCATGTTCTCATACGACATAAAAGCCGCAGACATATACAGAAACATGGTATACAACAAATACAAAATCAGTATAAAGACCGATTTTGAACAACCTGTCATAGTTATATGACATATTCTTATTTATCATATTTGCTCTATAAAATGAATACAATTGGCATATGAAGAACGTATGTTATATAATTCTAACAGCTTCAATTATAATATTTGCATGTTTAAATTCAGACATCATCAGATCCGGATGCACCCAGGGGTTACAGCTATGGTACTCATCCATTGTGCCTATTCTGCTCCCCTTTATGCTGCTGACCGGTGTTATAACCAGCTTTCTCAGATCGATACAGGTATCAAAATGCTGCGCATATGCGATCATCTTTATAATAGGCCTGCTATGCGGTTTTCCCACAGGCACGATCATCATAGCTTTCTTTTACCGAAAGAGGATCATCTCTGAAAACGTATGTCAGAGCCTACTCCCGATGTGCAACAATATAAGTCCGATGTTTCTTTACAATTACATATACAGGGATCATTTGATGGAATATATATCGTTTGCACGGCTGATCGAGGCTGTATATCTTCCACAGATCATTTATACTGTAATAGCGCTTACTCTGTCATGTATGTCATCCCACCGCTCCAGCACTTCCACGGAGCTGCTTACTGCCGCAACAGTCCAGGTATCATCAGACAACCAGAGCCCCAATTCAGGGAATCCAGAAAATACGTATTCTGACATAATAAGCAGCTCGGTACACAATATAACTGTGATCGGTGTGTACATGGTCATATTTGCCATTGCAGGAAATCTTATGTGCAGATACTTTTCAGGCGATGCATGCACCATCATATCCGCATATCTGGAGATAGGCAGCGGTGTTCCAATATTATACGGCATGGATATTTCCACAAAAATAAAGACAGCCCTCATTCTCTCACTCACTGCCTTTGGAGGGCTATCAGCCTTGTTCCAAAGCCGTGATATGATAAGAATATCCGGGCTGTCATTCATAAAATACACAACAGAGAAAACAGTATGTGCCTTCCTGTGTTTCATTTTCTATATGATGTTTCTGTAAATACATCCTGTATCATCTGGCGTGATTACTCGTCGAGGAACTCCTCATCATCCTCATCCTCGTCGTCATATTCATCATCATCCTCGTCATCATAATCCTCATCGTCAGAGTCGTCTGATGAATACTCTGTCTTGCCGTATACATTGTAATCTGTGTTGTCATCATCAGCAAATGCTGAATCGTCAGCACTTGGCTGTACCTGCTCAGGAACGCCATTGATCTGAGCTATGCTTGAATCAAGCTCTGCCATATTGTCAGCAACTCTTGCCGCATTGTCCTCAAGAGACTTAATGAGATTCTCATAGTTTGCTCTCTCTGCCTGAAGTGTTGCATTTATATACTGGCTGATCTCTGTGAGCTTGTCCTTTGAATAGTACATAGAACCTGCTCTGACTTCCCTGGCATCTGCATTCGCCTCAGCGATGATCTGTTCAGCCTGACTTCTCGCCATGTCTGTTATCTCATTCGCTCTGATGTTGGCAAGCTCAACTATCTGGCTCTGATCAACCAGTCTGTTTGCCTCTGCAACAGACTCTGTGATGATAGAATCAGCTCTCGCTCTTGCATCTGCAAGTATAGCCTCCTTGTTTCTCATGATCTTCTTACATCTCTCTATCTCATTAGGCAGCTTGAGCTTGAGTTCGCCCACCATCTGCTCCAGATCTTCCTTTGGTACAATAATCTTACTGGATGACAATGGCTGATACTTACAATTGTCAATAAATATCTCTATCTCACTGATCATCTCTTCAATACCTTTTCTTGCCATGTTTTTCTCCTCCTAATAATCTATCCAAAAATTCTTCCTTCGTCTGTCAGTCTCTGTCTGTCGAATATCGGTCTCTCAATGTATCCCTGATCTCCTCCGGGATAAAATCATGTACATCCACACCAAAGCTCGCATATTCCTTGACCACGCTTGAGCTAAGGTACGAATACTCAATACTGGTTGCAAGAAAAACCGTGTCAATATCCGGGGCAACTTTCCTGTTGCTCTGGGCAATCTGTAATTCATACTCAAAATCCGACACAGCCCGAAGGCCTCTCACTATGACCTTCACGTCGTTCTGTCTTGCAAAATCCACCAGCAGTCCTCCAAAACCCATAACTTTCACGTTCGGGATATCTGAGACTACATTCTTTAACATATTAACACGTTCTTCCAAAGAAAACAATGGAGATTTTGCGGTATTATTGAGCACCCCGACTATAAGCTCATCAAACATTTCCGCAGATCTCTTAATTATATCCAGGTGGCCAAGTGTCACCGGATCAAAACTTCCCGGATAAATAGCTCTACTCATCTTCCAGTCTCCTATATATAAATGTATGTTTATTGGTCTTATATTTCTTCGTCTTATAAAGCTCCAGTCCCAGATCATCAAGATAATCAAAATCCGTGTCAAGATCCGACTCCACAATGACCATTGTGTCATCATCCATCAGAGGTGAACCTGCAAGCCTTTCAAGCACAGCCTTTTCCAAAAGCTTTCCATATGGAGGATCCATAAATATTACATCGAATGCCTTCCCCTGTCTCCCCAGCATCCCCACTGCCTGAACAGCATCCGCTGACAATACCTGCGCCCTGTCGGCAAGCTTTGTAAACGCAAGGTTTTTATTGATACACTCTACTGCCTTTCTGCTGTTCTCAACAAATACTGCCATGTCTGCCCCACGGCTGAGCGCCTCTATTCCAATAGCTCCACTTCCGCTGAACACATCAAGGAACCGACATCCCGGAATATCATTTGAGAGCATATTAAACAAGGTTTCTTTTATCCTGTCCGTTGTCGGTCTGGTATCCATCGAATCAACCGTCACCAACTTCAGACTTCTTGCACTACCGGCAATAACCCTCATATTAATCTCCTATCTATATGTACTGTTTATTGTAAACGTTCTCCGCCAGACATTCTTATACCATGCCTTCTGCGAAATTACAAGAAGAGCTTCCAATCTTCACTCTATTTTCCCATTATTCTGTCTCTCACGTATTTTCCGGTATCCGACAGATCTCCATCGGAAAAGCTGCCCGTGGCTGTTGAATCAGACTTTATAAGTGCCGATGTCTCATTCTTGTTACACAGACTCCATGATGAATAGCTGAGATTATTCTCGTTTATAAGCTCGAACCACTCGTCAGATGAATCGTAATCAATACCTCCATTGCCCGATGCATCGCACAGGCTGAACTCACTCACAAATACAGGAAGTCCGTTGTCCAGAGCCGTCTTAACCTTATTTCTCAGGTCATCCTTGTGGGTAGCCGCATAAAAATGCACTGCGTACATGATGTTGTCATAACCGGTTATCGGATCCTGTGACGCAATATCGACATCCTGGCTCCAGTTTGGAGTTCCCACGATTATCAGAGCATCTTTGTCGTTTGCCCTGATGACCGGTATTATAGTCTCGGCATACGACTTGACACTGCTCCACTGGGTTCCACCATTCGGCTCGTTGCAGATCTCATATATGACATTCTCCTGTGCCGCATATTTCTTAGATACCTTGTCAAAGAATTCTTTTGCATCATCTATATGATTATTCGGATCACTGTCGCTTAGTATGTGCCAGTCAACTATGACATACATGCCAAGCTCAGTCGCTGCACTAACTCCTTTGTCGACAAGAGCAAGTATCTCGTCCTTATCTCCGCCACTGCAGTATCCGTAGCTGTCTCCTGTATCCGTATACATCGCAAGTCTTATAAGATTTGCACCCCAGTCATCCCGCAGAGTCTCAAAGGCTTCCTTATTCACATAATCAGGGAACCATGTGATTCCATGGGTGCTGACACCCTTAAGCTGATATTTGTCTCCATTCATGTCCACTATATCCGTTCCTTTTACCGAAAGTTTTCCATGTGTTTCAAATGGGATCTCTCCCGGAACATTTGTATTGTTTTTCTTCTCAGTGGCAGCGGATTCTGTATTTTTCCCGCCTCCGCTTGTTTCATTGCTGTCGGTCTTCTCAGGCGCTGAAGCTACCATCTTAAGACCATCTCCGCTGTACTGTGTGTCATTTACATACAGCACGTATTTCTCAACGTCGAGGTCATCTGAAGAGAAATTATATCCGAGGTTGATACTGCCCTTAGCCGGTATCTCCTGGGTGTAATCCACGGCCTTTATTGACACTGTTTTGCCTGATATCTTGTACTCTCCGCCCCATATCTGATCTACAGCCGGAGTTCCCTTATATGTAATCTCAAGCTTCCAATCCTTTGCAGACGCAGATGTGTTGTTATATATGTTGATGCTCTCTGTAGCACACTTTTTGCCATCTGCCTCCCACGTTGTATCATGTCCTATCTCAGCATAGAAATCGCCTGCAATATCCAAGGATTGGTCATCCTGTTTTTCTGACGACTCAGTTGTATCGCCCGTATTGTCAGCACTTTTCACTTCTTCTGTGCCTGCAGAAGTCTCCTGCAGCGTTTCTTTCTTAACGGAATCACCTTTCTTTCCCGAAGCGATCACATATCCCATAACCGCTATAATTATCAGCAAAATGCCAATAATTATTCCCATAACTATCGTTTTCTTATTTTTCATGGTATACCCCCTTTTTTTTATTTATAATACAGGCATAGTGTACAGCCTGTCATCCCCTTTGTTTATCAGTTTCGCATCTATCTCCTGTCCATAGCGGTCGTATACGTCCTGCGCCGCCCTAAGCATGTCAGCATGATTGTATATATCCCCAACCTTGAACATCAGCTCCCCGCTCTGTCTTATTCCAAAGAAATCGCCCGGGCCCCTCATCTTGAGATCCTCACCGGCTATATAGAAGCCGTCATTTGACTTCTCCAGAACATTCAGTCTCTCCATAGTATCCTTATCCTTTTTTCCGCTCATGAAAATACAGTACGACTGGAGATTTCCTCTTCCTACACGTCCCCTGAGCTGATGGAGCTGCGCAAGGCCAAAACGCTCTGCATTCTCCACCATCATAACTGTGGCATTTGGATTGTTTATTCCAACCTCTATGACCGTAGTTGAGACAAGAATGCTTATCTTACCATCCGCAAAGTCCTGGAGTATCCTGTTCTTTTCCTCCGCCTTCATCTTACCGTGCAAACATACCACCGAAGTGTCAGCGCCATATCCATCCCTGATGGACTTCTTCAGCTCCTCCGTATACTCAGTCACATTTGCAACATCGTCCAGAACTTCGCTGGCCTCCACCATCGGGCAGACTATATATATCTGATGCCCCTGTGAGACCTCCTTCATGATAAAGCCGAGAGCCGTCTTCCTGTAGCTCTCATCCACAACGCAGTTCTTGATCGGGATTCTTCCCGCCGGGAGCTCATCTATAACTGAAATGTCAAGATCGCCATACATGATGATCGCAAGGGTTCTCGGAATAGGTGTGGCACTCATAACAAGCGTGTGCGGAGCTTCTCCCTTTGACGCAAGTCTCTCGCGCTGCTTTACACCGAATCTGTGCTGCTCATCAGTTACAACAAGCGCCAGTCTTCCATACTCCACCTTGTCCTGTATGAGGGCATGTGTTCCGACCACAACCTGCACATCCATATTCTTGATACGGCTGTACATCTCTCTTTTCTCTTTCGCTGTCATGGAACCCGTCAGGAGTCCCACAGATATTCCGTATGGCTCAAACAGCGAACTGAGCTCCTTGTAATGTTGAACCGCCAGAACCTCAGTCGGTGCCATGATCACTCCCTGATAGCCACTTGCAGCCACTGCGTATAATCCGGCTGCTGCAACTATGGTTTTTCCTGATCCGACATCCCCCTGAACCAGCCTGTTCATGACATGTTCAGAGCGCATATCGTCAAGCATATCACGCACCGCATTCATCTGCGCCCCGGTAAGCCTGAACCTCAAGTTCTCAATAAACGTCCTGACCTCCTCATCACAGTTTATTATACATGTATTTTCTGCATACACATTGTCGTCTTTTATCCTGTGAAGGTTTGATATAAAGCTGTAAAATTCATCAAATGCCATCCTCTTCACAGCCCCCTTGAGCTTCTGCTCATCCTGAGGAAAATGAATCGAGTGGATAGCCTTTTGTATACCCATAATATGGTACTCATCAAGCACATTGTCATGCAGGTAATCCTCAAGCCTGTCTATGGCTTCCTCTGCGCCTCTCACAGCCTTCTGTATGGTCTTTGAGGTTATACCGGGCGTTACCGTGTACACCGGCTGCCAAACATGCGTAAGTTCGCCGTATTTATCATCAGTGTAGTATTCCGGCTGCGTCATGGTCATCATACCGCCCTTATAAGCCACATTTCCTACAAACACAAACTCCTGACCTATATGAAAGAAATTACGCAAAAAAGGACAATTA
The DNA here is from genome assembly GCF_003603945.1 of Coprococcus sp. AF38-1. Taxonomy (NCBI): domain Bacteria; kingdom Bacillati; phylum Bacillota; class Clostridia; order Lachnospirales; family Lachnospiraceae; genus Coprococcus; species Coprococcus sp. AF38-1. The sequence continues at coordinate 303,672 of NZ_QVGO01000005.1, forward strand.
AACCAGGTAAGTTTAATTGTCCCAGAGAAATCCTTTGCGTACAATATTACTATGGTCAGTCCATGTACTTTTCTGACCTCCGCACGGCTGTTCACAACAGCCCTCACGGACTGCCTGCTTCCCGCCTGCAGATCTGATATATCCACCGGATCCTCATAGGTGACATATGTCCTGGGGTAATTGAGAAGCAGATCGTTCACCGTCTCTATCCCAAGCCGGGCAAATGCCGACGCAGTCTTGTCACCTATGCCTTTTATTGTCTTTATGGAGTCATTCAATTCCATACATACACCTCTTCACAACGGATCTCACAGATACACAGAAAGTTATTCCACAGATACTATATAATAGTATATCGGCTGTCCGCCATAGTAGCACTGCACATCAACGTCCGGATATGCCTCCTCCACTCTGCCAGCAAGCTTCTGCGCATCCTCCTCAGACACATCAGCACCATTATATATGCTTATAACCTCTGAATCCTCATCGACCGCATCTGCGATCAGTTCAAATGTTACATTCTCTATATCATTTCCAACACTGACAAGCCCCTTATCGCCGATACCCATGATATCGCCCTCCTTGATGGCCTTTCCATCGATCGAGGTATCTCTTACGGAATAAGTTACCTGTCCGCTTTTGACATTCTTGACAGCCGACTTCATGGCAGATCTGTTCTCGTCCACATCGACTGTACTGTCGAATGCGATCATGGCGCTTATGCCCTGAGGAGCATTCGCGGTTGGAATCACAATTATATTCTTATCTTCACACAGAGTTGCAGCCTGATTAGCCGCAAGAACAACATTCTTATTGTTCGGGAGTATAAATATATTCTCGGCATTCACATCATCGATCGCATTGAGCATATCCTCAGTGCTTGGATTCATGGTCTGTCCGCCTTCTATAACACGGTCTGCTCCAAGCTCTTCAAAAAGAGTCTTGAGACCATCACCCATGGATACCGTAATAAATCCATACTTCTTACGAGGCTCCTTATGCTCCTGCTTTCTGTGCTGTCTCTCTTCCTCCTGCTTCTCGGCCTCATCGCGCTCTGCCTGACCGATAACACGCTCATGATGCTCTATCCTCATGTTGTCTATCTTCATATTAGTAAGGTATCCAAGTGTAAGACCCTTTTCAAATGCCTGACCAGGATGGTTGGTATGCACATGTATCTTAACTATATCATCAAGAGATACACATACTATCGAGTCACCTATAGACTCGAGGAAGCTCTTCAGATCATCCTCCTCAGCCTCGCCATATGGCTTCTCAAGATTGATAATAAACTCTGTACAATATCCAAACTTTATATCCGCTGTGGATATGGAATCGTTGCCTGCGCCTGTGGATGTTCTTGCCACATTCACTGTTCCTGTGTTCTTGCTGAGTTCAACTGTAACTCTGCCCATGAGACAGTCGACAGCACCCTTGAGCACCACCATGAGTCCCTGTCCACCTGAATCGACCACGCCGGCTTCCTTCAGAACCGGAAGCATCTCAGGAGTGGAATCAAGAACGGCATCTCCATATTCAATAACCTCGTCACAAAACTGTGCAAGGGACATATCTGCATCAGCACACTCCCTTGCCTTGGACGCCACGCCCTTGGCAACTGTGAGAATCGTTCCCTCCTTAGGCTTCATGACAGCCTTATATGCAGTCTCCACAGCCTTCTGAAAAGCGTCTGCTATAACGTGAACATCTATGGTCCTTGCGTCCTGCACTTTCTTGCTGAAGCCTCTCAAAAGCTGTGACAAAATTACACCTGAGTTACCTCTGGCGCCTCTGAGCGAACCTGTGGACATGGCCTTTGCTATGGACTTCATATCATCAGGTGCCGCCTCAACCTCCTTCACTGCAGACAGGATTGTCAGCGTCATATTGGTTCCTGTATCTCCGTCAGGCACAGGGAACACATTAAGTTCATTGATATATTCCTTGTTCTTATCAAGGTTATTGGCACCGGCAATAAATGCTTTCTTCAGTGCAAGCGCATCAATCGTATTACTCACTTTACTCTATCCTCCAAACTAATCAAGTACTTTAACATCTTCAACATAGACATTGATATGGCTGACCTTAAACGACGTAAAATCCTCTACCTTGTACTTTACCGACTGCATAAGATTGTCTGTGACAGCCTTTATACTAACGCCATAAGCAACAACTATGTGCAGCTCAATGACTATATCACCATTCTCATCAAAACGTACATTTACGCCCTTAGAAACATTGTCTCTGCGGAGCTGCTTTACAATTCCGTCCTTGACACTGACTATTCCCATTCCTACTATTCCAAAACAGTCAAGGGCTGTAAGTCCTGCAACCTGTGCAACAACACTCTCATCTATACTTACTTTACCGTTATCGCTATTAATATATTCCTTCATACACGACTCCTTTCTAACAAAGTCACCAGTGTTCATCATATCTACCGACTTATAAACACAATTACTCATCAATTATAGCATAAATCTAATTTTATTCTATAGTATTTCTTCATTTCCAATAAAAAATAAATATTTTGCTTGCATATGGAAAAATAATCTGCTATTATATGTCTTGTTGTGAACTTAGGAAGAAAGTTAGTTTATTCATTGAAGGAGGTGCTATTATGGCAAAATGTTCAATTTGTGATAAAGGTGCTCATTTCGGTATCAAAGTGAGCCACTCTCATAGAAGAGCAAACAAGATGTGGAAGTCAAATGTTAAGTCTGTTAAGGCTGTAGTTGATGGTACACCAAAGAAGATCTATGTTTGTACATCTTGCTTAAGATCTGGTAAGGTCGAGCGTGCATAATATTTGCATAATATCACCGATTCAGTTCTGGTATAAATAAGAGTGATGATCCTCAAGGATCATCACTCTTATTTTTTTATCTGCAGGAGAATATATAAGATAACAGCAATAATATAACGATTATGAGAAATTCCACAAATCCACTTATGAAATATCCTATAACCACTCCCACCGCTGTGAAGAAAAACGCAAATCCTGTGAATTTTTTCCAGATAAAAAATCACCACCATAATGATTTATTATCATTATATGTGGTGACTTTTTAATAATGCATTTCCCAACGCACTGAATCTTACTTATATTATATATTCTGATATTTATTATTCTGTGACAGATTCCTCTGACTGTGCGACATCATTTATCGCCTTGTCAACATTCTTCTCTTCCTCTGTCTTGTCCTTCTTGAACAGACCCACGACCTTATCTACGACCTCTGGGGCCATGTCTATGATCTTTGTTACGGCATCCTGGTTCTTGAGATTTACAAGTCTCGTATTTCCTCCTGAGACGACAAGAACAGCAGACGGGCTCATCTTTGCTCCGATTCCTCCGGCAGCTTTGTTGCCGTCCTGCTTATTGAACGCTCCGGCAGCCATACCAAAATTGACATCTACAAGAGGAATAATGATCGTGTCACCGACATACACAGGCTCTCCCACCACCGATTTCGATGATATAAAGCCATCCATTCCCTTAAACATAGAACCAAGTGTTCCCTCAATATTCATATTTGCCATATCAATTTCCTCCTGATATCTTTTTAAATCGAGCAATAGTTATCTTGACATTCTTGTTCCAGATCACCTTCAGCGCGCTCCAGCCGATTGTTCCAAGTATTATCCTGCCCTTCATGAACAGGTCTCCCTCCAGCCGGGCTTCAGAGAAATCCGGTGTTATATCTATATTATCATAGTATAGCGGGAAAAGCAGGCTCATATACCCCAGGCGCTCACCTGTTGTTGCCGGGTCATCCGCACCATATATGATCTGCCCCTTAAGCTTTGTGGGCTTAAGATGCTTTAACACCTTTATCAGTTCAACCTTGAAAACTCTCATGGCTTCCTTTGTTCTGACATTGTGTACAAGCTTAGTATAGCCATCTTTTTTCTTTTTCAGACTGGCAAACTTCTCTGACAGATCTTTGAACTTCGATACAACCGTCTTTGCCATACTGTCTATCCTTCTGCCCAGCCTGATGAGCGGCCCCGGTACGGGCTCCTCAAATTCGCTGTCTTCAAGAAGAAACTGCCTGTCCTCCGGCTCCACCGATGGATAGTCTTCATATCCCGGACTGTCAGAAGCCTCTTCCTCTGTCTCAGCCCGACTGTATTCCCCGGGTTCAGAATATACCTCTTCTTCCGGCTCTGGTATGGCACTTTTTTCGCTGCCCATGATGGTTCCGCCAAACAGCCTCAGCCTGTACCGAAGGCCGTCCGAATCATACAAAACCTTAAAACACAGGACAAAACCAAGCCATCTGGCAGAGAACTTCGCAAATATGTCATCATCCTTCTTCACATACGCCCTATATCTCACCGGCGCAAACAATACGAGAAGTGCAAGAAGCACTACCAGTCCCACCAGCGACAGGATAACTATGAGCAGTATCTTCAATATCAACCAAACAATATGCATGCTCCATCCCCTTAGACCCAGAGACTATCTGGTCACGATGCAAAAAATCTCTCCACATCAACATCCCCGGTCTTCTTATATATATCATCTATTATATCCCTGACAAGCAGTACAGCCTGGAATCTGCTTGGAGCTGCACCGACAATATGTATAGCATCGCCCATGTCAGTGTAGATCTTCTGCCTGAGTTCATTCAACTCATATATCTCCAGAATCCCATCTCCAAACAACGGAAGTGTGATAACGAACACTCCAGGCACATATTTTACTCTGTGGAAGCGCCTTATTCCTCTGACCATCCTTATGATCTGCCGGTCCCGGGCTCCACCAACATAAAACTTATCATCAATGACCATATTCAATCACCTGTAATAAACAGTTTATTCTTCCATCATCTGCTTTATAACAATATAGTCCGCAAGAAGTTCACTCTTTTCCCTGCATCTCGAAAGAGATCCGTTTACATATTCCCTTATCTCATCAGTGGTGTTGAAGAAAACAGGTATGTTGGAGAGTATCTTTGCCATGATGGCTCTGTTGACTGTCATTGAGTTGGCAGCAAACAGATCTGCAAACTCATTTGTCAGTTTCTCCTTACATGCAGCTATATAATCAGTATCCACATTGAGTACGCCCATCACAGCTATATTGTCTATATCCACAAACATACTTCCCGAGAGAAGCTTATCCATGATCTCCAGATCTCTGTATGTATCCTGAAGCTCATTTGCGGCAATATCATCGGTGTAACCGGTTGAGATGTCGTACACAGCGGACTCAAGCATTACCTTATGCTCTCCTGCCTGCTCCTGTTCTCCGACGATATCGTCAAGGAGTGCATATACATCCTCAAGATGCTCTCCGTCGTCAGCGACAGCCTTCTCTATGACAGTCATCGCTTTCTTACAGCTCTCAGATACGCCTTCCTTTGAATCCAGCGCAAGCATCATAACATAGAGATCGTTTACAAGCTCTATGATGAGCATATATTCAGTCACAACCGAATTCAGGAATGCTGCACTTCTGTCCAGCACATCAGTGAGCTTTCTGTAACCATCGTAATCAAGAGCAGTGTAATCACCGGCCTTTAAGACCTCAAGCGCCTCATATAGTTCAGGGTACTCTGTCTCAAATCCCTCTGGAAGTCTTATGAGAGCAGTATTCTCGATCATCTCAATAAACTGGTCAAGAGACTCCTTCTCCACTCCATTATATATATCAAGCGTTTCTCCCAGAATGTCATAGAATCTGTTCTTTGTCATACGTATCGGGAGCTGTCCTATGATGGACTGCAGTTTGGAGTTGATGGCAACCTTGTCCTGATCTGCGAACACAAATCTGTATATCTCTTCTGCAAAGTCACTGACGCCCGCCTCATCGAGCTCCTTAAGCTCCTTCTGTATCTCCTCGTCAACATTCTCCGAATAACTGTATTCTTTCCTGTTTAAAATATACTCATACATCTCAAATGCATCCGTGTATGATGTGAGCACCTTCATCTTGGCTGTTATGGTGTTCCTGACATCCGATATAAGCTTCATGTCAGCATCCTCGCACACCGTCTTATCTCCCACAACAAAGTCGCCTATCAGCTTGTCGATCACAGCCTGGCACTGAGCGATATATGGATCATCAGGGACATCCCCATCCATATGCATGTCCTTGAGTGTCAGGTAATTCAAGGTGAATTTGTGGCATGCATATTCATAATTTGCTTTCGATGCCACCCCTGCAAACAGTGCAAGATTCCTGTCCAGATCCTTCTTTCTCTGTATATCGGTTATAAGCTTCTTCTCTTCATTATACATAATAAACTTCCTCTTTTATCTTCTTTATAAATCTTTGATCATATATCCTAGTTGTGTGTATGAGTAAACAGATGATCCTGACAATACTCCTTGTTACCTGTACACTTTGAGCAGTACCTGAACTGCAGATCAGGATAATCTTTGTCCGTTCTTCCACACACAACGCATCTGTGTCCGATATTCCCCTGTTTTGCTGTCCGCACCTGCCTGTTATAATTCCGCCGCCTCTTCATCTGCTTTGGCGAAAACTTTCTGAAGTTCTTCGTGCTCAGATAGAATATCACAAAGCTCACAAGTGACATGGCTATGTTCACTCTTCCCATAAATGTCTCATTGATGAAGTAATACGCTATAATGACGATATACAGTATCGAGAGATACTTCATCTTGATCGGTATGATCATGGCGTATAACACGCTCATGTCAGGATAGCATACCGCTATAGCAAGGAATATGGACATCAATATATAATATGTCGATGCATATGCGAAATAACCTGTCGAGCTCACGTAATCATACCTTATGATATAGGTACAGAATATGTGTGCAAGCATTATACCGATCATGGTAAACAGCATGGAGCTGAACATGTACAGATTATAAAGGAATGTTCCGATAGTACGTTCCAGCAGAGATCCCAGACTGTAGTAAAATATCAGCATGATTATCGTGAATATATCGACACCGAATACCGGTGGTGTGATTATCCATGTGAAAAGTCTCCACACCTGTCCATGCATTACCGCCGCCGGATCAAGTGTCAACATGAACAGTATCTTTGGCTGGAACATGAACAACAGATATCCTATACCGTAGCCTATGATGAGGTATAATGTGAGGTTTCGAATGGAGTATCTGCCAAACTTCTTCTCGATCTTACTTATTATATTCATAGAAAAACTCCTGTCATACTTTTTTAAACTACACCTTTTGAATTATATAATATAAAAAATGAGTTTACAACAGTAGAATAATTAAGTTTTTCTAACCTGGCGGATAACAGCAAAATAGCTGCCAGCTATAAACCGGCAGCCAGGACAGATATCATACAGCCATGTGCATCCATCTACTTCTGAAAGTCCACATACTTTATCTCCATGTCCGCGGCAATGGCCATCTTGTAGAGATCCGGATTGAATTTGAACAGATCATCCGGAGATACTCCGGTATTCTTAAGGACATCCTCAAATGTATCTCCATCCTGCACTGTATATATAAGAAAATCTTCCTCCATGATCACGGGAATACACACTTCATCCCCCGGCTGCATATTGTATACGTTGATGTACGGGTTTGCTGATATGATGTCGCTGAGCTTTACCTTGTATATCCTGGACAGCTTATACAGTGTGTCCCCTCTCTTCACTACATGGATAACTCCGTTACAGGTATCAAAATTCATAGCTTACCCCTGAAAGGCTTTTTTATAATATATTCACCTCCGATGATATAGTTACCTGCAAAAAACTTTTATTTTTACATTTTCTGGTAATGGTTAAGTTTTTATAAAGTCATTGTATTTTTTTAAACCCTACACTATAATAAAGTAGCTTTATCGGCAGAAATGTCGAAATCAAACACATTCAACACACAAAAGAAATTGGAAGGGTTGTTTTATGTACACATTAGGAATTGATATTGGATCAACAACAGTTAAGGTTGCTGTCCTTGATAAGGCGGGCAAGATACTTTTCTCCGATTACAAAAGACATTTTGCAAATATCAAAGAAACACTTAAAGATCTTGTACAGGAAGCAAAGGATGCCCTCGGCGAGAACGAGGTCAATCCATGTATAACCGGTTCAGGTGGACTGGCTCTCGCCCAGCTCATCGGTGTGCCATTTACACAGGAGGTAGTCTGTGTATCAGAGGCACTGCAGGACTATGCACCACAGACCGACGTTGCCATAGAGCTCGGCGGTGAGGATGCCAAGATCATATATTTTACAAACGGAATAGAGCAGCGTATGAATGGTGTCTGTGCCGGAGGTACAGGCTCATTCATCGACCAGATGGCTACACTTCTGCAGACCGATGCATCAGGTCTTAACGACTATGCAAAGGATTACGATACCATCTACCCTATCGCTGCAAGATGTGGTGTATTTGCCAAGACAGATATACAGCCACTCATCAACGAGGGAGCTACAAAGCCAAACCTGGCCGCTTCCATATTCCAGGCCGTTGTCAACCAGACTATATCCGGTCTTGCATGTGGTAAACCTATCAAGGGCAATGTTGCATTCCTGGGCGGTCCTCTTCACTTCCTCCCGGAGCTGAAGAATGCATTTATCAGAACTCTTAACCTGACAGGTGATGCCATCATAGATCCGGGACACTCACATCTGTTTGCAGCCGTAGGTGCCGCCATGAACTCCAAGCCTGAGGTATCCATGACACTTTCAGAGCTTATACATGCACTCTCACAGGAGCTCAACCTCTCCTCAGGTGTAGAGAGACTTGCGCCACTCTTTGAGAGCGATGAAGATTACGAGAAATTCAAGGCAGATCACAACAAGTACGCCGTAAAGCGCGGTGATCTCGCAACATATAAAGGAAACTGTTTCATCGGTGTCGATGCCGGTTCAACCACCACAAAGGTTGCACTTGTCGGTTCTGACGGTGAACTGCTCTACGACTTCTACAGCAGCAACAACGGAAGTCCACTTAACACCACCATCAGAGCTATAAAGGATATATACAGCAAGCTTCCTGAGGGCGCAGTGATCGCAGGCTCATGTTCTACTGGTTACGGTGAGGCTCTTATCAAGCAGGCTCTCTCACTGGATTTCGGTGAGGTTGAGACTATCGCCCATTACACCGCTGCTGCATTCTTTGACCCGGAGGTTGACTGTATCCTCGATATCGGCGGTCAGGATATGAAGTGTATCAAGATCAAGAACGGTGTCGTAGATAACGTTATGCTGAACGAGGCATGTTCATCTGGATGTGGTTCATTCATAGAGACATTTGCAAAGTCACTCAACTATGATATTGCGGACTTTGCACATATAGCCATAACAGCAAAAACCCCTATAGACCTCGGTTCAAGATGTACTGTTTTCATGAACTCAAAGGTTAAGCAGGCCCAGAAGGAGGGAGCATCCGTGGCTGATATATCCGCCGGACTTGCCTACTCCGTCATCAAAAATGCCCTGCTCAAGGTTATAAAGCTCACAGATCCTAAGGATCTCGGCAAGAACATTGTGGTACAGGGTGGTACCTTCTACAACGATGCTGTCTTAAAGAGCTTTGAGGTCATATCAGGAAGAACAGCCATAAGACCTGACATCTCAGGTATCATGGGTGCTTTTGGTGCTGCCCTCATCGCTAGGAACAAGTACAAAGAGGGATTTGTCACGACTATGCTCCCTATCGAGGAGATAAGAAAGCTCACATATGAGAGCTCCATGACAAGATGTAAAGGATGTACAAACAACTGTCTCCTTACAATAAACAAATTCTCAAACGGCAAGAGGTTCATCACCGGAAACAGATGTGAGAAGGGTGTCGGTCTGAAGAAGAACGCAGACAACATTCCTAACCTCTTTGAATATAAGCTTGGAAGAATATTTGGCTATGAGTCACTTAAGCCTGAGGAGGCAAAGCGTGGCGTGATAGGTGTTCCTCGTGTACTCAACATGTACGAGAACTATCCTTTCTGGCACACATTCCTCACAAAGCTTGGATTCTCGGTCGTACTCTCACCGAAGTCATCAAGGGCTATATACAGCCTTGGTATCGAGTCCATACCTAGTGAGTCGGAGTGCTATCCTGCAAAGATCTCACACGGACACGTAATGTGGCTGCTGAAGAACGGAATCAAGTCCATCTTCTACCCATGCGTACCTTACGAGATGAACGAGACTCCGGAGGCAAACAACCACTACAACTGTCCTATCGTTGCTTCTTATGCTGAGAACATCAAGAACAACATGGAGGAGCTCAAGGCTGACGACATAACATTCATCAGACCATTTGTGGCCCTGGACAACGAGGAAGCTCTCGTAAAACGTATGTACCGTGAGATGTCCAAGTACTATGATGTGACAATGGACGAGATTGGAAGCGCCATACATGCGGCGTACGCAGAGGCAGAGAAGGTCAAGGAGGATGTGCGTGCTAAGGGCGAAGAAACTCTCAGATACATTGATGAACACGATATGCTCGGCATAGTTCTGGCTGGTCGTCCATATCATCTGGACCCTGAGATCAACCATGGTCTCCCAGAGCTCATCAACTCATACAAGATTGCTGTATTTACCGAGGATTCAGTCGCACACCTTGGCAAGGTCGAGAGACCTCTTATTGTCTCCGACCAGTGGATGTACCACTCAAGACTGTACAAGGCAGCCAACTACGTCAAGACCTGTGACAACTTAGAGCTCATACAGCTCAACTCATTCGGCTGTGGTCTGGACGCTGTAACAACTGACTGTGTCAACGATATACTTACCAAGTCAGGCAAGATATACACTGTCCTCAAGATCGATGAGGTCAGCAACTTAGGTGCAGCAAGGATCAGAATCAGATCCCTCATAAGCGCGGTCAACTCAAGACATGAACAGCACTACAAGACATGTCCGTCAAGCAGTGCCATCAACAGAATAGAATTTACCAAGGAGATGAAGAAGGACTATACAGTTCTTGCACCTCAGATGTCTCCTATCCATTTCGATCTTCTTGCACCTGCATTCAAGTGCATGGGAATCAACATTGAGATCCTGCCGGATGCAACCAAGGAGACGATAGATGTTGGTCTGAAATATGTAAACAACGACGCATGTTATCCATCTCTGATCGTTGTCGGACAGATGATGAGCGCCATCACTTCAGGAAAGTACGATGTGAACAAGCTGGCTGTCATCATGAGCCAGACAGGAGGCGGATGCCGTGCAACAAACTATGTAGGATTTATCAGACGTGCCCTCTCCAAGGCAGGCTACGGTCAGATACCTGTAATAGCACTGTCAGCCCAGGGCTTTGAGAAGAACTCAGGTTTCAAGATAAGCTACAAGGTCGTAAAGCGTGCAATGCAGGCTCTGATATACGGTGATATATTCATGAGATGTCTGTACAGGACAAGACCTTACGAGAAGGAAAAGGGTTCGGCAAATGCCCTCCACGAGAAATGGAAGAAGATTTGTCTGGAGAGCCTTACAAAGACCGGAAGCAACGCAGTATTCAAGAAGAATATACAGGGAATCGTCCACGACTTCGATACTCTTCCACTCCTTGATGTCAAGAAGCCTAGAGTCGGAATTGTTGGAGAGATACTTGTAAAGTTCCTGCCATCAGCCAACAACCACTTAGTTGACCTGCTGGAAGCAGAGGGAGCAGAGGCTGTTATGCCGGATCTCCTGGACTTCTTCATGTACTGCTTCTACAACAACAATTACAACTATGAGTTCCTTGGCAAGACCAAGAAAGGAGCCATAGTCAGCAACACTGTTATAAAGGTTCTGGAATCCTTCAGAAAACCTGCAAGGGATGCTCTTGAAAAGAGTGAGCGTTTTGAGGCCCCAGCTCATATTGAAAAACTTGCCGAGTATGCAAGGCCTATCGTATCCATTGGTAACCAGAATGGTGAGGGATGGTTCCTTACAGGCGAGATGATCGAGCTCATAAAGAGCGGTGCCCCTAACATCGTGTGCGCTCAACCATTTGCATGTCTGCCTAACCATATCGTAGGCAAGGGTGTTATCAAGCATCTGCGTGAAGCATATCCTGAGGCAAACATCGTGGCAGTCGACTATGATCCTGGTGCATCCGAGGTCAACCAGGTCAACAGAATCAAGCTCATGCTTGCCGCTGCAAATAAGAATATGAAGAAATAAATAATCTCATATTATAATTTATATAATGCTAAAATGGCACATCACATACAGAATAATATTCCGTATACGATGTGCCATTTCACGTTTTAATTCAAGTTATACCCAGAAGCTTTACGCTCTCCTCCTCCAGCTTATTCTCATCCCGCTGTGATCCTTTACACGAGCTTCCTGTAAATGGGGTTATTCAATCTCTTAGTTCATGAACAACTGATCTACAAGATCCAGGCTTTTATCCTTTTCCTGGGAACCAGATTCTCTATCTCAGGGTGATTATCGATACGTCCTGTGCCCACATCTCTCCTGATCTGTCTGAAACCCATGTCGTAGAATTTGGCAGATATATCAGAAACAGAAACCACTCCTTCATATCTAAAGCATTCCCTGACTGCCCTTGCAAATATATCCGGCTTCTCCCCAGCTATCATCAACATATCTCTAAGCTTATCATTTAATGGAGGTTTTTCATATGATTTCTTACAGACCATTTTATGAAACACTATACAAAAAGAAACACAATGCATAATCACATTGCAGTTCTCCCACTGATACTAGATTTATATATATTATTTTATGCTATGGTGTACTCCTTCCTGCTGCAATCCTTGAAAAGCTCGTCATCAAGCTTTCTCTGTATCTGTGAGCGGATAAAACGTACTCCCATCCGGTTTTCGGCTGCCTCCTTTGCAAGCCTGTGTTTTGTTTTTGCCGACAATTTCAGCCGCACCCCGTAATAGTCGGCAAGCTTGTCAACCGGGCTGATACCCTTGGTATTTAAGATGGCGTAGAAATCATCTTCTGTCATCTCACGCAGCTGCACTATAGTGGCTATACGTCCCGCGACCTCACTTCTGACATTTGCATACTGTACCAGGTCTTCCTGAGTGAATGTGCTTTTATAACCATCAAATGATTCGTCAGCGGGGGCAGATTCAAACCCTATAGGTCTGCTCTTGTTCACCGCCATATTCTTTGCTCTGACCATAGAATCAAATGATCCTAGAAATACAAAGCTTACATTTGATGTATCTATATCAAGGGTGGGTTCATTGCCCGATGGATTGCCATCGAAATGGACCAGGTCACCCTCAAGAACCTTCAGCAGTTCATTCTGGACTATGTAGCTGTAATGCCTGTCGTCTGCATCTTCGAACATCTTGTCAGCCTCATCGAGCGCCTCCTTGAGCTGTCTGTATTTCTTTTTTCTGAAATCAATGTTTTCCCATTCCTTTTCAGATATCCTCAATTATCTACGCCTCCTAATTATATTTATCCGTTCTGTTATTCCTGACCGTCAAATCTGAAGCTGAGCTGAGTCTGCTTCAGTGACTTCACTTTTCGTTCTGTGATCTTGTCGTACTCACAGACCGAACCGCAGAGAAGCGGTGACGCGGGATCATAACATTTGCAGTTGGCCTTCACCGCATCCGGCGAGTAATTCGCATAACAGTATTTGCATCCATTCAGACAGGTGTTGTATGAACCAATCTCCACGCTCTCCATGCAGCCGCACTCAGGGCGCTGGGACTTATCCTTTGCCACCTTTATGTCACAACCTATAATCTCCTCTATGAGCTTCTTGTCTATGCAGCAGTTGTGTTCAATTCCGCACTTCTCCAGATCCACCACCTCTGCACAAGTAGCCATCGACATTCCATGTGATCTTGCAATGTCCGCTATCGCCTTTGCAAATGCTTCCAGATCGTCGTGACTCATCTCATAGCTGTCCACAACCTGCATATTTTTCCTGTTCTTGGCATATATATCGACGAAGCTGATGACGCATTTCTCAGTGCAGCCATCTAACGCCTCCGCAATCTGTGTAAATGCCCTTATGTGGTAATCTGGCGTATATTTCTTCGTGAATACTATCGGGTCATATCTCCAGATGACCCGCTTTTTCCCTATCTTTCCGGCAAGCTCCTGAAATGCAGGAATGAGCTGTCCCTTTTTATCAGGCAGATTCGTCTCCATATCCTTGCCGTAACCTGTCAGAGTGAACTGGAAATAGTATTTGTAAGCATCCAGTTCCGAAAGCCTTGGAAGCATCGGTATGGGATTCTTTGTCCAGAACACAATGCAGTCAACCACCTCAGGTGAGAGGTCTATCCTGCTTATCTGATGCGCATTCATAGGATTCCTCACATACAGAAATCCTTCCTTTATTCTATTAAAAAACCATTCCGAGTAAAATGTCGGTATGTCCGTTCTTCTACTGGCACTGAGTATCATATTTAATTCCTCCGATCAACAGCTTTTCTGTCAACAAAATAAAGTATAATATAATTTCCCGTCTGTTATCAATATCATGTTTTTGTTGATTTTACACCTGATTATGTTTTGTCCCGTACAAATTACGAAGCAATTTTCAATATTGATTTTTGGATAGAAATTTTCGTATCCATGTGCTATTTTGATACTTTGATTTGTTTTATATATGAGAACTCAATTGAGAAGGAACAAGATTCCTAATTCTCTCATACATACAAACCACGGAGGTGATGACACTTGAAGCAGCAGCAACTGCTTGAACTATATGACAATTACTCGGACAATGCATTCCGTCTGGCCATGAGTTTTCTTGGCAATATAGTGGATTCCGAGGACATTGTCCAGAATGTATATACCAAGCTTATAGAAAAAAGTCCTCACATATCAAAGGGATGTGAGAAGTCCTATATTCTCACCATGACCGCAAATATGTGCAGAAACCATTTGAAATCAGCGGCAAACAGACTGAACAGCAGCTATGAAGAGCTGGCAAACGATGATCTCACAAGTGGCTTCAATATGGAGGAACAGTCAATGTTTGCAGCCATAAACAGGCTGCCCGATACATACAGCACGGCCCTGTATCTGCACTATTACGAGGGGTATTCATTCAAGGAGATCGCTAAGATGCTTCATTTGTCAGTCTCAGCAGTCTCCATGCGGATATCCCGCGGAAGGGATCAGCTAAAAGAATTTTTAAAGGAGGAATAGATCATGAATAATAAAGATATAAACGAATTATACAAAGCTACCATGGACAATGTGACCATGCCCCAGGATGACAAAGACGATCTCAGGGCAAAGCTTGCCGAACAGGCTCAAACCGGCAGATCTGGTCACAGACTCGCCCGCGTCGGCAAATATGCCGCCATCGCCGCTGCCGTGTGCGCAGTTCTTCTGTGCATCCCAGCGACAAGAACAACCGTCTCAGCAGCCATAGACTACATAAAGCAGACCTTCCACCTGGCAAATGGTACCGAAGTGACATACGAGGAAAACAGTGAGGGAAACTCCATACAGTTCACCATATCTACAGATGATGTCAACGGTTACACGAAAGTTGAAAACGGCCGTCTCTACCTTGTTCTCGGAGATACCAAGGAAGATATCACCGACAAATGCGGTCCTGACAAATATTTCCGTCATGAGATCAAGAATGCGGACGGCTCACACAGCGTCATTCTCATCGGAGGTACACCTGATAGCTGCGGCTGGTGCGAGCTCTTCTTCGACAAGAATGGAAAATATGTATTTAACAACATGAACGTTGAAGACTACAACGACCCATGGCTTAATGACGCCCTGCATGCCGAGGGTGTTGACACAGGCAATCCTTATCTGGATGACACAACAACTGAGGATTCTTCTGACAGCGTATATAGTGTAGGCCAGTCTGTAGATGACAACGCCTCAGGAAATGCTACTTATATTGAGCAGTAATAAGTTTAAATTGTCTAATCTAAGCTATTTCACTCTTCAGGGGAACTTTCCCCTGAAGAGTATTTTATTTAAATAAGGACACAAAATTATCGCCAATTTGACGTTAAAATAAAAAAAGATACAACTTATTTTGAAATTGTATCTTTTTTAAGATTTGAAACAAAAAGCCGATAATTATGTATCCTTTTTTATGAAAATCATGTTCCTAGAGAAAATCTTCCAAGCTAAATACACTAAAGGAATTTCTCTCTACAGTCTCATAGGAATTCCCTTGTCCTGAAGGTATCTCTTCAGATCTCCTATCTCAAGTTCTTTATAGTGGAACAGAGATGCCGCAAGAGCTGCATCAGCTCCGCCCTCTGTCAGGGCATCGTAGAAATGTTCCTTAGTTCCTGCGCCGCCGGAGGCTATCACTGGAATATTCACATTGTCTGCTATGGTTCTAGTGAGTTCTATGTCATATCCCGCCTTTGTACCATCGCAGTCCATGCTGGTAAGCAATATCTCTCCAGCTCCAAGCTCTGCGGCCTTCATGGCCCACTCAACTGCATCTATTCCACAGTCGATTCTGCCACCGTGCTTGTATATGTTCCAGCCTGAACCATCATCACGTCTCTTGGCATCTATTGCTAAGACTACGCACTGGCTGCCAAACTTGTCAGCGGCATCAGCTATAAGTGTCGGATTGTCTATGGCTGCCGAGTTTACAGAAATCTTATCTGCGCCCTCACGGAGTATTGCCTTAAAGTCATCGACAGTTCTTATTCCGCCGCCCACTGTGAACGGAATGAAGATAGTCTCTGCAACTCTTCTAACCATATCCACAACTATATTTCTCTGGTCTGATGAAGCTGTTATGTCAAGAAAAACAAGCTCATCAGCTCCCGCCTTGTCATACGCTGCACCGACTGCCACAGGATCCCCGGCATCTATAAGATTTACGAAATTTACGCCCTTTACAACTCGTCCGTTCTTCACATCAAGACAAGGTATTATTCTCTTTGTATGCATGTCCTACACCTCCAGCTCTATAAAATTCTTCAGTATCTTAAGTCCAACCTCTGAGCTCTTCTCAGGATGGAACTGACATGCAAATACATTGCCGTGCTCCACAGATGCATGAATCTGTGTTGAATAGAATGTGGACGCTGCCACATCCTCAGGATTATTTGCCTTCAGATAATATGAATGAACAAAATAAACATATGGATTCTCAGGAAGCCCCTTAAAAAGTCTTGCCTTTGGATTTATCTCAAGGTTGTTCCATCCAATCTGTGGTATCTTAAGTCCCGGTGCATCCGGTATGCGGAGTATCTCACCGTCAAGAATTCCAAGTCCTGTTGCCTCCGGCGACTCCTCGCTGGTCTTGAACAAAAGCTGAAGTCCAAGACATATTCCAAGAAACGGCTTGCCTGCATCCACAACATCATAGATGACATTCTCAAGGCCGTACTCCCTGATCTTTCCCATAGCGTCCCCAAAGCTTCCAACTCCAGGTAAGATAACCTTGTCACTCGCCATGATCACATCTCTGTCCCTTGTGATGACAGCCTCCTCGCCGAGATACTGGACTGCCTTCTCAACACTCTTTATGTTACCTGCGTCATAATCCAAAATTGAAATCATCTGTCTCTGTCCTTTCAAGTCTAACATCTTTTGATCTATATTATATCTCTTCCCACTGGCACACAACTTCTATCTGTCACTGTAGTGATATCTACAAGCAAGAATATATACGTTATCATCATCTATCTTGTATATTATTCTGTCTTTATCATTTATTCGTCTACTCCAGAAGCCAGTCAGATTTCCAGTTAATGGTTCGGGTTTCCCAATGCCTTCATTTCCATTTCTGCATATATCTTCTATCAGACTATTTATTTTCTTTAGTGTCTTTCTATCCTCCGTCTGCCAATAGACATAGTCTTTCCATCCATTATCAGTAAAGACTTTATTCATCGGCAGATACCTCCGTCAGATCATGAACAGCAAAATTTCCTTTCTCAAGCTGGGTCTTTGACTCCATAAGCCAGTCATAGTTTGCTTTGTTTCCCATCACATATACATTTTCCATCAGATTGTTATATGCCTCTTCTGAAAGCATAACAACATTTTTATTATCCTTACGGGTTACAATCATGGTTTCATAATCATCTGTAACTTTATCCATATACTTTTTCATATTGTCGCGTAAGTTTGTATAATTAACAGCTAACATAAGAACACCTCCTTAAATTCATGTACAGTTTTCTGTACTTATATTGTACTGTACATAAAACTGTACGTCAAGTACCTGTATTATCTTATGCCTATGTTATAATAGATATTCTGCTCTCGCATGTAATTCTTTAGAACCTCAGCTTGCTTCCCTTGCCGCCGCGCTTGCCCGGCTTAACTCTGGTAAAGATTATCTCGTTATCTCCAACCTTGAAGGTATCCTTTGTGCTTCCCACAAATACCGACTCAAGGACATCGTCACCCTCTAAGTTGATGAGCTTAACTCCCGCTGCGCCCTTGCCCTTCTCAGGAATCTCCGCTGCGTCAACTCTTATGTAATAGCCCTTCTCTGACTGTGCGATTATGAAGTCGCCCTCGGAGATTTTGCCGATATATATGATATCATCACCGACTTTTGAAGCATTTGCAGCACGCCTTGTGGTGTCAAATGCGGAGCCGTCAACAACCTTGGCAAGACCCTGCTTACTGACGAACAGCAGCTTGTCAGTCACAAAATGCTCTATGCAGTCCATGAACAGGATATTCTCGTCACCATTCATGTTGCAGAACTCGAACACCTGGATTCCCTTGTCGGCAAGACGTCCTATGAGGCTTCCGCCACCCTTCTTGCTGGTGTTCTTCTTCGCCTGAAGCTTAATGATGTCTGCAACCTTGATCGTATACACCTGATTATTGTCAGCAAATACCGCTATTCTGTCAAGATTCTGACACTTAACAGCAAATCTGTAATCCTTCGTGATCTGGTCGATGTTCTTCTCGTATACATTTGCATCTACAACTTTGATGTAATAGAATCTGTCGAGAAGTACAGCCACATCTGTAGCCACGACCTCAGCCTTCTTCACAACAACAGTTCCATAGTTATGGATCTGAGTCCTTCTAGGTATGGCATACTTTGCCTTGATCTCAAGCATGTCATCTATCATCTGCTGCTTCATAGCATCCCTGGACTCCATGAGTCTTGTATACTTCTTGATAAGCTTCTCAGCGTCTGCCAGCTCTTTCTTTAAGGCATTGATCTCCAGACCAATGAGCTTCTGAAGTCTCATGGCAAGTATCGCATCAGCCTGCTTCTCTGTGAAACACAGGAACTTCGCATCCGCCTCTGAGCCCTTGAATCTGAACTTGATATTAGATGTATCGCCGTGCATGAGACACGCCTTTGCATCTGCAACCTTTGTACTTCCGCGGAGTATCTCTATGATCAGGTCTATGCAGTCAACCGCTGTGAGAAGTCCCATCTTGATCTCCCTGATCTCCTCCTGCTGTGCCAGAAGCTTTCTATACTTCGTGTCATACAGACCGTACTTGAAATCTGTGTATACCTTCAGTATCTTCTTGAGTCCCATGACCTCCGGTTTGCCGTTGTTGATGCAGTTGATATTCACGCCAAATGTATCCTCAAGGGCTGCCTTCTTATATAATATATTGATGATGTTCTGTATCTCCTCGTCAGAAGTTCCCTTCTTCACATCTATACACAGGCATTCACCGTTCTTGTCTCCTCTGTCCGCGATATCCACGACCGCTGGAAGCTCTCTGTTTCTGACAAGCTCTGCGACAGTATCAAGGAACTTGGCAGTGCCTCCGATCATTGTATATGGAAGCTCTGTGACACAGATACTCTTTCTTCCGTATCCGATATCCCTGACCTCTACCTTACCGCGCACCTTGATCTTGCCAAGTCCTGTGGCATACACATTATACAACTCCTCAGGTGTTGCATTGATGATTCCACCTGTGGCAAAATCCGGTCCCGGCATGAGCGCAAGCAGATCCTCAAGCTGTATCTCAGGATCATTCAGATATGCAACTGTGGCATCTATGACCTCACCGAGATTGTGTGTAGGAATATTTGTCGCCATACCTACTGCTATACCGGTTGAACCGCTCACCAGGATATTTGGCACCTGGAAAGGCAGGAAAGTCGGCTCTGTCTCCGTTCCGTCAAAGTTAGGTATGAACTGATCCTTGAAGAACGGAAGATCCTTCATGCACACATCCTCTGTGTACTTAGATATACGCGCCTCTGTGTATCGCATGGCAGCCGCTCCGGAACCGTCCACCGCACCAAAGTTGCCGTGTGGGTCAACAAGTGGTATCGGCAATTTCCAGTTCTGCGCCATATTTACAAGTCCTTCATATATGGAACTATCTCCGTGTGGGTGATATTTACCCATTGTATCTCCGACTATTCTCGCACACTTTCTGTGTGGCTTGTCGGAGCCTGCAAGGCCATCCAGCGAGTAAAGTATTCTTCTCTGAACCGGCTTTAATCCATCCCTTACATCCGGGAGAGCTCTCTCTGTTATAACCGACATGGAATAGTCCACATAGGACTGCCCCATCTCGCTCTCATAATCTACATTTAATATCTTTTCCGACATGATCTATCCCTTTCATCATACAACTGTGAAAACACACTGCTAAGTATTCTCCAATATAACTTTTATATATCCAGCACCGCGTCCGCACTATGCGATTCTATGTACTCTCTTCTAGGCGCAACCTCAGTTCCCATGAGCGTCTGTGTGAGCTGATTTGCCTCAACACGGCTGTTCACTGATACCTGCTTTAAAAGTCTCGTCTCAGGATTCATGGTTGTCTCATAGAGCTGGTCCGCGTCCATCTCACCGAGACCCTTGTATCTCTGTATCGTAAACTTGCTTGTGTGCGTCTTTCTATACTTTGCAAGCTCATCATCTGAGTACAGATATTTGATGTTCTTGCCCTCGCCAACCCTGTAGAGGGGTGGGATCGCTATGTATATATGTCCCTCGCTTATAAGGTCGGGATAGAATCTGTAGAAGAATGTCAGCAGAAGGGTCGCTATATGCGCACCATCCACATCGGCATCCGTCATGATGATTATCTTGTCATAGTTCAGCTTGCTTATGTCAAAATCATTGCCGTAGCCCTGCATGAAGCCACAGCCAAATGCATTGATGAGCGCTTTGATCTCGGCATTCTCAAGCACCTTTGCAACAGGCTTCTTCTCCACGTTGAGTATCTTACCTCTAAGTGGAAGTATTGCCTGATACTTTCTGTTTCTCGCGGTCTTGGCTGAGCCTCCCGCCGAATCACCCTCGACTATGAATATCTCGCATTTAGACGAATCTGAGGACTCCTGCTTTGCAAGCTTGCCATTTCCCTCAAATGAAAACTTGTTTATATTGATCTTGGACTTCTCAAGCGCCTTTCTCTTGGAGAGAGCCACCGCCCTGTCCACTATATCCTTCAGCACATCATAATTTCTGTCAAAATAAACTGTGAGCTGTTCCTTCACGATATCGTCAACGGCCTTTGACACGTCCGTATTTGAAAGCTTTGTCTTTGTCTGTCCCTCAAACTGAGGATCCGGATGCTTCACGGATATGATAGCCTGCATGCCAGATCTTATGTCTGCACCTGTCAGATTGGAATCCTTCTCTTTCAGAGTTCCAAGCTCATTTCTCGCATAATTATTGATAAGCTTGGCAAATGCTGACTTGAATCCTGTCACATGGGTTCCACCTTCAGGATTCGTGATATTGTTGGTAAATCCTATGATATTCTCCTCACCGTCCTCCGTCATCAGAAATACGATATCTGCGGCGATTCCGTCCTTCTCACCCGATATGGCGACAACCGGTGATGTATGTGTGAGTCCCTGGGATATATCCTCAACAAATGCTGCAAGTCCCCCTGGCTGATGGAACACTATAGGCTCCTCGCCATCCCTCTTGTTCTGGAATGTGATCGTAAGATTCGGATTCAGATATGCTGTCTCCTTGATCCTCTGCTTGATGGCGTCCGCCTTGAACTTTACTGTCTCAAATATTGTATCATCAGGATAGAGTGTCACAGTTGTACCTGTTCTCTTTTCCTTGAGTTTTGTCTTTGGAAGCATACCGTCAACAAGTTCAGTTGTCGGTATTCCCTTCTCGTATGTATCGTGATAGAGATAGCCATCCCTGGCAACATCTACTATAAGCTTGTTAGACAGTGCATTTACAACTGCAGAACCTACTCCGTGAAGTCCGCCGCTTATCTTGTAGGTGGAGCTGTTAAACTTACCACCTGCATGCAATACTGTGTATACAACACGCTCCGCAGGAATTCCCTCCTGCTCATGTATATCGACAGGAACGCCTCGTCCATCGTCAGACACGGTTGCCGAGCCATCCTCGTTGATGCTCACCCATATATTGTTGCAATACCCCGCCAGATGCTCATCCACCGAGTTGTCTATAAGCTCCTGTATGAGGTGGTTCAGTCCGCTTCGCCCTGTGTTGCCGATGTACATTCCCGGTCTCAGTCTTACCGGCTCAAGGCCCTTTAACACCTCAATGTTTTTTGCACTGTATGACATAATCTTCTCCCATTTTATAAATATATTTGCAGATGCCAGAATCCAACAGAAAAAGGAAACCCTTAGAATTATAGCCTAAAAGTTTCCTTCTTGCAAAGTATTTATTGTTCTGACGTGTTATCTGCGCTATTCTCCGGTATCATTTCCGGTTCGCCATCATCCTGCTGTATGATATCAAGGTCGAAGTAGAATACCACTCCATTCTCCACATTGTAAACACCATAGTTCTTGTTGTGAGCCGCCATGGACGCCGCAACTATAGAAAGTCCAATACCGCTTCCACCATACTCTCTCGTCCTCGCCTTGTCCACCTTGTAGAACTTAATGAATACCTTATCAAGCTCATCGTCAGGAATGTTTGGTCCCTCATCATATACAAATACTCTCAAGTTGCCTGTGACGAGTCCATCCTCAGTCCTCCTCGGCTGATCATAGTCCTTATTCGCAGTCCACACTCTGACCTTGCCTCCATCGTTGCAGTAATGAAGTGCATTTGTAAAATAATTGGTGAATACCTGCTCTATCATGAACTCATCTGCATATACGTTGCACACATCATTCAGCTCATCCGCCAGCTCAACTTCCGCATGGTTCTGCTCCACCAGAATGGATGATGAATCCACTACATTCTTTATGAGTGCATCTATATCGAATACCACAGGATGAACCCTGTCCACCCCAAATTCAAGCTCATTCAGATCAAGTAACTGTCTGACAAGCTTATTCATCTTGCCAGCTTCGTCCAGAATGACATCGCAGTAAAACTCCTTGCTCTCATCATCCTCTATAACATTGTCTTTAAGGCCCTCGGCGTATCCCTGTATGAGAGCTATAGGAGTCTTGAGTTCATGGGACACATGGGACAGGAACTCCTTCCTCATCTCATCTATCTGTACCTTCTCATCAATATCCGTCTGCAGCTTAGCATTTGCCTGTTGAAGCTCTGTCAGCGTGTTTCTCAGCTGATATGACATCTCGTTCATACTGTCCGCCAGCTCACCAATCTCATCGTTGGATGCGTGATCCACCTTCACATCGAGATCAAGCTGTGCCATACGATTGGCAACCAACGCAAGATTCTTTATCGGCTTTGCAACCGCATTGCTGATAAAATAGATCACGGCAAATCCAAGTATCGCAACAACCGAGAATACAAAGAAGAAAAACTTTAGTGATATAATTATCGTTGAGTCTACGCTGGAGATTGGTTTTCTGATTACAACCACAAAACCATTGTCAAGAAATCCTACCACGTCATAATAGCTGTTTCCGGTATTTTTATCATTTGTGATCTGTATATCATATTTATCTGTCTTTTCAATCTGCTTTCTCTTTATCTTCGGATTATCCGGATTTTTGCCACCACTGTAATTGAAGTAGTCCGCTATAAATGACAGGTTGTTATATACCGCAGCCTCCTCGTTCACCGTCGTGTACACATGCATATTCACGCTGTCGAAGATAAATATCATCGCACCTGACTGATTGATCACATCATTTGCCAGCTCTTTACTGTCTATATCCTCATCCCGGCCGAACAGTTCATTGCAGGAATTGTATGTATCCAGCAGCATCTGTTCCATGCCGTGATAGAAATACTTCTTGATAAAAAGCATGGTTATGGCACACGACATGACAACCATAAATAGTATAGTCGCCGCAAGCGATAAAGTTATCTTTGTTCTGATAGAAGTTCTCTTTGATCCGGTCATCACTCCACCTCAAATTTATAGCCCATTCCCCATATGGTCTTGATATATTCGCCCTTATCGCCCATCTTGCTTCTGAGCTTCTTGACATGAGTATCTATGGTTCTGGCATCGCCAAAGTAATCATAATTCCACACATTGTTAAGTATCTTCTCTCTCGACAGTGCCACACCTTTATTCATGATAAAATACTGCAGCAGCTCGAACTCCTTGAAGCTGAGTTCAATAGGCTTGCCATCTATAGTCACCACATGAGCCGACAGATCCATCTCAATACCTCCGGCTACAAGCTTCTCATCTGAAGCGGCATCCGTTGTTCTTCTGAGTATCGCTGCAACTCTGGCAACAAGTATCTTGGGACTGAACGGCTTCGTTATGTACTCATCTACTCCCAGATCAAAGCCCTGGAGCTCATCGCGCTCATCTGCCTTCGCGGTAAGCATGATAACCGGAACCTGTGAGAACTTTCTTATCTCCTTAAGAGTCTCCCATCCGTCCATCTTAGGCATCATGACATCAAGTATTACAAGAGATATATTCTTGTCATTCATGAATATATCCAGGGCCTGTTCACCATCTCCGGCCTCAAGAACCATATACCCCTCTCTTGTGAGGAAGTCCTTGACAAGCTTCCTCATTCTGCTCTCATCATCAACCATAAGAACCTTTATTGAATCCATATCGTACCTCCACATATAGAATAATATCCAATTTATCTCAATATAACATTGATATTTGTAAAAAATGTGAACTGAGCATATTTTTTACAGTATACCACAGCCAAAAAGCAGTGAACACACTCATGTATCCACTGCTTTTCAAAATATTCTTCTATATCTTAAATACTACTGCGCTGCCTCTGTTGTCTCAACCTCATCTGTCATGGCCTCGCTTGGATCTATAGCCTCTGTGTTGGCCTCTGTTGTGCTTCCTGCCTCACTGGTTGCAGTTGTTGCTATCTCGCCGTTCAACATTACATTCTCCTTCTGGGCAAGTGCATATACCGCGTCATTGTATGCTGTATACTTGCTCTGTGCGTCTGAGAGAAGCTTCTGTGCCTCTGTCTGGATGTCCTTGTTCTTATCCTTAACAGCAGCCTCAACCTTCTGCATAGCCTCATACTGTGCATTCATGGCATCATAATACTGATCCTTGAGCGCCTTCACCTCGTCGGTCTTGACTTCTATAGCCTGTACGTTGTCAAGAAATGTCTTATAATCTGGAAGCAGATTGTCTGTCAGATCCTTGAGCAGAGCATCTGTATCAACAGCAGTTCCCTCAGCAAAATATGAGTTGAACTTCTTCATGATCTCCGTTTCCTCTGTATCCATCTTAGGGATATCTGTTCCAACAAACTTGATGAACTCATCCTTCACCTCTGATGCAGCCTCTGTGGTTGCCGTCGTCTCGTCTGCCTTCTTGTTTCCACATCCTGTAAATGAGAATGCAAGAACCATAGCCATCATAGTCATAAGTAATCTGCGTTTCATAATCTTTTGTCTCCTTGTTCTTCCTTGTATTTGTGTATGCCCTGCAGTCGCGTCTCCACAAGGTTATGGCAGAATTCGAATAACCTCGAATTCTGCCATCTCTTAGTATACCACCTTAAGACCACAGGTGGCAACCTGCTATTTTCTTCGTTTCTTTTTCTCCTTAGGAGGATTCTCGATCATATACTTCTCGTACATGTCCGGCCTGTGCTCCTTCGTCCTGGTGATAGACTGTTCAAGTCGCCACTCATTTATGAGCTTATGGTTGCCCGAAAGCAGTACATCCGGAACCTTCTTCCCCATGAATTCAGGAGGTCTGGTATACTGCGGATACTCAAGCAGATTGTTATAAAAAGTCTCTATCTCAGCACTGTCCTCGTTATTCAGAACCCCTGGGACAAGACGAGACACAGCATCCACGATAGCCATGGCTGGAAGTTCTCCGCCAGTCAGCACAAAATCGCCTATGGACATATAGTCATCGACTATCATCTCAAGGACCCTCTCATCTATTCCCTCGTAATGGCCACACAGAAGAACTATGTCCTCCTTCTCCGAGAGCTCCTGTGCAATACCCTGATTGAAGGTTCTTCCCTGCGGAGTCATATATATGACCCATGGTTTTCTGCCAAGCTTCTCCACCAGTGCCGTGTATGCATCATACACAGGCTGCGCCTGCATGACCATGCCTGCGCCTCCCCCATATGGGTAATCATCCACATGATTGTGTTTATCCTGGGTGTAATCTCTTATATTTATAGCTTCTATATGAAGTTTTCCCGACTCTATGGCCCTTCCCGTGATACTCGTTGAAAGTCCATTCATAACCATCTCGGGGAAAAGTGTCAAAATATAAAAATTCATAGTCCGCTCCTAGTATATGTTCATCATCTCACCAAACGTCTGTATGCGATCAATCCTCGTCATCTGAATCATCTGCTTCTACCATCTCAAATGTTCTGACCTTGACCTTCTTATTCTCTGTGTCAACATCGAACACGAAATCCGGTACTACAGGTATAAGGATCTCGCTGCCATCATCCTTCTTAACGACAAATACATCATTTGCCGGAGTCTCCAGCACGTCGTCAAGGATTCCTATGCGCTCGTCATTCTGATCATATACATCAGCGTCAAGGACATCACAGATGAAGAACTCTCCATCCATGAGAGGAACTGCATCCTCCCTGTCAACAAGTATGTCATAGTTCTTAAAACGCTCTATATCATTTATGTTATCGTATTCTTTGAACTTAAGAATA
This sequence comes from Coprococcus sp. AF38-1, assembly GCF_003603945.1. Classification (NCBI taxonomy): domain Bacteria; kingdom Bacillati; phylum Bacillota; class Clostridia; order Lachnospirales; family Lachnospiraceae; genus Coprococcus; species Coprococcus sp. AF38-1. Next base: position 330,516 of record NZ_QVGO01000005.1, read on the forward strand.
ACCATATTTTTCAAAAATTTGCAAGATGTACAATTAACCTCCAAAGTCTCTCTGCCATTTGACAGATAGCACTTCTTCAAGGTCTTGAAACGATCATTGTCATCCGTTGTCGGATATACCTTAACCTCGCCCTTTATACCATGGCTTGAGGTTATCACTCCTACTCTGAGTCTGTCTTCTGTGTTGTGTTCCATGCTCTCTCCTATATAAATATGGTAGCACGCTGAGGCGCGCGCAGGTCATCAGGCCTACGCCTGTGACATATTAAGTGGTAGCGCGCTGAGGCGCGCGTAGGTCATCAGGCCTACGCCTGTGACATATAATATAAGGGGGAGTATAAACTCCCCCTCTTAACTCGGTAATAAATCCTCTGTCATATGAAGATTAAGAAATACCACTTATCCTGCCTATGCAGTTCTACTTAATATCAACGACAACCTTCTTATCACCCTTTGAAGCAGCTGCCTTGACAACTGTACGGATGGATTTGGCTATTCTGCCCTGCTTGCCGATTACCTTACCCATGTCTTCTGGTGCGACTGTAAGGTCTATCTTTATTATGCCGTCTTCTTCAGTCTCGGTTACAGCTATCTGCTCAGGATGATCTACTAGGGACTTTGCAATGATTTCTACTAAATCTTTCATCTCTATACCTCCCAAATGGAACACCAGCCATGCAAAATCGACTTCGTCGATGGCTGGCGCTGCATATCAGCTTTTCATAGAAAAGCTGATACATCCGTAAAATTACTTCTCGATACCTGCCTGCTTTAATAACTTTGCAACTGACTCAGTTGGCTGTGCTCCTGTAGCTAACCACTTCTTAGCAGCCTCCTCGTCGATCTTTACTACAGATGGCTCCTGGTTAGGATCATATGTTCCGATCTCCTCGATGAATCTACCATCTCTTGGTGATCTTGAATCTGCTACGATTACTCTGTAGAAAGGATGCTTCTTATAACCCATTCTTCTTAATCTAATCTTTACTGCCATTGTTCTTGTTCCTCCTAAATATTAATTATCTTAAGCCAAAAGGCATTTTAAAACCACCGCGTCTTCTCTTTCCGCCCATCATGCCTGACATCTGCTTCATCATCTTCTTAGACTGTTCAAACTGTTTAAGGAAACGATTGACATCTGCTATCTGGACACCGGCTCCATCTGCGATACGCTTCTTTCTGGATGGCGATATCGGATCCTGGAGTGAACGCTCTCTAGGTGTCATGGACAGAACGATTGCTTTTGGTGTTTTAGCAGCGTTCTCATCTATCTCAACATTCTTCATCTGACTTGCCATGCCAGGCATCATAGAAAGGATCTCCTGCATGCCGCCCATCTGCTCAAGCTGAGCCATCTGATCAAGAAAATCGTTGAAATCAAAACTTGCTTTGCGGAACTTCTGTTCCATCTCTTTGGCCTTCTCCTCGTCAATGGCCGACTGGGCTTTCTCAATAAGTGACTCTACATCACCCATTCCGAGGATTCGGCTCGCCATACGATCCGGGTAAAATGGCTCCAGATCGGTAAGCTTCTCTCCCATACCTGAGTACAGGATTGGCTTGCCCGTTACTGCCTTGATCGACAGTGCGGCACCGCCTCTGGTATCACCATCCAGCTTTGTGAGGATGACACCGTCTATACCTATCTTATCATTGAACGTTGTCGCTACATTTACCGCATCCTGACCTGTCATGGAATCCACAGTCAGTATGGTGTAGGCAATGTCCAGATTCTCCTTTATCTCTGCAAGCTCGTTCATCATGTCCTCATCAACATGAAGACGTCCTGCGGTGTCAAGGAACACCAGATTGATATTGTTCTTGGCTGCATGCTGTACAGCCGCCTTCGCAATATCCAGTGGCTTGTTGTTGTCTCCCATGGCAAACACAGGAACTCCAACCTTCTCACCATTCACCTGCAGCTGCTTGATAGCCGCCGGTCTGTATACATCACATGCCACAAGAAGTGGCTTCTTGCCTTTGTTCTTGAACTGATACGCAAGCTTTGCCGCCGTTGTGGTCTTACCTGCTCCCTGAAGTCCACACATCATGATGATCGTGATCTCATTGGATGGTCTGAGCTTGATCTCTGTCATCTCAGAGCCCATGAGCTTATCCATCTCTTCCTTAACGATCTTGATGACCATGTGTCCAGGATTCAGACCCTTGAGAACTTCCTCTCCTACAGCTCTGTCACTCACCGACTTGACAAATGACTTTACGACCTTGAAGTTGACATCCGCCTCGAGAAGTGCTCTCTTGACTTCCTTCATAGCCTCCTTGACATCATCCTCAGTAAGTACGCCCTTGCTTCTCAGCTTCTTAAAAACGTTCTGCAGTTTATCTGATAAACTGTCAAATGCCATAGACATTCTCCCTTCTGATATTATCTATCATCAGAAATCTTCGAGTATCTTATCTGAATAATTCACTATATCTTCAATTCTGCCCGCAAGCCGTTCATCCGAGTTCATCGCCTTGAGCTCATCCGCACATTCCTTGATCTTCTGAACCTGTTCCTGTGCCTTCATGAACTTATGTACCAGCATAAGCTTCTCCTCATACTCCTCGAGGATCTTGTCACAGCGCCTTACCATATCATATACGCCCTGTCTGCTTATGTTGTTGAGTCTCGCTATCTCTGAGTAAGACATGTCATTGTTCACGACATCCTCGTACACGCTCTTCTGATGCTCTGTGAGCAGCTCACCATAAAAATCATATAACATAGACTGTCTGACTATCTTCTCCATAACAAACTCTCCGTAACGCACTTGCATGTAAAGTGTTTTTGCTTTACCATGGGCTATTCTAATACAGGCGGGATGGGTTGTCAAGTGTTTTTTCTTGACAACCTCACTAAAATTCTAAACTATCTGCATTAAGTAAAAAATATTTCATTCCCATAATCACAAATCCTTCATCATTTCTATACGGCTTTTTCGTTCCATTTACTATAACAATCTCCATCATACGCACTATAGAACTCAGCGAAAGATAATGGATAAATTCTTATCTCATCACCTCTGCCTCTAAATTCAGTTACAATATCACTGGATATGAATCTTGATTTACTTCCGGTCACATATACATCAATATTGCTAATCCTAAGCAAACTATTCAGCACTTCCTCAAATCGTGGCATAAACTGTACTTCATCTTCAGCTGTTCAAGGTAGGCAGCTCTCTTGATCTCCATCGTTGTACTCCTTGTTTTTGTGTATAGACACATTTTTTAGTAATTTTGTTTTACTATTCCGTGTCTATTTAATAAATACCAACTACTATTTTGCTTGACTAATATGCTGATGTAAGTGTCTATCACGATATGTTGCATGCCATCCCAAACTATTCTACATTGAATAGTTTGAATATTTGTTTAATATATCTTCCTAACCTTCTCCACGCCATAAAGCTCTTTGAAGTATTCCAGATCGTCATCCGACTTTATCACCATCACACCCACAAAGCTGCCGTCCTGTCTGTTCTTAAAACCTGCGACCTGCTCGCCGGTGCAGATAGAACACCTGATGACAGCCTCATGCATGTTCTCATCATATGGGAACCTGTTATCTGCATCACCACGTCCAATTTTAAGCCTTGTTATTATATTCCTGATTCCCATTATGTCATCTTCTTTCTCTGTCCGGAAATCTGTCTGTCAAACATCACATCACTTACTTGTCACAGGCAGCAGTATTATCTTCACACTCACTGCTCGATCTGTCCCAGTATATACGGATCCTTGATCTTATTGTCCTCCGCAAAGAACAGTATCTTCGTGAGTACTTCCGATGTCTTTGGATCGTCATCCACAAATGGCAGGAATATTCTGCCTCGCCTCTGCGAATGCACAGGAAGTACATTTATCATAGGGCCTGCCTCCTGATGCACCACTCCGCTTCCAAGGTGGACTGTATAATTGGCGCGCTTGCCCTCTATCACCGCATGGTTCTTTGTAAATGTGACATTTGTCAGCCTGAAAAGCGGCATGGTGAATTCTGCTATCGCCTTTCGCATCTCAACAGTTGAGTGTGAGGTCTCTGGATCCACGCCTCCGGCATGTGCCACGGAAACCGCCATGTCCACATCCCTCATGACCTCGGAGAATATGATATCCGGGATGTCCTTGATACTTATATCCTTTCCTGTCTTTCTATCCGAAAATACCACCCATTCAAGCGTCGGTGATTCTATATCTGCAGGTGAGAACCAATCTGCAAGAGCGTAGATCTGCGCCACTATATTCTCCTTGTAGTACACCTTCTGAAGACCGTCCTCTATATCAGCTACCCAGTGTCTTGACTTCAGGCAGCCCAGAGTTTTCTTCGGCTGGATCTGATTGCCCGCGTATCTGAGAGAATGCTCCATGTTCATCTCCTCTTCGGTCTTCACGTAGAGTTCTCTGAACACCTGCTTGAACGGCTGGACGATCTTGTTGTCAAATACATACTTTTGTATGTCGTGCCACCTGCCTGCTGTATACATGTGGAATGGGTGTGCAACTGTGAGCTTGGTGTCGTCTGACAAATGTTTGTTTTCATCACCAGCGGTTGTTTCAACAAACACATTGAATCCATCCTCAGTTGCAAATCCAAGAACTACATTCTGACTAGGTACACCAGCACTTTCGCCTCCTGCATTATCTAACTGCACATCACCAGCATCGCTGTTATTCCTCAAATCAATATTCTTGCTATCATCAAGATCACTTGCCACTGATGTAATGTTATCAGCCGTATTACCCAGCTCCGCATTCACGCCATCCGGCTCCGCCACCTTGAACACCAGCGCAGCTACCATGTCATGTATAACAGGATTCTCCAGCATGCCCCTGATCTCAGCCCAGGTGTATTCCTCCTGACTCTCCATCGCATCCTCAAGCATCGCCTTTGTACGCCTTGACTGCTCCGCCATCTGCTTCTTGGCATCCATCAGAGCCAATACATACTCATCCTTCTTGATCTTTGCCGGAACGGACTTTAACTGTTTGCCGTTCTTCTCACAGATGACAGCGCATTTGCCGCCGTCCTCCATCTCAAGCCATACGGTCACTTCTCCGACCTCATGCGGCTGAAAATATTCCCTCATGCCCTGAACTACAAGGCTTTCCATACGTAGGGTAAGTCTCGTCACGTCCTGATATCCGGCATTGATCGCCATATTGCGCATAGCTGTAGAAACTGCTGCCGCCTCGCTGGCTCTCCTCTGTGCTCCGAACTGCTTGCTCTCCTTCTTGAACTTCTGAAGGAACATGTACCTGTCCTTTATCTGCTCCTCATTCTCTATCGGCAGGATTCCCACCGCCATGAGCAGATCTTTGTTTCTCTTTGCCTCGATCTCAGCCACCAGCTCGGACTCATTGTATTTGCCAAGCGCCGCATCCGCATATTTTCTCGCTCTGGTGTGCTTTGCACCATCTGAAATGTATTTCGCCGCCTTGTATATAAGCTGGAATCGCTTGTCACCCAATCTGTCATAGACTTCGGTAAACCACGTCCTGTCAAATGCGCCGTCGTTCAGCTCATCCACCTCAAGCGGTGTAAATCTCGCTATCATAGCCTTTCTCTTGTCATCAAATGACTCGTTCATATGCGCCATGAAGTAATAGCATCCCGCAGTAAATCCATCCCATCCAAGATACTCTCCAACTATATCTATCCACTCCGGAGAATACATAGCTGCCTCTATAAGCCTGGCATCACTTATATCCGTACCTGTAAGATATGTCTTGAGAGTCTCCGCACTGTCATTTGCATCAGGCACACACGCCTGAAGAAGATGCGACATACTATTCTTCTTGCTGACCTTCTGACGGTTATAGTAATAACCGGTATTGAAATACGTTGATCTCTCCAACGTCTCCTTGCCTAGGGCTGACAGTATCCTGACAAAATACTCCGCTCCGAATATTCTTGTAAGCCCGTATATATATGGAGAGAATTCTGTCTCCGTGTCTCCCCTTGTGAGCTCTGCAGAAAGCACAAGCTCTGACATATCAGTGTACAGCTTCTTAGCTATATCCAGCCTTTTCTCGTCCGTCTCTGAGAACTCTCCTTCCGGACTGTGAAGAAGTATCTGCCGCACACTTCTCAGCCTTTCACGCTCCGTATATCCCCACTCATAGCCTCTGGTCTGCACCTTCCTGTTGCGCTCCGTTATAAAACGCATCACGTCAGATACACATTTGAGGCTCCTATCCAGGGAATTCCCCTCAAATGCCATCTTGTACATATAATCCCTGGATATAATGCCACGACTGTATGCGGCAATATAGTTCAGGAGACCAGGAACCGGCATGACACTTCCTGTGTGTACCCAGTAATATGAATTTCTATCATTTACAACGTCTGAAGGTATATTAAAGTTATGACACTTTGCAAGGGCATAGTTGTATGGAAACAAATGCCTGAAATCCTCTTCATTCTGCCTTGCCTCGTCAGAATCTTCTTTTACGTCCAATATATCGCTGTCACCATCGATCGCAAGCCACCTTGTTATTATCATGATCTGCTCATTTGTGAGCACACTTCTGTGATATACCTTTGAATCATCACCAGATATACTGTTGCCACCTTTATTCCCGCCAAATGTATATATGAGCTCATCGTTTCTTCCAAGCAGATAGTCTGCTGCCACAACGGCAAGTCGCATCTTGTCACTATCCATCACATATCTTCTATACAGGAATCCAATTACAGCTCTGACAATGGCAAGATATCCGAATGCCGGACATTCTTCTATATATATATTTCCAAACATATCCGCCATAAAGCTCTCACAGTACTTCTTGAAATCCTGTTTGTCACTGTTGTAGCCATTCAGATACACATAGAGTTGCATGCACATATACGGAGTCTGAATATTTTTCTCGTAGAAATCTACCCACAATTCCTCACATGCCACTTTGTCACGGTTCACATATATGTTTCCACCTGCCTCACCAAGCAGGCCGATCTCTCCGTCAGCCATCTCATACTCATCATTTTTGTGCTCATCCACAAATGCATCAAATTTTCTTAATATATTTATAACTTCTGAATCAGATGTCGTGTCTTTCTTTTTAGGCACAATCTTTGATTTGAGTTTTGCAAATGCACCCTCGCTCTTGGCAGTCTTGCACAGATTATCATTTGCAATCCCGCTTTCAGGGAAATACTTTTTGTACAGCTCAAGGCACTCAGCCAGATAACTCTTGTCAAATATCGGCTCATAGTCCGCATTTACATCATAAAGTCCATACCCCTCATCTGCACCAGCCCGGTCTGTGCCAACATTTTTTATCTCACGTATAAGAATCTGCTCCTTAGTTGTAACACTGGATCTTCCATTCGCAGACTCCCTCTGCATAGCGTCTATATGACCAACACAATCTGTAAAAAGGTTCTGCCTGTTCTCGTCATTTTTGAGCTGGAGCAGCAGATCAAGTCCCGCTGTTCTCTTCTCCTCCTTGGAATCTGCGAGAAGTCTTCCGATGAGATCGTCCATGTCATCACCGTCAAGTTTATAAAGTATAGACAGTACAGTCTCCCTTATGTCTGACTTCTTGTACTTGAGCATATTCTCAAGCTGTACATAATTCTCCGGCGAAAGTTTCATATCCTTAACGATCATCGCCGCCTTGTTTCTGGTATATGTCTCCTTGTCGGCAACCGCATCCACCAGTATGGCACGCTGTCTGTCATTTGCCGGCTGCCTTACAAGCAGAAGCAAAAGCGCATCTCTGCTGTACCTTGCGGAATCTATCTCAGGAACCATCTCCGCTATGTAAGTGATCTTGTCCTCATCCCTGAGAGCGCTTGCACAGACCGCAAGTCTCATGATGATTGCAGATCTGTCCAGATATTCGGCATTCCATGGAAATACACACGGATCAAACTCAAGCCTCTTCTTTGGCATGCGCTCAAGTATGCCCATGAGGATATCGTACATCTCCTGACATTCTTTCCTGCTGTCAAAATATTTGTCCACCTCGGCAAATGTCATTTTCTTAAGTTCATTGTTGTACGATCTGCCGTCTTTATATATGAGACTATTCATATAAGGCTGGTAATCCGACATGAAGCTTGGCATGATGACCGCCATGGTGTCCATCTCGTCTGGGAATCTCTTGATAAATTCCTTTGCAACGCTGTGTGTGTACACCTTTCCCAGACTCATTGCCCTGATATATGTGCCAAATACCAGTCTTTGGTGTCTGCTGCCATCAAGCGCCAGCTTGTTCATCACATGGCATGCCTCGTCCACATCAAAGAAACCATAGCTCCACAGCGCAAGATAGATCTGCATGGCATCCTCGCCGGATAAAGCTTCACGCCTTGCATTTTCATCATTCAGATATGTATCTATAAGAAGCAGCTGTTTCTTCTGTATGCGGTCAAGCTTGCTCTCCTCGTCAGCCACAAGTCCTGTCCAGGTGGCTACAGCCCTCATGACAGACGAGAATCTCAGAAGATCATTCTCCTTTATTACATGGAACAGGGTCATAAATGCACCTGCCGTTCCATAATCCATATTCTCACATATCGCCTGCCTAAGCCCCTCCTGAAGCTTTGCCGCAACGAGCAGCTTGCCTACAGCCTCATGGAGTCTTGTGTTGGAGCTCATATATATTCCCCTGAGGATATTTGTCGTGAGCCTTGACTGCGCACTCTCACCGAACATGATGTCCATGAGCACTTCCTCAAGCTCTGCATTCCCCCTGTCGAGCTCCGCCTGTATCCAATATTCAGATACTATTCTATACCCATTGCTGTTGCCATCCCTGTAATAGCACAATATATCCTGCGGCAATTTCTCCCTGTAGAGAGATACTATGTCGCATCCGTATATCCCCATGGAGTGATATTCATTCATGATCCTGAAATATCTGTCAAGAAATGCCCCATACCTCTTCGTACGCATGGTTCTTCTGTAATAATACTGGCTTGTCTGCCACTTGATTATGCTGTCTATAGAAGTGTAGAAATCCTCCATCAGATGATCCGGCACCCACCCCGGCAAATGCTTCAGCTCCTTCCTGAAGAATTCCGAGGGTATATTCTTTTCATTCTCAAGAAATGTCTCAAGTCTCTTGCCGATCGTTGACTCTTTTACATCTCCATAGTAATTATCCATCTCCTTAAGAAGCTTCTGCGCATCCGCACTGTAGCTCTTTCTGAGCTTCGTGGAATTCTCGTCAAATACCTCTCTCACTTCATCTGCGATTCTCTTCTGCTCCTCAAGCTCAAGCCTTGTCTTCTTGTCCTCTGCCATTGTAACCCCTTTCTTTTGTCCACGTATCATCTACGCAAATCATGCCCTTGCATATTCCCATATTTTGCGCATACACTGTTCGCGTTCCTGTTCGCTAGTAGTCTTTGACCAATACTTTGAATCTACGATCTTTTACTTACCACATTCTGCCCGCCAGCATTGTGAGGCGGATAAATGTGATCTCATCCCCTTCGTTAAACTCCTCTTTCCTGTTCAGCTCCGTTAATTCATCCATACCGCGGAACACTCTGAACAGCCCATCCTCAAATCCCTGAATGGCTGTCTTCACTGCCTCATCCACATCTGGTTTCTTCTCCCCATAGACGATCCCGAACGCTATCTTTCCTATTCTTCCCATATCATCGATCTGTTCATCTGTCAGCACTGCATCGCCGTGCTCCATGCGGGATATGTACTGTGCTACGCAGATCTTTACAGTCTCTGTTATGAGTTCCCGCAGTGTGCTCGGTGCTGTGTCATATTCAAATGGGACCTTGTGCACTGTGTTCTTCCGCTTGCCAAGCTGTTTTATGTTCATGTATAAAGTCATGTGATTCCCCCCGAAAGTTTTACTTAGTGTCTGTTAAGCCACATTAGCACTTTCTTTGAACTTATATGGTCTAAGTGTTTTGTAGAGCAAATAAAAATTTATCTTTTCATGTATATTGATTATCGAACGTATGTTTGTTATAATATAAGAGGTGCTACCCTATTCGGTAGGCGGTTAGCCTTCGCCACAGGAGTTTATAGCCTGTGTTTACATAGATACATCCATTTACGGAAATCTATTACGGAGGTTTGTGCTTATGCTTACAACGGAACTTTTTATAGCCATCATCAGCTTATGCATAACATGCTTTGCTCTTGGTTATGCCGTTGGCTCTAAGAGCAATGATAAGAAATAAGACAAAAAAGTAACCGCCCTGTCCTGACAAAACTTGGCGGTTACTTTTTTGTAATTGCAATATCAGGGCTAACCGTCTATCGGTAGCACCTCTTTACACTTATATTAACATTCAACCGCTTTTATGTCAAATATATCGTTTTTATTATTTAAGTATAATCATAAACACTTATTTATCATGCTATAAATTATACACCACGTAATATCAAAAGCAAACAAATAAAACTCCACCCAATCATTGATATGTACCCAGAATCCTGGACACATATTTATGAACTAGGCTGAACACAT
>NZ_QVGO01000006.1:0-325913 GCF_003603945.1 Coprococcus sp. AF38-1
ACGCATAAAAATACCCTCCTTACTGGTTGTCCAGTAAAGAGGGTACATATCAACTATGATTTAGACGGTGTGGAGTTTTATTTTGCCTTTTTATAATTGCTTTTGCAGATCTTATGCAGATCAGTCGTGGCCGTTTACGAGATCCTCTATCATGTTGATGATGATTCCCGTTGAGTCGGTCAGGTTGCTGGACTCCATAGCCTGGATATATTTCTCTTTGTTGTTGTACACTTCATTTATTCCGGCGAACAGAGACTCTGTGTTAAGCTCTTCCTCCTGGATCACATAGCTGTATCCGCTCTTCTCAAATGACTGGGCGTTGAGAATCTGATCACCTCTTGATGCAGCCTTTGACAGAGGAATGAGGATGTTCGGTTTTCTGAGTGCGAGAAGCTCACAGATGGCATTGGCTCCTGCACGTGAGATGATGATATCGCACAGTGCAAGCATGCTTGCAAGTTCCTTCTTTACATATTCGTACTGGACATAGCCCTTCTTATCCTTGAGGGATTCATCCAGATTGTCCTTGCCGCACAGGTGGATGACGTTGAAGGTCTCCAGAAGACGGTCGATATTGTCTCTTATTGCGTTGTTGATTATGACGCTTCCTGAACTTCCACCCACGATAAGGAGAACAGGCTTGTTGTCAGTGAAACCACAGTAGTTATATGCAAATGCGGAATCGCCGCGGAAAAGTTCCTCTCTGATAGGGGTTCCGGTTACGACTGCCTTGCCCTCAGGGAAGAGATCCTTTGTCTCAGGAAAGTTACAGCATACCTTTGTCGCCTTTGGAAGGGCGAGCTTATTTGCAAGGCCGGGAGTCATATCTGATTCGTGTATCACCACAGGGATACCTGCTGAGTGTGCGGCAAATACCACAGGGACTGTGACAAATCCTCCCTTTGAGAATACTACATCAGGCTTGAGCTCTTTCATGAGCTTCTTTGCTTCAGATATTCCTTTAAGTACCTTGAACGGATCTGAGAAGTTCTTCATTGAGAAGTATCTTCTGAGCTTTCCTGAAGCTATGCCGTGATAAGGGATGCCCATATCTTCTATAAGCTTTTTCTCCATGCCGTCATATGAACCGATGTACTGGATGTCATATCCGTGCTTCTTCAGCTCCGGCATAAGTGCCATGTTTGGTGTGACATGACCTGCTGTACCGCCGCCTGTCAATATAATTCTCTTCATAATGATTGTTAATCCTCCTGTTACTGTGCTGAAGCCAGATACTGCTTGAGTGCCTGAGCCAGTTGATCCGGGCATGAAGTCGGCTTGAAACCGCAGGTTGTACCCTCGAGTCTGGCGATGACGTCCTCTGGCTTCATGCCTTCTACGAGAGCTCCGATACCCTTGAGGTTACCATTGCATCCTCCGGTGAACTTTACATCATGCAGCCTGCCATCGATGACGTCAAAGTTGATCTCGACAGAGCAGGTTCCTTTAGTCTTATAAACCATAACAATACCTCTTTTCTATTGTACTTAACCAATCATTTTAATATTCGCTGATACATTCTAAGATGTATGTATCCTGCTTTTTTCATCTTGAAGTATATCAAAAGAGCATGCAAAAGACAAACATTTGTCGAGCGAAAATAATTGTATACCCCGGAATGTCGCTCATATAATACTACCATCCGGACCGGCCAAACGGATGTGGGGTTAAGCCCTGACAGGATATGATCGAATAATTGAAAAGAGAGGGAAAACTATGTTTGAAATTTTGTTGAATCAGAATGTGTGTATGTATGTGATGATAGTGTGTGGGTGTATAGGGCTGACAGGACGGGCTGTGATGAGCAGTTATCTTGCAAGACTGGCAAAGGCGGCTGAGCGCATGGGAACGACGCGGAAAAAACCATTGATGGAGATGCGCAGGCGGTATGAGGATATAACATCGCTGGATGTGAACATACATGACACTGCCGCATTTGTGGACAAGTACATAGACAGGCTGAAGATAGGTTTTATACCGATAAATGTGTGGAATGGATTTGTAAAAAATATGGGACTCGTCGTTGCGGGGACAGGCATATTTGCGGCGGTATATCAATATTATGTAGTAGGCGATGGACCGGAGGCACTGAAAATGTGCGTGTGCGGTCTGGCAACATATATGCTTCTCATGGCGGCACACAATCAGTGGAACTGTGCATGGCACATGCGGGCTCTCAGGGACAGCGTGAAAAATTATCTCAGCAACAGCCTGTCGAACAGACTCCGAAAGGAGGAAAAGAAGGCGGAGGCTCCGGAACTTCAGGTTGCGTGCAGCTCAGCTGATGAGGGGATAGAGAAAAAGAAGGTTAAGAAAAAACAATCCCGGAATGGGGCGGCGGATTATGATGTTCTTCTGGATGGGATCATGAAGAAGATGCTGGCGGATGGATAACCGGCGAGTGGACATGTGCAGGTGGGCTGCAGATGAAATGCGGGTGAAAACAGCCTGTATGAGCCAATAAATTCAGGATGGTAGATGGTGAGAAAGCTGTACTTGATAGCAGGACTGTATGCTGCCTGCGTGATTGGAGCCGTGCTCAGCGGATGCTCCATATATGACAAGGAGGATCTGTCCAAGATGGTGGCGACTCCGGGGGACGCAGAGTGTCAGGCGGACGGTGCGAAGAATGGGGAAGGTGATGCGGAAGGAAAAGAAAAATCGGGAGACAAGACGGAAGATGCGGAGAGTAACACGGACACAGACGGGGAGAGTCAGGATGAGGATATGACCAGACTCAGGGATTACAGCCAGATATCGACAAAGAAATATTCATGGTACATAGTGCGGGACAAAAATCATGGAATGAGTGGCTGTGACAACAGCTTTCCGCTGGAGCAGTACGATGCGTTCTACGTGGACAGAGTGTGTGCTGAGAAGAATGAAAAGGTGATGTATCTGACATTTGACTGTGGGTACGAGAACGGATATACAGAGCAGATGCTGGATGTGCTCAAAAAGCACAATGCAAAGGGCTGCTTCTTCGTGACGATGACTTATATAAGGGACAATCCGGATATAGTGAAGAGGATGAAGGAGGATGGTCATCAGGTGGGAAACCACACGGTTCATCATCCGTGTATGCCGGAGAAGACTGTGGAGGAGCAGAAAAATGAACTCAGAGAGTGTTCGGATTTTATGAAGAGTGAAACGGGTTATGATATGGATATGTATTTCAGGCCGCCTTGCGGTGAGTACAGTGAACAGGTTCTGCAGCTGGCCAAGGATATGGGGTACAAGACCATATTCTGGAGTATGGCTTACCTTGATTATGATGTGAACAATCAGCCAGGAGCGGATTATGTCATTGATCATTTTGCGAAATATCATCATCCGGGAGCCATTCCGCTCATACACAATGTGTCGTCGTCAAATGCGCAGGCACTTGATACGGTTCTCACAAACCTGGAGAAGGAGGGATATGAGTTCAGGTCTTTGAATGAGATGAAAATTGAATAGTAGTATCAGAAACAGAAGCTCTCTGCGCGGATCATGCCGATCCGAACGGAGAGCTTTTGCGTATTGGCAGTGCGATCTGTGTGATATAAGCATCTTTATTTGCTCCGTGGGTTGGAGGACCCTCCATAAACGAATTGCGAAAATAACCACAGGTAGCAAGATTGTTTTCTTTTGCATAGTCCAATAGTTTCTTCTGGACAGTGTCAAAATTTTCGTATGGACCACGATGGTATATACAGATAGCTGCAGTCTGTGGAAGTTTTTTTATGTGTTCGTCATTGGTGTCAGGATCTGCTGCGACAGGTATGACATATCTTCCGGCTGATGCTGACTCGATAAAAACCTCTGTACACATTTTGCCTGTGGTGTCCAGTTGATATTTTTTTGTTGCCTCGATAAAGGTCTTGCGCAGATCTTCAGTTTTTCTGGCCAGATCAGAGTCTTTGAACTCCTGACAAAATGCAGTGAATGAGGGAAGAGTGGTAAAATGGATCTCCGGTTCTGATGTCTGGGACTGACGCAGCTGAAGCTGGGCTATGCACAGATCCAGCTGGGAACGGAGCGCAGTCATACGTTCAATGACATCCTCAAGCTTTTCGGTATTATTGAAGTACTTGTTAATCTCGGATAGCGATAATCCTAGTCCCTGAAGAACTTTTATAATTCGTATATGTACGATGTTATCGGCAGAGTAGTAGCGGAAACCGCTGCTCTCATTTTTGTATGCGGGTGTCAGAAGCCCCAGGTCTTCGTAGTTTAACAGCATTCTTCTTGTCACTCCAAGCATTTTGGTGACTTCGCCAATTTGATATAGATTTTTATTTGCGTGATTCATATGATTCCCCTTCTCTTAAAAATAGACAAAAAAAATTGTGAATATTGCATAAATACCGCAAAAATATTGTTGACTTGAACATTGATGTACGAATTATAATTATCATAAATTGTTAAAGGAAAAGAGTCAAGAATTAACAGGAGGTAATGGTTGCAGAGAGAAAACATTAACGGACACACGAAAAAGAGGTTTTATTGAGAAAGAGAGGGAAGTGTATGAAAGAAAGAATTCTATGCAGAAAAGTTATGGCATGGCTCATGACAGCTTTCATGGTCATAACGTGTTTGATTTCGATAGGTGGTAAGAATACTGCCTACGCAGCGGCTATGGAGAATATCAAGGTAACAGACGTGGATATAAGCACAGATGGACATATGAGAGGTCTCAAGTGGGGGTGGACAACCAGCGGTTATGCCAGCGCGAGTTGCAAGCTTGGCATTCAGTCTGAGAAGTTCACGACTGGAGATCTCACAAACTTTGGTGATTATCTGAGCAGCCATAGGTACAGTGGATGGGCGAGTGCCGAGTCACCTGAAGGCTGCGGATTTAAAGGCTGGATAACAGAGAACTCGTTCTCAAGGAGTTCAGGTACATATGACAGAACGGATACCATTTCCGGAGAGGGAATAGATATGGGTACCACGGGTGTGTATTATCTGTATACGTGGACATATTATAATGGTTATGTATTCCCTGATATTTACATAGGAAGTATTGATCTGAATGCTGGCAAGATCGTGGACGCCAGCGGCAATGAAATAACATTTCAGATCGGTGGCTTTTCAGGCGGAGGCAATACAGATCCTTCGGAGGAAGAAGTTGTATTCATGAACAATGGATATCCATATGGCAAGAATATGACGAATAGTTCAATCACTCTCGTTATGGACGTGACAGGGGAAGCTGCAACATATCAGTGGCAGAGCGCAACCAGTAAGCGTGGACCATTTACAGATATTGAAGGTGCAAATGGAAGTACATATACGTTCACCCCGACTCATGGATACTGGTACAGGTGCGTGGTGGATGGTACAGCCAGCAGAGCGGTAAAGGCAGTTATCCCTACCAGTGACAATGGAAATACGTGGACAAAGCCAAATACTTGCTGGTATATAAGCAATGGAGTTATGGCCTATATGGCCAATGGCAATGGGTTTGATATTGTTGGCTTGTATACCAAGGACGGAAAGAACTATATGCTTGGAACAAGCTACGACAAAGTATGGAGATTGTACAGCAGAAGCGATTCAGAGCCTTCAGCAGAAACGGCTACATCACAAGTATCTGTGGCTTCGCTTGCAGCTCTAAGATTGTCGTTTGATCCTATGAATACTCACGATCTGATTTTTGATGCTGAACTTGGTGAGGGACAGCACTCATTCGCTATAGGAGCTGACGCGAATATTGGAAATGAAATTACAAGCTCTGACAGTGCAGATGAAGCGGTGCTTGCTGCCACTGTCAAGAATGGTGAATTACAGCAGATAGCGATGATGGGAGTTGCTAAAGCGGCGGATGCGGCAGATGATACTCCATCATTTGTTCTTGCCCCTATAACACAGGCAAGTAATTACTGGATCGGGGGCTATGATTCCAGAAGAATATTTGAGTACAATACAGGTTCATCAAGCTACATAAAGGAAACTGCTGAAATAAATGGTCAGAATGCTGCATCCCTGGTTGAAGGAATAGATTCGGGATTGACAATGTCATGGACAAATGTTGAAGATGGCGGACATATAGGTTTCAAATTCAGCGTTGGAGCGGTGGCTGATGTAGGAGCAGTTACAGGACAGGTTGATTATATAACAGAAAATCTGACAGATCTTGATGGCGATACTTCATATATCATCACTGTTGATGGCGAGTCATATGAAATTGTGAGTGATATGTATGGTGATATAGCCCTTGAGGGAACAGATGATAACGACGTATCATATAGTTTGTTTGGTAAAAATATAAGTATCAGCAAGAAGGACAGTCAGGATACACCTGCTGATATAACTGTTGCAGCAAGACCGGAGGCGCCATCTGCACCGAAGACTCTTGCAGACATACAGAATCCAACACCAGCTGATATGGAAAGTGCTGCAGACGGCGAAGGCATTGAGATAGTAAGCGTGACTGGTGATTCTGTGACAGTAAGCCCACTTGGCGGACAGCAGTATCAGTATTCGATGGATGGAGCGGCCTGGACAGTTCTCGATGATCTGAATGTGTCAGATAATTATGTTATCTCAGGACTTGAAGAGAATCAGAGGGTATATGTTCGCACAAGATACGTGGCTAATACGACAAGACCAGCTTCATTGTGGTCAGATGCCAAGGCAGTCTCACGTGACCTGATCGCCGGAGTAACTGCGGAAGATACAACCTGCACTTATGATGGATTGATACATAGCCCATCTGTTACAATTGCAGATGGCATGGATGGAGCTTCTATCAGTTATTCATTGGCAGCAGATGAGCCGTACACACAGACGGTTCCAGAACTTAAAAATGCCGGAACATATAAGGTGTATTACCTTGTTACAGCAGATGAGTGTTCACCGGTATTTGGCGATGTGACTGTGACTATCGAAAAGAAAACGATCACAGCGGATAAGGTAATTGTTGATGAAAATGCATATATACAGGGAATCCAGTTCTCAGGATTGCTGGATGGAGATGAACTTGTATATGACGAGGATTATACTGTAGTACTGTGGGACGTTACACCTGGAATAGAGACGGTTGTAACTACATACAGATTTGGGCTTGCAACTACGGGTAATGCAGCCAATTACATGCTTCAGAACAAGTCATGGGATATGGTTCATTATCATGACTGGACGTATGAGATAAAAGAAGGCCACAGTAACAAGATAATTGCATATTGCAATGAAACTGAGAATCCGGCACACTGCGCATATCAGGGCAGAAACGAGGCGGTCAGCTGTACTGTGACAGCAGAAAGCAGAGCGTATGACGGCACAGAATATGCAGGTGCAGTTGTTAATAACTGGATAACAGAGAAGACCGGAGAGGCTGCTGTTACATATTATGAGGGAACAGGTGATACCGATTATCCGGAAAATGAGAATGCGCCGGTAAATGCAGGTACTTATAAGTTTGTTGTGAAGATAGCTGATGTTACGGCTTATGCAGAATTTGAAATAAAGAGACTTGATCAGAATGTTGAATTTGATGTAATCGATTACACATTTGGCGACAGTGTAGAGGCTCCAGAGGTTACAGGAGCACAAGAGGATCCTGTTATAGAGTATTACTACACAACAGAGAACAGCAACACAGATGGTACATTGTGGGAGAACTCCAGATCAGCAGATCCGGGCACATATTATATGTATGCCAAGGTTTGTGCTACAACCAATTACAATGAGTATGTAACACAACCGGTTCAGTTCACAGTTGCAAAGAGAGAGATAATTCCAGCAGCAACAACTCTCAAAGTAGGCAAGGTGGCAGCAAAGACATATGGAGGTGCAAAGTTTGCCCTCAATGTGAAGTGCAGTAGAAATGACAAGAAAACATTTACAAGCAGCAATACAAAGGTTGTCAAGGTGGATGGCACAGGCAAGGTAACTATAGTTGGTGCAGGCAAGGCGGTTGTGACAGTATCCGTTGCGGCAAATCAGAACTATAAGGCAGCAGCTGCAAAGGTTGCGATCACGGTAAATCCAAAAGCCATCAGAGTAACTGCAAATGACGCATCTAAGTATGAAGGCAAGGCGGATCCGAAGTTTACATTTACAGCGGAGGGACTTGTTGGCAAGGATAAGCTTACAGGAATTGTTCTCAAGAGAGCTGCTGGTGAGAAGTCCGGAACATACACGATCACAGCAAGCCAGAAGAAGGGTGCAAATCCAAACTACAATATAACATTTGCCATTGGCCGTCTTGTTATAAAGAAATCTCCAAATGTTGAACCTAGTGGAACAGAACTCTATAAGAAGACACTTCCGTTCTTCCTTATGAAAGGAAAGGGAACAGGAACAAGAATAGATCTGACATGGGATAAGGTCAAAGGTGCAACAGGATATGATGTATACTGGTCATATTGTAATGGAAAGAACAACTTCAATAAGCTTGCTAATGTACCGAAGTCCCAGAAATATGCCGATAAGAACCTCAATAATAAGAGAGAATACAAGTATTTTACAGTCGCATACAAGATGTCGGGTGGCAAGAAGGTATATCTCGGCAGGACAAATACAGTCCATGTTGCAATGCCTCAAGCATCAAAGACAAATGTCCTGAAAGTTACTGTGAACAAGACCAAGGTTAACCTTGCAAAAGGTAAAACATTTAAGATCACCAAGAAGGTTAAGCTTGAGAATCCAAAGAAGAAGGCGTTAAACCATCTTACGAAGAAGGAAAGGTTCATAACATCCAATGCAAAGGTGGCAACCGTTTCATCTGCAGGAGTTATAAAGGCAGTGCGTAAGGGCACATGTACGGTTTATGTAATGTCTGAAAATGGTGTTTGTGCAAAGATCAAAGTGACGGTTAAGTAGTGCTTTAGACATGGTTATAATTGAAAACTCCTCCAAACCGGTTGTGGCTTTGGGGGAGTTTTTTGAGATTAATAGTTGATTATGGTATACCTATTTGCTAAAATTGATTCAATGTGAAAAATTTAATACAAGTAAGGAGAGAAAACAAATGGCACAGACAGTAAGTTTCGATTTTAAGAATGCAAAAGCCATGGCTACAGACGCTGATATCGCAGCAATCAAGGATCAGGTAGTAGCTGCAAAGGCAACACTTGTAAACAAGACCGGTGAGGGAAATGATTTCCTTGGATGGATCGACCTTCCAGTAGACTATGACAAGGAAGAGTTTGCGAGAATCAAGAAGGCAGCAGCTAAGATCCAGGCAGATTCAGACGTGCTTGTAGTAATCGGTATCGGTGGTTCTTACCTGGGTGCAAGAGCAGCCATCGAAGCTTTAAGACACAGCTTTTATAATTCAGTTGACAAGTCAATCCGTAAGACTCCTGAGATCTACTATGCAGGATCAAATATCAGCAGCACATACATGGCTCATCTGCTTCAGGTGATCGGTGACAGAGATTTCTCTATCAACATCATCTCCAAGTCGGGTACAACAACAGAGCCTGGTATCGCTTCAAGAATCTTCAAGAAGAAGCTTGTTGAGAAGTATGGCAAGGAGGGCGCAGCAAAGAGAATCTACGCCACAACGGACAAGGCAAAGGGCGCTCTCAAGACACTTGCAACAGAGGAAGGCTATGAGACATTTGTAGTTCCTGATGATGTAGGAGGACGTTTCTCAGTTCTCACAGCAGTTGGTCTTCTGCCAATAGCAGTAAGCGGTGCTGATATAGATAAGCTTATGGAAGGCGCAGCTTCAGCAAGAAAGGATTGTCTTGCACAGGACTTCGACGATTCAGATGCTATGAAGTACGCAGCAGTAAGAAATGTACTGTACAACAAGGGTAAGTCAATCGAGATCCTTGCTAACTTTGAGCCGGCACTCCACTATGTATCAGAGTGGTGGAAGCAGCTCTACGGCGAGAGCGAGGGTAAGGATGGCAAGGGACTTTTCCCAACAGCTACGGACTTTACAACAGACCTTCATTCACTTGGACAGTTCATCCAGCAGGGTTCACAGAACCATTTCGAGACAGTTATCAATGTTGTTAATCCAACATGTGAGATCGTTATGGAGGCTGAGGACTCAGATCTTGATGGACTTAACTATCTTGCAGGCAAGACAGTTGATTTCGCCAACAAGAGTGCCATGAACGGAACTATCCTTGCACACGCAGATGGTGGAATTCCTATCATCCAGATCAACATCGACAAGATTGATGAGTTCACTCTCGGTGAGCTATTCTACACATTTGAGTTTGCATGTGGTGTGAGTGGATACACACTTGGTGTAAATCCATTCAATCAGCCAGGTGTTGAGAGCTACAAGAAGAACATGTTCGCTCTTCTCGGCAAGCCGGGCAACGAGGAGCTTGGCAAGGAGCTTCTTGCAAGAATCAACGGTTAATAGATCTTTACAGATTAATATATAAGAGATGCAGGTGTGTTTTGCCACACCTGCATTTTTTTGCAATTCTATATTTCTTGTAATCAGAATCGCACAATGTTATACTTATGAAGTGTATAGGCTCAGAATTGAGCCTGATCATTTGCATTGTGAATGGAAGGATAAGAAGGGCAGTGACATATGAATGAAAAGAGAGATGTAGAGGGGCTGTACAACCGATATAGACAGGTTCCATTGTATCTGATAGGAATGTTCTGTCTGATGACAGTGTTCATGTATTTTGTCGGAATAGGAGCCGGCGTTATAGCCACCATTTTTACGGCAGTATACGGAGCGGTGAGCATTGTTGTTTTCCTGAGGATGAATGCTTTGTCCCGCGACAGATATGTGGAATTTGCCATGGAGCACGGCAAGATGCAGAAGGAGCTCATAAAGGAGTTTCCGGTTCCGTACGCATTGCTTGACGAGGATGGAAAAGTTGTGTGGGTGAACGACGAGTTCTCAGGTATAACGGAGACCAGTAAGAGAAAGCTCATGAAGCTGAATATAGTTCAGGTATTTGAGGAGGTTACCGAGGAGAGTCTTCCTTATCAGGAGGAGGTTACCGAGGGAGAGATAGCATTTAACGGAAGAGAATACCGTTATGAGATCAGACGTGTACAGGTGAATAAGGTTGAGCCTGCTATGGAAGAGACGGATGCCCAGCCGGGTGAGGCCGGCACAGACGGAGATGGGGCTGATGAGCAGAAGAAAGAGACGAAGGCTTCGCACGGTGGTTCAAGACACCACGGCAAGACGGACACCTTCCTTGCGTTCTACATGTTTGATGTGACAGTGGTGAATCAGCTCGCTCAGGAGAACCATGACCAGAAGCTGGTTGCGGGTCTCATATATATTGATAACTACGATGAGATATTTGAGTCGCTTGAGGAGGTACGACACTCTCTTCTTGTTGCCCTGGTCGACAGAAAGATTAACAAATACATGGCAAATGTCGACGCCATAGTCAAGAGCCTTGAGAAGGACAAGTACATGTTCGTGATGCCACAGAAGTATCTGGATCAGCTCAAGGAGAACAAATTTGCCCTGCTCGATGAGGTCAAGGCTATAAATATCGGAAATGATCTTCCACTTACACTCAGTATAAGTCTTGGTACTGATTATAAGAGCTTTATAGAAAACTTTGAGGCAGCGCGTTCCGCCATGGAGCTTGCTCTGGGCCGAGGCGGCGATCAGGCGGTTATCAAGTCCGCCGACAGGATCACCTACTTTGGCGGTAAGAGTCAGGGAACGGAGAAGTCCACGAGAGTTAAGGCGAGGGTTAAGACTCTTGCGTTCAAGGAGCTTCTTGAGACCAAGGAGAAGGTTATAATCATGGCCCACAAGAATCCGGACATGGATGCTTTTGGTTCAGGTATAGGAATATACAAGATGGTGACTGCGCTGGGCAAGACGGCGCATATAGTTGTAAATGAGGTGTCATCGGCCATAAGTCCGATATACGGCAATTTCACTTCGAGCAATTCCTACCCGGCAGATATGATAATCAACAACGATCAGGCGCTCAGTCTGGTCGATGACGACACGGTCGTAGTTGTGACGGATGTGAATAATCCTACGCTCACGGAGTGTGAGGAACTGCTGGCATATGCGAAGAGCATAGTGGTGTTCGATCACCACAGGCAGACAAAGGATGTCATTGCAAATGCAACACTGTCGTATATAGAGCCATTTGCGTCATCTGCATGTGAGATGATCGCAGAGATGCTCCAGTACATGGATGAGAAGATAAAGCTCAGACCTACAGAGGCGGACGCCATGTATGCCGGAATACTCATTGACACCGACAACTTCCTGAGCAAGACCGGTGTCAGAACCTTTGAGGCAGCCGCGTTCCTGAAGAGAAGCGGTGCGGATGTCATGCGAGTAAGGAAGATGTTCAGAACTGACATAGAGACCTACAGACAGAAGGCGGAGGGTGTCAGCCACGCAGAGATGGTGCTTGATGCATTTGCCATATCAATCATTACACCTGGGGATGGCCCTGAGTCGCCGGTGGTACTCACCGCCAAGATTGCAAATGAGATGCTGAACATCGCAGGTGTCAGAGCTTCATTTGTAATAGCGCAGATGGGTGCGGATGTCAAGATAAGTGCAAGAGCTATTGACGATGTCAATGTCCAGATAATCATGGAGAGAATGGGTGGCGGCGGTCATGCAAATATCGCGGCAGCTCAGTTTGAAAATGCGAAAGCAGAGGATATAAAGAAGGAGCTTGTTGAGCTCCTGAATGAGATGTATAAGGAAGGAGATATTTAGGATATGAAGGTCATATTATTACAGGATGTTAAAAGCCTTGGAAAGAAAGGCGCAATGGTAGAGGTAAATGAGGGCTACGCAAGAAATTTCATCATTCCTAAGAAGCTCGGCATGGAGGCAACTCCAAAGAATATGAATGATTTCAAGCTCCGCAAGGCTCATGAGGAGAAGGTGGCAGCAGAGAATCTTGCTGATGCCAAGGCACTTGCGGCAGAGCTTGAGAAGGCTTCAGTAACTGTTAAGATCAAGGTTGGAGAGGGCGGAAGAACATTTGGCTCAGTATCCACAAAGGAGATCTCAGATGCCATCAAGAGCCAGCTCGGCAAGGATATAGACAAGAAGAAGATCGTTATGAAGGACTCCATCAAGGCGTTAGGAAGCTTTTCAGTGAAGGTCAAGCTTCACCCTGAGGTTCAGGCAGAGCTTGCTGTAAAGGTCGAGGAAGCATAAGGAGTATAGATAAAACATGGAAGATGCATTTGCAAGAAAAAAGCTTCCCTACAATCTGGATGCCGAGAAGTCTGTTATAGGTTCCATGCTCATGGACAGAGACGCCATAGTGGAGGCGTCCGATATGCTGACCAAGGAGGATTTCTACTACGGTCAGTACGGAATATTGTTCGAGAATATGGTAGAGCTGTTCAAGGAGGGTAAGGCGGTCGATCTGGTAACCCTGAAGAACAAGCTTGAGGAGAACAATGTACCTGATGAGGTCATAAGCACCAAATCCATAGCGGAGATATTGGAGACGGTTCCGACATCGGTGAATGCCAAGCATTACGCAGAGATCGTGGCGGACAAATCCATACTCAGGAAGATGATAAAGCTGTGCGAGGAAGTGGAGAAGGACTGTTATCTTGATTCTGAGGGAGTTGAACAGCTTCTTGAACAGGCCGAGAGCGGTGTGTTCAATCTGATAAAGGAGAGGAACGGCTCCAGCAAATTTGTGGGGATCGACAGGATCGTCATGAACGTTATCGAGCAGATAGAGGAGGCTTCCAGAAAGAACACAAGAGTAACAGGTATCCCTACGGGATTCATAGATCTGGACAATATGCTCACCGGTCTCCATGGATCGGAGTTTATACTGGTGGCTGCTAGACCTGCCATGGGTAAGACGGCATTTGTCCTGAATATAGCTCACCATGTTGCCGTGCGCAAGGGAATTGCAACAGCGATATTCAACCTGGAGATGAGCAAGGAGCAGCTTGTAACGCGTATGATAGCCATGGATTCCCTGGTTGATTCCCAGAAGGTACAGACGGGACAGTTGGCTGAGGATGACTGGGATCAGGTGCTTGCCAGTGCGGAGAGTATAGCTGCCGCACCGCTGTACATAGAGGATAGTTCAGCACTCACCATATCCGAGCTGAGATCAAAATGCAGACAGCTCAAGAGCAAGAACAATCTTGGACTCATCATCATCGACTACCTGCAGCTTATGAGCACGACGGGACGAGTTGAGTCGCGACAGCAGTTCGTATCTGATATGTCGAGATCGTTGAAGATGCTTGCCAGGGAGCTGGATGTGCCTATCATAGCACTGTCACAGCTTAACCGAGAGGTTGATAAGAGACCGGATCACAAGCCTGTGCTTGCGGATCTCCGAGAGTCGGGATCTATAGAGCAGGATGCCGATGTGGTTATGTTCATATACAGAGATGATTATTACAATCCTGATACCGACAAGAAGGGTATCTCGGAGATAATCATAGCTAAACAGAGAAAAGGTGCCACCGGATCTGTGGATCTGGTATGGCTGCAGGAATACACGAAGTTTGCCAACAAAGAGCACTAAATATATTATGTTTTATAAGGAGAATTTAAAATGGTAGTTGAACCAAGAGTTAAAGATTTTATTTGTACAACAGCTCACCCGGTGGGATGCGCACAGAATGTAAAGAATCAGATCGAGTATGTCAAGTCAAAGGGAGCAGTTAAGAGCGATAACGCACCTAAGAAGGTTCTGGTGATCGGAGCGTCAACAGGATACGGACTTGCATCACGTATCGCAGTTGCATTTGGCTATGGCGCAGATACCCTCGGCGTTATGTTTGAGAAGGAGTCAAATGGACGCCGTACAGCAACCGCTGGCTTCTACAACAACAGAGCATTTGAGGAGGAGGCTCACAAGGCCGGACTCTATGCAAAGTCCATCAATGGCGACGCGTTCTCAGTCGAGATCAAGGAGCAGGTCATCGAGACCATCAAGGCAGACATGGGCAAGATAGACATGATTGTATACAGCCTGGCTGCCCCTAGAAGAACAACTCCAGATGGAACAAAGTACACATCTGTACTCAAGACGGTTGGTGAGGAGTACACCAACAAGACACTTGTACTCAAGGACAACACCATCACAGATGCACATATAACAGCGGCAAATGATGACGAGATCAATGCCACCATCAAGGTGATGGGCGGTGAGGACTGGATCGACTGGATGCAGGCACTCTCAGATGCCGGAGTTCTGGCAGATAACGTGATCACAGTTGCGTACTCATACATAGGACCAAAGATCACATTCCCTATCTACGCTGAGGGATCGATCGGACAGGCAAAGAAGGATCTGTACAAGTCAGCAGACATTATAAATGAAAAGTTCCCTAACATAAAGGCGAAGATAGCCATCAACAAGGCTCTTGTCACACAGTCAAGTGCAGCTATCCCTATCGTACCTCTGTATATCACACTTCTCTACAAAGTTATGAAAGAGAAGGGACTCCACGAGGGATGCATAGAGCAGATGCAGAGACTGTTCATGGATAAGATCCTGGATGACAGCCAGGTGGACGACAACGGATTCATCCGTATGGACGACTGGGAGATGAGAGATGATGTTCAGGAAGTTGTTGCTGAGCACTGGGATACAGTCAACAATGACAATGTCAAGGATATAGCAGACATCGATGGATACTGGGAGGATTTCTACAACATGTTCGGTTTCAAGATCGACGGTGTGGATTACTCAGCAGATGTTGATATCATGTAATATTCATGGGTAGTTTCAATATATAAATACTACAAATGCCCCACAGATTCATAGAATTTGCGGGGCATTTCGGTAAGCGCTTTTTTGGCGTGCCTGACCCATTATTTTCGCAAGGAGGAAGACGGTATATGTACAAATATTTATTATTTGATCTTGATGGAACCATCACCAAGTCTGAGAAAGGAATATTCAACTGTATAAAATACGCTCTTGACTGGGCTGGAATTCCATATCCTGAATACAGTGTATTCAGAAGCTTTATAGGACCATCACTTTATGATTCTTTCGTGAGGGAATTCGGCATGGACGACGCAAAAGCGAAAGAGATGGTTGCGAAGTACAGAGAGAGATACAACGTGGTAGGTCTCTTCGAGGCTGAGGTGTACGACGGAGTGGCAGACACTCTGCGTGCCCTTAAGGAGAAGGGCTGCATACTCTCAGTTGCAACCAGCAAGCCGACAGAGCCGACACTCCGTATCCTTGAGAAGTTCGGTGTGGGAAAATATTTTGACGTTGTAGTTGGAAGTAATCCCGACGGAACAGGATCAGACAAGAAGCACATCATATCCCAGGTCCTTGAAAGCCTCAAGAAAGATCACGGACTGACAGAAGATATGATAAAATCAAACCAGGTTGTGATGATAGGCGACAGACGCTACGACATAGAAGGTGGCAAAGCCTGTGGCCTCCAGACCATAGGAGTCCTCTACGGCTACGGCAGCAGAGAAGAATTCGAAGCAGTCGGCGCAGACAACATAGTAGAAAGCCCAGAGGAAATCCTGAATCTGTAGATAGAAAGGTAGCTTATAGTTTATAGATGTCTGTGTTGATATATATTTTTTATTAAATATCTATGATTATTTTTGTGGGATGACACTCTGGGGAACTGAATAAAAGAAAAACAGGTAAGAGTCGATATCTATAATATAGTGTGGTGTATAAAATATATTTTTCAGCGAAATATGTCAGGAGAATGATCTGAAAAGTATATATCCAACAAGATCAGGATGACATACTCTCCAGGGATATAAAAATTGGGTCTCTATATATGTAATCGATAGCGAAGACGCCTGAACTTTGCTGCTTATTGCTAAGGCGGAGCTCGCAACGCCCTTATAGCGAGCGGGAGCCGCGTGCAGATATAAGCAAAGCAAAGTGAGGTAAGTCGAGCGTGATTACATATATAGAGACCCAATTTCTGTCCCTGGAGAGTATGTCATCCGTCCGTTCGTCAGATCATCTCCTGACATTTGAGATATACCCGAAGAACGCTCCGATGATCCCCCCGATAATGTGGGTGAGATTCGACACATTGTCCTTCACAAACACTCCGTCAGCCACCTGTCCGCCGATATAAAGCACTGCAACAAGTATGAAGGTGAGCGGTATGGAGCCGTCCTTTATACATGCAAAAGAAGACAGAAGAATGTATGCGAATACCACTCCGCTGGCGCCGAGCAATGCTGTACCAGGGAAGAATATAAAATGCACGATTCCTGTCACCAGTGCGGTGGTGATGGTTACGATGAGCAGATCCTTTGAGCCGTATTTTTCCTCAAGTAGTGGGCCGATCACAAGCAGCAGCGTCATGTTGTTGATAAGGTGACTCCAGCTTGCGTGACCAAACACATGGGCAAACATGCGGATGTAGGTTAAAGGATCGGTGAGAGGGGCTCTGTATACTTCAAATAGAAGAAAGTTACTTTTGCCGCCTGTGAGGATGTTCAGGAGGTAAGCTCCCAGACAAATGAGTGCAAATGTAAGTACCACAGGTGAGTTAAAGGATATTCTTAATATGGTTTTGGATTTTGTCTTTGACATGGATCGGTTCCCCTCTTATTCATATAGTATAGAAAAATATTACCAGCGGTCATCCGCTGGTAATATTTTTTAAGCGTCATAATCTGGCATATCGTTAAAGTACATCTTGTAGAAGTTGGTACTCTGTTCGAGAACCCTCATGGTTGATGGAAGCGGTACGGCGATGAGGTCGTTGAACTCATACTCTCCGGCTGCTGAATCAATCACATGTCCCATCTGAGTCTCATTATGTGTGTAATCGGCGTTGAAACCGCCGTATTTATTGCCACGGGCATCAAGACGTATCCACTTCTTGAGATCCGGGTGATATACCGCATTAAGTGCATGCATAGCCATAAGTCCGCCCTTGTGCTTGATACGGATATAGCAGAATCCTGTATATAAGTTGTTGGCACGAAGCAGTGCTGCCAGCAAATTGGCCTTTGAATAGCTGATGCCCGTGCTGGCTTCCAGTACATCGGAAGCGCTGATAGTTATTACTGAAAAGTTGCTGTCATATGTGTGAGAAATCCTATCCCGGACAAAATAGTAACATGCCTGTATGATCTCATCACTGCTCTTGCAATCTGCAGCAAGTTCCTTTGCCTTTGCAGCAACGATAGGATTGTCATAATTTACATACTTGTCGTATTGCAAATATGCTGAATCCTTATTTCTCTGAATTAGTTGCATTGTGTCATCTCTCCTTTATTACTTGGAATATGTAGAACTTCAGATAATAAGATTCATCTGCAGCCCATAATATTGGGTGATCAGGAGCCTGTGTGCGGAACTCTACCTGGCGAAGTCTTACATGTGAATTCATGGCGGCCTGTTTTATGGTCTTGGTAAATAACTCGAAATCCATAAAATGTGAACATGAACAAGTCGCAAGGAATCCACCATCCCTTACGAGTTTCATAGCACGCAGATTAATCTCGCGATAGCCTTTGACTGCGTTCTTTATTGAATTTCTTGATTTTGTGAATGCCGGCGGGTCAAGTATGACAACGTCAAACTGTTCGCCTTTTGATTCCAGTTCAGGAAGAAGATCAAATACATCTCTGCACTCAAAAGAGACAGTGCTCTCCAATCCGTTGAGCGCTGCATTCTCTCTGGCCTGGGCAATAGCAAGTTCTGAAGCGTCTACTCCCAAAACGCTGGAAGCACCGGCTATGCCTGCGTTTAGAGCAAAGGAGCCTGTGTGTGTAAAGCAATCAAGAACCTTTGCATCTTTACATATTCTCTGAATAGCAAGACGATTATACTTCTGATCCAGAAAGAATCCGGTCTTCTGACCGTCTTTCACATCAACAATATATCGAACGCCATTTTCATTTATATGAACCTTTGTGTTAAATTCGTCACCAATAAACCCTTTATAGGTATCCATCCCCTCGTGTTTTCTGACTTTTGCATCGCTTCGTTCATAAACACCCTCGATTATTATACCATCATTTTTAAGTATATTTTTTAAAATATTTATTAACAAATTTTTAACTTTGTCGATGCCGAGTGCCAGTGATTCGACAACAAGCACGTTTTCAAACTTGTCAATGACGATTCCCGGCAGAAAATCAGCCTCGCCAAATACGACACGGCAGCTACTGGTGTCGACGGTTTTCTTGCGGTAATCCCATGCATCCTGAAGTCTCTTTGCGAAGAATGCCTCGTCGATCTCGGTGTCCACATGTCTTGTGAGCATGCGGATGAAGATCTTGGAGTTGGTATTTATGAATCCTTTGCCGAGTGGATAACCATCGAAGTCCTTTACTATGACGATGTCGCCGTTCTCAAAGCTGCCGACTATGGTGTCGACCTCATTGTCAAATATCCATGCTCCGCCGGACTTCAGAAGTCGTCCCTCTCCCTTTTTTAATGTAACAATAGCACCCATAATATATGTATCCTTTCTCTGTACTGCCGTTGGCAGACATTTTTCGTTGTCTGTTTTTGAATTTTGCGGATTTATTTTACCATATGTAGACAAATAATCCAAGATGGGGCAAACTTAACACATTTGTAACAAAAAACTTGTAAAAAAGTTATACTTGTAAAAATTATGTAACACGTGTATACTACGAACGTAGCAGAATGCACACAAACGTCAGATTCCCTGCGGAAACTGATGTTTAATAAAAAGGAGGACAGTAAAGATGTCTACAATGAAGACTAATATTGCAAAGAGAGAAAAGAGCCTGATGGCGGCAAAAGCTATAGGCAGTCTTATGGCGATTGCTGTATTGGCTATTGTGATTTTTTCTACAAATGTGGTGACACAGGCAGATGAGATGGGAGCTGACGGCACGGCAGTTCTGGCCACAGCATCAGATGCAGTTCAGAGTGGAGTGATACAGGATGAGGATGGTTACTTCAGATATTATGTTAATGGTGAAGTGCAGAAAACTGCAGGCTGGATAGATGCCGATGATGGCACCAGATATCTTATAGATGAAAATGGCGTGGCAGCTATGAAGTTTACACGTTCTGGCGATACCATCAAGATATACAGATTCAGCGCTGATTCAAAGGACTGGACGATCTGCAAGAACGAGTGGCAGACAGTGGATAACGTTCTCTATTATCTGAACAATTCCGGACTGTGTGAAAAGATATACGATAATAGCAGCAAGAAGGCAAAGTCACTGAGCAGCGGCAAGCTTGTCCAGGTGAAGAACCAGATGCTTATTCTCAACGATGGCAGAACATATTATTTCAATTCAAATGGTGACAAGGTCACAAAGGGCGGTTGGTATCATATAAATTATGACAATATGGTATTTGTAACAGGCGGTGGATCCCACTATGTAAAGGAGAGGATCTACAAGGCATCAGGCATTTTCAGAAAGTATTCATTTAACGATTCAAAGAAGAGCTGGGATATGAACAAGAACCTGTGGAAGAATACAGGCAGAAAGCTGATGTATTTTGATGGATCAGGCACATGTACCATTCTGTATGATCAGGCATCGAATATATTGTACAGATACATATCAAGCAGCAAGTCATACAAGAGAGTCTCAAATGTGATCGACAAGCTCAACGGAAACAGATACTATTTCTATGATGCAAATGGAAATAGACGTACATCATCAGGATGGAAGAAGGTAAATGGAAGTACCGCTTACTACGTATGTGACGGCGGATATGTTACCTCAAGATATACAGATCAGAAGAGGACAAAGAAGGTATACAACTTTGACTACTCGAAGAACACATGGGTGCAGAAGAAGAATATGTGGAAGACCGTCTACAGCAGCAGATATTATTTCGGTTCTAATGGCGTAGCCACAATCAGCTATAACAACAGCACCCAGAAGGCATACAAGTTTACAGGCAGAAAGTGGAAGCCTGCAAAGAAGCTCATAATGAAGATCGGAAATGCCAATTACTATTTCAACAGCGCTGCAAAGCGAGTTGTAAAGGCTGGAAAGTATAAGACAGCCGATGGCTACATAGCATATGTCAACAGAAGAGGCGTTGTATATAAGAGAGAGTACGATCTCTCGGTCAAGAGATATTACACTATCGATCTTGGTAAGGGCAGAAAGACAAGAGTATATGGATATTATGATATAGGCGCGGCAAACAGACTGAGTAAGATGGTCAACCAGCATCGTGCAGAAAATGGACTTTCAAGCCTTAAGGTGTCAACATCTCTGACAGAGACCGCTACCACAAGAGCAAAGGAGATAAGCAACAAGTACAGCCATTACAGACCAAATGGAACACTGTGTCTCAACTCCATGTACGAGTTGTACGGAGAGAATCTTGCATGTGGTTTCAGTGGTGGAGATCTCGTGTTCAGAGCATGGTCCAAGTCGACCGCACATGACAGCAATATGCTGAATACTACATACAAGACCATGGGCGTTGCAGTATTTGTGGCTCTCAAAAATGATAAACAGGGATATAAGAGATATTATGTCCTTACATTTGGCAAGTAATTTTAATTAGGAAATTAGTGGAAAATAAGACTGTTAAATCCCTCAAATTAAATTGAATTATATGGAGAAATAGAGTACCATACATAGTATAAGGCAAATAGTCGGATATAGAATTTTGGCTAGTTTGGGAATGGAGATTGTGTGTGGGTTTCATATATTCGTCTTTAAATAGAGGTGCCGGCGAGAGTGTGGCACTATTTGACAATAGAATAGCCAGGATGCTTCCTTTTGTCACGGGAAAGGCATATTTTGACCTCAGGAATTATGATGCCCAGACTGGAGAATTCGGAGTATATATTGAATGGGATGGTGAGCTTGATGCAGTGCTTGGATATTCACTGCCGGCGGGAGGATATTTCGTCAAAGCAACCACACCGCAGGCGTACAGATTCCACAGGCTCGACAAGGGACTCCCGGTATATATGAAGTTGATAGCGCAGAATGGCAGACTGTATCCTTACAGGACATATGTCATGATGGACGGCAGGCCTTTCAGTGTGGAATTCGGCGGTGGAGTTATGATCCCTTTTGAGGACAGATACGAAGAGCTTGGATGCGAAGCTGCGAAACAGACTGTGGATACTGGAAGCCAGAAGCTTTTGATGGGAAGTCAGAGTGGAATGACAGGAAGTCAGAGGTTCCGGTGGAATGGCAGTCAGATGAGACTGCTGTTTGGAAGTCAGGGAGGCTTCAGATACCTGGCGGGAAGCCAGTATAGAATGATAGGAAGTCAGCGGTTCCGGTGGAATGGCAGTCAGATGAGACTGCTGTTTGGAAGTCAGGGAGGCTTCAGATACCTGGCGGGAAGCCAGTACAGAGTGTTTGGAAGTCAGCGGATAAAAAATATGCCGATGGTGCTTGAAAGTGACACACAGCGGCCACAGGACAGTATGGATTCAATCAGAACAAGCCAGGAGCTGATGGTTGAGTTCCCTAAGGAGTGGCAGCTTATCAACAGAAGCAGAAGACCGGCCAGCCGGATTGGTGGCAATGCTAAGTTTGGATATGGACTGGATCTGATCTAGTACATGACCGGATCTTGGAGGATATATGAAGGATATAGAGGGATTCCATACATTGTGGACTGCTCCTTATTTTGAGAAAAGTAAAGATGACACTTACAGCATGCAGGATTATGAGCTTTTGACCATGATCCTGTCTGCTCTTATGTGGAGAAAAATGAATGGCCCTATCACACTTTACGGTGATGCAAGGGCCATTGATTA
Source organism: Coprococcus sp. AF38-1 (assembly GCF_003603945.1). NCBI lineage: Bacteria > Bacillati > Bacillota > Clostridia > Lachnospirales > Lachnospiraceae > Coprococcus > Coprococcus sp. AF38-1. The sequence goes on from NZ_QVGO01000006.1 coordinate 22,600, forward strand.
TGTTGAGAGACAGGGATTGTCGTATATATGGAATGGCGGCATAAAAGAGATACAGGTTCCTGACAGCATATCCCCGGGAGTGTTCTGGGCTGCGGGCAAGCTGTATGCGCTTAAGGCGGCGCATATGCCGGCGGTCATGGTGGATCTGGACCTTATAGTGTGGAAGAATATAGGGGAATACATAGCGGGGACGGATATTTGTGCAATACACAGAGAAGGAATATATCCGGATGTATATCCCGGCAGGGACTTCTTCAATATGGACAGTTCGTACAGCTTTGATCCCCTGTGGAGCTGGGATGTTCCGCCGGTAAATACCTGTATGCTATATATGGCTAAGGAGCAATTTAAGAACTATTATGTGGACAGCTCCATACAGTTTATGGAGAATTGTAGGGAGACTGAGGAAAATCTGTGCCACATGGTATTTGCGGAGCAGAGACTGCTTGCGATGTGTGCTGCGAGAAAGGGAAAGATCATTGCTTCATTTTTTCCTGAGGCGGCGGATATAGAGAGACAGGATGTGTTCACACATTTGTGGGGATATAAGAATATTCTGAAGTTTAACTATGGGAAAAGGGTTGAGTTTAACGGGCGTCTCTGCGAGCGGATAGAGCGGGAGTTTCCGGAAGAGGCGGATGTTATAAGGGAGTTACATGTTTGTAGATAAAGTGCTGAAGAAGATACCCAGGGAGATATACATATATATACTGTGGGGAATTGTCGTGGGAGCGGTAAATCTTGGCTCCGCCTGGATATTTATGTACAAATGCGGGATAGAACCTGTCAGGGCCAACTTCCTGGCATGGATACTGTACAATTTTGTGTCATTCATAACAAATAGAAAATCGGTGTTCCACACTGCCGCAGAGACTGCATGGGAGTTCATAAAAGAACTGGTGTCATTCTACGTGAGCAGGGTGTTCACACTGGTGGTAGAGGAGGGACTGATCTATATATTGGTTGACAGGCTTCACCTGTGGGCGATGGGCATAAAGACGTTCACATCAGTGCTGGTGATATTCCTCAATTATTATATAAGCAAGAAGTTTATATTCAGAAAGATAAAGAAAAAACTATAAGAGATATGTATAAATGCGAATGTTTATCGAAATTTTATAGAAAAACATGGACACAATTACTTCCAAACATTTGACAGTTGGAGTATAATTGAGTAGTTAAATATGTATAAAAAGCAGAATAAGTAATGCAAGGAGATAAGTATGAAGAAGAGAGTAGTAATAACAGGTATAGGAGCCATAACTCCAGTCGGCAATACAGTTGACGAGTATTGGGATTCACTTAAGGAAGGAAAGCATGGTTTCGGACCTATTACACAGTTTGACGCTTCAGCATACAAGTGCAAGCTTGTCGGCGAGGTTAAGAACTTTGTAGCAAAGGACTACATTGATCCAAAGTCTGCAAGACGTATGGCTAGATTCACACAGTTTGCTGTGAAGGCAACCCAGGAGGCTATGGCAGATTCAGGACTTGATATGACAAAGGAAGATGCTTACAGAGTTGGTACATGTATTGGTTCAGGTGTTGGTTCACTTCAGGAGCTTGAGAACGCATATGGAACCATACTTACAAAGGGACCACTTCGTGTAAGTCCATTCGTAGTTCCTATGATGATCAGCAACATCGCAGCAGGTAACGTTGCGATCCAGTTTGGTCTCAAGGGCAAGAGTATAGATGTTGTAACAGCATGTGCTTCAGGAACAAACAGTATCGGTGAGGCATTCAGAACTATCCAGTACGGAGACGCTGATGTCATGGTAGCCGGCGGATGTGAGGCAGCAGTTTCACCTATCGGTATATCAACATTTGATTCACTTACAGCACTTACATCATCAACAGATCCAGACAGATGTTCTATTCCATTTGATAAGGACAGAAGCGGATTCGTTCTCGGTGAGGGTGCAGGTATTGTTATTCTTGAGGAGCTTGAGCACGCAAAGGCAAGAGGTGCAAAGATCTACGCAGAGCTTTCAGGTTACGGATGTTCAAGTGATGCACACCACATCACAGCACCTGAGGAGTCAGGTGAGGGACCAGCAGTTGCCATGACCAATGCGGTTAAGGATGCAGGACTTCCACTTGATGCGGTTCAGTACATCAATGCTCATGGTACAAGCACACATCTGAACGATCTTGTTGAGACACGTGCTATCAAGAAGGCATTTGGCGATCACGCAAAGGACATCAAGATCAATTCAACAAAGTCTATGACAGGACATCTTCTCGGTGCAGCAGGAGCCATCGAGTGTATTGCCTGTGTCAAGAGTATAGAGGAAGGTTATATCCACAGAACAAGAGGCCTTGTGGAGAGCGAGGAGGAGCTTGATCTGGATTATTGTAAGGAGCCATGCGAGATGGACGTTGATGTTGCGATCAGCAACTCACTTGGATTTGGCGGACACAATGCATGTATCGTCTTACAGAAGTATAAGGAGCAGTAAATATCATGTTATTTATCAAAAAAAAGGCAAAGGATGCCGAGATAATTGCAGCAAAGGCTGCAGAGGAGGCAAAGGCTGCTGAGGGAATTCAGGAAGCACCAAAGGTGGAGCTTGTAAAGTGCCCTAAGTGCGGAAGAGAAGTTGAGAAGGAAAGAGTGAAGAACGCAAAGTACATTTGTTATGAGTGCGGTTCTTACTTCAGAGTTAAGACCAAGAACAGAATAAGAATGGTCACAGATCCAAAGTCATTTGAGCCATGGTTTGAGGATATGCCAAGCTCAAATCCTCTTGGAACAGAGGGCTATGAGGACAAGGTTGCGGCTGCACAGGCCAAGACAAACCTCAAGGAGGCTGTTACTATAGGAAAGGCAACCATCAATGGTGAGCCTGCTGTAGTTGGTGTATGTGATGCAAGATTCCTCATGAGCAGCATGGGATATGTTGTGGGTGAGAAGATTGCCAGAGCTGTCGAGAAGGCTACAGAGGAGAAGCTTCCGGTATTCATGTTCTGCTGTTCAGGCGGTGCACGTATGCAGGAGGGAATCATTTCTCTGATGCAGATGGCCAAGACATCCGCTGCATTCAAGAAACATTCTGATGCAGGACTTCTGTATGTATCTATTCTTACAGATCCTACAACAGGTGGTGTTACAGCCAGCTTTGCAATGCTTGGAGATATTATCCTTGGAGAGCCAGGTGCGCTCGTAGGATTTGCAGGACCACGAGTTATCAAGCAGACTATTGGTCAGGAGCTTCCAGAGGGCTTCCAGAGATCAGAGTTCCTTGTTGAGCATGGTATCATAGATGGCATAATCACAAGAGACAAGATGAAGGACACAATGTATGATCTCATCGTCACACATAAGCAGAGACAGGGCTATGCTAACTTTGACAGTGCTGTTGAAGATGAGAAATTTGACATAAGCGAGATCCTCAAGGAGAGACTCAAGGATGACGAGCCTAAGACTCCGTGGGAGAAGCTCAGAGGTGCTCGTCAGATGAGCAGACCTTCAGGTTTCGACTATGTGAAGTATATATGCGATGATTTCCGTGAGATCCACGGAGACAGAACCATGAATGATGACAGAGCCATTGTGGGTGGTATCGGTCATATAGATGGACAGCCTGTAACAGTTATATCACAGGTCAAGGGAGCTTCCATGGCAGAGTGCATGGAGAGAAACTTTGGTATGCCTCTTCCTGATGGCTACAGAAAGGCTCTTCGTCTGATGAAGCAGGCTGAGAAGTTCGGCAGACCTATCATTACATTTGTAAATACACCGGGTGCGTTCTGTGGACTTGAGGCTGAGGAGCGAGGAATGGGTGAAGCCATAGCTAGAAATCTCTATGAGATGTCATCACTCAAGGTTCCTGTACTCTGTATCCTTATCGGAGAAGGCGGAAGCGGTGGAGCACTTGCCCTTGCAGTCGGCAATGAGGTATGGATGCTTGAGAATGCGACATACTCAATCCTTTCACCTGAGGGATATGCGTCTATCCTCTGGAAGGACAGCAACAGAGCTGAGGAGGCTGCAGAAGTTATGCAGATTACAGCGCAGGATCTCAAGAGACTGAACGTTATCGAGCAGGTCGTACCTGAGTACGGCGGAGCAGATGAGCAGTCAGTTCCATATATAGGCAAGTACCTTAAGATGAACATTAAGGAATTCCTCAAGAAGTATTCAGACAAGACTCCTGAGGAGATCGCACAGGACAGATACGACAGATTCAGAAATCTGTAGATCACAGATATACTATAGATGAAAGGCATTTCTCAAGTGAGAAATTTATCTCACGGGGGATGCCTTTTATTCATGCATATGTTGAAGTGATGGTGTTTTTTTGGTAAACTTTATGTATATGGCTGAAGATACAGCTTGAATTGGAGGAGCGTTTATGAAGAAACAGATAAAGGTTACTTTGATAGTTATCGTGGCCGCCATCATTGCGGCAGCAATCATATGGTACGTGATGTACCTGCGGGGCAAGGAGCAGGATCTGCTGACACCTGTGGGAACACGTGCAGAATTTATCGGTGATACAGACAAATATCCTACCATGCTTACAGCGAAGGGGACTCGGATCCTGAATGCAGGCGGAGAACAGGTTGTTCTCAAGGGTGTGATGGTTCCAGAGTCGCGCAGTCTGTATGAGGAGAAGAAGTTTAATGAGGATTTCTACAAGGATGTATTTGCCAAGGGTGGTAATGCCATAAGGGTGCCAATAAGCCCTGTGGAGTACAAGAATGACGATTACTATATGTGGAGATATCTTGACCGCATAGTTACCTGGGCCGGAGAGAACGATAACTATGTTATTCTCGATTGGGATTATACAGGTAACCCGATAGATGGTTCCGGGGATGAGATGCCGGATCTCGACGAGAATCCGCTGGATTATTCTGCTGAATTCTGGAAGAACATTGCGGATTATTTCAAGAACACTCCAAATGTTATATTTGAGATATACAATGAGCCGGTTGGCATGAGTGATTCAGAGTGGAAGAGATGCGCGGAGAGCCTTATAGGAGTTATAAGGGATGCCGGCGCAAAGCAGCTTATAATCGTTGGAAGTCCGGATTACTGTTATGATCTCGGATGGCTTGATGAGCTCGGCGTGAAGAATGACAATACTGCGTTCTCTGTTCATGTTTACCCGGACAAGGTGTTCTGGCAGAAGTTCCTGTCGGGCTATGTGACAAGTTATCCTCTTATAGTGACAGAGTGGGGATATGCAGACGATGATGTCGAGGTCAAGAATGAGAAGCTGAAGGGCACCAGAAATGTATTTGGAATAAAATTTACCAGATATCTGGAAAAGCATGATATAGGATGGATCGCAGTTGGATATGACGATACGGTGGAGCCATCCATGTTTACTAAGGGATATAAGAAACTCACAAAATGGGGCGAGTATGTGACTGAGCTGCTTGGAGACAAGGAAGAATAAAGAGAATAACGGATAAAAGGGAGAAAATATATAATGGCAATCAGAATATTAGGAACAGGAAGCTACCTTGCGGAGAAAGAGGTATCAAATGATGAGCTTGCAAAGTATGTTGATACATCTGATGAGTGGATATCTTCAAGAACAGGTATAAAGAACAGAAGAATAGCTGTTAAGGAGACAACGACGAGCATGGCTGTTGAGGCTGCTGAGAGGGCACTTGAGATGGCAGGGAAGTCCGCAGAGAATGTGGAGCTTATAGTGCTTGCCACAGTCACTCCGGATTATTACACACCAAGCGGGGCGTGTCAGGTTCAGGCGGCTATAGGTGCGGATAAGGCGATTGCGTTTGATGTGAATGCGGCATGCTCGGGCTTTGTATTTGCCCTCAATGTTGCAAAGATGTATATAGAGACAGGGTTTGTGAAGAATGCTCTTGTAATAGGTTCTGAGACGCTGTCAAAGATACTTGACTGGAATGACAGAGGTACATGCGTATTGTTTGGAGATGGCGCAGGTGCCGCTTATATAGAGGAGTCTGACAAGGGAATCATAAGCATTGTCCAGGGTTCAATCGGCAAGAAGGGTATGGTGCTAAACTGCGAGAGCAGAAAGACCAACAATATATTTGTAAAAGATGAGATCAATCATGACTATCTGTATATGGATGGACAGGAGGTGTACAAGTTTGCGGTGAGACAGTGTCCTAAGTGCCTCCAGGAGGCTCTTGACAAGGCTGGAATGACCGTTGACGATGTGGATTACTTCGTACTCCACCAGGCAAATGTAAGAATTATTGAATCTGTTGCCAAGAGACTTAAGGCACCGCTTGAGAAGTTCCCTACGACTCTCGACTACACAGGAAATATGTCTGCGGCGAGTGTACCTGTACTTCTCGACCAGCTCGTGAGGGAGCACGGCCTGAAGCGCGGCGACAAGATCGCCATGTCGGCATTCGGCGCAGGGCTCACATACGGCGCTGTGGTTATGGAGTGGTAGAGGCTTTAACACCTGTAATTTTTGAGGGCGGAACGGAGCTCCTTGTAGTTTGGGAGTACTTTTTCTACCTCGGCCCAGAAAAGTGCGGAGTGGTTCATCTGCTTTCTGTGACACAGCTCGTGGACTACCACGTAGTCTATGATTTCGGGAGTGGTGTTCATCAGTGCACAGTTGAAATTCAGGTTACCGGAGGAGTTGCAGCTTCCCCAGCGAGTCTTCTGATGCCGGATGGTGATCCTTCCGTAGGTCACGCCTATTATCTGAGCAAAATGTTCTACACGTGAAGGAATATATATCCGAGCCTGTTCTGACAGTGCCTTTATATCGGCATCTGTCAGGGCAGTGCTTGGATTTTTTTCGTCTGACATATTGGAAATTCTTTTCTGCATGATTTCCAGATGGCTGCGGATCCAGTTTTGTCTGGAATCCACAAAGCTTTGGATCTGACTGTCGGTCATTCTGAGGGGCGCACGAACCTTTATGTTGAGGTCTCTGTCTATCTCGATACAGATAGATTTGCGCCTGCTCCTGACGACAGAATATTCGAATTTATCAGAATTGTTCATGGCATATTACCTGTCTTTGATAGGTACGTAGTCCTTAGGCTCTACAAGACTTGGATAAGCCGGACGCATTATCTTGTAGCTGTTGATCAGCTCCTCCATACGATGCGCACTCCATCCAACCACTCGGCCAATGGCAAATAGTGGTGTGTAGAGGGCGTAAGGGATCTTGAGCATCTTGTATAACAATCCGCAATAGTAATCTATGTTGATGCACACACCCTTGTAGATCTTGCGCTCCTCGGCAATGACTTCAGGTGCGATGCGCTCTATGAGCTCGTATAATTTGAATTCGTCCTTCTCGTGCTTCTCCTCGGCGAGCTTTTCTACATACTCCTTGATAATGACAGCTCTTGGGTCTGACAGAGAGTATACAGGCTGGCCCATTCCGTATACCACGCCCGATTTGTCAAATGCTTCGCCGCGCACGATCTTCCTGATGTACTCACGGATCTGCTCCTCGTCCGTAACATCCTCGACATTGCAGTGTATGTTCTTCATCATCTCCATGACCTTGAGGTCTCCACCGCCGTTGAGCGGTCCCTTGAGTGAGCAGAGTGCTGCTGCGACTGTGGCGTATGTATCTGAGCCGGATGATGTGACAACACGTGTTGTAAACGTAGAGTTGCTTCCGCCTCCGTGTTCCATGTGGAGAACAAGGGCAAGATCGAGAACCTTTGCCTCAAGCTGTGTGTACTTTCTGTCTGAACGGAGCATGCTCAGGATATTCTCTGCAAATGAAAGCTCAGGATCCGGCTTGTGTATATAACAGCTCTTGCCAAGCTCATAATGTCTGTATCCCTGGAAAGAATATACAGCGAGTCTTGGGAATACACTTATTATCATAAGACACTGCTGAAGAACGTTGTCCAGAGATATATCCGTCTCAGACTTATCGTATGATCCGAGGGCAAGGATACTCTTGGTCATATTTGAAATGATATCCTTGGTAGGGTTCTTCATTATGACATCTTGTATAAAGTTGTGTGGAAGGTCGTATGCAAGGTTGAGGACCTGTTTGAACTTGGCAAGCTCATTCTCGTCCGGAAGCTTTCCAAACAGTAACAGATATGTACACTCCTCGAAACCGAATCGTCCTTCCTTTGTAAATCCGTCTATCAACTGGCGGATCTCGTAACCTCTGTAATATAATTCACCGTCAGCAGGAGTATGCTTTCCGTCCTCCATTGTATACGCCCGGCTTAGTGAAATGTTGGTGATGCCGGCATTTATTCCTATTCCATTCAGATCACGAAGTCCACGCTTTACGCCGTATTCCTCGTAGAGGTTGTTATCTATGGTATCGTTTTCAATACAGAGACCAAGACGCTCCTTCGTAAATGAACTAAGATTATTGATTGACATATATAATACTCCTTTCAGGTAAGTCTTCATTGAATTATCTCACTTATTTACAACTATTGCAATCCGAAATGATTGTATGGGTGTAAAATATTATGTATAATGTACTGAGAATAAAGTTAAGACAAATGTTTTAGGAGGTAATATAAATTGGCAGACAGACAGGATATGGGGCAGAATAAAGGGAGCGCAGGAGCTCATAAGGGAACTGTGAGCCGTGCAACAACGAGCAGTGTGAAAAAGACACAGCCGGGCAAGGGAGTAGCGTCAGGCAGTCGGTCAGCATCAGGCAGCCGTCCTGTGTCGGGAAATCGTCCGGCATCGGGCAGCCACTTATCATCAGCGAGTCGTCCGAAAAGTGCAACTGCGCAGGACAAAAGGCGCACAAGTACGGGACGTCCACTTGAAAAGTCGGTGAAGTCCATGTCTTCAGGAAGCAAGACCAGGAGACCGGCGAATAGCAGATCGTCAACAGGTTCCGGTAAAAAATCCGCGCAGAGCAGAAATAAAAAGAAGCGATATGAGCTGAATGCGAAAATGATGGCCGTGGCGGCTCTGGTGGTTGGAATAGTGCTTGCACTTGTGATTACGATGATCATGAGATCCAGCATGCTCAGGGTCAAGCAGATCCAGACGGATTATAATATGGGTGATATATTTGATATAACAAACTATATTGAGCCGGACAGCAATGATGCCAGGCTGGAATATGACAACTCAGAATTTGCACCGGATAAGCTTGGTAAGTACACCATCAAATATAAGGTCAGACGTGGAAAGTTAAGCAAGACAAAAAAGGCTGTGATAAATGTTGTTGACGAAGTAAATCCATACATAGACGGCCCGGACGAGATAGACGTTTCTATGGGAACGGATATAAACTGGAGTGATTATTACAATGTCACAGATGAGGATCCGGATGTGCAGGATTCGCTTAAAGCTTCTCAGGATGTGGACACAAGCAAGGAGAGAACCGTAACAGTGACTCTCACAGCGGAGGACTGGGCAGGCAACAAGGCGTCCAGACAGATCACCGTAAATGTACTCAAGAGTAACTTTGATGAGTAGGGTGTGAACGAAATAAAATATCTTGAAAAATGACAGAAAAAAGCTCAATGCTGACGGGGATGAAATCCGAAAGCATTGAGCTTTTTGATTTTAGTATTTTATGAGATAGGCGGCTTTCTCAGCTCTGCATCCAGCTCTGAGTTGTCAACCACTGTTGTCTTGGTCTTTTTAACCTTTTCCTTTTTCTTCTTCGATCTGCTCTTGTGTATGTTCTTGATGAGCATTACCACCAGAAGCAGGATAAGACCTATGCTTATGAGGACTACGGATAAACCGTATTTGTCCAGTATCTTGTCGATTATGTTGTAGCTTGACTTCTCCCACAGTCCATCCGCTTCAAGATCTGCCTGAACCTTTGAGAGGCAGTACTTTGTTCCGGTACACTTTGGTATACCCGGAAGTCTTGATGTGATGGCTGTAAGGTTGCTTGCCTGTTCGTCGGTTACATTGAAGTATGTATATGACAATGCCTCCTTACCTGTTGTGGTTATAGGATCGTCCAGACCGAGATTGATGAGATACCACTCTCCGCCGAGATAAACGGCATTCCATGCACAGTTGTTGATGTAACTCTCTTCTTTGAGCTGCTTCTGTGTGTCCATCGAGTCGTCCAGAAGATCTGAATTCTGTCCCTCAATGTACAGACATGGCACACCGACGTAATCCATAATGGCCTTGAAAGCCTTTGCATATCCGTAGGTGACTGCCGACTGATACTTGGAGTTGAACACGCCGTCTGCGGTGTATGCGTATATGTTGTCCTTGCTCTTGGATGTTGCATCTGAAGTATAATAAACTTTGTTGATGATCGAATTATGTATAAGATATACCTTCTCGTAATCCTTTGCGCTCTCATCCAGAGAAGCTGCATAATTCTTGACGGTCAGGTCAAAGTTGTTCTTGTATATGGAACGTGTATCTCCGTTGGCATACAGTGAATAGCACTCGATGGTGAGAGCTGTATATCTGAGTTCTCCCGAGGATTCCTGCTTGCACTGATAGCTGTCGGACATCCAGAAATACTCAGGATGATCGGCGAGCACAGCGTTGACGATCTGATCCATTCCATCGTTGCCGATAACTTCCCAGTCTTTGTTGCTGACCGACAATGTAAATGCTGTGTAATATCCGCCATCCTGATAAGAAGCATTGGATGTCGACTCGTTGAATTTCTGAGCTGCATCGTTGATCTGCTTGTAGACGGTTCTGTACGCACTGTTGTCAAACTGGTCATAGAAATAAGTTCTGCCATCTATGGTATCGGTTTTGTTACTGCTGTCCGTATCATCTGTATCCGCCGCCTTTGCGACATATGGAGAAAATGATAATATCATGGTAAGCGTAAGCAGCAGTACAAGAAATTTTTTCTTCATAACTGGAACACACTCCTTCTTTTGCTTATGCAAAGCCCCTTTATATACTTCCTTCAATAATAACACATTATGGTTATTATTGCCAGAGAAAATGGGTTAAAGCGGTTGGATTTTGCTTCGCATATGTGTATAATAGTAAAAACCTGATGGTTAACGGATGGAAGGAGGAAACACATGGCTTCCAGTTGCGATATGTGTGCACACTATGTGTACGATGACGAAGATGATTTTTATGAGTGCCTGGTGAATATGGATGAGGATGACTTTGCCAGATTTGTGGCAAGAGGCTACGACAATTGTCCGTATTTTCAGTTGGATGATGAATACAGGATAGTGAGACATCAGATGTGACGATTGAAGAAAAACGGGAGATGTGCAGCAGCGCGTCTCCCGTTTTTCTGGCAAATGATCAATGTGATCAGTTCTTTTCAAATGACTCCGCCAGCTCCGTGAGATACACATACCTCTCCAGAAGCTGATCCAGCTCTGATTCAAGCTGTTCCTTTTTCTGCGTGAGTTCGTTAAGCTTCACGAAATCTGACACAGAGTTGTTGATATCGGTCTCCGTCTGCTCTATCTCAGCTTCTTTCCGGGCGATGGTGTCCTCTATGGTGTCATATTCCCTCTGCTCATTGAAGGAGAACTTTTTCTTCACTGATGGATTCTGCGTTTTCTTTTTCTGGGCAGGTTCCTTGTCCGCTGTGCTGACACGCTCCGGCTTTGTCTGGGTATTTGTCCCTGCCGATGCGCTGTTGGCAAATGAACCGTGGGTCAGATAATAATCGGTATAACCGCCCTCAAACTGTGAGATCCCGCCGCAGCCGTCAAACACCAGAAGCTTTCTTATGACTCTGTCCAGGAAATATCTGTCGTGTGATACGACTATCAATATGCCCTGGAAGGAATCAAGATAGTCCTCAAGTATACACAGTGTGGAAATGTCCAGATCGTTGGTCGGCTCGTCAAGGATCAGTACATTTGGCGATGATACGAGAACCTTCAACAAATACAGTCTTCGCTTCTCGCCTCCTGAGAGCTTCTCTATGCGCTGGTGCTGCAAAGTGCCGTCAAATAAAAATCTCTCACACATGGTGGATGCTGACATGAGACCTTCGGTGGTCTGGATATACTCTGCGGTTTCTTTGACGTAGTCGAGTACCTTCATGTTGGGATCCAAGGCTTCATTTTCCTGAGAGAAATATCCTATCCTTACGGTGTCTCCGATCTCTATGGTTCCGCTGTCCGGCTTGGTGACACCGGTTATGAGCTTCATGAGCGTTGTCTTGCCACAGCCGTTTGGGCCAACAACACCTATCCTGTCAGTCCTCAGGAAGTTGTATGAGAAGTCCGTTATGACCGGACTTGGTCTGCCCGGCCAGGTCTTGGCTATATGGGAGAGCTCTATTGTTTTGTTTCCCAGCCGGCTCGCGATTGAGCTCATGGTAACCGACTGAGTTTCCTTTATAAGCTCCTCGCTTGCAAGCTTCTCATATCTCTGGATATGGGCTTTCTGCTTTGTGCTTCTGGCTCTAGCACCTCTCTGCATCCATGCGATCTCCTTGCGCAGGATATTCTGATGTTTGTTCTGAGTGGCAAGTGCGATGTTCTCACGCTCTGCCTTCAGCATGAGATAGCCTTCGTAGTTGGTATTGTAGCTGTAGGTTTTGCCTTTGTCGATCTCTACTATGCGGTTGCACACCTTGTCAAGAAAGTATCTGTCGTGGGTGACCATGACCAGAGCGCCCTTGTAGTTGTTAAGGTAATCCTCCAGATATTCTGTCATATCGTTGTCGAGGTGGTTGGTGGGCTCGTCCAGAACAAGAATGTCACATCTTGACAGCAGTGCCGCAGCCAGAGCGACCTTTTTTCGCTGACCTCCTGAAAGTGTGCTCACCATGAGGCTGGTGTCGTCAAATCCGAGACGGTGAAGAAATGCCTTGGCATCACCCTCTATGCTCCATTTGTTCTCCTCGTCGACATTTGCAGTGATGACATAGTCGTATATGCTGACCTTCTCTGCGAAGTCGGGGGTCTGTGGAAGATACTTTATGACCACGTTGTTTCCCTTTGACAACTGTCCTGAATCACATTCGTCTATGCCGGCTATGATCTTTAGGAGCGTTGATTTACCCGTGCCGTTTACGCCTATGACACCGATCTTTTCTCCTGAATTTACTGAGAAGTCTGCGTCATCGAACAGAATCTTGTCAGTGTATGCTTTTGAAAATCCTTTTATTGTAAGTAGGTTCATATATGTTCTTATGGGGCTTTGTGCCCGCCCTTTCGTCAAAATGAGCCGTGAAAATGGCTTTGCATGTAAGTATTATTGTAATTGGGGAGAATTGACGAGTCAAGAAGCATATCATAATAGAAATACCATTTGAGAATAATTAAAAATAGACGAAAATATATAAGACCATGATCTCCACCCGACAGTATATTTGTAAAAAAACATTCCTGAATTTATACAACATGACTAAAAAGTAACCTTAAAAGGCGTTTTAGGTTAATAAAAACAAGCCATTTGCACAAATTGGTTTACAAAATTACAATTTTGTAATTTGCAAATTATTCCAAAAAGTAGTATAAATTGAACATTGATTACGGACAGGAATGGAGGTAATTATCATGGAATCAACAAATATCAAGGTTAAGCTCAATTCGGTAGAGCAGGTAAGACAGTTTGTAGAGACAATGAGAAAATATGATGGAGACGTTGATGTATATTCAACCAACAGGAATTATCTTGTAGATGGCAAATCAATACTGGGAGTTTTCAGTCTTGGACTTGATCAGGAACTCACAGTAAGGTTCTATAACGGAGCGACAGAGTCGTTTATAAATACATTACAGCCATTTATGCTGGCTGCATAAGGAGTATTTATTACAATAATTTCCATAGCTAATTCGTGGTCTGTATGCATTGACACATTCGTTGATGGAGTGTTAGAATGTCCTTATAAATATTAAGAGATATTAGGGGGCGCAGCCAATGCAGATTACAGAGATGAAAGCTAAAGTTAACACTATGGATGACATCAAGAAGTTTGTTGCATACCTGAATCAGTTTCCAAATGATGTTGACGTTTCATCAGCTCAGTACGTCGTAGATGGAAAGTCAATCTTAGGTGTGTTCAGTTTAAATCTTGAAAAGCCACTTACAGTGAAATTTCATGGAGAAGTTGCACCAGAGCTTCAGGAAAAGCTTGATGAGTTTAAGTGCTAATTCTATAGGATACATAAGAAAGCTTAGAAAAGCAGGCTGCAGATTTTCTGCAAGCCTGCTTTTCCTATGCTGTGAGACAAGTGTCAGGAGGGATGATTATGATATACGAAGCGGATCAGGGGTTGGAATACCATATAAAGGTAAATGAGGATATGATAGGCCGGTATGTTATCATGCCGGGGGATCCGAAGAGATGTAAGGCGATAGCAGCATATCTCGAAGATGCGGAGCTGGTGGCGGACAGCAGGGAATTTGTCACGTATACAGGCTATCTGGATGGAGAGAAGGTCAGTGTCACGTCCACAGGTATAGGCGGCCCGTCGGCGGCCATAGCCATGCAGGAGCTGGTGCACGCCGGTGCCCACACTTTTATCAGGGTTGGAACCTGTGGCGGTATGCAGACTGAGATCGTAGGCGGAGACGTGGTGATCGCCACGGGAGCTGTCAGGATGGAGGGCACGTCAAGAGAGTATGCGCCTATAGAGTACCCTGCGGTTGCGGATATAGATGTGGTGAATGCGCTCAGAGAGTCAGCAGGAGCACTTGGAGTGACGGCACACACAGGTGTGGTTCAGAGCAAGGACTCATTTTATGGACAGCACTCGCCGGGAATCATGCCGGTTGGATATGAGCTTATGAACAAATGGGAAGCGTGGAAGAAGATGGGCTGCAAGGCCTCTGAGATGGAATCTGCTGCATTGTTCATAGTTGGAGCGTTCCTGCGGGTTAGGGTCGGTGCGTGCTTCCTTGTGGTGGCGAATCAGGAGAGGGCTGCAGCCGGTCTCCCGAATCCTGAGGTACACGACACCGATAAAGCCATACGTGTGGCTATTGAAGCTGTGAAGAAGCTTATCAGAACTTGAATACACGACCTATGTCTGTCTTGTAGCTTTCAAGATAGTCAAGGATCTCATCTGAATTATCCATGACGGTATATATCTCGTTGGTCGCAGGCGTCATAAAGCCTTTGTCCGACGTCTCTTTGAGCATGGACAGAAGATGATCGTAGAATCCGTTCTGATTGAAAATTACGATTGCTTTGCCGTGACGTCCGAGCTGCTTGAGCGTGAGGATCTCAAAGAATTCCTCGAGAGTGCCAATTCCGCCGGGCGTTATGATGAAAGCGTCTGCCTTATCTTCCATGATCTGTTTGCGCTCTCTCATGGTCTCAGTGGTTATCAGCTCGGAGACATTCTCAAACAGTATTCCATCAACATTAAAGAATGAAGGAGTGACGCCTATTATGGTGCCATTTTCTTCGTATACACCCCTTGCCACTGCGCCCATGAGCCCATTTGCTCCAGCGCCGTACACAAGAGTGTGGCCTCTTTTGGCGATTTCCCTTCCTAAATATTCTGTTTCTTCTATATAAGATCTGTCAATGTCGTTGCTTGACGCGCCGTATACACATACATTCATAAAAACCTCCAATGTGACAATGCCAGGTATTCCTGAACTGCCGTAAAAATCATTTATTAAACAGTATATAGAAGTAAATGATAATTTGGAAGAAATTATTTATAAAATAATGTAAAATCGCAAAAAAATGCGGAGCAGCCATAGGACTGCCCCGCAAAGGGAAAACATGAAAAGAATGATATGAGATTACAGAAGCTCAACAACTTTGCCCAGAACTGCGATCTCTTTTTCTTTTGCACCCATAAGGTACTTCTCAAATCTGTCCATACAGTCAACCTTGCCTGTGATGGAGGTCTTGATGAGAAGGTTTCTGGCGGTGAGCATGGTATTCTCAACCTCCATATAATCATTCAGGATATCACCGTTGAATTCAATATATCTGTGATCCATCATGTACTTGAGTCTCTCCATCATGAGAACCTTGTGGTCATACAGGATGTGAAGAGCACGTATATCAAAGTCTGGGTCCTCTGCTGAAAGCTGCTTGCCGATCTGCTTCAGAACCGCATCGTAGACATCAACCCCAAATACTGTGTCCTTAAAACGATTCCTCATCATACGGAAGTGATTCTTGGTATCCTTTGACTCAAGGTACTCGATGAGGGTATCCTTGATATACTGTGTGTCGAGTTCGTAGTATGTATCAGCCAGATTCTTCTGGATCACGTATATTCCACGGCGTCCCTTGTAGTCGTCCTTGAAAATATGATCCTCCTGGGCTGTGATGGTGTCGTAGCCGTTTCTCACATCTGAGTATGATACTTTTGAGTAGGAATAATGCTCGCCAAATGTGAAATCTCCAACATAGAACTGCTGCTCCTCGTCGTCATATCCGTAGATGAAGAGCTCATGTGGGAATTTGTAGTCGGCACCGGAATCACAGAGGATCTTAGCCTCGTCAAATACTCCGTATACATATCCGCCCAGATTGATGGTCTTCTTGATGAAAGTGAGAATATCTCCGCAGTAGCTCTCTACCTGCTCCTTTGTCATGAGAGAGAAGAGAAGATAAGGGCATTCCTTAAGTGAACTGCTTCCCGGCATCATATCTGCAAGAAGCATCTCATCTCCTGTGAAGATCTCTTCGATGTTGTAACATCTTAACTGTATATAATTGCTGAATATCCAATTCTTGGCTTTCTCGTCATCCCCTATGATCGAGAAAAGTGTGGCATGCCACTGCCAGGATGTTATCATTGGATAGCTTATTGGCAAAATCTTTTTGCTCATGTGCTTATTACCTCCATTTCATATTAAGATTACGTGATGTTAGCTGACCTTGGCTGCTACAGCCTTGACTACATCGTTCATGTCATAGTAGAGGCCAAGTGCAAGCTCAGAATCATCAAATTCAATGTTAAAAGCCTGCTCAAGTCCGACGATGAACTGAATGATGGAAACGGAATTCACGCCATATTCGGTGGTGAGTTCTGCAGTCATGTCCAGCTTGCCCGCATCTATGTCTGGAAGAATATCAGAAAAAACCTCCAATACTTTTTTTGTTAATGTGTCTTTGTCCATTTCAAACCTCCCATTCGTTTTGATATGTTACCAATGCACGTTACTTATATTTTAATGTGTTTGACAGTATTTTTCAATAAAATTATTCAATCCGTACAGAAATATTTGTGCATTTTTGTGTTAAATGTTAAAATTACCGTGAAGTATATGGTGTAAAATATGGTATAGTTGAATAAAATATTATAAATTTTTTTGAAAAATCAGACAGTTGATGTAAAATATAGAACAACAATATACGATAAGGCAGGGTGATGGACATGAAGATAGTTGTTCTGGATGGATGTGCGGCGAATTCCGGCGATATTAGCTGGGACAGTATTGGCAAGTATGGCGAGCTGACGGTGTATGACAGAACCGACAGGTCAGAGGTGGTCTCAAGGATAGGCGATGCGGAGATCATAACAACGAACAAGACGGTGATAGACAGGGCTGTGATCGAGGCCTGTCCGAACCTCAGATATATAGGTGTGCTTGCCACCGGCTACAATGTGGTCGATGTGGAGGTGGCACATGAGCACGGCATAGTGGTTACAAATGTTCCGGCATACAGTACGGATGCTGTGGCGCAGTTTACATTTGCACTGCTTCTGGAACTGGCAAACAGGGTCGGGGCGCATGATGCGTCAGTGAAGGACGGTGGCTGGGTGAGAAGTAAGGATTTCTCCTACAGTGCGATGCCGACCATGGAGCTTGCGGGCAAGACTATGGGTATCATAGGCTATGGCAGTATAGGTATGAAGGTGGCTGAGATCGCACATGCATTTGGCATGAGGGTGCTGGTGAACAGCCGGACGAGGAAAGCCCTGCCGGATGGCGATTGGATAAGCTGGGCTGAGAGGGATGAACTGTTCGCACAGTCGGATGTGATAAGCATACACTGTCCTTTGTTCCCTGAGACGGAGGGAATGAT
This sequence comes from Coprococcus sp. AF38-1, assembly GCF_003603945.1. Lineage (NCBI taxonomy): Bacteria > Bacillati > Bacillota > Clostridia > Lachnospirales > Lachnospiraceae > Coprococcus > Coprococcus sp. AF38-1. The sequence continues at coordinate 40,449 of NZ_QVGO01000006.1, forward strand.
AGACAGGAGTGCGATAGGCCGGATGAAGAAGACTACATTCATCATAAACACTGCCAGAGGCGGTTGCATAGTGGAGAAGGATCTGGCAGATGCCCTGAACGAGGAACGTATAGCTGGAGCCGCGGTGGATGTCATAGCACAGGAGCCTATGGCGGCGGACAATCCGCTTCTCACGGCAAAGAATGTGATCATAACACCACATATTGCCTGGGCACCGAAGGAGGTCAGGGAGAGACTTCTCAATATAGCGGGTGGCAATATAGAGGCGTTTCTCAATGGAAAGCCTGTAAATACAGTATAAAAAGAATAAGATTAGCTATTGAACAGAAATTTAGCTGTAAGAAGAAAGGATAGATCAGGAAGATGGAGAGCAGTTCTTTTGAGGATGTGAACAGACTGGTTAGGTCTGAACTGTATGAGCACATGGATCCGGAATTTGGCAAATATCTGGCCATGAACCTTCCGGGCTGTGGCAATATAATAGGTGTGAGGCTGGATGACCTGAAGGAGATAGCCAGACAGATAGCCGACATAAACTGGAAGGAGTATCTGAAGCATGCGCCGGATGATACGCTGGAGGATGTGGTCATTCAGGGGCTTGTCCTTGGATTCGCACAGGGCAAGCTGGAGGAGATACTTGCATATGCCGATGAATTTGTTCCCAAGATAGACAACTGGTGGGTGTGTGACTCGTTCTGCAGTACATTTGTGGCGGCATCCATGTACCCGGAGATAGTGTGGGAATTCATCATGAAGTATATGGGAGATTCCGAACTGAATCCTGCGTGGAGAAAGAAGGAGGAGGCAGAGATTCCAGAGGGACAGGGAGGCATCACGGTAGGAACCTGGCAGGATATGTCCGATGACTTCAGACTCAGGTTTGTGGCTATCATGCTGAAGTGCTACTTTGTGAATGACAAGTATATCGACAAATGCCTTTATGCATTTGAACATATGCAGGATGGCGGCTACTATGCAAAGGACGGCGTAGCCTTTGGCCTGGCGGAGAGCTATTTAGTGTTTCCGGACAAGACGATTGAGTACATAAAAGGTGCACAGTTTGACAGGCAGATTCTGGAGATGACTAAGAACAAGATAGAGAAGATATACAGGCTGCCGGAGGCGGATGTGAACAGGTTTGCGGAAGTTATAAATGAATATTAAAATTAAGAGAAGGACATTATATTTGCAGGAGGAATTCTTATGAGAAATTTGAATGCGGATGTGGATGTCCTTTTTGCTTTGGCTGGGATCAATAATATTGAAAATGAGTTTATGGTGGCAATGGTGCTGGTGATTGTCTGTTTGGCGGCTGCGGTATGTCTGACCGTATGGATAAGAAAATACGTCAGGGGAAATGCTTCAGGCAGTCTGGAAGATAGTCAGGATGAGCGGGGGGACAGGGAGTATTCATCGGAGGACAACTACATCGATGGTGATGCTGTAGCCATTGCCATTGCTGGAGCTTTGGGAGGAACAGCAAATATTTACAGTCTGAGGAGCAGTGATACAAGACTTAGAGTTACGGTGAACAACGGGGCGCTGGTGGACAGGAGAAGACTGAAAGCCACAGGAGCTCTGGGAATACTGGCAAAGGGCAGGCAGGTGCAGGTATTCTATGAGGATCAGGTGGAAAGGATATGCCGAGAACTTGGAAGATATATAGATGGACACAGGAAAGATAATATTGAACAGGAGGCTGAGATCGATTATGAAAGAGTGCTTAAGAAGGTGTATGTGCCTGTTGAAGGTGATGTTGTGCGCGTATCTGATATACATTGCCTACAGAACCTGGGAGACGGGAGTGTCGGCTTGTGTGCGATTCGAGCCACACGGGGAGAGATCAGAGCGCCGTTTGACTGCAAGGCTGGATATAGTAAAGCCGGAGAAGGTCAGATAGAGTGTACATCTGAGGAAGGATACGTAGTCAGGATATATCTGATATCAGAGATCGACACCGGATGGCAGAGGACACAGAGCTATGTAGATATAAGACTTACATGTGGTGATGGCGAGAAGGTGCGAAAAGGAAGGCTGCTTGCAGAGTATCCATATGAGACGCTTGCTGGCAGAGGCGAAACTGTATATGCTGTGCTGGAGGTACATTCCGATGAAAATGCTGATACAGGTCATTCTGGTGGTATAGATAAAGGATATCAGCTTAAGATAAACAGGAGAGAGAAAGTGAATTATGAATATGTGGCATGCGAGCTTGTCGTCTGAAAAGCTCACATGCCATTTATTTACGCTCTGGTTGCCCTGTCTATGATTCCAGCAAGGGTATCTATGACCATAGCGGCATCCTGATCTTTGTATTTCAGGAAAGTATAAGCACAGCCTTGTACGAACATTGACACCTCAACATTCTTGGCAAGGTCATCTCTGAACTCGGGACGGACGTCATATATCTTTTCCTTGATGAGGGCGTCGAGCTTGTTGGTCAGGACTCCGTAGCTTCTATTGTCATCAGGAAAGAGTATGGAGAACAAATGTCCCTGGTTGATAAATGCGTTGCATAACTGCCTGCTTGCTTCTGCAGGATTGGTAAGCATATATTCTGGATTTGGAATGTCACCGATGAGGGACAGAAGAGCATCATTTTCGAGGTATTCCGACAGATCATATATATCCTGAAAATGCAGATAGAAAGTCTGCTTGCTGATATTGGCCTTTTCTGTGAGTTCCTTCACTGTGATCTTCTCCACAGGTTTGGTGGCACGCAGTTCGATAAATGCGCTGAATAAGCTGTTGCGTGTACGCTGAATCCTTCTGTCCATAAAAGCTCCTTTCTGATCATACAAAAGCTGTACGCGGGTAATGATTATAAATGGCTGTAAGCGCCCTGATGATGCTCTATGCATTATAATATAGAATACAACAAAAGAAAGATATAGTCAAAAAAACGTATATACATATTAAATCTAATTGTCAATAATTGTCTGGAGTAAATTATTTTACTTTTATCAAAAAACGAATATTCATATAGCGGATGTGCAACGGTATACTGAAGGTAATTTACTACAGTCAAGAAATGACTGCGAGGGCTTGGGTGATGAGACTTGAATATTAACCTTGTATGGAGGAAAAGTTATGGATTTGTATGAGTTTTATTCAGGAAGGTGCTTTGATGCTTATAATGAGCTCGGCGCACACGTTGTGAAGGAGAATGTGGGCAAGAGCAGGAGGAAGACCGTGACAGGCGTGGATTTTGTGACATATGCGCCGAATGCGGAGTCGGTGACGGTCACAGGTGAGTTCAATTTCTGGGGAGAGACTGCCATGAAGAGGTGCTACGACGGCAGCTTTTTCAAGTGTTTTGTGCCGGGGGCAAAGGCTGGACAGATGTATAAATATAAGATATACCAGAGAGATGGATATTGTGTGGATCACTGTGATCCGTATGGATTCGGCATGGAGCTGAGACCGGCATTTGCATCTATAATAAGAGATATGGATGAGTATACATTTGGCGATGCAAGATGGATGAGGACACGGAATGAGTGCAAGGGTGGTCCGCTCAATGTGTATGAGATGCACATGGGCTCATGGCACTGCAAGCCGGTGTATGATGAGAATGGAAAACAGCTGACACCGGAAGAAGTCATTGAGACTGACCGAGTTGCTGAGGGCTGGTATACATACAGAGAGATAGCACCGATGCTTGTGGAATATCTGAAAGAGCAGGGCTACAATTATGTGGAGTTTATGCCGCTTTCGGAGCATCCATGTGATGAGTCATGGGGCTACCAGAATACCGGATTCTTCAGTCCGACGGCTAGATACGGAACGGCGGATGACTTGAAGTTCCTCATCGACACGCTTCACAAGAACGGCATAGGTGCCATCATGGACTATGTGCCTGTGCATTTTGCACTGGATGGATATGGACTTGCAAAGTATGACGGAACCAATCTGTATGAGCATCCGACCGATGATGTGGGCTACAGCGAGTGGGGTAGTAAGAATTTCATCCATTCCAAGGGAGAAGTTCAGACATTTCTCAAGAGTGCGGCGAATTACTGGCTCACCGAGTATCATTTTGATGGTCTCAGGATGGATGCCATCAGCAGGATAATCTACTGGATGGGCGACGAGTCTAGAGGTGTAAATGACAGGGCGGTTGAGTTTATAAAGGGGCTTAACCAGGGACTTAAGGACAGACACCCGTCATGTATTCTCTGCGCCGAGGATTCCACGGACTACAAGGGAACCACCAAGGAAGTCGGATACGGCGGACTGGGATTTGACTACAAATGGGATATGGGTTGGATGAATGACACATTGAATTTCTTCAGGACTCTGCCGTTTTGCAGAGGCGACCAGTATCACAAGCTGACATTCTCCATGATGTATTTTTATAATGAGAGATACATGCTGCCACTCTCGCATGACGAGGTTGTGCATGGCAAGGCAACCATAGCCCAGAAGATGGCGGGATCATATGAAGAGAAATTCCCAAATGCAAAGGCGCTCTACGCCTACATGTATGCGCATCCGGGCAAGAAGCTTAACTTCATGGGTAACGAGATAGCCCAGCTAAGAGAGTGGGACGAGAAGCGTGAGCAGGACTGGGATATACTGAAATACCCGAACCACGATTCATTTAACAGATTTATAAAAGATTTGAATAAGCTCTATCTGAAAGAGCCTGCGCTGTCAGGGTGGGATGATGATCCTCACGGGTTTGACTGGATACTCTGTGGCAAAGAGCAGGATGTTGTATATATATTCCAGAGAGTTATTGAGGAAAATAAGATAGTAGTAGTCATGAACCTATCAGGAAATACATACAGGGATTATCACTTCAGATACGGCGAGGGCAATTCCATGAAAGTCCTCATGAACACGGACTGGAATAAATACGGTGGAAACACTAAAGACACCGTAAAGAGTATCAAGGGCGTATGTGGTGACTTCGGCTTTGATCTTCCGGCTCTGTCTGTAATATATTTAAAGCCGGTGGACTAGGAGTGGCTGTGCTTTACGGATGTATAAAGTCAGTTGATCTTCGAAACACGGGGATCATTTTGATGGATCAATTATAGTTGTTCAGGCTAATTATGAAAGAGTACATTAAAGGTGTACGTGACATTAATAAAAATAATTGACTGTTCATAGTGTATATTTTGTGATATAAGTAAACAGCAGAAATTAAAGGAAATTATTACAAAGACAGGCACTTCATCCGCATAGGAGTGAGTTGTATCCGGGTATATGCCAAATCGGTAGTGAAGCCGCCTGAGCTTCGTTTCGCTTCTGCGCTAAGGCGGAGCGGGCAAACGCCCTTATCGCCCGCACAGCCGCATGCACGATGGAAGCGGGACGAAGTTCGGGAAGGCAAACGTGATTTGGCATATACCCGGATACAAACTCGCCCGTGCGGATGAAGTGTCGTCCGTCAGACAAGACAAGGAGAGATTATGATATTAGATGTAAGCAACCTCAGCCATGGATTTGGTGACAGGGCAATATTTGAAAATGTGTCATTCAGACTTCTGGCAGGCGAGCACATAGGGCTTGTCGGCGCAAATGGTGAAGGTAAATCAACCTTCATGAATATAGTGACGGGCAGTCTCATGCCGGATGAGGGTACAGTGACCTGGGCGAAGAATGTGAAAGTCGGATATCTGGATCAGCACACGGTCCTTGAGCCGGGCATGACCATAGGCGGAGTGCTGAGGGATGCGTTCTCCAGACTTTTCGATATGGAGAAGAGGATAAATGAGATATGTGACAAGCTGGCGGAGGTCACTGACGAGGATGAGATGAACAATCTTCTTGAGGAGATGGGACTTCTTCAGGATCTTCTGGACAGCCATGACTTCTATATAATAGATTCGAAGGTTGAGGAGGTTGCCAGAGCATTTGACCTGTTGCAGCTTGGACTGGACAAGGATGTAACTGAGCTGTCGGGCGGACAGAGAACCAAGGTTCTGCTGGCGAAGCTTCTGCTTGAAAAGCCGGAGATACTTCTGCTCGACGAGCCTACGAATTATCTTGATGAACACCATATAGAGTGGCTCAAGAGATACCTTCAGGAATACGAGAATGCGTTTATTCTTATATCCCATGACATTCCGTTCCTGAATTCAGTTGTAAATATCATATACCATATGGAGAATTGTCAGCTCAACAGATATGTTGGCGATTATGACAAGTTCCAGGAGGTGTATGCGGTGAAGAAATCCCAGCTTGAGGCTGCGTACAGAAAGCAGCAGCAGGAGATATCTGAGCTGAAGGATTTTGTGGCGAGAAATAAAGCCCGGGTTGCCACAAGAAATATGGCTATGTCCAGACAGAAGAAACTTGACAAGATGGATGTCATTCAGCTTGAGCGTGAGAAACCGAAGCCTGAGTTCAACTTCAAGGAAGCGAGAACCTCTGGTAAGGTCATATTCGAGACCGATGATCTGGTGATAGGTTACAGCAAGGACAAGCCGCTTTCCAAACCGATGAATCTCCGCATGGAGCGCGGTGACAAGATAGCCATCACAGGAACGAATGGTATAGGAAAGACGACATTCCTGAAGAGTGTGCTTGGACTTATCCCGGCTATATCCGGCAAGGCACAGCTTGGCGACTATCTGCACATTGGATACTTTGAGCAGGAGGTCAAGCCGAGTGAGAATACATGCCTGCAGGAAATCTGGGAGGAATTCCCGGGATATACCCAGTATGAGGTACGTGCGGCTCTTGCCAAATGCGGACTTACCACCAAGCATATCGAGAGCAAGGTGAAGGTCCTCTCGGGCGGCGAGCAGGCGAAGGTGAGACTTTGCAAGTTAATCAACACTGATACAAATGTGCTTCTGCTTGACGAGCCGACAAACCATCTTGACGTTGATGCTAAGGATGAACTTAAGCGTGCTCTCTCGGAGTACAAGGGTTCTATACTTCTGGTATGTCATGAGCCTGAATTTTATGATGGTCTTGTGACAGACGTGTGGAATCTGGAGCAGTACACGCTGCTCCAGTGATCAGATATTATAAAATTGTCAGGTTCAAATAGATTTTTTGAACCTGGCAATTTTTTAGCGTAAATTTGACTAATCGCAATTCCTATATTATTCTATATAGTACAGTTTAATATGGTAAAGTGCTAAAGATAAATGCGCACTCAGCGCAGAAATAGATACATCTGCTCAAAAAGTACTGTATAATCGTACGGATATAGACGCAGGTGAAAAATAATATTAGGATGGAGATGTTAGATGAATATACTTGAAAGCTTAAAGGATAAATTACTTGTTGCAGACGGAGCATTTGGAACCTGTTATGTGGGTATGTACGGAGAGCAGGGAACTGTGGCTCCGGAGCTTGCAAACATACGTCACCCTGAGCGGGTGCTTGAGATTCATAAAGAGTACGTGAAGGCGGGAGCCGGACTTATAAGGACCAACACATTTGCGGCAAATACAGCGAGTCTTGATGCTGACATGGATTATGTCATTTCAAATGTGCGTGCAGCGGTGAAGCTTGCGAAGCAGGCTGCGGAAGAAGATGTGGAAGCAGCAGATTGTGTCAGGACGAGTGATGCAGTTGTGACAGAAGCCGATGAATCTGGAACATATCGAAAAAAGGTGTCCGTTGCTGGAGATATAGGTCCGATACCTGCGGATGCCGGTCTCACGTTGAATGAAAGGGTGTCACAGTACAAGCTGCTGGGTGAGGCGATGCAGGACATGGGAGTGGATATCATCTGGTTTGAGACATTTCCTGAGTTCAATGTGCTCGAGCCTGTGGTGAAGCACCTGAAGGCAAGAAAGAACACGCCGGTCATGGTGTCGTTCTGCGTGAACCAGTTTGGGTACAGCAACTGTGGATTTTCGGCAAGAGCATTGCTCTCCCAGGTGGCAGGAAATCAGGATGTGGACTGTGTTGGATTCAACTGCGGAGTTGGTCCGTACCATATGCTTCAGCTTCTGAAAAAGCTGGATATAGACTGCGGAAAGCCTGTATCAGTCATGCCGAATGCGGGATACCCGAAGTTTACACAGAGCAGACTGGTGTTCAATGACAACAAAGAGGGATTCATAGATAAGATCCAGGACATAGCGGCGCTTGGTGCAGATATCATAGGAGGATGCTGCGGAACAAATCCTGAATACATACATCAGATCATGGAATGGGTGAAAACCGGAGATATTGCAAAGGCTGCCAAGGTTCATGTGGAAAAGGTACAGGCTGACAGTGCTGTAAAGGACAATTTTCTCAAAGGACGTCTGGAGCGTGGCGGGGCAGCCACAAAAAATGCCGACGGACACAAGCACAAGCTGATTGCTGTGGAGCTGGCACCTCCGGTGGATGTCAACGATCAGAAGCTGCTTGATGCAGCCCATATACTTAAGCAGTCACATGTGGATGTGGTGACATTCCCTGATTCGCCATCGGGAAGAACCAGAGCGGATTCCATACTCATGGCGGAGAAAGTGCATAAGGAGACAGGACTCAGGGTCATGCCGCATCTGTGCTGCCGTGATAAGAATGCCATAGCCATAAGGGGAAGCGTGCTCGGTTCACAGCTTAATGGTATAAAGGATTTCCTTGTCATAACAGGTGATCCGGTTCCGGTCATGTTCAGACAGACGACCAGGAGCGTGTTCAACTTTGATTCAGTCGGAATGATGAAGCTGCTGCAGTCTATGAACGAAGAGGTGTTCAGCGGGGATAAGATCACCTACGGCGGAGCGATCAACCAGAACAGACTTAACACAAAGTTTGAGATAGACAGAATAAAGAGAAAGATGGAAGCCGGGGCTGAATTCTTTCTGACACAGCCGGTGTTCTCCAGAGAGCAGGCACAGATCCTCAGAGACATGAAGGCTGAGACCGGCGCGACAATACTTGTGGGAATCATGCCGCTTGTCAGCAGGCGAAATGCCTTGTTCATGAAAAATGAGATGTCAGGCATAGAGATCCCGGACGAGATCATAGAGAGATACAGTGAAAATGCCACAAGGCAGGAAGGCGAGGAGTGCGGCATACAGATTGCCAGAGATATACTTGAGTACACTTCGGATTTTGCAGATGGATATTACTTCTCGTTCCCATTCAACAGAGTACATATGCTGGCACATATCGTTGACTAAAATGTGAGTCAAGGTTATTATGGAATAAGCGGTGTTGCCGGGGAAAACAGGGATTCCGGAGCAGCGCTATATAGGAGAGGCGCTGTTATATATACAGTAGATAAAATACAGGATGCGCGGATGCGCAGAAAGGAACAGACATGGATTACAATAGTTTAAGTCTTAAGATGCATGAGGAGCACAAGGGTAAGGTAGAGGTAGTGTCCAAGGTGGCAGTGAAGAACAGAGACGATCTGAGCACGGCTTACACACCGGGCGTTGCAGAGCCTTGCAGAAAGATCCGTGACAATAAGGCTGACGTATACAAATATACATGCAAGGGCAACATGGTTGCCGTGGTATCAGACGGAACAGCGGTTCTCGGTCTGGGAGATATAGGACCTGAGGCAGCTATACCTGTAATGGAAGGAAAGTCCATACTCTTCAAGGAGTTCGGCGGAGTTGACGCATTCCCTATCTGCCTTGACACAAAGGATGTGGATGAGATCGTTGAGACAGTAAAGCGCATTGCACCTGTATTTGGCGGAATCAATCTGGAGGATATATCAGCTCCAAGATGCTTCGAGATAGAGAAAAGACTTAAGGAAGAACTTGACATTCCTGTATTCCATGACGATCAGCATGGTACAGCTATCGTTGTGTCAGCAGGACTCATCAATGCGTTAAAGCTTGTCGGCAAGCCGTTTGACGAGGCAAATGTGGTTATCAACGGAGCAGGTTCTGCAGGTATATCAATATGTAAGCTTCTGCTTCAGCTCGGTATAGGCAATGTGGTTCTCGTGGACAGGCAGGGTGCTCTGTGTCCTGGACAGGACTGGATGAATCCGGCACAGGCAGAGATGGCAGAGATTACAAACAAGGACAGACAGACAGGTTCTCTTGCCGAGATAATGAAGGGTAAGGATGTATTTGTCGGAGTTTCAGCTCCAAATATCGTGACAGCAGAGATGGTTGCATCTATGGCAGCAGATCCTATAGTATTTGCCATGGCAAACCCTACACCTGAGATCATGCCTGAGGAAGCGGCAAAGGGCGGAGTAAGAGTAATGGCGACGGGCCGTTCGGATTATCCAAACCAGATCAATAACGTTCTAGTATTCCCGGGAATATTCAGAGGTGCCCTGGACGCCAAGGCAACAGGCATAACTGAAGAGATGAAGATGGCAGCAGCCAAGGCTATCGCATCCATTGTAACAGATGATGAGCTCAAGGAGGATTACATCATTCCTGGAGCATTTGACGAGAGAGTTGCTAAGGTGGTTGCCAAGGCTGTAGCTGACGAGGCAATAAAGCTTGGAATTACAAAATAAGAATAAAAATAAAGTTTTTCGAAATATTTAGTAAATAAGTGTACTAAAAATCGCATCTTATGTGGAAAGTCCGCATGGGATGCGGTTTTTTATTTTGCGATTTTATTGTAAAGTAATATTGTTGTCCGCGGGGACGGATAGGGAGGAGAAAAAATTGAACAGTGTTATTATTGGGCAGAGAATAAAGGATGCCCGCAAGTCTATGAACCTCACACAGAAGGAGCTGGGGTATCTTATCTATGCAGATGGCAAATATATAAGCCGTCTTGAAAATGGCGGAAGTCTGCCGAGCCTGAAGCGGCTGGTGCTGCTGTCGAGGGTGCTTAACCGCACATGTGATTATTTCATATGGGATATCGATGTGATGGAGGAGGATGTGACTCCGAGGGAGGAAATCGTTATCCGGGATGAACAGGAGCGGAAGCTTCTGCAGCTTTGGAGGGAGATATGCTGAAGATTGCTGTGTACAGTGAGGAGAAAGTAATGAGCCCGTTGTTGCAGGAGTACATGGGTATATGGCAGAGAGATGCGGGATGTGTGTGCGCTGTGAGATATTATGACAATGTGCATGCGATCATGGTCGACATGGATCTTGAAGGAATTTACGATGTAGTGGTGGTGTATCGTTCCTGGGATGTGGCCGATGTCTTGAAAAAAGACCGCAGGGTAGGTAGTCTCGTGATGATAGCAGCAGGAATAAACCGGAGATTGTATGATATCCAACCGTGTTATATTCTGTATGAACCTGTTAATGCGGCAAATTTCAAAAAGGTGATGACGATGGCGGTTGAGGGGAGCCGGGATGAGAGAAGATTCACATTTGTATCCGGAAGGGTGAGATACAGTGTAGATACCCGGAGCATAATGTATTTTGAAAGCGAACTGCGTCGCATAAATCTGGTCACAACGGAACAAAAATATGTTTTTTATGGAAGTATTGGCGAGATGGAAAAGCGCATGAAGGTGGACTACGGGGGATTTATCAGACCACATGAATCCTATCTTGTAAATCCGGATCATGTGAGCAGATGCACGGCTCATGAAATGATACTGACAAATGGTAAAAGTATACACATCAGCGCAACAAGACGCGCTGATGTGAAAAGATACTACAGTGAACTGATCAATTGCTAGTTGTTAGAAGATCAAATATATCTGAGTAATTCTATGTTCAGTCTGCCCTTCCGGGTTGCGCTGCCTGTCTCGACAAATTCATATTTGCCATATCCACGTATTGAAAATACGTCGCCCGGTTTTAACTGGTAGCTGCTGTTTTCGTACAACCTGTTGTTTAGTGAAAATTTCTTTTCCCTGAACAACAGGGATGTGCTGCTTCTTGAAAGGCCTGTTATTGTGGCGGTCACTGCGTCCGCTCTTGCAGATGCCGCGATTATGTGCAGAGGTTCCTTTTTTATCTGTATCTCATCAGTATCCTGGGTGCTGCAAAAAGTACATTTTACATTTGTGTGCCTTATCTTTGTCAGATTTTCTGCGATATAATCGGCAACAGTGTCCACACAGAATATATAGGCATTGTTGTGCTTGCCAGAATGAGTGGATTCGGTGACCAGTATATCGCCCACCATCTCCCTCTCAATGCCAAGATTCATAAGTGCCCCAAGGAAATCCCTGTGGTTCAGATCGTCTGAGAATTTGTCCGAAACAGCGGAAACCTTCATGGTGCAGATGGGAAAAGCCGGTGCGTAGCCGCAGTCGGCTTCATTTCCAAAGGCGATCATAACGCGGTCGCAGGATTCCCTGCCTCCAAAGATGGTATATCCTGCAAATGACAACTGTTCAAGATTGCTGTAAAATACTTCCATGTCTGCAGCACTCAGAAAATTAGTATATGTATATCTGTTCTGGCGGAAGGCGGCATTTGCCAGATCCTTTAACCGCCCCTTTAGAATATCGTTTTCATTCATAGCATGTCCTCCGAGATCATTGACTTCTTACTATTATATTACAACACTCCGATCTTCGCCAACAGTCAAACGAATTTGACAGCTTTGCACGATAATCTGAAATTTATTGTTGCGAAAAGTGATCATAATGAACAATAAACCGTTCAAACGTGAATAAAACAATCATTTTGCATTCAAAAATCTTCTAAAAACTATTGAAATGCGCAACTGTTGATAAATTACCACAAAAAAAAGCCTTCGTTTTATAAATTTTTGCGTATTTACAATTTCAAAGTGTTTTGATAGTATATGGGCATAACAAGGAGATGAGTTGTGATCAACAAGCCTTCTGGTTATAAAAAAGACAATCACTTATATTTTGATAGACGGAGGGTTCCCTTAGCACGAAATTCGTAGAAATCCCTTTATACGATGTAATGTAACCCCATAACCCCAAACCCCAAAACATAGGAATCCTCCACTCCCCCCTTCTTAACAGCCTGTCGCATAAACGACGGGCTGTTTTTATGTTCTGAAAAACAGGGGGGGGATTTAGAGTTTCATATTGGATGCACTTATGGCGTTACCGAGTTCTGTGAGACTTTCCACGAAGGCTGCGTATTTGCATATGTCAGTCATCTTAGATTTTCTTTTGCTATTTCCGAGAATGCTATAGATATAATCTCTTGACTGGTCGATTATATATGTTGGCGTTGTGTCGTGCTCGTTGTTGAATAACATGGATTTGAAGTTTTGAAAAAAAGAATAAATTTCATAATCTATAGAATTGTCATTCCGCTGCATGTATTCGAGAAGCATATCGATATAGCGCAAAGCTGAGTGTACGTACAGGATAGAGTTTTCGTTTATGTACAGTACGGTTTCCGGCACAAAGAAAGATGGATGTGCGAAACCTTTTATGCTGTGCAGGGCTTCCATTTTCTGGGTGGCTGACTGGTTGAACGAGTAACGGTTTTTGTATTGTTCAATGATAGAGAGCGTGTCCGCTGAATTATTTTTTGCTATTACGCGCCGTCTCTCGTTGATGTACAGTTTTAACTCCAATAGAAGAAAATATATATCCGGGGATGAAAAACGCTGCGAGTTTTTGATATACGGAAATGAACCTGTCATTCTTCTGAAAAATGAGTCTGCTGTGGCATAATTGTTTATTATGCTGATGGCTGCATCTACATTGAAATTCTGGACAAATTCCCTGGTTGCGGGCTGATACACTGTCTCGTTGTCAATGCGGGATACATAGGAACTAAGAAAGATTATCTTCTCTTCTGCGGTGAGTTCGTATCCGTTGAGGTTACAATAATTGATGGCGGAACAGGGGGCATCGGTTTGTGTTTCGGCATTGTTTAAGTCTGTCATAATGATCTCCTTTGTTTTTGTATGGATAAAAATGTAGCACTTTAACGCGATAAGTGGTAGGATATTTATGGATACAAAATTGTACAATCTGTATAAATGTATACAATGGAGGAGAGAGATGAATAGAAGGAGAACAAAAAAGGGGGTGTCGGATTCTACAGAAATGGTAGATACGATAGGCTTCAATATGCGGGATATCCGCAAAAACAGCAGATCTTCGAAGTATACGGTAAAGTATATGGTTGCGGAGATAAATAAGCTCCTGCCGGAGAATCATAAGATAACAGAAGGGCTATATTACAAGTGGGAGAATGAGGAGAGGTTTCCGACAGTGCGGCACATTCCGGCTATAGCTAGTGCTCTCGGTGTGTCTGAGACTGCACTTTTTCACTGGCAGGGTATGAAGAATGGAACTGTCAACAGCAAATATAGTCAACTGGTTGAGAGCGTTAAAGCACTTGGAGATGACAAGACGGCTGATATAGCCTGGCTTGCATCGGGTTGGTCAGGTGACCTTAAAGCTCTGGTTGAATTTGACATGCTGTATGCAAGTCTGTTTGCGGAGGACAGACGGGATGTGGCATCTCTTGGAATAAGATTATATGATGTGTGCAGGAAAGAGGGCAGACTGAATCCGGATGTGCCATCTGTGGATTTCTCTTATTTGCAGCAGGCTCTCAGGGATCTGTGGGCATCAAAGTAAGATATAATTGCACAAATAAAAAAAATATCTTTGTTCTTTTTGACAAAATAGCCAACTTGACATGGTAAAAATCAAAAAATTCTTGACTTGTGCACAAAAAAAGCTATGATAATATCAAGGGCAACCGATTGCGCATGGAGCGTTGCGCAAATGCGGTGATACGTGCTGAACAAAAGGAGACTTGAATATGGAGACAAAAGAGTCAGGCCAGAAGATGACCATTTCTGATGTGGCTGAGGCGTTAAATATATCTAAGACTACAGTATCGAGAGCGATTTCCGGAAAGGGAAGGATCGGTGCCGAGACAAGGCGGAGAGTTCTCGAGTATATAGAGGAGCATAATTATAAGCCAAGCGTTATAGCGAAGGGGCTGGCACAGTCAAAATCCTATAATATAGGGTGGGTCATGCCGAGCGACTACAGCGTGGTGGATCTGCCATTCTTTCAGAAGTGCCTGATGGGATTGCTGGAGATGGCTGCGCCAGTGGATTATGATGTGCTTGTGTGTACAGTGTCACCGGATGATATGAGCCAGCTGGAGAGAATTGTTGAGAATCATAAGGTGGATGGGGTTGTACTTGGAAGAACTCTTGTGAATGATGCCCCGGCAGAATATCTCAAGGAAAAAAAGATACCATTTGTTGTGGTTGGAAGTATGGATGATGACAATGTTGTCCAGGTTGATCATGATCACAGAAGTGCATGCCGTGAGCTTACATCTATACTGCTTGCCAAAGGAATGACTAAGGTAGCCCTCATGGGTGGCAATAAGAATCATGTGGTAACCCTCAACAGGTATAGAGGATATCTTGATGCGATGGAGGATATGGAGGTACCGGTAGATAACAGCCTGGTATACTTTGATATAGATAATTCAGTATTATGTGAACATGCCATTGAAGAGATAATGAAGCAGAAAGCAGAATGCATACTGTGTATGGATGATGGAATATGCCAGAATGTACTTAATATATTGGATAAGAAGGGCATAAAGGTGCCAACTGATGTGAGAGTTGCGTCATTCTACAACAGCTCACTTCTGAACAATTACCAGCCTGCGATCACATCGCTCCAGTTTGATCCGCGTGAGCTTGGAATGGTAGCATGTAAACTGCTGGTGGATTTTATAGAGGGCAACGAAGTTAAGAAGAAGACACATCTGGGTTATGAACTCAGATTAAAAGAGTCAACGAAGTAATTCATAGTTATATATCCTTCCCAGAGGGGCGTCAGTGTTTGGCTGACGCCCTGTTTTTATGTGAAAAGAGCCAGAATATGCGCAACATGCGCAAAAAATGATGCGCGACGGGCATGAAAATACACCATAGAATATTGCTGTTATAGCAATATTCTATGGTGTAACAAAGAGAAAAGTAATGAAAAAACGGCCTAAATGAGTGTAATAATGGCTGGAAAAGGAAATGAAACATGAAAATCTTACATATGGGATTGCAGATGATTAACAAATATTACCATATATAGTGTGCAACGCAAACGGGTGCGCAAAATATAACGAACATGGAAACGTTTCCAAACAAAGTGACTTGTGCAAAATGTATATTTTTTTATTTTGAAAGTTATATGAATTAGTAGTTGACAACAATAAACAGAACTGATAATATATAACCATAAAGAACAACCGATTGCGCACGGGAAACAAAAAGAGCAACTAATTTTCTTATTATTTATTTAAAGAGGAGGACATAAGAATGAGAAAGAAAGTTTTATCATTAACACTTGTTGCTGCGATGATGGCAGGATGCCTTGCGGGATGTGGCAACGCAGATTCAAAGGACGAAGGAACAACAGCAGCTGCTGGCGACAGCACAACACAGGCTGCAGCATCAGATGATGCAATTCAGAACTTAATTGATGCAACAACAGGAACTGTAGATCTTTCGGTATGGGCTTCTGAGGAAGATCAGGATCTCACAACACAGGTTATTGAAGAATTCAAGAAAAAGTATTCAGATGTTGACTTCAACATCACACTCGGAGCCGAGTCTGAGTCAAAGGCAAAGGATGATATCCTGGTAGACGTTGAGGCTGCTCCTGATGTATTCGCATTTGCTGATGATCAGATCAATGAGCTGGTTAAGGCTGGTGCACTTCAGCCGGTACAGGCTACATACACTTTTGATGTTGCAAACGAGAATGTGGCAGCTTCTATAGAGGCAGCTTCTGTTGATGGAACATTATATGCATATCCAATGACAGCAGACAACGGATACTTCATGTTCTATGATTCATCAGTATTCACAGAGGATGATGTTCAGTCGATGGATGCCATGATCGAGGCAGCAAAGAAGGCAAACAAGAAGATCGCTATGAACGTATCAGATGCATGGTATGTATACTCATTCTTCCAGGGCGCAGGTCTTGACCTTACACTTAACGATGACGGACTTACAAATACATGTACTTGGAATCAGGCAGGCGGTACAGACGTAGCTCAGGCAATTCTTGATCTCTTTAAGACAGGCGTATTTGTAGATATGGATGATCCTACACAGGCAACAGCAATCGCTGAGGGTACGATCTGTGCAGCAGTTAACGGAACATGGAGAGCAGCAGACGCTGAGGCAGCATGGGGCGAGAACTATGCAGCAGCTAAGCTCCCTACATACACAGTTGCAGGCAAGCAGGTTCAGATGGCATCATTCTCAGGCTGCAAGCTTATCGGTGTAAACCCACATTCAAAGAACGTAGGCTGGTCAATGCTTCTTGCTGAGTATCTTACATCAGAGGATACACAGGTTACAAGATTTAAGCAGAGAGGTCTTGGTCCTTCAAACATCAACGCTTCAGAGTCAGAGGAAGTTAAGGCTAATCCAGCTATATCAGCTCTTGCAGCTCAGGCAGCATATGCAACACCACAGCGTGTAGGCGGTAACTACTGGACACCAGCAGAGACACTTGGTTCAATCCTTGCTCAGGGTAATCCGGACGGAACAGATCTTCAGAAGCTTCTCGACAACGCTGTAGAAGGAATTGAGGCACCTGTATCACAGGAGTAATTTTAAATAAGAAGTACTTTGAATAATATTTATAAGTTATAATGAGAATGCCTCATATGTCATTCGTGGCATATGGGGCATTTTAAAAAGAGAGGAGCTTTTTCATGAAGAAAATATCAGGATTCTTTAAAGCCATAGGAAGATATTTCAAGAATTTTGGTGTTGCTTTTGCAAAAGGTGATATATGGGTTAAGCTCTCAGCGGTTATCATGGGTGCAGGTTACTTCGCAAGAAAGCAGATCGTCAATGGTTTGATCATGCTCATCGTTGAGGCTGCGTTTGTGTTGATGTGCGTAGGCTATGCGGCACCAAACCTTGCCAAATTTGGAACTCTTGGAACTGTAAAGTTTGAGCAGGTATTTGATCCACTCACCATGCAGACAACTACTAATAATTACGACAATTCTTTCCAGATCCTTCTCAATTCGGTGGTTGCGTTGTTCATCATTCTTATATTCGTGCTTTTCTACATTCACAATATCAAGACAGTGTACAAGCTTCAGCAGATGAAGGAAAATGGAGAACATATAAATACATTCAAGGAAGATATGAAGTCACTCTTCAACGAGAAGTTCCACATAACACTTCTCACACTTCCGACAATTGGTGTAGTCATAATGAATATTCTGCCAATACTGATACTTATTGCAGTGGCATTTACCAATTATGATCAGCAGCACCTTCCACCAAACTCACTGTTTACATGGGTGGGCTTCAAGAACTTTGCAAGCCTGTTCTCAAACAGCATGACAGTAACATTTGGATATTCATTCAGAAAGGTTCTTGGCTGGACACTTGTATGGGCGGTCATGGCGACATTTACCACATTCATAGGCGGTATCCTTCTTGCCAAGGCGATCAATTCCAAGACAACCAAGCTGCCAAAGATGTGGAGAACACTTTTCATCATATCAATAGCAGTTCCACAGTTCGTAACACTGCTTTTGGTTAGAAACTTCTTCGCTGATTCCGGTATTGTGAACACTATCTGCTCAAATATCGGTATCACAGACCTGCTTAAGCATGCAGGACTTGTCGGTGAGCATCTTACATATATACCGTTCCTGACTGATCCTCACTGGGCAAAGGTAATGATCATTCTCATCAATATCTGGGTCGGTGTTCCATACCAGATGCTGATCGCAACAGGCGTTCTGATGAACATACCTACAGATCAGATCGAGAGTGCAAAGATCGATGGAGCAACAAATTTCCAGGTGTTCTGGAAGATCACAATGCCATATATCCTGTTCATCCAGGGCCCGGCACTTATAACAGACTTTGTAAAGAACATCAACAACTTCAACGTAATCTACCTGCTCACACAGGATGTATTCGTCACACAGAATCAGGCTCTCGCCAATTCGCATGCGAAGGAAGTTGACCTTCTTGTTACATGGCTGTTCAGACTTACAAATGAATACTACGACTACAAGATGGCATCTGTTATCGGTATCATAGTATTTATCATATGTGCAGCATTTACACTTATATCATTCTCAAGAATGATTGCAGGAGATAAAGAGGAGGAGTACCAGTAATGAAGAAAACAATAGGTTCAATCGTTAAACATATCGTATTACTTGTCCTCGCAGTTATCTGGCTGGTTCCGATCATCTGGCTGATTGTCACTTCATTCAGCGGATATAAGGGAATCAATACAGCGCATTTCTTCCCAACGAGCTGGTCTATGGACAATTTTGTTCAGCTGCTTACAAGACCTGACTCGGTTGTGCAGTATGTGTCATGGTTCAAGAATACACTTATTATTGCAGTATTTACATGTATCATCTCTACTATATTTGTAATTATGGTCAGCTATGCGATGAGCTGCCTGAGATTCAACGGCAGAAAACAGATCATGAGTGCGTCGCTGATACTCAATATGTTTCCTGGCCCACTTCTCATGATAGCAATTTACTTTATCCTGAAGATGCTGGGACTTACAAACAGCCATTTCGGTATGATCATAGTTTACTCAGCGGGATCGGGACTTGGATTCCTCATCATGAAGGGATTCATGGACACAATACCAATGTCACTTAAGGAGGCTGCCAGACTTGAGGGCGCTTCGGAGGCAAAGATATTTACGAAGGTAATTCTTCCTCTGTGTAAGCCAATAGTTGTGTATCAGGTAATCAGTTCTTTCCTTATACCTTGGGGCGATTTTGTATTCGCAAAGCTTATGCTCAACTCAGGAGTTTCGAAGGACTGGACAGTAGCTATAGGTCTTTACAATATGCTTGAAAAATCACTCGTCAACAAATACTTTTCAGTATTCTGCGCCGGCGGTATCGTGGTAGCTATCCCTATCTCAATACTGTTCGTCATCATGCAGAAGTACTATGTAGAGGGCGTGACAGGCGGTTCTGTAAAGGGTTAAGGCGGACGGTCTGAGAGAAATGAGAAAATTTATTTTGGGCAGGTGTCTGCGTTGCCGGATGGACCACATATGGATGGTGGTGCGGATGCCTGCTATAATTAGCCCTAAAATAGGGCAGACAGGATGAAAAATGAGGATATTGTCGCTTATTTGGGGACGATTATCTTTAGATCAAAAGGTTACAACATATACGAAATAGGAGATTTAAGATATGGAGAATACATTTATTGTAAACATTATCCATCGTCCTGAGATGGTTCCTGAGTATGCCGAGAAGGTTACAGGCCATGGTCAGGCAGAGGATATCGGAAGAAAAGCTCTCCTCACAGAGTCACTGGACATATTCAAGTTCCAGCAGGAGACAGCTCACAAGAACGGACTCAAGACTACTATTCAGATGACATATGCCAGCCTTTTTAACGAGGAGGCTGTATCACTCGCCAAGGAGCATCATGAGAAGTATGGAGATGAGATAGCGCTCTCACTTCTCGGACTTCCCTGCACAGAGTTCAGAGAGAAGTACAAGACCAAGGACTTCTGTATCTGGATGTTCTCAATGGAGGACAAGAAGAATATCGTCGATGACGTATTTGGAAAGTTCCATGATATATTTGGCTTTTATCCAGTGTCTACAGGTTCATACTATATGGATGCTGAGCTTACAAACTACATCAAGGAGAAGTATCCATCAGTCAAGTGTGCAGTTGCAACATGCTGGGAGGAGGGCCCTAAGGCTTACCACACATGTAACAACTCATGGTACACACTGTTTGATGGCGGCCCATGGAATCCGTGGATACCTTCAAAGCAGAACACACATGCACCTGCAGCAAATGAGGCTGAGGACAGCGGAATCGTTGCCATCCCGCATCTTTCAAGAGATCTGCTGGCATGCTATGATGGAAATGGTTCTAACTTTGGTACACATCCACAGAACGTTCTCCGTGGAATGATCTATGACAGCAAGACATGGGAGTACCCATATCTGTACAATCTGATCGACCAGTATCGTCATCTGGCTAAGTTCAACAATGGATATTCATACAACATGATGTTCGTTGGACCAGGCTGGCTGAACAAGATGGGACGCTGGGAGGCTCCATACGAGCTGCTCAAGAAGAGCTACGAGGATGGAATGAAGTATTATGGCGACCTGAAGAAGGAAGGCAAATGTATCGACATGACAATGGCTGAATTTGCTGACTTCTACAGAGAGAACAAGACATACGAGGAGCCTGAGTGTGCTCTTTGGAAGGATATACTGTACGGATCAGACAAGCAGATATTCTGGTACTGCGATCCATACATGAGAGCCCAGATCAACATGGATCAGGGCGGTGCGATCGTTGACCTCAGACCATACGCTGCAAAGCTCAACTGGCCTGTAGGTATCGGAACTCCACATGTTCAGGATGCTTCATATCCATTCCTGATCCAGGAGAAGTACAGAGCAGGATATTTCACACACTATGCTGGAGAGGGTACTGTGAGAAGTGCCAAGATCAGCTACAAGGGTGAGGAGGTCGACCTCTGTCTGTGCAGAACAAAGGCAACATTCTCGCAGGAGGGAAGCACAAGAATCCTTACACTTGACCCGGTTGACATCGAGTTCTACGATCTGACAGTTAAACTTCAGACAAAGATATATTTTGAGGAGGGTTCATCCAAGATAAGACATGAAAGAACTATCCTCGAGATGAGCAACCCTGATGCAGAGGTTGAGATCAATGAGTACATGGTGGCATGCTACGGTACAACAGAGTACCCAGAGGACATGACAGGAATCACTCTCACAGCAAAGAATGCTTCAGAGAGCAAGTCACTCACATATGAGTACAAGTGCAGAGAAGAGGATCTCGCAGGCGCCGATGAGGTGTCAGCAGTTATACCTGCGATCGAGACAAAGGCTGCCATGGGAGCATCTGGCAGCGATGCAACAGGATATTTCAAAGAGGGATATGCGTTCTCGCCAATGTTCACTCTCGGGTTTACAAAGACACTTAAGGATAAGGAGGTATTTTCAACATGGCTCAGTCTGGAAAAGGCAAATTAAATTACAGATGTCCAATGTGTTTTATGAGAGATCTGGATATAGATATGTTCTATGATAAGGACAAGAAGGAATACTACTGTATCCGTTGTCAGTATGTTGGACCAGAGGAGGACGTTCTGGCAAAGAACGAACTCATCAGAATAAAATACGGAAGAATGTATGACAGGATTACATTTGACGACTAGGTGACAGGTGTCATCTGGATAGACGGCCGCCGACAGATGAAGATGAACTGATACATCAGGAGCATGTTGTAAAAGACGTTGAAGTATGCAGAACATTTTTCTTCGGCGGCTGTTCTTTGTTATAATAGGCAGTAAAATAAATGCAGGTGAAGGAGACAAAAAATATGGCAGATTATATAAAGGGCGTGGATCTCTCCACTGTTGCCGAGGTTGAAGAGCTGGGTGCGAAATATTATGACAATGGTGTGCAGGGAGATATATTTGACATACTGAAGAACTATGGTGTGAATTCTGTGAGACTTCGTCTGTGGAATGATCCGTACACGGAGGACGGCGTACCTTATGGCGCGGGCACAAATGACCTTGAGGTATACAAAAAACTCGCAAAGCGCGCTATGGATCATGGAATGAGCATTCTGCTTGATTATCACTATAGTGATTTCTGGGCTGACCCGGGCAAGCAGAGGGTGCCGAAGGCGTGGAGAGGCATGGATGCGGATCAGCTTGAGCAGGCTGTGTACGACTACACAAGGGATACCCTTTTAGAGATGAAGGATGCGGGCGTTTTCCCTCAGCTTGTTCAGGTTGGAAACGAGCTTACAAACGGACTGATGTGGCCTCTGGGGCAGAAACCGGAGTATGACAATATCGCAAAGTTTGTGAGCGCCGGAATAAGGGCGGTCAGATCGGTTGACTCTGATATTCCGGTCATGATACATCTCGACAATGGCGGCAACAATCCTATGTATGTGGACTGGTTTGACCACTACATGGAAAGAGGAGAAGATTTTGATATAATTGGAATGTCGTATTATCCGTTCTGGCATGGAACCATGAAGGAGCTGGAGGCAAATATGCGGGATATGGCGGAAAGATACGGCAAAAAGATAGTTATCGCGGAGGTTTCCATGGGATTTACTATGGAGGACTACGCAGAATATGAGAAACTGGGACCTGACGATAGAAAGGGCTATGCCACAAAGCCTTCACTGGTGGAGAAGCTTGACTACCCTATGACACCTGCGGGACAGGCGGATTTCATGAACGACATAATGAAGCTGATAGATGATGTTCCTGGTGGCGATGGATTTTACTACTGGGAGGCTGGCTGGATACCGGTACCTGGAAGCGGCTGGGCTACAGAAGGTGCTCTTTCATATATAGAGGAGTCTGGACCATGCGGAAATGAATGGGCAAATCAGGCACTTTTTGATTATGACGGACATGCTCTGCCGGCACTTAAGACTATACGTGATTACAAGCCGGCGCATGACGACTATCCACTTAAGTAAATTATGGGGACGTAGGTGTCTGTCCCCTCCGTCCCCGTGGTTTCTGATAGTAAAGTACATATTTTTGATACATTTGGATATGTTTTGGCTGGGCGGGTCTGTGTATAATATATGCAGATGCGCCTTTTTAATATATTTGGCAAATTTACAGATGGGGGACAGGACGGGTTGTTCTGATTGATCAGGAGGTAAGGTATGAAAAAAGTAGCATTGTTCATGGATGGCTGGAAGAGGTATTTCACCTACGCCTGGCCGCTGGGATTTATGCAGAAGATAAAGGAAGCCAGGGCTGATGTGAATTTGTACATATTCAACAGCAATGGCAATTGGAACAGGGACGACGGTTACAGCTATGGAGAATACAATATATATAATCTTCCGGAGCTGACAGACTTTGATGGGATCATAATATCTGTCAACAATATCAAATATCCGGAAGTCACGGCGGAACTGCTGGACAGGATAAGGAAGAGCGGAGTTCCGGCTATAAGCCTCGAGACTGCTTTTGACGGTCTGCATTTTGTGGGAATAGACAATTACGATGCTATGTATGACATGACCCGGCATATGATAGAGAAACATGGTGCGAAGAAGGTATGGTATCTTGCCGGACCAAAGGACAACTATGAGGCTCAGGAGAGATGCCGTGCATTCTGCGATTGTATGGATGTGTATGGACTCAAGGTTGAGGATGAGGATGTCCTGTTTGGAGATTTTGGTTTTAATGACGGCGTGACGGGATTCGAGGAGCTGCTCAGAGCACATGGACATACGTGTATAAAACATGAGAAGGACGGACCGGATTACGGTGGACCTGCGGAGGTGTACGGTGAGATAACCAGTGGCAGTTTTGCGGATTCTGCTCCGGATGCCGAGGCTTCGAATAATGAGGAGATGGATGAGAGAAGGCTGGAAGAACGGGAGATAGTGAAGAAGATTCTTCCGGATGTAATAATCTGTTCAAATGACAACCTGGCGGTGGGTGTGTGCAACAGAGCTGAAGCACTTGGACTTTCAGTGCCAAATGATTTTAAGGTTACGGGATTTGACAACTTTGATAAAGCAGCGTACTATACGCCGCGCATAACAACGGTGAGCAGGATCCGTGAGAAGATCGGAGCTGCGGCTGCAGAGATCATGCTGAATATCTGGGCGGGAAACAATCCGGATACCAGCTCTTATATAGATTATAATTGTATATTTACGGAGAGTTGTGGCTGTGGCACGGATGCTATGCTGAACGGCAGACAGTACCTGAAGAATTATATAATGGGAGTTGTGGAACGCGAGGAGATAGATGAGAGCACACTTGACTTCACGCATTTGCTCAGCAAATGTGGTGATTACAGTGGCCTTTATCCATGTGTACAGACGGCATATTCACAGGCAGAGTGTAAGAAATGCGTTATGGTTGTCGACAGATCCCTTGTGGAGATGGGGGGAGCTGGCCCGACACTATCGGCGGCGTACGATGAGGATGTATTTGCTGTGAAGGGCTATCCTCATAGAATGCAGATTGTGTACAGGCAGGGCATAGCGGATGGCGATAGCGATACATACCACAGTATGTTTCCACTTTTGGATGATGAGGCCGGCGGCAATATATTTTTATTTGCGCCATTTCATTTCGGAGAAAAGGCAGTTGGGTTCTGCTGTGTCGAAAATGGATATTACCTCATGGATAAGCAGCTTTGGTCAACTGTAATGAGCGAAGTGAATGTAGCCATGATAAACCTGTTCAATAAATGGAGGCTAGAGCAGATCAATCAGGAGCTTACGGCAATATCCATAAAGGATCCGCTTACCCAGATATACAACAGGGAAGGCATGAGACAGATCGCCGCAAAGGCATTTGACAAGGCTGCGGACCAGGGCAGGGCACTTCTCATAATGTTTGCCGATATGGACAGGCTTAAATATATAAACGATACATACGGTCATGAGTTTGGCGATAAGGCTATAAGAAATGCAGCCAGAGCTGTGGCCGGAGGCGGTGGAATAAGCAGTATTCCGGTTAGATACGGCGGAGATGAGTTCGTATCCATATCTATATACGATGAGGATGAGACTCCTGAGGAAAGAAAGGCGGCGATACTTGAGAAGGCCAGGGAGATAGCGGCGCAGGAGAAGCTTCCGTTTGAATTGGAGTTTAGTATAGGCTATGTTATAACAGACCCGGATGGTGATAAAACCCTTGAAGAGTATGTGAGGGAAGCGGATCACAGTATGTATCAGGAGAAGATGCAGAGAAGGGTAAGCAGACAATGATAAAAAAATATCAAAAAATGGAGAATCAGGTCTTATGTGCTGATTCTCTATTTTCATTTAGTATGTTATAATTAACTGTCATTATGATAGTCTGCACAAGTGCAGCTGTCGCAACGATTATTTTATCATGTGGACACAACGTGGATTATTTATATTAGATACTTAGGATCAAAAGGAGGATATACAATGCTTAAGAATGTAACTGACACAGTATTTTACGTAGGTGTGGATGACAAGGACATAGACCTTTTTGAGAACCAGTATATAGTTCCAAACGGAATAGCGTACAATTCTTATGTCATCATGGACGAGAAGATAGCCATCATGGATATGGTGGATGCAAAGTGCGCAGACCAGTGGTTTGCAAATGTGGCAGAGGTGCTTGGAGACAGGCAGCCTGACTATCTCATAATCTCACATCTGGAGCCTGATCACTCGGCGAATCTTGGTGATGTGCTTGCAAAATACCCGGATATCAAGATTGTATCAAATGCAAAGCTTTTCGCAATGCTTCCAAACTTCTTTGAGGTTCCTGTGGCAGACAGAAGCGTGACCGTTGCAGAGGGACAGACACTCTCACTTGGAAGCCATACACTTCAGTTTTTTATGGCTCCTATGGTTCACTGGCCTGAGGTCATGGTCACATATGAGCAGAGCGAGAAGATACTCTTCTCAGCGGATGCATTTGGCAAGTTTGGAACATTGGATACAGATGAGGACTGGGCATGCGAGGCGAGAAGATATTACTTCAATATAGTTGGAAAGTATGGAATGCCTGCACAGGCACTTCTCAAGAAGGCAGCAGGACTTGACATACAGAAGATATGCGCACTTCACGGACCTATACTCACAGAGAATCTTGAATATTACATAGGCAAATATCAGCTGTGGTCAACCTACACACCTGAGGATGAGGGAATCTTCATCGCATACTGCAGTCTCCACGGCAACACAGAGAAGGCGGCAAAGAAGCTGGCGGAGATACTTGAGGCAAAGGGGGCGCCAAAGGTTGCGATATCAGACCTCTCAAGGGATGATATCGCAGAGTGTATAGAGGATGCATTCAGATACGACAGACTTGTGCTTGCAGCCCCAACATATGATGGCGGTGTGATGCCTGTCATGGCGGATTTCATCAACCACTTGAAGATGAAGGCATACCAGAAGAGAAAGGTCGCTTTCATTGAAAATGGTTCATGGGCACCAATGGCGGCGAAACTCATGAAAGAGCAGATGGCAGCGATGAAGGATATAGAGATCGTGGATGAGCATGTGACAATAAGGTCCGCGTTCAAGCAGTCGGATGTGGCAGCGCTCGAAGCTTTGGCTGGAAAACTGTTATAAGAGATAAGGATAATAAACATAAAGTAAGTCTGAAACCGACTTACATACGTAGTTATTATTCATCTAACAGGTGAGTTGTCACAATAAAGTTGTTACACAGAGTTGCTATACATATCGTGAGCAGGGAATTTGAGCCCGCCGGTTCTTAGGTGGCGATGTGAGGCGGCACCTTAGTACCGCTGCAGGGCGAAATAAGCGGAAGCAACCCAGCGAATGATATGTATAGCAACTCTGTGTTCAAAGAAAAAATTGGCAACTCATTGTCCTATCAATAATGTAAGGAAGGTGTAAGACATGGCTAAGTCCATGGTTTCCGGTAAGCCCCTCAGTCTGATGCTGCAGTTTGCCACCCCGCTCTTGCTCGGCAATCTGCTCCAGCAGACGTACAACATAATAGATGCGGCTATTGTGGGGCAGATACTGGGAGATAAGGCTCTGGCGGGAGTTGGAGCAAGCAGCAGTATACAGTTTCTGGTTCTGGGATTCTGTATGGGCTGTTGCGCAGGATTTGGTGTTCCTGTTGCAAAGTATTTTGGTGCAAATAATCTGCACAAGATGAGAAAGTATATATTTAACGGCGCGGTGCTGACGGGCATCATAGCGTTGATAGTCACGATTGTATGTTCGGTGTGCTGTAATCAGATACTTCATCTGCTTTCGGTTCCTCAGGATATATATGACAAGGCATATGCTTATCTTATAGTTATATTCCTGGGAATTCCGTTCACACTCATGTACAACTATCTGTCAAGTGTGCTCAGGTCTCTGGGAGACAGCAGAACGCCGTTCATGTTTCTGGCGTTCTCGGCAATACTCAACATATTCCTTGACCTGTTCTGCATAGTTGTCCTCAAATGGGACTGCGCCGGTGCGGCTATAGCAACCATCACGGCACAGGCGGTGAGTGGAATAGTGTGTCTTGTATATATCTTCAAGAAGGTTCAGATCATGCATCTTGAGGCGGAGGACAGGGAGATAGAGGGATCTGCAGTGAAGGAACTTCTCGTCATGGGAATTCCGACAGGCCTGCAGTTTTCCATAACTGCCATAGGAAGTATGGTCATGCAGTCTGCAAATAACAAGCTGGGAAGTTTGTATGTGTCAGGCTTCACAGCCGGTATGAGGATAAAGCAGTTCACTATGTGTCCATTTGATGCATTTGCAACGGCGGCATCTGTGTTCTGCAGCCAGAACCTTGGCGCCGGACAGGCAAAACGTATAAAACAGGGCTTGTGGCAGGCGATAGCAGTCGCAGTGGGATATGGATTGATAGCAGGACTTATCATGATATTCTTTGGCAGGCCGCTCTCAATGATATTTGTAAAGAAGAGCGCAGTCGACGTACTTGATGCCTCTGCGAAATACCTCAGATGTATGGGATTCTTCTACTGGAGTCTCGGTATACTGAACGTGGCGCGTATGGTGACACAGGGACTTGGATATTCCGGTCGGGCTATATTCTCAGGTGTTACAGAGATGGCGGCCAGGATCATAGTGAGCCTGGGATTTGTCGGAACATTTGGATTCACGGCCATCTGTTTTGCTGACCAGACAGCGTGGGTCACAGCGACCATCTATATATTGCCGACATGTCTTTACTGTGTGAAGAAGTCCACGGCGAAGATTGCTGCGGGAACGGTGTGATATGGAAAAGATAAAAATGCGTATGAATAACCGAGACTGTTGTCTGAGGATTCATACGCATTTTATAGTTGTGACATATTCGGTTTATATTACTTTTCCTTGCTGTCATCAAGCAGCTTGGGAGTGTTGGAGTTTAATGGGGATAGTATGCTGCGCCCTATCTGCTTTTCAAGGGATTCACGTGCATTTCTGGCAATATTGCCACCTTGGATGGTAGCATCTGTGGCCTCGGTTATACCTTGAGGATTAGTTGCCTTTGATATCTCTGTTGTTGATATCTCTGCAAGAGCATTCAGGACAAGCTCTGTGTTAGTCATATTGTCTCTGAGATTTTCTTTTTTCAGTCCCTTAAACTTTTTATATTCTTTCACTGTCTTTCCTGACCATGCGGCAGTAAGTATGTTTGTAAGAGAAGCATACTGTCTGGAATCGGTAATTCCGGCACGCCTCCACTCATTGGTCATATCTTTACGAATCTCTATCCCACGCATACGCTGGGCTATCCAATCTTCAGAATATCCTTTGTTGCGGTATGATTCTATAGCACGATCTATAGCAATCTGAGGATCAACTTCCTCGTCCAGACGTTGTTTGCCCACCATTGCCAGCCATTGCTTGAATGGCTCAGCCTTTTTTGACGGAATGGACTGGATAATTCTCAATAACCCATGTGTGTTTGTTGCTTGGATTTTACGCATTTTACCATCAGCGGCTATCATTTGAATAGGGGTACAAATTGTACCCCAGTTAGCTGATAATTCTGGGTCGCGGGATCGTAACTTTTTTACATATTGTTTTGGATCGGAACTATCGGTCAAAACGTCAATTACATCAATTATGGAAAAATACCATTCCTCCTCCTGTGAGTGCCATACTTTTCTGATTTTATCATCATATATAAATTCAAGTTCCTGTTCGCTTAACTCGGGTATATCTGATACCTCAATAGGAGCAGTCGAGGAAGTATTCTCATCATATACATAAAAAAGCATAATAATCACTCCAATCCATTAAAATTTTGCCCTTAACTCCACTACCTTACCAATGATCTTGACAGGTTTATTTTTTATGGTTTCATCGTCAAAATAGAGCGGTGCATAGCTGGGGTTGGTGGAAATCAGTTCCAGTCCTTCTTTATATTTTCTCAGGCGTTTGCACACGGCGTCTTCACCAGCTATTGTAGCAATAACAGTGTCCCCTGTGTCTGCATCATCCTGTTGACGGACAATTACAACGTCGCCGCTGCTGATCTTGGGTTCCATGCTATCCCCCTTTATTCTAAGAGCGTAGAATTCGCCAGTTTTAGCAAGACTTTCGGGTATTTCTTCTGTATCAATAATCTTTTCGGTTGAACAAAATGTTTTGTCACATGATATATAATCAAATACAGGAATTGCATATGCCTCTGATTTCTTTTGGCTTCTTATGATATCTTTTTCTTCCAGAAGATCAGACCTAGAGCAATTGAAAATAGCGCACATGTGGTCAATTTTGTCCATTCGGGGAGACTTTAGTCCGTTACACCAATTTGACACAGTTGCAGTGCTGACATTCATCTGCTTAGCAAAGGCAGCTTGAGTATATTGATATTTATTAAGAAAAAAGAAAAGATTCTTTGCAAATTGGTCATTCATTCTTCTTTCAAATTCTATATCGGACATAGTAATCAACCTCCTTTTGAACAAATTATACACTTAAAGCTAATTTAATACAATATAAAATAAATATAAGTTAACTTATAGTAAAAAATAGCAGCGAGATAAAAAGGGGAACAAACTTTGACATATCCTTCTATTCATTATAAAATTAACCTGATTTTAATCTTTCTCATATTTTAGATTAATCATCGGTTGGTATAGTAATAACATCAGTTGATGATATCAGCAGCAAACGATAAGAAAGATGACAGATCATCGGAAGACGATGAAACTAAGATAATGAGAAAGGGTGCAAAGATTATGGATAAACTGGAAAAGGTAGAAAAGTTAAGAGAAAAAACAGGCGTAAGTTACGAGGATGCAAAGAATGCGCTTGAGGCATGCGATTATGATCTGCTGGATGCGATCATTTATCTTGAGAAGCTGGACAAGGTGAAAGCCCCTGAGGTGGAGAGCTTTACCACAGGCGCAGAGCAGCAGACATCAACAGAGTTCGAGCAGGCACAGCAGACATATACAAATGACTGCAATAAAGTGACGTTTGGACAGATGATGGACAAATTTTTCAAATGGTGCGGCAAGGTGTTAAAGAAGAGTGTGGATAGCACATTCATAGTAGAACGCAGAGGCCAGACCATGATAAACGTTCCGGTTCTGGTGCTTGTGATCGCACTCATACTTGCATTCTGGGTAGTGCTTCCACTTCTTGTTGTAGGTCTCTTCTGTGAGTGCAGGTACCATTTTGAAGGAATTGGTGACATCAACGTAAACCTTAATAGCGCATGTGACAAAGTAGCCGACTCAGTAGACAACCTTAAGTCCGACGTCAATAACAAGCGTCCGTCATAAAAGAAAGGAAAAAGATATGGCACAGAAGATTCTCATTGTGGAGGATGAAGAGAAAATTGCAAGATTTGTGGAGCTGGAGCTGCTACATGAGGGATACGAGGCGGAGAAGGTATTTGATGGAAGAACAGGGTTGGACAAAGCTCTGTCCGGTGGCTTCGACCTCGTGGTGCTGGATGTGATGCTTCCGGGACTCAACGGTCTGGAGGTGCTTCGAAGAATCCGCAAGGAGAGTGATGTGCCGGTCATCATGCTGACCGCGAGAGATGCGGTCATGGACAAGGTATCTGGTCTTGATGCCGGTGCAGACGATTATCTCACCAAGCCATTTGCCATAGAGGAGCTGCTTGCCAGGATAAGGGTTGCGTTGAAGAGACGCGGAGTTGCGGAGGTTCACACACACAGGATAGAGATCCGTGGAGTGTGCATGGACACCGACAGGCATGAGGTTACAGTGTGCGGCGAGATAGTTGAGCTGACAAACAGGGAATTTGAGCTGCTCAGGACGCTCATGGAAAACAAGGACATCGTTATGGACAGGGAAAAGCTGCTGAATGCGGTGTGCGGATATGATTACCTGGGAGAGACCAATATCATAGATGTGTATGTGAGGTATCTGAGAACAAAGATAGATGACAGATTTGGAGTTAAGCTGATCACCACCGTCAGAGGTGTCGGATATGTTATCAAAGAATGACCATTTTGGATGCCAGGATAGAGCAGATAGATATGTGACAAGCCGGATATCGTAGCAGAGCAGACAGATATGTGACAAGCCAGCAACGCATGACACGGATACGCATAGATAGAGAGAAAATACATGGGAAAGAAAACTAACGAAAACAAAAGAATGTCATCGATAGCCAGAAGGATCAACATGAGCTTCTGGCTCAAAGAACTGGGCAATGTGATACTTATAGATATCGTCATTGCCTTTCTTATTGTAAGTGTATTTGCTGTGTGGGGCAGGAAACAGCTGCCACAGGGCGTGGGTGGAATGAGATATTACGTTGAGAAAAATGAAGATGGCGGAGCGTATGAATATATAATAGAAGGGTCAGATGAGAAGAAGTACAGATATGACGTTAAGATCCTTTGGGATATCATAGAGATTCCGGGCGTTATATTGCTGGGGATGGAGACTATAGTATTGTTTGTTGCGTTGTTCAGGACAGCGGATGTCAGAAGAAGATTGAAACCGCTGAATGATCTGGCGGTGACGGCGGAAAAACTCAGCAAGGAGCCTATGGATCACAACAAGATAGACGATCTGGAGAAAGCCATATCCCATCTGTCCGCGGATGACGACGAGCAGGTTATACATACCGGAGACAAGGATCTTCAGAGTATAGAGATCGCGCTCAACAATCTGCTCAGGAATATGAAGGAGAATGAGAAACGTCAGATGAGATTTGTGTCGGATGCTTCCCACGAGCTCAGGACGCCTATCGCGGTGATCCAGGGATATGTGAACATGCTCGACCGTTGGGGGAAGGAGGATGAACAGGTTCTGGGAGAGTCCATAGAGGCACTCAAAAATGAATCCCAGCACATGAAGGAGCTTGTGGAACAGCTGTTATTCCTTGCAAGGGGCGACAGTGGAAGGCAGCACCTGAACATGGAGAAAACCGATCTCAACCGCATGGTAAGTGAAGTGTGGGAGGAGTCCATGATGATAGACGAGAGCCACAGATATGAGTTCCGGGGCACTGAGAATGAGGCGTGTGTGCTCGGCGATGTGGCGATGATCAAGCAGTCCGTCAGGATATTTGTCCAGAACGCGGCGAAGTATTCTGAACCCGGCACGGCCATAATACTCGGTGTAAAAGAGGAGCCCGGTTATGTCAGTTATATGATAGAGGACGAGGGAACCGGAATGAATCCAGGTGATCTGGCCCACATATTTGACAGATTCTACCGCTCGGACGAGGCCCGGAATAATGAGACTGGGGGCTCGGGCCTTGGCCTGTCCATCGCTAAATGGATCGTGGATGCCCATGGAGGTACCATACAGGTAATATCCAGAGCGGATATAGGATCAAGATTTGTTGTGAGATTCCCAATATCCAAATAGTATAAAATAAACAAAACTCTGGCTGTTCTTTCATAGCATTCAGATCCCCCGCATAGACTGTAAAAACAGAATATGCGGGGGCTTTTTCTTTGAAGGATTACATAGAAGAGCGGGCAATCGAAGCGGCAAATTATATCATAGACACAAGGGCGACTGTGAGACAGACAGCGGACAAGATGGGTATAAGCAAATCAACGGTGCACAAGGATATAACGGAACGGCTGGTCCGTATAAGACCCATGCTGGCGGCCCAGGCCAGGGTGGTGTTGGATGCCAACAAGGCGGAGAGACATATAAGAGGAGGGCTTGCAACGAGGGAGAAGTATCTGCATGTCACAAAGTTTTAACATAGCTTATGTTGTATTTTTCTCTGATTTGGGTTAAACTTTTGATGATTGTATAATAGTGGACTAAGTGTGGGCTATTAGAAAATGGCAGTTTAACTATAGATTAGAGGTTAGGATATGAGATTTATTCATGTTTCGGATGTGCATTTGGGGATGATTCCTGACAAGGGAAAGCCTTGGAGTGACATCCGCGCGAAAGAGATAGAAAACACATTTGACAGGATACTGGAAATTGCGGAGGAGAGAAAGGTGGATCTGCTTCTCATTGCCGGAAATCTGTATCACAGTGCGCCGAAGGCTGCGGATCTTGCAAAGCTTGATGCCAGACTTGCAAAACTTACAAATACAAGAACGGTGATCATTGCGGGCAGTAGTGATTACATTGAAAGTGGATCTCCATCGGAGAATTATGAGTTCACATCGAACACAGTGCTTCTTCCGGCTGGGGAGTTCAGCAATGCGTATTTTGAAGATATAAATACCTGTGTGACCGGTTTCAGCTATGGACAGACGGAATACACGGAGGATTTTTCAGAGGGGATAGATGCCCAGACGGAAGGCGCTGTCAATATACTTCTCATGCATGGAGGAGATGCCAGCCACAGTCCATTTAATTTCCGAAAGCTGGCTGACACAGGATTTGACTATGTGGCACTCGGACACCTGAGAAAGCCGAAGCACATGGTGAAGAACCGTATGGCATATCCGGGATCGCCGGAGCCTTTGTCACCTTCTGACACAGGAAAGCATGGCTTTATTTATGGACAGATAATAAACGGAGAGACAAGGATAAAGTGGGAGCCTGTTGCCTGCAGGAATTACATCAACCTTGGACTTGAGATAAAGCCGGAATATACTGACAGACAGATCGAGCATGCTGTTCTGAAACAGATCGATAAGATGGGAACGCAGAACATATATCGGGTTATCCTGAAGGGCCAGAAGGGGCGCGGAGTGAGACCTCAGTTTGATGATGTGTCTCAGGATTACAAGATATATGAGGTTGTGGATAATACGATGTTCGAGTACAATGCTGATGGTCTCAAGAGGGACAATGAGCACAATGTACTTGGAAGATTTATCGCTGAGTTGTCCGGTGAGGATGACGAGGTCAGCAAAAAGGCACTTGAATATGGTCTTGAGGCGATCATAGCAACTGGAGAAAAGTAATGTATATAAATAAACTTTTTTTGAAAGAATTTGGAAAATTCAATAACAAAGAAATAAAGCTGGACAAAGGCTTGAATGTGCTCTATGGAGAGCCCGGAGCCGGCAAGAGTACGATCAGGGATTTTGTGTCCGGTATACTGTATGGTATGAATAAAACCAAGGGCCTTGGATCCCGGGGAGACAATTTTGCATTAAGAAAGCCATCCGGTGGAAATGGATATGCCGGAAAGGCACAAGTGACAAATGCTGGAAAGAGTCATCTTATGGAGAGAAATTTCAACATGTCCACGGACGGTGCAACGCTCACTGATATAGAGAGCGGGAAGGATGAGAGACTTGTGTCTAAGAATTCCTACAGAGGTGTCCTGTTTGATATGGACAAGAGCACATTTGTGGATGCAATGTGTGTTGATCCGCCGGAGGAGATGGGCGGAGATGACAAAGCTTTGTGTGACAGACTCGAGAAGTATCTTCAGAATATGAAGGAGACGGGCTGCAGCGGAATAAACAGAGCAGACGCAGTGGCGTATCTTGAGAATGAAAAGAAGAAATATGACAATCAGAAGTATCTGGTTCAGATAGAAGATCTGGAAGCCCAGATGGATGAGCTGGGTGAAGTTGATAAGGAGCTTGAAGACATCCGAACTGCCAGACGTGAGGAGCTTGATGCTTATAATATGGAGATCGCACGTTTGAAGAGGGAGGCAAGGCAGCTTGTGAATGAAAAGGATGCTGAGATCCCTGACGAGGATGAGGACAGGGAGCGAAGCAGAATATTCCTTGAGGTTGAAGCTATAGATGATGAGGACGAGCTGAAGGAGAAAAAGAAGCAGGAGAAGAAGGACAAGAAGCTGACGGACAATATATTTGTCATAATGGCAACAGGAATACTGGTTGTTGCAGTGGTCATGCTGGTGGTTCACCTTGTTGGTTTTCAGAAGTCCATACAGCAGCTATTCACGATATGTACGATTGCGTTTGTTGCTATAACCATCATAGATGGATTGTTCAGGAAAGGTGCATTCGACAGTGATAAGCTTCCGTCAGAGGAAGAGTTCAGGAGAACCATATACGAGATGGGAAGAGCAACTGAGTCAAGGACGGTTCGAGTTGAGATAGACAGAGCTTTTCAGGAGGAGCATGACAGGAAGCTTGATATGTTCAAGTTCCAGGAGCATGATGCCATAGAGAAGAGGGATGCCTATTATGAACTCAAGGAGAAGAGAGACGCCATATTTGCGGACTATGATGTTCTTGAGACTGAGAAGAAGGCCATAGATAAGGCTATCAATACCATAATGGACATATCGGAGGAGTTCTCAGGACTGTTTGCCGGTATAGACGGCAGAGTATCGGATATTCTTAGCGCACTCTCCGGTGGACAGTATCAGGAGGCAAAGCTCGATGATGAGATGCATGTTGCAGTGAAAAAGGATGACCATTTCTTCAGGGCGGAATTCCTGGGACATGAGGTCGTTCGTCAGGTGTATCTGGCTGTGCGGCTGGCTGTTGCAGAGATACTTAACAACGAGAAAATGCCACTTGTGTTGGACGATGTGATAGATGTGACCGATGAGAGTCAGCTCACGGGAGTGCTCAAGGCGATGAGTATGGTGAACACGGAGCAGACGATATTGCTTACATCCGATAAGGATCTGGTTAACAGACTTGAGGATATTCATATAGCATGCAATGTGGTGACATTGTAGAAAGTTTCTAATAATAAATAATTAAAAGACCTGCGGAAGCTTGCGATACATGGTATGTATCAGGTGAGCTTCCGCAGGTCTTTTTTGTAAGTCTATAATTGTATATTAGTAATTCTCGTAGTTATCTGAGATAGTGTGCTTCTCCTTGTACTCAGCAATTCTCGCACTGATTCTCTCTGATGGATCAAGAAGATCGCTGAGAGATGCATCGTGGTTGAGGTGATCGATAATGAGTGCAATGTACTTGCTCATGTCGGCTGATACATACCAGTCGCGGTCTGCAAGCTCAGGAAGCTGATAAGTGAGGTTGGTTGTGATGACCTTCTCAATGAGACCTTCCTCGTGACACTTGTCAAATACCTCAAGACCCTTGGTGAAGAGACCAAATGTAGCAAGTGCAAATACTCTCTTAGCCTTTCTTGCCTTGAGCTGCTTGGCAACATCTATCATACTCTCGCCTGATGCGATCATGTCGTCGATAATGATAACATCCTTGCCTTCAACTGAATCACCGAGGAACTCATGGGCAACGATAGGATTACGTCCGTCCACAACTCTTGAGTAATCTCTTCTCTTGTAGAACATACCTACATCTACACCGAGAAGGTTAGCGAAGTAGATCGCTCTGTGCATAGCACCCTCGTCAGGTGATATGACCATCATGTGATCGTTGTTTATTTCAAGATCAGGAGTTGATCTGAGGAGTGCCTTTACAAACTGGTAAGTAGGCTTTACGTTCTCGAAACCGCTCTTTGGAATAGCATTTACAACACGTGGGTCATGAGCGTCAAATGTAACGATGTTGTCTACACCATACTGCTGAAGCTCCTGGAGCATAACTGCACAGTCGAGGGACTCGCGTCCTGATCTCTTGTGCTGACGGCTCTCATACAGGAAAGGCATGATGACAGTGATCTTTCTAGGCTTGTCTGTCATGGCAGAGATGATTCTCTTCAGATCAGCATAGTGATCGTCAGGAGACATTCTCTGAGTCTGGCCACCCATGGTGTATGTGCAGCTATAGTTTCCTACATCAAGCATGATATATATGTCTTTACCGCGGACTGACTCGTTGACAATACCCTTTGCCTCACCTGAACCAAATCTAGGGCAGTCTGCCTTGATAAGGTAAGAGTCCTTCTCGTAACCGTGGAATACGATGCTTGACTTGTTCTCGTTCTGACGGTTCTTTCTCCATTTTACGATATAAGAATCGACCTTCTCTCCGAGAGGTACAATGCTCTTATGAGCAATGATTCCTAAGCTTCCTACAGGTATTGTTTCCAACTTGCTATCGTCTGGCATAATAAAAATCCTCCTAATCTGCTTTCGTTGTCTACCTTTTGTTCCTGGCTATGCTTTTCATTCTTTTTACATAGCGGATGTTATCTCCGTAGAGATTGAAGATGAGATAGCTATCAACTATTCGTGACATGATACGCTCTGTATACCTGTTCTTGAATTCCTGCAGATCAAGATTGGTAGAAATGAGAGTAGACTGTCTCTTGATAGTTCTCGTATTTATAATCTCAAATAACTGAGACAGGACAAATGAGTTGGTGTACTCTGTGCCCAGATCGTCAATTATAAGAAAATCGCAGTTATATATGTAGTCATACAGCATCTTCTGATGCGGTTCATGACCCCCCTTTATTATAATGTCCTGTAAGATATTATCAAATAAATTTATCGCCGACAAGTATAAAACTGTATAACCTTTGTCTAAAAGTTCCTTAGCGATACAATTTGTCAGGAAGGTCTTGCCTGTTCCGGTCTCTCCATATATAAGAATGCCCGGTCTGCTGTCCTGAAAATTCTCTGTGAACTGTCTTGATGCAGACAATATACTCTGTGCATTCTGGTAAGGAGTGTAATTGTAGCCAGCAATGTGTTCATCTCTGTAGAAATCAGGATTGAAGCTGGCAAAATTCTCCGTCTCCAGCACCTTCTCTATGGTGGACTGCTGGTACAACTGGCTGATGACCATGTGTTTCAGACATGAACATGGCTTACCATCTACATATCCGCTGTCTCTGCATGCGGGGCAGTTGTATATCGGTGCCAGATAATCGTCAGGGTATCCGGTCTGTGCCATGAGCTGATGCTTCTCATCGCGGAGAGCGTGGTTCTTCATGGAGAGTGCTTCTTCATCCACTTCCTGATGCAGTATCCTTGCCCTTGATGCCTGGACGGCACTGTGGGCGATGGCATCGTCGATCTCCTTTATACGAGGGATCCTGGCATATACCTCAGCTTTTCTGTTGTCCTGTCTGCGAAGATTGTCCTGTCTGATCCTGCTCAGCCGGGACAAAATATCATCATAATTTATATTGCCCATAATATGTATATATTACCTCTTGTCAAGATTGAGTTCATCTGCAAGCATCTGTTCCAGCTTGTCCAACTGGTTGGACATGTCTGTCTGCTTGAAGTTCGCAAATCCATTCGGATTCCTGGTGGCTGCAGGCTGCGCTGTGGCCGCTGATTTCTTCTTGAGGAACTCCTGATCGAGCAGTTCGACATCCCTAATGGATTGTACACCATTCTTATGCCAGTTTTCAAGAATTCCATTGACATATGCGAAGTTGGCGGACTGTGGCTTGGAGATTATGGCCTTCTCACATGCCAGAAGGATAAGATCCTCTGAGAAATTCATCTCACCTGTCCACGCGTCAATGTATGCGGTCTCTATGCTGGTAGGATTGCTTCTGCGTATTCCGAGTGCAGAGAAGACCTTTCTGTAAAATGGGTTGTAGGCGGAGCTGTCTGCCTTGGCCTTGTCAACCGTGTCGATTCCTTTTTCATACCATGCTATGGCTACGGTCTCCGCATATCTGAAGCTTGCCTTGCCCATGGTCAGACAGTATTCGATCAGATATTCGATGAGCTCCTGGGAGAAGCCAAGCTGGTCGTATATGTATATGAGACTTTCTGATTCAGGCATGGAAAGCGGTCTGCCAAAATATGCCTCTGTCTCAAACATAATATCAGAGAGAACCTCGTCCTCCTGTTTCTTCCTAAGAAATTCTGGTGTAACTGTTATCTTGTCAGGCAGAGTGCGCTCCGGCACCTCGGCCTTGTCTTCATCTGTGATCGTCGCCGTGATCTCGCTGTTGTTATCGTCATCCCCGGTGGAATAATCCATGCCGAGAATAGAGAGGTCGTCAACTCCGCTGTCGGAGGAGCTGCCCTTGTCGTGAAGAGGGAGAAGAGTTATTCCTGTAAGCTCCTTCTTCTTGTTGTAGTTGAGCTTCATAACATCCTGGCTTATCCAGTATTTTATGGCTCTGCAAATATCCTTCTCTGTGAGATTAAAATGATCTGCTATGTTGGCGACAGACACGGGTTTACTGGAAGACATAAGTCTGACCAGATACAGATATACCTTAACAAACTCTCCGCTGGCGGAGGTCATGTAATAGTCTATAAAAAAGTTTGATATAGAGGAATATGTTTCGTTTTTTTCTGTTGTAATAGTAATGTAGCTCATGTCAAAAAACTCCTTGATCATACTCCTGAAATAGCGCATTTCCCTTAGCGCAAATGCATTATAACATGAACTTTTTGGAATGCAAACAGAACATACAGTCGGTTGGGAAAAATGGTGGGGATGTGGATAATGTGGATAATGTGGACGAAAAAGAGACATAAAAATACAAAAGTCATAGTTTAACAGGGCTTTGTAATATTTCTGTAAAAATTATGTCAACAAAAAAATATAAGCTCTGTGGGGAAAACTTTCCCACAGAGCTGTGTGGATAATGTGGATAACTAATTTTTTATCAGGTCATTTCCGATAGAATAGACGTTTCCGGCGCCCATAGTTATCAACAAATCATTTTTTTTGCAATTTTTTAAGAGATAATTTTCTATATCGTCGAAAGATGGAAGATAGAACGCATCAGTACCCGTCTCGGCGATCTTCTCGGCGAGTTGCTTTGCTGAGACAAGTCCGGTATCCTTCTCTCGGGCTGCATAAATATCTGCCACGATGACGTGGTCACATACCTTGAGTGCGTCTACAAACTCATCGAACAGAGCGTAGGTTCTTGAGTAGGTGTGTGGCTGGAATACGCACCACAGTTCGTTGTAGCTTGTGTTCTTTGCTGCCTTCAGTGTGGCTGCTATCTCAGTTGGATGGTGAGCGTAGTCATCCATGACTCTCACGTTGTCGAGGATGGTTCCCTTGTACTCAAAACGTCTCTCGGCACCGACACACTCTGACAGTCCCTGTTTGATGACATCTATGGAGATTCCAAGTTCAAGGGATGCCGCTATGGCTGACAGTGAGTTGTATACGTTGTGCTCACCGAATACCTTGAGTGTTATGTCAGTGATCTCTTTGCCGTCCACAACCAGTGTATAGGTTGGATGGCCGAAGTCATCGAATCGTATATTGTGTGCTGAATATTTGTTCTGTGCGCCCTTTCCAAATGTTACCACGCGGCACTCGAGGTCTCTGACAACGGTATCATAATACTTCATATCGCCGTTCACGATGACCAGGCCCTCCTTTGGAGTCTTGGTGGCAAATACATGGAATGACTCAGCGATCTCATCTATATCCTTGAAGAAATCAAGGTGGTCGGCATCCACGTTCAGTATGATACTGATAAAAGGCTTAAATGCGTGATAGCTGTTGGTGTACTCACATGCTTCTGTTACAAAGTATTCAGATTTGCCTACACGGATATTGCCGCCGATGCTGTCGAGGATTCCTCCGACTGATATGGTAGGATCGGTGTCCGCATCTATGAGGATGTAGGACAGCATGGAAGTCGTTGTTGTCTTGCCGTGGGTTCCACTGACGGCTATGGAATATTTGTAATTCTCCATGATCTGGCCGAGAAGCTGGGCTCTGGTGAGCATAGGAATGTTCTTCTCCACTGCGGCCTTGAACTCTTCATTGTCAGGATGTATGGCTGCTGTGTATACGACCAGATCTATGTTGTCTGTTATGTTAGATGCACACTGACCGATGTTGATAAGCGCTCCCATGTCGGCAAGCTGATCGGTGATCTCAGATGCTTTCATATCTGATCCGGTAACCTTGAATCCGGCCTTCAGAAGTATCTCTGCGAGACCGCTCATACTTATTCCGCCTATTCCCATGAAATGGACGTTGATTGGCTTTGAAAAATTGATCTTGTACATTTGTATTTCGCCTTCCTTATATAAAAGATTGATTACTATATTTAAAAGTGTTTTTTATTATAGCATAACTGCCCTCAAATGAAAATAAATGGTTTTGGTCAATTGCATAGATTGTTATTGAACGAAAATTATGTTATAAATGGAGGTAGTGCGATAGATGCTGAGGAGAAAACTGCAAAACTCATGCGTATCGTAGAGGGCGTAGAAGAGGTAGAGAAGATGGATGCATTGTTCAGCCTGGCTATAACGGGTGGAGATTATAACTGGATCTGAATGGGAAGAGTGATACGATCAGCAACTGGATCATATGCGTAGTGATTGCTATGACAGAAGATCCACAATATATATAAGTAGAGGTTAACACATGATTACAAATGACGCTACATTATTAAAGGTAAAGCACGAGGTGCTTTATGAGGTGGCAAAGCTTGCGTATGAAGGCAGGCTGGATGATGAGAGGGACAATCTTCCATATAAGATGGTTCCCGGTCCACAGCCATTTTTCAGATGTTGTATATACAGAGAGAGGGAGGTCATCAGACAGAGGATCAGACTTGCCGAGGGCAAAGCCCCTGGAACAGAGGATGATGGGAATGTAGTCCAGATCATCAACTCTGCCTGTGAAGGATGTCCTATTTCACGTTACGTAGTAACCGATAACTGTCAGAAGTGTATGGGAAGGGCGTGTCAGCAGGCGTGCCGTTTCGGTGCCATCAGCATGGGACGTGACAAGTCCTACATCGACCCATCAAAGTGTAAGGAGTGTGGACAGTGTGCCAAGGCATGTCCGTACAATGCCATTGCAGATCTGATGCGTCCATGTATCAAGAGCTGCCCGGTTGGTGCCATATCTGTGGCTGAGAATGGAACAGGTATTGCGGTCATAGACAAGGACAAATGTATAGACTGTGGTTCATGTATCCACAAGTGCCCATTTGGTGCGATCGGATCAAAGTCTTATATAGTAGAT
The DNA here is from genome assembly GCF_003603945.1 of Coprococcus sp. AF38-1. Classification (NCBI taxonomy): domain Bacteria; kingdom Bacillati; phylum Bacillota; class Clostridia; order Lachnospirales; family Lachnospiraceae; genus Coprococcus; species Coprococcus sp. AF38-1. Next base: position 82,949 of record NZ_QVGO01000006.1, read on the forward strand.
ATAATAAATGACATGAGAGCCGGTAAGAAGGTATTTGCCATGTTCGCACCTGCCACATACGGACAGTTCGGTGCGGATATCACCATGGCGAGCTGGAGAACAGCCATGAAGAAGATAGGCTTCTACGATGCGGTGGATGTGGGACTTGGTGCCGACATGACAGCCATGGCAGAGGCGAAGGAATGGATGGAGGCCAAGGCAGAGGGCAGGAAGAAGACAACCTCCTGCTGTCCTGCATTCAAGCTTCTTGTGGAGAAGCATTTCCCTGAGCTGGCAGACAGGGTATCTGAGACCGTATCACCTATGTGTGCAGTGTCGAGATATATCAAGGAGAATTATGAGGATGCCGTCACAGTATTCATCGGCCCTTGTATCGGCAAGAAAGCCGAGAGTGCAGCCGGAGAGAAGGAATCTGCGGACTATGCGCTGACATACGGAGAGATCAGAGCCATGCTGAGGGCCAAGGATGTCAAGCTTGAGCCTGAGGCTGAAGATAACGACCAGTCCACACTGTTCGGCAAGAAATTTGCAAATGCAGGCGGAGTCACAGCGGCAGTCCTTGAGAGCATGAAGGAGCTTGGCTGTGAGGATGAGGTCAAGGTGTGCAAGTGTGATGGCATTGAGGAGTGCAAGAAGGCACTGACCCTCATGAAGTTCAACAGATTCCAGGATGACTTCATGGAAGGTATGGCGTGCGAGGGCGGCTGTGTGGGTGGCCCTTCAAGACACAGGGATCCGAACATGGCGATGCGTGACAGAAAGACAGCTCTTGATAATTCTACGGATATCAACATCACAGAAAATCTTGAGAAGCAGGGCGCAGACAAGATCGATATGGTGAGAGATTAGTGCATGGAGGACAAAGGCATGGCAACAGGATTGATATTTGTGATATGCGTGCTGATATTTGTGTTCGTATCGGTGCTTACGGCGATACTTGTCTACAAGTCACAGATGCGAAAGAAGAGACTTCAGTGGAATAGTCAGGAGCAGACACAGGATTCCAATCGGGGACAAAATCAGTAGATACTGCGGTATATATAATGAAATAATAAGAGAATTAATAAGAAAAATAAGGCGAGCAGCGATGGAGATGAAACTGGATTTATCCGGGGAGATCCATCGCTGCCCGCCTTATTTTTGTGGATGACAGACCAAAACTGTACAGTCAAAATGTAGTACCGATATGTGAAAATAAATTAAAACTTTTATTTTTCTGTTGACATGACAAAGAGATATGATAATATATGGATGTAGTAATCGAAACTACGTGTGAAGCTAATTGAAAACGCACATTAAAGTAACGTTTATTTTGATTGCTAGATAGAAATACGAACTTAGAAGACTTTTTATACTAAGTTAATACATAATGTGATAAAAAACGGCATGTATCGCCGGTGTTAAAAGGCGGAAAAGCCGTTTTACCATATATATTATCAGAACTTATAGTTTATGGAGGAAATAAGAATGTCAACAGAAATGAGACCAGAGCAGGGAATAGCAGGAAAGTTTGTGAGGTCAGCCCTCGATGAGAACGGAGTCCTCAGCAAGATTGAGTTCACCAACAGCGAGAATTTCAACTTCGCATACGACGTAATGGATGCTCTGGCAGAGAAGGAGCCTGATCAGACAGCACTCATCTATGTATCAAAGGATAGAACGATCGAGAAGAAATTTACATTCCAGGATATCAAGGATTATTCCAACAGGGCAGCCAATTACTTCAAGAGCCTGGGCGTCAGGAAGGGTGACAAGGTAATGCTCGTGTTAAAGAGACATTATCAGTATTGGTTCACCATGATGGCTCTCCACAAGATCGGTGCCATAGCTATACCGGCGACAAATATATTAAAGGCGACAGATTATCAGTATAGAATCGAGGCAGCAGGCGTATCAGCGGTTGTGTGCACATCAGATGATGGAATCACGGCGTCCATAGATACATTTGCTGATGACAAGCTGACAAAGATCGTTGTGAATCATTCGGTTGAAGGTTGGAACTTCTTCGATGAGGGAATCATGGAGTGCAGCACCGAGTTTCCAAGACCTACAGGCGAGGATGCCGTAGGAGGAAAGGATGATATACTGTTCGTCATGTTCACATCGGGAACAACAGAGCATCCAAAGATGGTTGCACACAATCATCTGTATCCACTTGGACATTACATCACAGCAAAATACTGGCACTGCAATAAGCCTGGTGAGGTTCATCTCACAGTTTCAGATACGGGCTGGGGCAAGGCTCTCTGGGGCAAGCTCTACGGACAGTGGCTGTGCGAGGCTTGTGTATTCGTATTTGACTTTGATACATTCAGTGCGGACACTATATTCAAGCTTATAGAGAAGTACAATATCTCAACATTCTGTGCACCTCCAACACTGTACAGGATCCTTATCCGTATGGATATGAGTAAGTACAATCTCTCATCACTCAGATATTGTACAACGGCGGGTGAGGCACTTAACCCTGAGGTATTTGACGTATTCAAGGAGAAGACAGGATTCACTATATATGAAGGATTTGGTCAGACAGAGACGACTCTTACCATTGGTAACCTTGAGAACACTACTCCAAGACCGGGATCAATGGGTAAGGCAAGCCCAATGTATGACGTGAGGATCATGAAGGCAGATGGAACATTTGCTGCACCTGGTGAGACAGGTGAGATCGTCATCAACATCGCAGACGGTGCGCCGGACGGACTGTTCATGGAGTACTACAGGGATCCACAGAGAACAGCCGAGGTTATGCATGACGGCTTCTATCACACAGGTGATACGGCTTACCAGGATGAGGATGGATATTTCTGGTTCGTTGGACGTGTGGATGATATCATCAAGGTTGCAGGCTACAGAGTAGGACCTTTCGAGATAGAGAATGAGATCATGAGAATACCTTATGTCCTTGAGTGTGCAGTTACATCAGTACCTGACAGCACAAGAGGTCAGGCAATAAAGGCCACTATCGTTCTCACAGAGGGTACAGTTGGCGATGAGAACCTCAAGAAGGAGCTCAAGAGATACTTCAAGGAGAACATCGCAAGCTACAAGAGACCTAGAGTTATCGAGTTCGTTGATGAGATGCCAAAGACCATCAGCGGCAAGGTAAGACGTGTTGAGATCAAGGAAAATGACTGGAAGTAAGTCAGAAATCAGGTGAAATAAATGATAGATATAGATATGAGTAAGATCAAGCCATATGATAGATCGGTTTATTATTATGAGACGGACAGGATGCAGATAGTACACCACTCCAATTACATCAGATGGATTGAGGAGGCAAGGCTGGACTGGATGACACAGATAGGCTGGGATTACAAGTCTGTAGAGGATGACGGATATATAATTCCTGTGCTTGGTGTAACGGCTGAGTATAAGAGCATGTGCCACTTTGGCGATGACGTGCTGATACATGTCAGCCTTTCGGAGTATACAGGTGTCCGTGTAGGCTTTTCATATGAGATCGTGGACAAGAAGACAGGCGAGCTCAGGACACTTTGTACAAGCTCACATTGCCTGTTGGATGGCAACAACAAGCTTGTGTTTATCAGAAAGGCATATCCTGAGCACGATAAGCTGTTTAAGGAGCTGCTTGAGGATTACAAGAAACGTCAGACTAAATAAACAGAGGTATTGTCTGGTGTATAAATAATTTAATATTAATTGAAGGTTATTAATAGCTGGTAAAATTGTTTATGTAACTTTTTTACCGGCTATTTTTATCTATTTAGCCATGTAATTAGTTAAAACATCCTTTTTATATTGTGGCGTAAATGCTATAATGAAAACGGTTGCGTGGAAATATATGGCAGGCCGGATGATGCTGCAAGGAGGGATCTTTTGAGAGAGATATCACTTGACAAAAAATACTACAAAGAACAGATACAAAATATATTATATGATAATTATGTGAAGCTGGCGCTGGTCAACATTGATACTGGGGAGTATGTGAGTGTTATCAGCGTGGATAAAAATGCAGATAATTACAAAAGCATCACTGACGTATCCTCCTATTTTAAGGATAACAGGGGACTGGACTGCTGTCATCCTGATGAGGTCAGAGAATTTGCATATATGTGTGATATGAAGCATGTCAAAGCACTCATAGAAGCCGGAGCCAGATCCATCGTGCGTAATTTCAGGTTCAGATTGAGGCTTGGCGAGGACTATGAGTGGGTTTCCATGGATATAGAAGCTGAGAAGGAGCCGAGAGAGGACGGACAATGGATTGTGTTCGGCATGAGGCCAGTCAGCCTTGACACTCTGGTACTGGAGGATAGTCTCAGGACACTGACAAGGGTATACAGGCGTATATTCAGGATTGATGTGACTCACAATATTTGCGAGACATTGAGGGGCGGATATATAAGAAGCAGAGATGAGGTTAAGCATGACTGCCTTGGAGAGTACATGAAAGACATGACTATGGACGGTGAGATATTCCCTGACGACGTGGACAGGGTAAGAAAGTGCCTGTCTCCTGAGTTTCTCATAAAATATTTTGCGAATGGACATGACAGATTTACCATTAGATATAAGCGCAAGATGGATATGGTGTACAGATGGGTGATGACAGAGGTCATACCTACTGCTGACTATAGAGATGACAATAAGGTATTCTATATTTATACGAGGGATATACATGAGGAGTATTCTGAGAGTATAGAGAAGCAGGAGCTGTTGGAATTTTACAGTTACAAGGATACACTCACTCGTCTCGGCAATAGAAATGCATTTAACATTCTGTGCGACGCGTATGCAGACCGAAATGATAAGCGGTCGGTCGGATTCGTATTCAACGATGTGAACAAATTGAAGTATGTGAATGATCATTATGGACATAAAGAAGGAGATTTATATCTTCAGAGGGTATCGCAGATGTTGGCACAGCATTTTGGCGAAAATGCATGTTACAGGATAAGTGGCGATGAATTTGTTGTCATCATTATGGATATTGCTGAGCAGTCGTTTAACTCAATGATCGCCAGATATAAAGAGGTAATTGATGAGCAGGAGGAGGCTCCGGTTGCGTTCGGCGCAGTCTGGAAGGCTGAGGCAGATTCCATAGACAAGATAATGAACGAAGCCGAAAGACTGATGTATGAGGATAAGAAGAGATTCTATTCGAAGCATCCTGAGGTCAAGAGGCGCGAGAGTGTGGAGAACGAGGCGAATATAGCTGTAGGAACTACAGAGGATGGAGTTCCGCATTACAGGAATCTTGGGAAGACAGACAGGATATTTGACGCCCTTGCAGCTACAACACTCCGAAATTATATATTTATGAATGATCTCGATACGAATGTGACAAAATGGTCTGCAAGTGCTGTGGATTACTTTGGACTTCCGGGGCAATACATATATGATACACAGAAAGTGTGGGAGAAGCTTATACATCCGGATGACAGAGCAATATTTGAACAGGATATTACAGAGGTATTTGCGGGGCGTAAAAAGTTTCATGATGTAGAATATAGAATGAGAAACAAAAAGGGTGAATATGTGGTCTGTACCTGCAGAGGCTTCATCACCAAGAAGGAAAATGGTGATCCGGAGTTCTTTGTAGGAACAGTGATAAACCACGGAGTCATAGACGGGGTTGATCCGGTGACGAACCTGCACAATCAGCATGAGTATACCAAGTATATATCTATACATTTGAGAAATAAGCAGACGATGAGCATTCTGGCAATAGGAATATCCATGTTCAACAGCATCAATATGATGTACGGATATGCATATGGCAATTCTGTTCTAAAGGATTTTGCCACAAAGCTCAAAAATGTTGTCGGTGGAAAGGGACTCGTATTCAGACTCGATGGAGCGAAATTTGCAATCTGCTCAAATATGTATACTAAACAGGAGCTAAAAGAGGTATACAGACATGTACAGAATCTTGCACTTGACAATGTAGGCCTGAACGGCACGGCGATCCCGCTTAAATTGTATGGAGGTGGTCTGATATATGACCATGTAGGAGCAGCCGATGAGGATGTGATAAAGAGCAGTGTGGAATATGCCTTGGAGAGATCCAAGGAGGATCATCATGGTGAACTTGTATTCTTCAATGAGGAGATCAAGGACAATGATAGAATGAGACTGCAGCTGTATAGCACAATACACAAATGTGTGGCAAACAACATGGAAGGCTTTTTCATGTGCTATCAGCCTATAGCAAATTCCGAGACAGGACACATAGTAGGTATGGAGGCTCTTCTCAGATGGAAACACAAGGAATTTGGAGTGGTTCCACCGGGAATATTTATACCGTGGCTTGAGATGGAGCCGTGTTTCTTTGAACTTGGCAACTGGATAATAGAGCAGGCACTCACGGATGGTATGGAGGTCCGCAAGATCAGACCTGATTTTGTGGTGAATGTCAATATATCAGCGACTCAGCTTGAGAATCATGGATTCAGGCAGGCTGTTGTGGATATATTAAAAAAGACGAAGTTCCCTCCTGAGTATTTGTGCATAGAGCTCACAGAGAGATGTAAGAATATGGATATAGCATTTCTGAAAAATGAGCTGGAATATTTCAGGAAACTTGGAATAAAGATCGCTATTGATGATTTTGGAACGGGAAATGCTACCCTAAATCTGCTCACGGAATTACCGATAGATGAGCTTAAGGTCGATATGTCATTTGTCAGGGGAATACAGGAGAGCAAGCCTAATCAGGTCCTTGTACAGGCGGTTGTGTCCTGTGCACATCAACTCGGATACAAGAGCTGCATTGAAGGTGTCGAGGACAAGGCACTGTTCGATTACCTTCATAGGTATGGTTCCACTTACTATCAGGGATATCATTTCTCCAGACCGGTTTGTCTGGAGGATTTTAAGAAGCTTTTGTGACAGACGACCCGCTTGGTAATATATACATCCGCAATCACGCTTGACTTACTGCACTTCGATTGGGTGCTATCTGCATGGTGCTCCGACCGCCAAAAGGGCGTCGGCGGATCTGGGCACCAGCAAGCACCATCGAAGCACAGACGTCTGCGCTAACGATTGTCGGATATATATATTACCAAGCGGGTCTTACGTTGTGGCCGGCTTTGAGGATTGCATTTTGAAAAAATTTAAAATTGTGTTCTTTTTGGGGGATTTTGGCTTGTTTGGGAGAAAATTGTATCTAAATGAGTTTTAAAATGGCTAAAAGATACAATTCCCGGAAATTTGTGTTATTTCAGGAATTTTTTTGCGAAAAAGATAAAATTTTGTGCTCTTTGACTTGCTTGCTTCAGGTTGACATAGAACATGGGCGTTGATAAGATTGGGGTAATTGTGGCAAGTCAGATCGCTTGCTATATATCCACTCGGAATAATGTGAAAGGAGACACGATTATGAAGAGAAGAATTTTTGCTGTGTGTATGGCGATGTGCACGATGGCAATGGTTATGTTCACGGGAACAACAGGAAATGCTGTGAACGTGTATGCGGCGGATGATGTAACGGATTCTACGATATATGCAGAGTCGGATGGTGTAACAGATTCTACGATATACACAGTGCCAGACGATATGACGAATCCAGCAGTATCTACAGCGACGAATGACGAGACGGATCCGGTGACAGGAACTGCGACAGAGGAAACTGCAGATGTGGCTGCAGTTGATTACACACAGGCCCTTGGCGATACTCTTGTATATCTGAGGAAGACTGCGGATGACCCTCAGTTTGGAGCTGAGTGGAACGTGATGACTCTTGCCAGATATGCTTATGAGGATGAGGCATGGTATGGGGAATACTATGATAATGTTGTGGAGTATGTTAAGGCAAAAGGCTCGGCAAAGCTTCACAAGAATAAGAGTACGGACAATTCAAGAACTATACTTGCACTCACTGCGATTGGCGCTGATGCCACAGATGTTGGTGGATACAATCTGCTTGAGCCATTGGCCGATATGAATTATGTAACAACACAGGGAATCAATGGCCCGGTGTTTGCGTTGATTGCATTTGACACGGTAGGTTATGATATTCCGAAGCTTCCAGATGGAAGTGACGGTGTTCAGACGACAAGGGAAGGGCTTGTTGAATATATCCTTGGACGAGAGCTTTCTAGCGGTGGTTGGGCATTTTCTGGTAGTAATGCTGACCCGGATATGACAGGTATGACAATTCAGGCACTTGCGCCGTATTACAAGTCTAACACAGAGGTTAAGACGGCGGTTGACAGGGCGCTTGATGTAATGTCGGGGCTGCAGAAGGCTGATGGTGGATTTGCTTCATGGGGAACTGTGAATTCTGAGAGCTGTGCGCAGGTGATATGTGGATTACTTGATATAGGCAGGGATGCCGGAACAGATGAGGCATTTGTCAAAAATGGACATTCTGTGCTGGATGCTTTGATGGGATTCTATGTTGCGAGTGCCGGCGGGTTTGCCCATGATGTAAAACAGAATGGTGAACTGGTTGTAAATGGAATGGCTTCGCAGCAGGCTGGATATGCTCTGGCTGCCTATGACAGATTCAAAAAAGGAAAGAACACACTGTATGATATGTCTGATGCAAAGTCATTATATATCCGATCCGTGGCGACAGCGGATGTGAAACTCAGCACCAGCACGTATGTGTACGACGGCAAGGCCAAGAAGCCGGGCGTGACGGTGAAGATTGGTGACAGAGTGCTTAAGGATGGCGTGGATTACACCATTTCATATCAGAACAATGTCAATATTGGCAATTCGGCAAAGGTAGTGGTGACCGGCAAGGGAATATTCAAGGGCTCAGCCAGCAAGACATTTGTCATAAAGATGGCTGCGCCGGCTAAGACGAGTGTGTCGGCGGGTAATGGAGCAGCAGGCATAACAGTAAAGTGGAAGAAAGCGGCACGGGCTGACAGATATGTGGTGCTCAGAAAGGTTGGAAATGCAAAGAATTGGACGACTGTGGCCACCACAAAATCTCTGAGCTACACTGACCGGAAGGTCGCAAATGGCAAGAAATATATCTATGCAGTTAAGCCTGTTGGAAGTGGCGGGGAGGCTACGTATACGACCCAGACAATATACAGGGTCAATCAGGAAAAGATAACAAAGATAAAGTCAACGGTGAAGAAAAAGTGCACTGTGACTTATAAAAAAAATGCGAGTGCTTCGGGGTACAGGGTGATGTATTCCACGGATAAGACATTTAAAAAGAATGTCAAGGTGTACAGGGCATCGGTAAACAAGAAGACAAATGTGACGTTGAGCGGACTCAAGGCGGGAAAGCGGTATTATGTCAGAGTTCAGGGATTCAAGAAGGTTGGAAAGACTTATTATTACGGAGCATGGAGCAAGACTGTAAACGTTGTGATCCGAAAGAAGTAGGTGTATGGATAAGATCAAAGAATTTGTAAAGAAATATAAGAAACACATAGGTGGAGCTGTGATTGTTCTGCTGATCCTGGTGTGGGCTTTCTGGTACGGAGGAAATGCGCCGGGGACCAGAGGTTTCAAGCTGGAAAAGACCGAAGAGGGACTCACAACTGAAGCTGTAGGCGGTGCGGAACTGACGGAGACAACGAAGAGTGCGACAGAGGAAAATACTGATGCAGGGAATGACAAGAAAAAGAAATCAGACAGTTCTGTAACCGATACCTCCTCAGGAACTCATTCGGATTCTGATACATCGGAAACAGAATATCAGACTTCCGCTGAGAGCACATCGGAGAATGTGACGGAGCGAAATTCTGAGACTACCACGGAGAAGAAGACGGAGGCTACTACAAAGAAGAATACCACCACGGAGTCTCAAAAAACAACTGAGAAGAAGCCGGGGACCACGACGACTACGGAAAAGCGGAAACCGGATAAGACAACTGCTGATTCTTCTGCCACGACAAAGGCAACTACAGAGAATACAACTGAAGCGCCGAAGAAAACCTACAGTTGCACTATATCAATAGGATGTTCTACAATATTTGACAATCTGGAACTGCTAAGACCGGAGAAAAAGGACTATGTACCTGATGATGGTGTCATTCTGGGAACTGTGACTGCCACATTTGAGGAGGGGGACACAGTATTCGAAGTGCTTAAGTCGGTGTGCAGGGATTATGGTATACAGCTTGAATATTCATGGACGCCTATGTATGGAAGTTATTATATAGAAGGAATTCACAATCTGTATGAATTTGACTGTGGTGATGGTTCAGGCTGGATGTACTCGGTAAATGGCTGGTTCCCAAATTATGGCTGTTCAAGCTATGAACTCAAGCAGGGAGATGTGATAAAATGGCTCTATACATGTGACCTGGGAGCAGATGTTGGATCCGAGATGCATTGACAGATTCGCTGAGACATGGGTACTGGACATAGTGATTGATAGGAGATAAAAATATAATTGTGAAAAGACAGGATTCATTTTCCACATATCACCCTATAGTCAATCTGGTATACTTTATATTCACTATAGGATATGCCCTGGCATTTACCCATCCGGTTTGCCTGGGCATGTCTTTTATAGGGGCATTTGTGTATTCGGTATTGCTTAGGGGATATGATGGCTTCAGGACTAATATAAAATATATGATCCCACTTATATTGCTGACGGCGCTCATCAACCCGGCGTTCAGCCATCAGGGAGTGACGATACTCACATATTTTCCGTCTGGAAATCCGTTGACATTGGAGTCTATAATGTATGGAATCATGGCTGCGTTTATGCTGGTGACAGTGATATGCTGGTTTTCGTGCTTTAACTGCGTTATATCATCGGACAAGATGGTGTATCTGTTCGGCAAGGCGGCGCCAGTGTTGTCTCTGATACTTTCCATGACACTGAGGTTTATTCCGGACATAGCAGGACAGTTTGGAAAGGTGTACAGAGCTCAGAGGGCATCTGGATACAAACCAAAAGGTTCGTATTTTGTGAGAATTAGAACGGGCTGCCATGTGTTTTCTGCCGTTGTAACCTGGGCTCTTGAACGGGCGCTTGTCACTGCAGATAGTATGAGATCAAGGGGATATGGACTTTCCGGAAGATCTGCATATTCACTGTATAGATTTAGAAAAAGTGATACTAAAGCGCTTGCATTTATACTTGTGTGTGGATTGTATGTGCTGGCCGGCAGTGTGTGCGGAGGATTTGCGTTCTGGTATTATCCGTCCATAAGAGGAAGTATAAGTGGTACACTTACTGTAAGTATGTATGTAGTGTATGTATGTCTTATATGTGTTCCAATATATATGCAGGCAAAAGAAAATGTTAAGATTCGCAAAATGTGACAAAGGAGAAGCGGTGAATATATTAGATATAAAAGAACTGACATTTGCATATCCCGATAGCAATGATGATTCGGGCGAGAGATATTTGCTTGATGCATTGAAAAATGTGACACTATCAGTGGGACAGGGGGAATTCGTGGTCATATTGGGAAGTTCCGGATGTGGAAAGACCACACTTCTTAGGCAGTTGAAGACAAGTATCGCTCCTCACGGAAGATCGTCCGGGAAGATAGAGTTCAAAGGAAGAAGCCTGGAGGAGATGGATGACCGGACATCAGCAAGGCAGATCGGATTTGTACAGCAGGATGTCGATGCACAGCTTGTCACTGATAAAGTGTGGCATGAGCTGGCATTTGGATTGGAGAGTCTGGGATACGATAATGGATATATCAGACGACGCGTTGCGGAGATGTGTTCATTCTTCGGGTTGTCCGGGATATTCCACAGGCGTGTCGCAGAGCTGTCTGGCGGACAGAAGCAGATGGTGAATCTTGCGTCGGTCATGGCTCTGTCTCCGGAGGTGCTGATACTGGATGAACCGACCAGCCAGCTCGATCCGATAGCTGCGAATGAATTCATAGCATGTCTTGTGAGAATCAACAGGGAGCTTGGCACGACCATCATCATGACTGAGCATAGGCTGGAGGAGGTGCTTCCGGTGTGCAGCAGAGCGGTGGTCATGGATGAAGGCACAGTGCTGTGTCAAGGAACTGTCAAAGAGGTAGCTGCCACCCTGAAAAATGAAGGACAGAGGTTAAAGGAAAAAGGTATAAACAGAAATGGATTGTATCTCTCTATGCCGGCGGCTGTCCAGGTGTATCTGGGGCTTGATGGCTCGGATGAATCTCCGGTGACCGTAGCGGAGGGGCGAAACTGGTTGTCACAGTTTGACAGTAAGTACAGGGAATCGGGGCATGAGGTTGCGCCTGGGTATGTGCTGGTGGATGAAGGGGATGCCAGGGAGGCAGATGGTCAGAAAACTGATCATGGTGCTGGAGAAACTACAACAAAAATTGCGAATCGTCAGGACAAGTCCTGGGCAGTCATGATAGATGAGGTTCACTTCAGATACGACAAGGGTTCGCAGGAAGTACTTCGCGGTCTGGATCTTGACATATACGATAATGAGATACTTATGATAAATGGAAGCAACGGATGCGGCAAGTCGACGTTGCTCTCCCTGATAGCGGGGGTAAATAAGCCGTACCGTGGAAGAATAAAGATAAAACAGGGTAAAAGTGTGGGCATGCTCCCACAGAACCCGGAGCTTCTTTTCACAAGACGTTCTGTACGGGAAGAACTGGTGGACGCAAGTGACAGAAAAAAGTTGGTGGACATAGTGAGGTTCTGTAAGCTGGAGCATTTGATGGACAGACATCCTTACGATCTGTCAGGAGGAGAGAAGCAGAGGCTGGCACTTGCAAAGGTACTTCTGTATGATCCTGATATTCTGCTCATGGATGAGCCGACAAAGGGGCTTGATAATGGGTTTAAGGCAGAACTCAAGAGTATGCTCAGAGATCTGCAGCAACATGGCAAGACCATAGTGGTGGTGAGCCATGATGTGGAATTCTGCGCTGTGGCGGGAGACCGCATAGCGCTGCTGTTCGATGGCGAGCTTGCCACAGTGAACTGTGTACAGGAATATCTGGCGGGCAACAATTTCTTCACCACTGCGGCGGCAAGAATCTCCCAGGGGATACTTTGCGGTGCGGTTACTGTTTCTGATATATTGAAGGCATATGGAGTCAGGGAGTCGAGGACGGTATGTGGAGACGGAAACAGGATCGACGATGATGCTATAATAAAGGACATAACCTTGACGAAGGAGCGCGAAGCTGATCCCCTGAAATGGTGGCAGATACTCACGATATCTGTCACGTCGGTGATCATCATATTCTGCTTCTGGCAGACCATGGCCCAGTCCAATCTGGCAGATCTTGTGCAGAGAGGGATGACCATCACGTCAAAGGGATGGAAATATCTGGCTATGTATGGAGTGATGATATGTGCCATAGCGGGGCTGCTCCTTGCTATAAGACCTGTCACCAGAAAGAAGAACGAGGATATCGTCATGGAAGCTTCCGGTCACAGATCCGTCAGGAGAACGATATTAAGTATAGTGGCTATGCTCGTTGTGATTCCACTTACGATATGGTTTGGATGCGAGAGACTTGGAGACAAAAAATATTATTTTGTATCTCTGTTGATTATAATAGAGGCAATGATCCCGTTCTTCGTATCATTTGAGGGAAGAAAGCCCAAGGTAAGGGATATAGTCACATTGGCGGTTATGTGTGCTCTGGCCGTCACGGGCAGGGCGGCATTCTTCATGCTCCCGAACTTCAGCCCGACCATGGCCATAGTGATCATATCCGGAGTGGCATTTGGCTGCGAAGGAGGATTTGTGGTCGGCGCAATGTCCATGTTCGTGTCTAATTTCCTGATGGGGCAGGGTCCGTGGACTCCATGGCAGATGTTTGCCATGGGACTGGTGGGGTTCCTGGCGGGACTCTTCTTCTCCAAAAGCGGAGTGCGGACAAAGAACACGACAAAGCTTGGACTGTGCATATTCGGAGCACTTATCTGTATATTGATATACGGCGGAATAATGAATCCGGCGTCGGTGATAATCTGGCAGCCGGCTGTGAACAGGAGCATGATCATAGCGTCATATGTGACGGGATTCCCATTTGACGTGGTGCATGGAACTGCAACGGTGATATTCCTGTGGCTGCTGGCAAGACCATTTCTTGAGAAGCTTGACAGGGTGCGGATCAAGTATGGTGTTCTGTAGACAAATAATAAAATGATTGAGGATTACTGCTATGATAAGAAATGAGAAACTGGAAGATATCTCAGATGGAAGATTATACGATGCGAATGATATGGTGAAGGCGTACTGCGATGAGTGCAAGGGGTGCCATGCCTGCTGCACAGGGATGGGGAGTTCCATCATCCTTGATCCACTGGACGTGATGAGACTTTGTAAGGAGACCGGCAAGAACTTTACGCAGCTGCTTGAAAAGGAGCTTGAGGTCAATGTGGTGGATGGTCTGGTACTTCCAAATATAAGGATGACGGCAGACAAATGTCCGTTCTTAAACGATGAGGGCAGATGCAGCATACACAGCGCGAGACCTGGCTTTTGCAGACTCTTTCCACTTGGCAGATATTACACCGATGACGGATTCAGATACATCCTGCAGATACATGAGTGTGAGCGCGCGGGCAGGGCTAAGGTCAAGGTGTCGAAATGGATAGATACAGAGGACTTGCCGCGGTACACGAAATATATAAATGACTGGCACAAGTTCCAGAAGGACATGCAGAGAAACCTGATCGAGTATATGCGCACTGGTGAGGATGAGACAGCGAGAAATCAGACCATGCTGGTGCTGCAGGTTATGTATGTGGGAATGTATGATGCGGAGAAGGATTTCTATGATCAGTTTGATGCCAGACTTGCGCACATTAGGAGTCTGCTGTGTATGACGGAGTAGAAAGGGATGGAATGGAGTATCTGGATGTAACTTTGTTTACCTTGTATCGGAAATCACTTGATCATACAGAGTTATAAATGTAAAAACAGGGTATAGAGTTTATATGGGAAAAGTTAGAGATATCATAGATAAGACATTTGAATATGGACAGGGCAGAGGTGAACTACCGGGAGTCAATGAGCTGGCTGAAGCTATAGAAGTGCTGTCACGGATAGAGGATGTTACGGCTGCGTCAAATGTAAAAATGAAGATGATGGATGGGCAAAGTCTGGAAGAATCCCCCCAGAATGTGAAGATGTCAGGTGATTCCAGTGACCTTCAGAACGGCATTAGTGACTTTGAGTATCTCAGAAGGAAGGCTTACGATCTGGCTCATCAGAGTTTTGGCAACAGGATATATATAAGAGGACTTATCGAGTTTACGAACATTTGCAAGAACGATTGCTATTACTGCGGCATCAGGAAGAGCAACAGCCAAGTGGACAGATATCGTCTGACAATGGATCAGATTCTGGCTTGTGCCGATGAGGGATATGTGCTGGGATTTCGCACATTTGTGCTTCAGGGAGGCGAGGACGGAGGATTTTCAGATGAGGCTATAGCTGACATAGTGAGGTGCATCAAGGAGAGATATCCGGACTGTGCTGTCACGCTGTCATTTGGCGAGCATCCATATGAGACTTACAGACTGTGGCGGATGGCCGGGGCGGACAGATATCTTCTGAGACATGAGACCGCGGACAGGGTGCATTATGAAAGATTACACCCGGATTCGATGAGCTATGACAACAGAGTCAGATGTCTGTACGATCTTAAAAGTCTTGGGTATCAGGTGGGAAGTGGATTTATGGTGGGATCGCCGTATCAGACGCCGGTGAATCTGGCCGAGGATCTGCATTTCCTTGCGAAGCTGCAGCCACAGATGATAGGGATCGGGCCGTATGTTCCTCACAAGGAGACGCCATTTGCGAAGATGGAGCAGGGAACTGTCAAGCAGACGCTGGTGATGATAAGCATGCTGAGACTGATGTTCCCGAAGGCACTCATACCATCCACCACATCTCTCGGAACGATAGCGGCGGATGGCAGGGAGCGTGGGTTTATGCACGGTGCGAATGTGGTCATGCCGAATCTGTCTCCTGTGTCTGTCCGAAAGAAATACGAGCTTTATGACAACAAGATATGCACGGGGGAGGAATCCGCCCAGTGCCGCGGTTGCCTTGACAGGCGCGCAGAGGCGTTCGGATTCCAGATTGTTGTCGATAGAGGAGACTATATATCATAAGGAGGACCCGCGTAAGCGGGAGATTCCTTATGATGTACGCAGACGCCGCGCGAAGCGCCTTTCATGCGTCTGCTCCTTGAGGACCCGCGTAAGCTCATTTTTACTCTCTCTCTTCCTTGATGAACATGAACAGAAAGCTCACGAACAGCAGACAGCAGGAGAACCAGATGGTCCTCATATCAAATATACGGATGAAGTGACCGCCCACAGCGGCACCGATTCCGAACAGCAGGATGATTGCCCAGTAGCACAGAGATTTGAACAGTGTGTTCCTGTCCTTTGTTCTGAAGTATGCACACAGGGCATCGGTGCCACTTCGGATATTTCCAATGCACATGGTACTGGCAAATGCATAGCCGTTGACCTTCCTAAATGCCTGAACCTGCATGGCACATGAAAATGAAACCATGGCATTTGCGATAAGATTGAGCCTTATGGGAAGAAATCCCACGATAAGAAGCAGAAAAATCTCACACAATACAACGATCTGTCTCCAATGAAACTGCTGCATATTCTGAAATTTCTGTTTTATACACTCGGCAGCAGCAATTCCAAGCGCAAAAAATAATAGAGGAACGGCATAGTGTACACACATTCTCCAGTTTCGGTCTACAAGATTCTGACCGAGAAGAACTATGTTGCCTGTCTGTGCATTTGCAAATACCTTTCCTCTGAATATATAGGTATATGCATCCTGCAGACCTCCTGATATTGACAGGAAGGCCGCGGTGATGAAAGATTCTGACATTTGTCTATGTGGATAAAACTTCATGGTTCATATACTCCTTGGTTGTAGATTTGACATTCAGGCGCTGATCTCATCTGGGGGACGGAGGTACCTGACCCCATTCGGGGATCAGGTGCAGTACCTGAAGGTTTTGTCCGTCAGGATCCTTGCAAATATAAGTCCAAGTGGCAGGGCTATGATGATCATGATGGCAGCCGCAAACCAGGACACGGCATCGGAAAGTGACATGATTCCAAAGTTGTATATTGCACGATAAAGATAAAGCCCTGGAACCATGATGACTATGGATGGGACTGTCAGTGAGATTCGCGGATAACCGTTGGTGCTTTTGATGAATGAAGCGAGCAGTCCGGCCGTGAGGGCTCCGGCAAATGCGGCGGCAGCTGCAGGGATGCCGGCAAGATCTACCAGTTCTAGACGTAGAGTGTTGGCTATGGCACCGATGGCAGCGGCTGTGGCGGCCATGTGTATGGAGCTGCTGAACATGATGGAGAATCCGAACACACCACAGAAGCTGGCAATCAATCTGAATACCAGATGAAGTCCTGGTGTTATGTCGAGTGCTATAAAATCCTGTGGGTGAAGCTTCAGCAGAAGCGCCATGATCCATGCGAACATCGTTGCCACAAGCACAATGATGATCGAGTATGTAAGTCTCTCAAGTCCGGATCTCAGATCCAGCTTTGCAAGGTCTATACCGCTGGTAATGAATGGAAATCCCGGTATGATGAACAGCATTGAGCAGATATATCCGGCTTCGTGGAAGGCGGGTATATGAAATGCCAGCTCGGCGGCCTTTAGCAGCAGTGCGTACACAAGACAAGCGGCTGACACGGATACAGCTATGTTCATATATAAAGTAAAATGGTGTTTGATAAGCTTTGTCCTTATGAGGTTTCCGATTCCGGCTGCGATAAATGCCAGCATCATTTCTACAGGCCCGCCGCCTAGGAGAAATGTGAAGGCACAGCAGGCGAGAGCAGAGGCAAGTCCGAGGCGGAGAGGAGAATACAAGGTATGTATTTTTTCTATCTCATCAAGTCTCTGATGGATTTCCTCGCCGGTCAAATGCGCCTCTTCATTTGGAAAATTGTCAACAAACTGCTCCATTCTATATAGCTTTGAGGTGTTTACGCCTGTATTGGCGATGCACAGGGACTGTGATACACAGTCGTGACCGTCAAAACAGTTGAATTCTATGGACATGAGTCCGACATCGACGGTACATGTGACACCCAGTTCTTTGGAAAGCCTGTTCATGGAAGTACGGACACGCCATGCACCTGTTCCGCATGAGAGCATGATAAGACCGACTCTGCCTATGACAGAAGCCTTTTCAATCAGACCTGCCTTGCATATGAGTACATTGCTGTCGGCACTGGCGTAGTCATGCCATGGAATCTCCATGTGATTTTTTTCCATAATGTCTATGTATGATTCCGCATTTACGTTTTTTGCATTCTTACTTTTCCGCATATATGATCGCCTCGGCTTTCGCAACGTGTCTTTCCAGATTCTTCATGAGCAGTGAATCCGGCAGGAATATTCCAAGCTCGTCATATCGCATGCCTTGTTTGTCCAAAGTATCCTGACCGTAGAATACAAATGCCATGGGAAGATTCTTTTCCAGTTCAACCATGATATCCCACACAGCACAGTATGCCTCAGCTTCGGTCTCCTTGAGCTTTACCGTGTCCGGCAGCTCCCTGATGAGCAGGACTCCGGTGCACTCTTCAAGGATCTTCTGCCCGACTTCCATGTTGTCAGAAGTGTATTCATGGCTGTATCTGTACGCCTTTGCAAGATACATATTCTCGTTGTGTGTCATATGTGTGTATATATCGTGAAAGTGCTGATAATCCTTTTCTCTTACAGAGTTTCTGAATTCAGGCAGAAGTTCGCCATGCTCACCGGTCATGATGACAGGATTGGTCTTGCCATCGGCGTTGAAGCGATATGGGATGAGGTAGGAATTCCTTAGCAGATCGAACATGGTATTGTTGCAGATGGACATGAGGAATGCCGACATATCTCTGTCCAGATAAGCTGAGAGCAGTGATTTTGTAAATTCTTCCGGTGAAAGATTGCAGTCGAAGTCATCATTGCAGAACAGGTAATTACAGAATGTGTCCATGAGCTTTTCGCATGCCCAGGGATCCCTGAGGATTTTTTCAAATAATATTTCCGATTTTTCTTCCCTTGGGAAAATGGTATTTTCTTCCATAGATATGCGCATCCTTTCATATGATAAATGCTGTCTTGTCATTTAAATCTGGTTAGATTATACTATCGGAGTAGCAATAAGTGAAAATCATAATTGATATGGCAGTAATAACAAAATGATATGCTGGGGCTGCTACATGGAAAATAATTTTAAGAAAGGGAGTATAGCAGACATGTAATATAGTCTGTGGCTAACAATAGATTATGAACATTAATTTCGAGTATTATAAGATATTTTATTATGTTGCGAGATATCATAACTTTACCAAAGCCGCAAAGGTTCTTGGAAACAGTCAGCCAAATGTGACCAGGGCGATGAACTGCCTGGAGCAGCAGCTTGGAAGGATACTATTTGTCAGGACAAACAGGGGTGTACAGCTCACAAGAGACGGGGAACAGCTCTATTCATATGTGGAGGCTGCAATGTCACAGCTTCTGACGGCGGAGGATGAGCTGGCAGATGGTGAGAATCTCACTCACGGAAGTATAACGATAGGTGTCAGTGAGACGGCGTTAAATATATATCTGCTGGACAGACTGCGGGCATTTCACATGGCGTATCCGGGTATAAATCTCAAGATATACAACCATTCTACACCTCAGGCTGTGGAGGAAGTGAAGAATGGAAGTATAGACTTTGCAGTAGTTACAACTCCGGCTGATGTGGAGGCTCCTCTCAAGAAGATCGTGCTGCAGTCATATCGTGAGATACTTATCGGCGGAACGACATTTTCTTCACTTAAAAAGCAAAAACTGTCCATTGCGGAGATGAGGAACTATCCTATGATCTGTCTAGGCAGGGAGACTATGACATTCAGATTCTACGACAGAATATTCAGGGAGCATGGCGTGGAGCTTGCGCCGGACACGGAGGCGGCCACCACGGATCAGATACTGCCACTTGTTAAGTGTGAGCTTGGACTTGCATTTATACCGGAACTGATGGCGAGGGAGGCAGTAAAGAACAAAGAGGTTGTAAAGCTTTCACTTGAGGAAAAGCTTCCGGACAGGAATGTATGTCTTGTGTATGACTGCCTGCACCCGCTGAATGAGGCAGCAAAGAAGTTCAAGAAAATAATAGTAGAAAGCAGGTGAGAATATGACACTTCAGCAGCTTAGATATGTGGTGATGGTTGCGGATACGGGCACGATCACCGAGGCAGCGAACCGGCTGTATATATCCCAGCCAAGCTTGACAAATGCCATCCATGAGCTGGAAAAAGAGATGGGGATAAATATATTCAACAGGTCAAATAAGGGAATAAGTCCGTCCATAGAGGGCGAGGTCTTCCTCGGCTATGCGAGACAGGTGCTTGAGCAGGCGAAGGTCCTTGAGGACAAATACAAGGGGGACGATGGCGGCAAGAAGAGCTTCTGCGTGTCCACCCAGCATTATTCATTTGCGGTAAATGCATTTGTTGACCTGATAAAGAGGTATGGACAGGACGAATATGATTTCAGCATAAGGGAGACACAGACCTATGAGATCATAGATGATGTCGCCAGAATGAGAAGCGAGATCGGAATATTGTTCATGAATGACTTTAATGAGAAGGTGCTGAACAAGATCCTCCGGGCAAATGACCTGGAATTTCATGAGCTGTTTGTGGCAAAGCCTCACGTGTTCATAAGCAGAAAGCATCCACTGGCGAAGAACGATATCATAACAAATGAAGAGCTGGAGGCGTATCCATATCTGTCATTTGAGCAGGGAGAGCACAACTCTTTTTACTTCTCGGAGGAAATATTCTCTACGACGGAACGAAAGAAGAATATAAGAGTCAGGGATAGAGCGACACTGTTCAATCTGCTGATAGGCTTGAATGGATATACTGTGTGCAGCGGTGTCATAGATGAAAAGCTGAACGGCAAGGACATTATATCGGTGCCACTTGCGGATGAGAGCGATATGAGGATAGGGTATATCGTCCACAGGAAGGCGATCCTCAGCAGACTTGGAAACACCTATCTCGGTGCGTTGGCAAATTACCTCACGGCTGGCAGTGACGAGCCGGAAGATTCAGTAAAAATTCCTCAGAGAAAGCTCCAGCACAGGGGACGCTTCAACGAGATGAGGGATGACGGAGAGCCTGCCTGCGGAGATGTGAGGGAGAAGGCGGCGGAACATATGAGAAGGGTTAAAACCACATAGCTGACATAGAAAAAAAGACGTAGAAATAGCGTGGATATAGCATAAAACTATATCCACGCTATATTTTTATGTATTATACAAGCGAACCAGAGCTTCATATAATGTCAACAACAAACAAGAAAATAACACTGGTCTATGAGATATGCCAGTGAGTGAGCAGGAGGATATGATGAAGACATCGGTTATAGGATTTCCAAGGGTGGGAACATTAAGAGAGTTAAAATTTGCATCTGAAAAATATTTCAGACATGAGATAACGGCGCAGGAGCTTACAGGAATTGCAGCGGATCTCAGACACAGACACTGGATGACACAGGTGGCAGCAGGGATAGGCTTTATTCCATGCAACGACTTTTCATTTTACGATATAGTGCTTGATACAGCAGTTCTTCTCGGAATTGTGCCAAAGAGATACAGAGAGCTAAATGTCTCAAAGCTTGACACGTACTTTGCCATGGCAAGGGGGTATCAGGGAGAATCCGGGGATGTGAAGGCTCTTGCGATGAAGAAGTGGTTTAACACAAACTATCATTACATAGTTCCGGAGATAGAGGATGACACGGTGATAAGCCTTGACTGCGAGAAACTTACAGGTGAATACGAGGAGGCCAAGGAGCTGGGGATTAAGACAAAGCCTATGGTTATAGGACCATACACAATGCTTAAGCTCTGCAGATATGTGGGATCAAAGAATGCAGAAGACTTTGCTGATGATGTGGCAGAGGCTTACAGACAGCTCATCGCCGAGTGCGATGAAGAGAATGTGGAGTGGCTGCAATTTGATGAACCATCATTGGTGAGAGATATGGATGACGATGATAAGGCACTTTTCCACAGGGTGTATGACAGGGTATTTGCAGATCGTGCAGACTGTAAGATACTTCTCCAGACATACTTCGGTGATGTGAGGGATGTGTATGAAGATATCATAAATATGCCATTTGCCGGAATAGGTCTTGATTTTATAGAGGGCAAACAGACCGGTCAGCTTATAGACAGATACGGCTTCCCTGGGGATAAGGTACTTTTTGCCGGCCTGGTAAATAGCAAAAATATATGGAGAAATCATTACGACAAGACTCTCAAGGTAGTAGGGCAGCTCCGCGATAAGAAGATAGATGTGGTTCTGTCTACATCATGCTCACTGCTTCATGTGCCATACACACTTAAGCAAGAGACGAAGCTGTCACAGGACTATCTGAGGTTCTTTGCATTTGCAGAGGAGAAACTTATTGAACTCTCGGAGCTTGCGGCACTTGCCGAGAGTTATAACTATACAGAGCTTGAGGCATACCGCAAGAATCAGGAGTTATTTGCGGGAACAAGAGACTGCAACAGCGACGCGGTGGGACAGAGGCTTGCGGCAGTGACTGAGGCAGATTATGCAAGACTTCCGAAGAGAAGCGAGAGGCAGGCACTTCAGAAGAAGGAATTTGGGCTTCCTGAGCTTCCGACAACCACTATAGGTTCATTCCCACAGACTAAGGATGTGAAGTCACAGAGAGCACAGCTCAGAAAGGGAGAGATATCTGAGCAGGAATATGTGGACTTTGTAAAGGGAAAGATAAAGGAATGTGTAAAGTGGCAGGAGGACATCGGACTGGATGTGCTAGTGCATGGCGAGTATGAACGAAATGACATGGTTGAATATTTCGGTGAGGCACTTGGCGGATTCCTGTTCACTGAGAAAGCATGGGTACAGTCATATGGAACGAGATGCGTAAAGCCGCCTGTGATATGGGGTGACGTATACCGCAAAAAGCCGATCACGGTTGATTGGTCTGTATATGCGCAGTCGCTCACAGACAAGATCATGAAGGGAATGTTGACCGGTCCGGTGACGATACTCAACTGGTCATTCCCAAGGGAGGATATATCAATCAAGGAATCTATATCGCAGATAGCGCTTGCGATCAGAGATGAGGTGCTGGATCTGGAGGCGCATGGAATAAAGATGATACAGATAGATGAGGCTGCACTCAGAGAAAAGCTTCCACTCAGAAAATCTGATTGGTATACGGAGTACCTTGATTTTGCGATACCTGCATTCCGTCTGACACACAGCGGTGTGAAGGCTGAGACACAGATACACACACATATGTGCTACAGTGAATTTACGGATATCATACCTGCCATAGATGATATGGACGCGGATGTGATCACATTTGAGGCGTCAAGATCCGATCTGCAGATCCTGGATTCTCTCAGGGAGAACAACTTCGAGACAGAGGTGGGACCTGGCGTATATGATATTCACTCTCCAAGAGTTCCGTCGGTGGCAGAGATCGTGAAGGCGGTAAATGTCATGCTCACGAAGATAGGCAGGGATAAGCTCTGGATCAATCCGGACTGCGGTCTTAAGACCAGAGGTGTGCCTGAGACTGACGCCAGCCTCAGAAATATGGTTGAGGCTGCCAGACAGGTAAGAAAATAATATATAAAATGCTTGACAAATTCACATAAATATTACGCAAGTCAGTCATAATGATGATCTGGTTATACGGCTGGAGAAAGCGGATTCAGACCGGCAAGCGAGTTTGGCATTCGCTATCATGGACTTGATGAGGGGGAGGATGCATCGTTTTTCCTTTGCAAGGAGCTGATTCCCGGATATCTTGATAGAGTCACAGGTGAGTATGCTCCGCCAGAAGGATATTTCGTGGACGAAAAGGCTGCAGAAGAATTCGACAGGCAGTTTCCATATAAAGAGAAAAAAACACTGCCCGGACAGATATTTTCATAAGGAGGACCCGCCGTAAAATAAAAGAAAATTGTTACTAAAGCTCGCAAAGTTGCAAAAACCGCCGAAAAAAAGTTGGAAAAGTTGCATAAATCACCGCGAAAAGGTTGGAAAAGTTTCAAAAAATTGATATGATAGGGATAGAAAAGTTGCAAATGCAGTGTGTGGGGTGATTTTATGCTGGAAAGATCGGCAAAAAAATATATAGATTCATGGATTCAGAGCGGCAGAGACGCTTTGCTCATAACGGGAGCGAGACAGATCGGTAAGACATATCTTATAAAAGAATGCCTCAGGGAAAGTGGAGTGCCATATGTGGAATTGAATTTTATTGACCAGCCGGAGCTTGTCACATTGTTTGACGGTGCCAGAGATGCAAAGGATCTGCTTATGAGACTTAGCCTGGTGACTAAACAGCCTCTTGAGAAAGGCCGTACGATCATATTTCTGGATGAGGTGCAGGAGTTTAAAGATATAGTGACAAGAGTGAAGTTTCTGGTGGAAGATGGGAGCTACAGGTATATCATGAGCGGTTCGCTTTTGGGCGTAGAGCTGAATGATCTCAGATCTGCACCGGTTGGATATCTGCGTGTATGTGATATGTATCCGATGGATCTGCACGAATTTATGGTTTCTGTTGGTGTGAATCAGAATGTGATCGACACACTGAAGGAATGCTTTACGCAGAGGCTGCCTGTTGACTCGTTTGTACATGAAAAAATGCTTGATGTATTTAATCTGTATCTTATCGTGGGCGGAATGCCGGAGGCGGTCAATACCTATGTGGAGACAAATGATCTTGCGAAGGTAGCGGAGGTACATGAAAAGATAGTTAGATTATATAAGAGTGATTTTACAAAGTATGAGACAAGATATAAGCTGAAACTGCAGGAGATATATGATGCTATGCCGGGACAGCTTGATCAGAAAAATAAACGATTCCAGATCAATAGTATAGGTAAAGGCCTCAGTTATGATAGGGTTGCAAATGATTTCATGTGGCTTAAGGATGTTGGGGTTGCGATACCGGTCTATAATATAAGTGAGCCGAAACTTCCACTTGTGATCAGCGAGAATAGGAATCTGTTTAAACTATTCTTCTCCGATGTAGGGCTACTGACAAGTAGGTATTCGGATCAGGTAAAAATGGCGATACTGAATAAAGAAAAGTCTATAAACAATGGTGCGCTATTTGAAAATGTGGTTTCCCAGGAACTACTCAGCAAAGGTCATAAAGAATATTATTTTAACAGCAAAAAGCAGGGGGAGCTTGACTTTGTAATAGAACTGAATGGAAAAGTAGTTCCACTGGAGATAAAATCGGGTAAGGATTACAAACGGCACTCTGCGTTGTGTAATGTCTTGGCTGATGAAAATTACGGAATAGAATATGCATATGTTTTTTCGGAGGGAAATGTAGAGGTCAGCGGCAAAAAAGTATATTTGCCGATATATATGATTGCGTTTCTGGAAAACGAAAAGATGGCTGACACGATATATAAACTTGACCTATCAGGGTTGACGTTCGATAAGGATATGTAGCATCAGTTTTCGCCTATTAGCGAGCTGATTGTACAAAAAAATAGGAGAGACAGCATGAAGATAAAGATGTGCGGAATCACGACCCCCACAGATGTGGCCGCGGTGAATGAGGTGAGACCTGATTATATAGGAATGGTGATGTATTTCCCGAAATCAAAGAGAAATGTCAGTGTGGATACTGCGCGCAGATTACTTGAAGAACTGAGGGAAGATGTGAAGAAGGTTGCGGTGGTGGTATCCCCGGATGAGGAGCAGATAACAGAGATAGCAGAGCTGGGCTTTGATTTCATCCAGATTCATGGACAGGTCAGCGATGAGCTTATAGAGAGTGCACATTTGCCTGTGTGGAAGGCATTCAATGTAAAGGATATGGATATGTATCTACATTATCAAAGCCTTTCGAATATTGCAGGTTATGTGTTCGATGCCGGTGAACCTGGAAGTGGCAAGACATTTGACTGGAATAGTTTGAATGAAATAGAGCGTGATGGAAGGCTGTTTGTGCTTGCCGGAGGTCTCACGCCGGACAATGTGCGGCGGGCGATAGAGCAGGTACATCCCGACGTAGTCGATGTGTCATCTGGCATAGAGTACGATGTGGTAGGTGGCGTTCAAAAACCGGGCAAGGATCCGGAGAAGATGCGCCAGATGAAGAGGAATATCGCTGCTTGGTAGATTTGTATCTAAATACTTATACAAGCGGAAAAAAGGACAAAGTTTGGAGACTTTGTCCTTTTTCATGAGATAAACTTAATTTAGCGATAATTTTGTATCTATTTCACTTGCATGGTAAATCCAAATTCCCACTCATCCTCGTCAAATCTGTATTTCTCATCAAGCTCGGGGCCGCAGCTGTTGGAGCCGATTCCGTTCTGGCGATAGTCTATGCACAGGACGGATTTGCCGCTCTCCGGCAGCTCGTAGTTGTGGGCTGCATTGGTCAGTTCCTCTGCGGTGTAAGGCGAGGCGTTCATTGAAAATGGCACAGCGGATGTCACGGTTATGCTGTGGGCTGTTGTAGCTGCGATCGTTTCGGCTGTCTGCGCATTGCAAATGCTCTGATATGATGAACCGTTGACAAAGTTATTTTTGTCGGAGCTATTCCTGTCAGACTCGTCGCTTGCTCCAGTGGCACTGACCTGAACAAGGCTACAGTCAAAGTGGCTTCCATTTTCCTGTGGCATGATATAGTCCTCGTGCATCTCGTCAATGGATGCAGAAAATGAGCCATGCCAGCTTGCATGGTGCTTGTCTGCGTAGCTTTCATATGGACCCATACCGATATAATTTACATTTCGCATATCTTCTCTCAAAATCATCCTCACGCCAAATCTTGGGAGCATAGGGAATTCAGCATTTTTCTTTACATGCATTTTTGATTTTATAGTTCCTTCAGGTGTTATTATCCATTCAGCGTTTATCCTCAGAACCGGCTGTACCGTCGGTGCAGAGAGGCTGGATGTACATGTAATCACAGCACATCCGTCTTTCACAATACAGCTTGTATCATAGGTCCGCTCAGATACCATATCATAGTGCGCTCTTAACCACTCGTTCTTTATATTTCTGTCATTGTCCGTAGGTGCGCGCCAGATTGTCTTATCGCATGGAGCAGCGAGAAGTTCCTGACCGTCAATTGCTAAGCCTGTAAAGTTTCCTGTGTTCCTGTCAAATATATATTCAAAATTACTTCCGCTGACAACAAATTCTGTGTCGCTTTCCGATACATGAAGATGGGCAGAAGCTGTATCCTGAGTAGTCAGATATTGTTCCGCCAAATTCTGCGCCTTGTCCAAAGACGATGCTTTATCCAGGACCTTGTCTGCGTCCTGTTTTTGTGTGGCAAGTTCTATCTCGTCAAATCCCAACACATCACCTTCCTTGACAAATGCACTGTCACAAGCTGCCTTATATATCACACGGAGAAACATTCTGTGTGTAATAATATCTTTTGTGCAATCGGCGACATCTGAACATTCAACAACACTTGAACGATCGGTAACATCCGAGCTGTCAGAAATGTCAGAATGACTTGATGCATATAAGTCTGACAATGACTTCTGTATATTTGTAACAGGTCTCAGGCTGATAGTTCCGACACTGTGAGGAGTTATGGAAGGCGTGTCGATATCCCCGGATGCGGCAACCTGACCATCTCGCATAACCTCGTAGCTCATTGTGAGGTTGTCCCTGATGTCAGTGAAATCCATGTAGTTGTGCAGAGTCAAAACTCCATTTGTCTCATCATATCCAGTGATCCTTACCGGGCGGTTGATGTTCTTGAATTCAAGAAGTCCTGTGTGTGGTCTGCGGTCAGGATAGACCAGACCGTCCATACAGAAGTTGCCGTCGTGGATAGTCTCACCGCTGTCTCCACCATAGGCGTATATATCCTTGCCGTTTGCCGCCTTGCCCCTGTATATGGCGTGGTCGCACCACTCCCACACAAAACCGCCACAGGTGGTCTCGTGGCTGTCGAAGAACTGGAAGTAGTCTTCCAGATCTCCAGGGCCGTTGCCCATGGCATGACAATATTCGCAGAGAATGTATGGCTTGTCACCGCCGTTTTCTATATAATCAGCCATTTCAGATATGGATGGGTACATGCGGCTGTAGAGATCCAGATTGCTGTAGTCGTATTTGCGCTTGCCGTCTGTATACTGTGCACTCTCATAGTGGGTTAGACGTGAACTGTCATACGCTTTTACCCATGCCAGAGCTTCCTCGAATGTCACTCCGTATGCACTCTCATTTCCCATGGACCAGATGACTACGCTGGCACGGTTCTTGTCTCTGATGACGCAGCGTTTGATGCGGTCAAGAATGGATTCGCAGAACTCAGGATTGTTGGCGATCGGCTCATTCCACCTTGCTGCCTTGTTGTCCCAGCTGTTATCTGCATAGTAAAGCTCGCTTGGCCCGTGGGCTTCAATATCAGCCTCATCTATCACATAGAATCCATATTCGTCACAGAGCTCATAGAAATAAGGAGCATTTGGATAGTGGCTTGTCCTTATGGCGTTGACGTTGTGCTGCTTCATCAGCGACATATCCTTGATGATCTGTTCTCTGCTGATGGTAAATCCGGTTACAGGGTCAGAGTCGTGTCTGTTCACTCCGTGGAACTTGATCGGCATGCCGTTGATGTATACGACCTTGTTCTCTATGGTTATCTCCCTGATTCCTATTCTGTCAGTGATGACCTCTCCGGCACATCTGATGATGACAGTGTAGAGGAATGGTCTTTCTGCATTCCAGAGAACAGGAGAGTCAATCGATAAAGTAATACTGCTGGAGCTGACTGTGGTTTTAATCTCGGCTGCATTGGTATTGGCATCGCCCTGAGCGGAAACTTCACATTTTACATAGCCTGATGAACATATGCTGCCATCGGCGTCCAGAATAGTAACTTCAATATCAACATTTGAATCAACGCATTTATCAACCCTTGTTTCCGGTTTTGATGAAAAATGGTCTTCAACGCAGGAATATTCTGTAAATGCTGTGAAGTCTATGGTTACATCTGCCTTAGTTGGAGCCTTTATATCGTCACAGCTGGTTTTTATGAAATAGTCGTATACAGCACCCTCAGAACGTTTCAGGATATATACATCCCTGAAAATGCCGCTCATGCGGAACTTATCCTGATCCTCAAGATAGCTTCCGTCGCACCATTTGAGAACCAGCACGCAGAGCCTGTTGGAGCCGTTTCTTATGAATTCAGTTATGTCAAATTCACTGGTTGAGTGGGACACCTGGCTGTAGCCAACATACCTGCCGTTGAGCCATACATAGAAACAGGAATCTACACCCTCAAAGTTCAAGTGCGCGAGAGGTGCGTCCTCGTTCTGATCGTAGATAAAGTCTGTCACATATGCACCGCAAGGGTTGTCCTTTGGCACATAAGGTGGGTCAAATGCAAATGGATACCTGACATTTGTGTACTGGTGATAGTCATATCCGTGCATCTGCCATACCGATGGAACCGGGATATCATCAAAGCCAGACACATCATAGCCCTCACTGTAGAATTCGTCCTGAAGCTTATAAATGCTGTCATAGTAGCGGAACTTCCAGGTTCCATTCAGAAACTGTACTCTGTCCGAGTGATCCCTTGCATCAAGGGATGTGCTGTATGCCTTCCCAGCAGGAATATAGTAATTCCTATCCGGCATGGTGTTCTCATGCAGAATATGCAGATTTTCGTAGTGACGCGGAATGATCATAACAATACCTCCTGTGGTTAATTTAATATATAAAACGTTGTATATTCGTCGTTTGTTAGATATATTATAAGATAACGGCACATGAAAAGTCCATACATATAATGAGACAAAACATGCACATTCTGGTTTTATAAGGCGGATACGCCGCACCCTGCAAGTCCGCTTGCAGGGTGAAGTCTCTGAACAGACAAAAGAAAAAGTATAAAGCATACAGGATGTGCCTGCACACGCTTCAAAATAGTGTAAAAATAGTGAAATAATAGTGTAATTTGCCATATAGAAAGGAGCCACACATGTATACAAACTCAGCATATCTTCACAACTCACTGCTCGACATAGTGGACAAGAGCAGACCGCTCATAGTCACAAGCTGCGGAACTTACAAGCTGTATACGCAGAAGGAGTTTACAACCTACAGACCAAAAGGGCGAAAAGATTATCAGCTAATATACGTGGCGGCGGGTAAAGCACATTTTGAGATAGACGGAAAGGATATGATTGCCTGCCCCGGAAATATGGTTATCTACAGACCAAGACAGATGCAGAGGTATGTGTATTACGGGGACGAACACACGGAAGTATTCTGGGTGCATTTCACCGGGGGAGAGGTGAAGCAGATATTCAGACGATATGGGATAGATGATGATGTGAATATATTTTATGGTGGAGACCATGCGGAGTATAGAACCCTGTTCAAACAGATGATACAGGAACTGCAGCTCTGCCGGGATGACTACGAGGAGATGCTGGAATATATATTCAGACAGATACTTATCTCAGTTCACAGGCAGCAGGGACAGGATGATTCCAAAAATGTGTCAGCCATGGCGGAGGAGATGGACCGCGCAGCGGGATATTTCGGAGAGCATTACAACGAGGAGATAGTTGTTGAGGATTATGCAAATGAGCATAACATGAGCGTTAGCTGGTTTATACGGAATTTCAGGCAGCGCATCGGCACCACGCCCACACAGTACATCATGGCGAAGCGAGTAGCCAATGCCCAGATGCTTCTCGAGAGCTCTGATTATAACATGACAGAGATCGCCAAGATTGTTGGATACGACAACCCTCTCTACTTCAGCAGGGTGTTCAAGAAAGAAAAGGGGATGTCACCGATGGAGTACAGGAAGTCGATCAGGCGGTGATAAATAGCTGGAAAAAATTTATCATTAAGTGTATATATAATATAGAAGAAACTGCCATGTGTGTGTGGCGGGCAGTTACATATTAAATGAGATATAAAATGATTGTTGATTGGAGGAACTGAATATGAAGGTTTTAATGTTGAATGGAAGCGCGAAGCCGCAGGGCAATACATACCGTGCACTTTACGAGGTAGGCGAGCAGCTCAAGAAAGAGGGAATAGACTATGAGATATTCCAGATCGGAGCAGCTCCACTGAGAGACTGCATAGGCTGTGGACAGTGTACGGAAAAAGGGCTGTGTGTTTGATGACGATAAGGTAAATGAGTTCGTTGCCAAGGCAAAGGAAGCAGACGGACTGGTATTTGGAACACCTGTATACTATGCTCATCCAAGCGGACGTGTGCAGTCATTCCTTGACAGAGTATTCTACAGCAGCGGCCGTGCATTTGCATTCAAGCCGGGTGCATCTGTGGCAGTTGCAAGACGGGGCGGAACATCAGCATCATTCGATGTGATGAATAAATACTTTGGAATATCACAGATGCCGGTGGCTGGCTCTACATACTGGAATCTTGTACACGGACGCGTGCCTGGAGAGGCTGAGCTGGATGCGGAGGGTATGCAGACCATGAGGAATCTTGCTAAGAACCTTGCATGGATGCTCAAATGCTTTGAAGCCGGCAAGGCAGCAGGTGTTGCACTCCCTGACACGGAGAGAGGCAACCAGACGAACTTTATAAGATAAATTAGTAAAGATTATAATATCGTGAAGCAAATGACAAAGATTGAGTTTAACCTAAATCAGAACATAGTGTTAATGGTAGAAAGAGAGATTACATATGTAATCTCTTGAACTATAGTCAAGGTATGGAAATGGTAAGTATTCAAAGTTGGGATGGTGTTCATGTTTCTGGTGAAAAAGGATATATGATTTTAGGCCTTTGAGGATGAGACCTTATTTTAGAGAACAAAATAGGATTCCATTTTATTGCAGTTTGAGGGTGGAGGCTTTTGCATAGATATTCCAGTAGCTTTAATTCTAAAATGTCAGTGAATGTAGTTGATGTTAAGAATATGAGAACGGGAAAGGTGTATACATTTTTGGTGGTCCACGATGGCTGGAGTACCACAACAAGATACATAGCAATGAAAAATACTGGTGCGAGCTATGTCGCGTGTCAAACATCGATAAAGGTTCCGTCAAAAAAGAAGTAGAGGAGAAGAAAATATGAATATGGCAATTGTTGTGGCTGCCATCGGAGTTGTGGCAGTCCTTGTATCAATAGTTGGTATAGCGACTAAAAAGATGCCTTTGGTGATTACGGCAATGGCATTATTAGGTATTTGCATAATAGTTACGGGGGTAGAATTGTATAATGCACAAATGTGGCAGGAAATAGCTGTTGGGGCATTTGCTGTAGGGGGATTGTGCGTATGTGCATCTATTATTATGATGATAATTAGGTGGAAAAGAAAGTAGGAATTTGTAATAATGTCTGGTGCCTTTGCCACTGGAGATAATTTTAAAAATCATCATCTGTATCAATATAATCCGGCCTGTTGTTGTTCATGGTCTCCTGACTGGAGAGCGTTCTCTGGCGCTTTTCCTGGCGGTAGGCATTGGGCGACATGCCGGTGGTCTTGCGGAAGATCTTGTGGAAAGCCTCAGCGGACTGGTAGCCGCATGAAAATGCAATACTTTCTATAGAAAGCTCAGATATGGTAAGCATATGCTGGGCTTTTGTTATGCGGAAATTCTGCAGGTATTTCACAGGACTCATCCCGGTGTACTGCTTGAACAGGTCGGAGAAATAGCTTCTGTTGATTCCAACGTAGTCGGACAGCTCCTCCACCTTCATCGGCATACTGTAGTGGTTCTGGATATATGAAATTGCGTGGTTCACATATGCATTTCCCGATGGAGCCTCCAACTTGTCCTTCTGTGCATTTGCAATTACTGAAAGTGCGAGATAGAGCATACCCATAAGTCTGTAGTGGTCTGCGTGATCCGAGGTGTTGTGGGCAAGCATATCAAACACGTACTTTTTCAGTTTATCGCCATCCTCGCAGGTGAAAATAGGTTGGTTCTGTGTCAAGCCAATACTGCTCAGCGTGTCCTGAGCACATCTGCCAGAGAATCCGAACCATACGTAACGCCACGGATGGTGCTCGTCTGATATATATGTCGCTGGGGTGTCCGGTTCAATGAGGAACCCCTGCCCTTTTTTCAAATGATAATGTGCCCCTTTCACATAAAAGTCGCCCTCTCCCTCCAGCACGAAATGTATGAGGTAGAAGGTCTTGACCGCAGGCCCTGCCTTGTGGAGCGGCTCGGTTATTGAGTGACCGAACACATTCAGGTAGAGATCTGTGTCATTTTCCTGGGGAAATTCCATAACAATCTTATTTTCCATTTTGTATACTCCGTAGTTATTTTATATCCGAGTATACCACATTTACGAGAAAAAACAATCTAACAAATGGACATATATTTGCAACGCTATGCCATGTTCAAAATCTGTATATTGTTATAGAATTATATTCACAAAGCAAGAAGCGCAACGGCGTAGCGCAGAAAATGTGCGCAATATGGACAACAAAATAACGGACATTAAGAAAAAATATAAAAAGATGGAGAAAGGTGGAGTTACAGACAATGAAGAAAATCGCAGAATTAAAGGAAATTATCGCAGGTGGAGAGTTTGACGAGAAGCTTGCACAGATCTATCTCGACAAGGATATGATCCCATACAACAGGGAAAGATATGTAAAAGCTCTTGATAAATTTACAGAGTTATTCGGAGATCAGGAGGTTGCTATCTACAGCGCTCCCGGAAGAAGCGAGGTGTGTGGAAACCATACAGACCATCAGAACGGACATGTACTTGCTACATCGATCAACCTTGATGCCATAGCAATTGTGGCACCTAGAGAGGACGGCGTGATCGAGCTTGTGTCAGACGATATGCCTAAGGAAGTTATCAATGTAAATGATATCGAGCAGGATCCTGCACTTGAGGGAACAACAACAGCGCTTATCAAGGGTGTTGTTGCAGGAATCAGAGACTACGGATTCAAGGTAGGCGGTTTCACAGCATTTGTCACAAGCGATGTGCTCATGGGAGCAGGAATGTCATCATCAGCAGCATTTGAGAGCCTTATAGGAACTATCCTTTCAGGCCTCTACAATGAGATGAAGGTATCATCTGTAGATGTGGCAAAGATCGGACAGTATGCAGAGAATGTATATTTCGGCAAGCCATGCGGACTGATGGATCAGATGGCATGTGCAGTCGGAGGACTTATATATATCGACTTCTTTGACAAGGCAAATCCTGTTATCAAGCAGGTTCCGGTTGACTTTGAGGCTCATCAGTACAGCCTGTGTATCGTTGACACAAAGGGTTCACATGCAGACCTCACAGACGACTACGCAGCAATCCCTGCAGAGATGAAGCAGGTTGCAAATTACTTCGGTGAGGAATTACTCAGCAGAGTTTCAGAGGAGGACTTCATCAGCAAGGTTGGTGAGATGAGAGCAAGCGGCAAGGTGAGCGACAGAGCAGTCCTTCGTGCGCTTCACTTCTACACAGAGCAGGATAGAGTTGCAGAGGGCGTTGCAGCGCTTGAGAATCAGGAGTTTGACCACTTCCTCGACGTGATAAAGAGAAGTGGAGATTCATCCTTTAAGCTTCTTCAGAATATATACAGCGCAAAGGATCCGCTCACACAGAACGTATCAATAGCACTTGGCTTCTCAGAGAAGTTCATCGGCGAGGATGGTGTGTGCAGAGTACACGGCGGCGGATTTGCCGGAACCATCCAGGCATTTGTCAAGAATGCGGTTGTTGCTGAGTACAAGAAGAACATCGAGTCGATCTTCGGAGAGGGCGCATGCCACGTCCTCAAGGTGAGACCTTACGGCGGAATCAAGGTAGTTGAATAGATATTTGCGAAACATGACAGTGTATAGTGTTTGAGGCAATTTAACATACCAATCAGGGGTCGTTTTCGCTTATTTCTGTCTGCAGCGTATGTAACAGCTGGCTTGCCAGCTGTTGCGGGTAATAGTCAATGCAGATTTCTTAGCATTGACTATTACCTAAGGACCGGCGGCCTCGTATTCCCCTGATTTGGTAATGTTAAATTACCTCAAACATAATACAGGTTTATGGGTTTCGCAAATATCTGTGCGAGAAAAATATAAGGATATGTAGAAAGAAGGGTTACAATCATGATAGATACAAATATCAAGCAGCTTGTTGAGTACGGAATTGCAAATGAGCTGATAGAGGAAGAGGACAGAATATATACAACCAACACCATCCTTGAGATGCTAAAGAAGGACAGCTACGAGGAGCCGGGTGAGGTGCCAGCTATAGATACACCGGAAAAACTTGAGGAGTGTCTCAAGGAGATTCTGGATTACGCAGTTGAGAATGGACTTATCGCAGAGGATTCGGTTGTCCTCAGAGATCTGTTCGACACCAAGATCATGAATGCGTTGGTTCCAAAGCCAAGCCAGATCATAAAGACATTCAGAGAGAAGTACGCAAAGTCCCCAGAGGAGGCGACAGACTTCTACTACAAGCTCAGCAGAGCTACAGATTACATCAGAACATACAGAGTTGCAAGGGATATCAAGTGGGTAAAGCCTACAGAGTATGGTGATATTGACATCACCATCAACCTTTCAAAGCCCGAGAAGGATCCGAAGATGATCGCCCTTGCCAAGACCATGTCACAGTCATCATATCCAAAGTGTCAGCTTTGCATGGAGAACGAGGGATATGCCGGAAGGATCAACCATCCTGCAAGGGAGAATCACAGGATCATCCCTATAGAGGTAAATGGCAGCAAGTGGGGCTTCCAGTATTCTCCTTATGTATATTACAATGAGCACTGTATCGTGTTTAACGGACAGCACATCCCAATGAAGATAGAGAAGGCGACATTCCAGAAGCTCTTCTCATTTGTGGGTCAGTTCCCTCATTACTTCCTGGGATCAAATGCAGACCTTCCTATAGTAGGTGGTTCAATCCTCACACACGATCACTTCCAGGGCGGACGTTATACATTTGCCATGACAAAGGCACCTGTTGAGACAAAGATTACATTTGCAGGATATGAGGATGTTGAGGCAGGAATCGTGAAGTGGCCTATGTCAGTCATCAGACTTGACGGAGAGGATCCAGACAAGATCATAGAGCTTGCCGACAAGATTCTCGGCGCATGGAGAGGCTACACAGATGAGGATGCGTACATATTCGCGGAGACAGACGGAGAGCCTCACAACACGATCACTCCGATCGCAAGAATGAGAGATGGCAAGTACGAGATGGACTTAGTTCTTCGTAACAACATCACCACAGAGGAGCATCCACTTGGTCTCTATCATCCATGGGAGCAGTACCACAACATCAAGAAGGAGAACATCGGACTCATCGAGGTTATGGGACTTGCGGTGCTTCCTGCAAGACTCAAGGGCGAGATGGAAGAGCTTGCAGAGGTTCTTGTGGCAGGTGGAGACATCAAGGCCCACGAGAATATAGCAAAGCATTACGACTGGGTACAGACTTTCATTGGAAAGTATGACATAAATGCAGACAACGTACACAAGATCCTTCAGGATGAGATCGGCGATGTATTCGCAAAGATCCTTGAGTGTGCAGGCGTTTACAAGAGAGATGAGGCTGGAAAGGCTGCATTCCTCAAGTTCGTAGATTATGTGAATGCACAGTAATATAGTGTGCACTAAAAATGCAATAATATATGTGTATCTGTGACAGACGTATTCCATAACTAATATTTATTAATGCCACATTTCATTGTGCATAACAGGATGTAGTGGTATAGTGTTGGAGAAAACGTCATTGCAAAATAAAAATGTTTATAAACTGGTGATCGACATTTGCGCAAGACATGAACAGTGCCCCCAAAAGCACAGGTGTCCGGCAGATGGTTATGAGTCACAGTATCATAAAGGAGGAAAACATTATGAAGATTTTAGTAACAGGCGGAGCAGGTTATATAGGAAGTCATACATGTGTTGAATTGCTTAATGCAGGCTATGAGGTAGTCATTCTCGACAACCTTTACAATGCCAGCGAGAAGGCAGTCGACAGAATCAAGGAGATAACGGGAAAGGATCTCACATTCTACAAGGCAGATATCCTTGACAAGGAAGCTATGGACAAGATATTTGCAGATGAGAAGCCTGACTGTGTAATACATTTTGCAGGACTCAAGGCAGTTGGTGAATCAGTTGTAAAGCCACTTGAGTACTATCAGAACAACATCACAGGAACTCTTAATCTGTGCGAGGTTATGAGAAAGAACGGATGCAAGAACATCATCTTCTCATCATCAGCTACAGTATACGGCAATCCTGCATTTATCCCTATCACGGAGGAGTGCCCAAAGGGAACACCTACGAACCCATATGGCTGGACAAAGTGGATGATCGAGCAGATCCTCACAGACCTCCACACAGCAGATCCAGAGTGGAATGTAATTCTTCTCCGTTACTTCAACCCAATCGGAGCTCATAAGAGCGGACTTATCGGAGAGGATCCAAAGGGTATTCCTAACAACCTTCTTCCATATGTTGCACAGGTTGCAATTGGAAAGCTTCAGAGCGTTGGAGTATTTGGCAATGATTACGACACACCGGATGGAACAGGTGTGAGAGATTACATCCATGTAGTAGACCTTGCAGTTGGACATGTAAAGGCTATCAACAAGATCAAGGAGAATCCTGGAGTTAAGGTATACAACCTTGGAACAGGAAATGGTTACAGTGTCCTTGATGTTATCAAGGCGTTCAGCAAGGCCTGTGGACATGACGTTCCATATGTGATCAAGGAGAGACGTCCTGGAGATATTGCAACATGCTACTCAGACGCTTCACTTGCCAAGAAGGAGCTTGGCTGGGAGGCTCAGTACGGAATCGACGAGATGTGTGCTGACTCATGGAAGTGGCAGTCGATGAATCCAAATGGATATAATGACTAATTCCAAAATATAAATAACATAAAGCGGCAGAGCACCGACAAATACTATATATAATCAGATGTAGATTTGCCGGTGCTCTTTTCTGTGTATTGACTTTTTAAAAGAGACGTTGTATAAGTAAGTAAACTACGCTTTCTGCGGTCTTTGTTAATTATGCCCTTTTTTAGGGCTTTATCAGATAGAAATGGGTGTTTGACATATGAGACTAGAAATACTGCTTTCGTGTATGAACCTTCAGGATGAGGATATCATAACGAAATCCCATATAGAGTCCGACACGATCATAGTCAACCAGTGTGGATATGATGGGTACAATGAATATGACAGGAACGGACATAAGACAAGAATTTTTTCGGTGAATGACAAGGGTCTTACCAAGAGCAGGAACTATGCTATAAAGCATTCCGAGGCGGATGTGTGTCTGCTGTGTGATGACGATGAGGTGTTCAGCAGGAATTACGAAGAAGGGATACTGACTGCGTACAGAGATCTGCCAGAGGCGGATGTCATCATATTCAACATAGGCAACAGACCTGCCCATTGGGGCGACATGCCTAAGAAGCTTGGATATCTGGATCTCATGCATGTGGCATCCTGGCAGATATCATTCAAGAGAGAGAGCATAGTCAATAATAATGTATATTTTGATGAGCGCATGGGGGCGGGCTCGGGCAACGGAGCTGAAGAGGAATTCAGATTCCTCACGGATTGCAGGAAGAACGGACTTGCAATATATTACGTACCATTTGTCATAGCGGATGTTGCGCAGACAAAGTCAACATGGTTTAAGGGGTATAACGAAGAATTTTTCATAAACAGAGGTAATACGACAAGATACATCATGGGTTATGTACCGGCGGTATTGTACGCAGCGTATTACAGTATAAGGAAGAGACATCAGTTTGACAGTGATATATCATGGTTTAAGGCCTTCAGACTTATTATGAAGGGAATACATGAGAACAGGTTAGGGAAGAAGAAATGAGTGAAAAAATATTAAGTGTGATAATTCCGTCCTACAACAGCAAGCCATATCTTGACAAATGTCTTGGATCACTTGTTGTTCCGGAGCTTATGGACAAAATAGACGTGATAGTGGTAAACGATGGCTCGACAGACGGCAGTGAGAGTATATGTGAGGAGTACATTGAGAAGTATCCTGACAGCTATTCACTTATTAATAAGGAGAACGGAGGACATGGCTCAGCGATAAATGCCGGAGCTGAGAAGGCCAGGGGCAGATACATGAAGGTGCTTGACGCCGACGACTGGTTTCTCACAGAGAGTATTCCTGAGTTTATAGGAAAGCTCGAGAATGCCAGTGCGGATGTTGTTCTGACATGTCACCACACCATCAATATAACAACAGGGGAGATAAAGAACTGGAGATGTTTCCCTGATGAATTCGACAGAGAATATACTATGGAAGAGGTCATGTCAGACTGGAAAAAATTTGACAGAAGCCTCACATTCCATGGAATAACATATAGAACACAGTTTTACCGTGAGAATGGAGTCAGACTTGCAGAAAAAGTATTCTACGAGGATCACGAATATGCGACATATCCATGCTGCTTGGCAAAATCCATACTGCCACTCGATATGTTCGTGTACGAGTACAGGATCGGGGATGTGTCCCAGAGCGTATCCGCGCAGAATCAGCTCAAGAGAATCGACCACACCAAGATGGTCATAGTAAAGATGCTCAAGAACAGAGAGGACATCTCGGAGCAGTGGGCCCTTGAATACTGCGACAAGAAGATACATCTTCTTCTGCTGAGCTTCATGGTAACTTCCATGTTATGCGATTCCGACAGAAAGAGAGGTGTTGCACGGGTAGATCAGCTTATGAGTTATATAGTCAAGAGAGACAGACACGTCGTTGATATGACATTGAAGCATTATAAGATACTTAAGCTTCTGAATGCTGCGCATGTGGGTCTGGAAGGCTACAACAAAATGCTTAATTCAAAGCTTTACAACAAGGTAAGGCACAATAAGAGTTTTGAATAGATTTACTATGGAGGATTAACGAAAAATGAAAGTAAAAAGCGGAAGCTTTTTAGAAGTTTTTAATTATAAAGATCTTTTAAATCAGCTTGTTTCAAGAGATATAAAGTTAAAGTATAGAAGAAGTTTTCTTGGATATGTGTGGAGTATCCTGAACCCATTGCTCATCATGATCGTAATGGTTATCGTATTCTCCAAGATGTTCAACAGATCGATACCACACTTCCCTGTGTACCTTTTTGCAGGACGTATACTGTACGAATTTGTAATAGGTGCATGTGGTAAGGCACTTGGAAGTATAACAGATAATTCGTCACTGCTTAAGAAAACGTATGTGTCAAAGTTTATGTTCCCGCTGGCAAAGATCACAAGCTCACTTGTTGACTGCCTGTTTTCACTGGGAGCGTTTCTTATCGTTATCATATTCACACGTTCACCATTTTACTGGACGATGCTGTTGTTCCCGTTCATATTCCTTCAGGCCTATATATTTGCCTGCGGATTGGGCTTTTTTCTTGCACAGCTCCATGTATTCTTCAGAGATACAAGATATATATGGAATGCGGTCACCACAGCGTGGATGTACTGTTCAGCGATATTCTATCCTATAGATATGCTGCCAGACTGGTTGAAGTTACTTGTGAATTACTTCAACCCACTGTATGTATATATCAAGCAGTTTAGATGCATAGCGCATCAGGGAGTGATGCCTGATCTCACTACTATCGGTCTCGGATTCCTCTATGCATTCTTTTTCTTTGGACTGGGAGTGCTGTGTTTCAAGAAGAATCAGGACAAGTTCATTCTGTATATTTAGGAGGTGTGGCAGTTGGCTAACGTAGAAGAGAAAAAGAACGAACTTGATGATAAGAAGATTTTCACCTCAAATGCACAGCGTACAACAACTGTGGCAAAGGGTGAGACCATTATAGAGCTCAAGGATGTGACCATAAGATTCAACAAGAACAATCTGAAGGTGGACAATCTGAAAGAGTATTTTATAAGACTTGTGACAAAACAGTTGATGTTCCAGGAGTTCATAGCGTTAAAGGACATCAATCTTGATATAAAGAAGGGCGAGGCGTGGGGTTTCGTTGGAACCAATGGTGCCGGAAAATCCACCCTGCTCAAGGTAGTCAGCAGAATATTGAAGCCTGCCAGCGGTACTGTTAAGGTATCGGGAACTGTGGCAGCCCTCATAGAGCTTGGAGCCGGAATCGATCCACAGCTCACGGCCCGTGAGAATATATTTCTCAACGGAACTCTGCTGGGATATTCAAAGGCATTTATAGAGTCAAAGTTTGACGATATAGTTGAGTTTTCAGAGTTGCAGGATTTCCTTGACTCTCCGGTCAAGAACTTTTCTTCAGGTATGAAGACCAGACTTGCATTCTCCATAGCGACGGCGGTTGAGCCGGATATTCTCATTGCGGATGAGATACTTGCTGTAGGTGATATGCGATTCAAGAAGAAGTGTGCGGCCAAGATGACTGCCATGCTGGAGGATGGAACGACCCTGCTGTATGTATCCCACAACATAGCTGCTGTCAAGAAGCAGTGTAACAAGGCTATGTGGCTGGATCATGGAAATGTAGTTATGGTGGGAGATGCCGATACGGTATGCGATGCATTCAAGGCCGAGATGGATGCACCTGCACCGGCAAAGGTCCAGAGCAAGGACAAGAAATAACAAGAAATCAGGCAAGATGTTTGATATACAACACAGGAGGATTGGATAATGTTACAGAATGTGAAGTTGCAGAATGTGATGCTGCAGATGAATCTGGATGTGAACTTGATAGAGTATCCTGAATTCAGCGCCATTGGAAAGGGAGAGGAATCACCATTTATATACGACTCAGAGAAGAAATGCCATGTTGTAGAGAAGCTCACAAAGGTTAATTTCATGAGCTATTACAACTGCATTCAGGTAAAACGCTGGTCGGAGTATACAGGGGTAAAGAACTTCAAGCTTCACCTCACAATGAAGGGAAAGGCTACAATATCCGTATATGCAATATATTCAGCATCCGTTGCGGTTACCTACAATCCACTTGTATCACAGGTAGTTGAGAGTGATGAGGTTTCAGAGGTGGTTGTGAACATACCGGAGACAGATAAGGCTCTTGTAGGTTTCTATATGGATACCCTGGAAGATACAGAGATATACAGCGGATACTATTCTGCTGACATCGAGGAGGACAGAATAAGGGATGTAAATATCTCTCTTGTCACAACAACATTCAAGAAGCAGGAATATATCAAGCGTAATATAGACCTCATCAAGTCAAATGTACTCTATGATGGAAGCGACCTCAAGGGACACATGTTCGTACATGTTATTGACAATGACAGAGAACTCGATCCATCAGAGCTCGACAGTGAGGATCTCAAGGTTTATATGAATAACAACGTAGGTGGAGCCGGCGGTTTCACCCGTGGAATGATAGAGGCACTGGAGCTTCCAAAGAAGCCTACACATGTACTCCTCATGGATGATGACGTTATGGTCATGCCAGAGAGTTTGTTCAGAACATATTATCTGCTCAGACTCCTCAAAGACGAGTACAAGAAGTGCTTCCTGAGTGGAGCCATGTTCGATTACGACATACGCCAGAAGCAGTATGAGGACGTGGGATTTGTCCACAAGGCAGACGGATCATACGGTCCGGTCAAGTCAGCTATGGATATGAGGCTTCTCAAGAACATAGTTGCAAATGAGAACTACAGTTT
Source organism: Coprococcus sp. AF38-1 (assembly GCF_003603945.1). NCBI lineage: Bacteria > Bacillati > Bacillota > Clostridia > Lachnospirales > Lachnospiraceae > Coprococcus > Coprococcus sp. AF38-1. The sequence continues at coordinate 125,491 of NZ_QVGO01000006.1, forward strand.
CAATGTCGATGATGCATATGCAGGCTGGTGGTACTGCTGTATACCTGTGGAGCACATCGAGGACAGAGGCTTACCACTTCCGGTATTTGTCAGAGGTGACGATGTAGAGTTCTCACTGAGAAATAAGCCGGGATTTATAGCACTTAATGGTATCTGTATATGGCATGTGGGATTTGCAGGCAAATTCAACGCCGCCATGGAGCTTTATCAGGTTCACAGAAACAGTTTTGTTATCCAGGCGGCAAGCGGAATATGCCAGGATGTGGATTTCCTTGCGAGAGTAAAGGAAATGTTCTGGAAGGATATAACCAGATTTGCATACAACAATGCTGAGCTGCTCATAGATTCCATTGAGGATTACCTCAAGGGACCAGAGTATATCATGCATCTTGACGGAGAGCAGAGCCTCAAGGAGCACAATGCTAAGAACGAGAAGCTTGTGCCGCTGGCAGAGCTTGGCTATGCAGGGGATCTTCCTACAGATCCATACAAGTATGAGAGTCTTAATCTGTTCCGCAAGGCAATGTATGTGCTCACGATAAACGGACATCTTCTTCCAAACTTCATGCTCAGAAGAACACCGTATATCATCGCGTACGACTGGTTCTTTGTTCCGGGAAAGAATTACATGAAGAAGACTCTCGTTGCCGTGAACAAGAACGGTGGAACAGGAGTCAGAAGAACGATCAACAGAAAGCGTTGTTTTGCGCTTATAAAGAGATATAGAAAAGTATTGGCTAAATACAAGAAGACACATGTGGAAGTTGAGCAGGCTTACAGAAATGCATTTGACGAGATGAAGACAACTAAGTTCTGGAAGGAATATCTGCATATATAAAGTGATATGGAAGGAGTATCTTTAGGGTATGGCTACTATTAAAGGTATAAAAAACCGTTTGGCGGCTGCGGGAAGAGCACTGGGGGGAGATTACACCTCAGAGAAGAACGGTTCGAAGCCAAAGGATAAGCTCAAGGCGTCCCAGCGAGTAAATGCGGCGCAGAGGGCGATGAGCGGTGATTACGCTCTCAGAGACGGCAAAAAGCCTGTTGTAAAGGTCGAGCCTGCTGAGATCAGGATGAATAAGGTATTCACCACGAAGGAAAAAGCAGAGCCTGAGATCAAAGTGTTTGAGAAGCAGGAGAGTGCCAGACAGAGAGAAGAAGAGCGAGTAGAGTGGAGAAAGAAAGCGGTGAGACGCGACAGCGACAAGACAGTCGGATGCATACATCCTGATTACTGCTGTGGCTGCGGCGCGTGCTACAGTGTATGTCCGGTAAATGCTATAAGCATGAAGTATGATTCAGAGGGATTTCTTGCTCCTGTAGTGGATCGCAGCAAATGTACAAACTGCGGTTTGTGCAGAAAGATCTGTCCATCTATAAATCTTGAGTATAAGAACACTGTCGAGCCTGCATGCTATGCGGCATATGCAGACGATGAGATAAGGGCAAAGAGTTCGTCAGGTGGAATATTCACACTGCTGGCTGAGTATGCATTTGAGCAGGGTGGAGCTGTATGTGGAGCAGGATACACAGACGATTTCAAGGTTGAACACTTTATCATAGAGAGCCCGGATGATCTGGACAAGCTCAGAAAATCCAAGTATGTTCAGGCTGATGCATCGAAGGTGTATGCGGACGTTAAGAAGATACTCAAGGAAGGCAGAGTGGTAGTATTCTGCGGATGCGGATGTCAGGTCGCAGGACTTTACGCAACACTCAAGAATGTGGATATATCAAATCTCTACACAATAGATCTGATGTGCCACGGCGGCCCATCGCCAAAGCTGTTCGATGATTATCTGAACAAATATCACGGCAAGGATCAGGGCAAGGTTGCTGATGTTGGATTCAGAGACAAGGACTACTTCGGCTGGTCTACAGAGATGACTGTAAAGTACACTGACGGAACAGTTTATCACAGAACAAGGACACAGGATCCATATTACAGAGCATTCCTTCCTTGTATATCGACGAGAAAGTTCTGTGGACACTGCGCATATGCGAAGCTTCCGAGAACAGGTGATATAACACTTGCAGATTTCTGGGGAATCCAGAAGTACAACAGAGATTACACTGACGGCAAGGGAACATCCATTGTGTCAGTCAACAGTCCACAGGGTGAGAAGATATATGCAGCCATAGCGGACAAGCTGCTCCTGAACAAGGAGATTCCGCGTGATGATGTGCTTAAGACAGGACAGCCTTTTGACCACTGCTTCAAGAATCATCCTGCCAGACAGAGATATTTTGAGCAGATAAAGAATGGCTCATCCATGGAGAAGGCATACGATTATGCCATAAAGGACAAGTACGATGTAGGTATATATGGCGTGTGGTTCGGTGCAAACTACGGAAGTGTTGCTACCTATTACGCACTTCACGAGATCATCAGATCATTTGGTCTGTCAGTGCTCATGATAGACATGCCTGCAGCCAAGACCGGAGCCGGCAAGCCTGACACCCATGCGAGAAGATTTGCAAAGGCACATTACCATGAGAGCAAGAGATACACACTGAAGGATATGAGAGAGCTCAATTCCAAGGTCGATACATTCATCATGGGATCAGATCAGGTGTGGAACAGAGGTATAAGCAGAGGCTTCGGCTTCTCATTCTATTTCGATTTTGTTGAGCCGGATAAGAAGAAGATCGCATTCTCTGCATCATTTGGACATGACAGGGACTTCTGTAATGCACAGGACAGAGAGACGATATCTGAATACATGAGACAGTTTGACGGAATATCCATCAGAGAGACCAGTGGAGTTGAGATCTGTAAGGATGTGTATGGAATAGATGCGGTGAGAGTTCTTGATCCTGTATTTGTTGCAGACAGGAAGATATTCGATTCACTGGCAGACAAGGCAAAGAAGAAGCACGATGGCAAATATATGCTTGCATATATACTTGATCCAACTCCGGAGAAGAGAGCCGCAGTGGTTGAGGTTTCAGAGAAGCTCGGCCTTGAGGTAGTTGTTCTTCTGGACGGACGTCCAAAGGACCCGGTGAAGAACCGTCAGATCATGGATATGGACGACAAGATCGTCGACGACATAACAGTCGAGGACTGGCTGAACTATTTCAGAAATGCAGATTTCGTTCTCACTGATTCATGCCACGGAATAAGCTTCTCACTTGTATTTGAGACAAACTTTATCGGACTTGCAAACAGTGCAAGAGGAATGACAAGATTTGAATCCCTCGTGGATGTATTCCAGGTGAGAGATCATTACGTTCAGGATGCGGCAGACATTCTTGGAAATGATGAGCTGTTGAAGCCTGTGGATTACGACAATGTCAATAAGATACTTATGTCAGAGAGGGAGAGATCCCTTGCATGGCTTAAGGAAGTATTGTTCAGACCTAAGGAGTTTGAGGGTTATAGAGCATATCCAATTATAGATAAGAGATTGGCGGAAGATAAGGAGGATTAAGTAACATGGCAAAGTATGATTACCTCATAGTAGGAGCCGGATTATTCGGCGCAGTATTTGCATACGAGGCAGGCAAGAGAGGCAAGAGCTGTCTGGTTATAGACAAGCGTCCACATATTGCCGGCAACATTTACACAGAGCAGGTGGAGGGTATAAACGTTCACAAGTATGGCGCACATATATTCCACACATCTGACAAGAAGATCTGGGAGTATGTAAACCAGTTTGCAGAGTTCAACAACTACATTAACTCACCTGTAGCTTCATACAAGGATGAGCTGTACAACCTTCCATTCAACATGAACACATTCAGCAAGATGTGGGGAATCAAGAAGCCTTCAGAGGCAAAGGCAATCATCGAGAAGCAGATCGCAGATCTGAACATTGGAGAGCCAAAGAACCTTGAGGAGCAGGCACTCAAGCTTGCCGGTACAGATGTGTATGAGAAGCTTGTCAAGGGATACACAGAGAAGCAGTGGGGAAGACCATGTACAGAGCTTCCTGCATTCATTATCAAGAGACTGCCTCTGAGATTCATATACGACAACAACTACTTCAATGACCGTTTCCAGGGAATCCCAATGGGCGGATACACACAGATCATTGAGAAGATGCTTGAGGGCGCTGAGGTCAAGACTGACACAGATTACTTCGATTTTATCAAGGAGAATCCTGACATCGCAGACAAGACTGTATACACAGGTATGATCGATGAGTTCTTCGGATTCCAGTACGGACCACTTGAGTACCGTTCAGTAAGATTCGAGACAGAGGTACTCGATGAGGAGAACTACCAGGGAAATGCTGTTGTGAACTACACACACAGAGATGTTCCATACACAAGAATAATCGAGCACAAGCACTTTGAGTTTGGAAAGCAGCCAAAGACAGTTATCAGCCGTGAGTATTCAGCAGAGTGGAAGCCGGGCGTAGAGCCATACTACCCTGTAAACAACGACAAGAACAATGCGCTTTACGAGAAGTACAAGGAGCTTGCAGAGACACGCAAGGATGTAATATTTGGCGGAAGACTTGGACAGTACAAGTATTATGATATGGACAAGGTAATCGCAGCAGCACTTGAGTGTGTTGAGGCAGAGTTCTAATCGTGAGATAGAGCATATTATAAAGCCATACAAAGGGACGCATACCGGAATACAGATTTTCCGTATATGCGTCCTTTTTGCGTGCCGGAAGCATGGGTGATACGGCAAAATAAAAAAGATATACACTTTCGACAGAACGTGATAGAATTATATTAATTATGGGCATGTTATTTGGTGGATACGGTGCCCAGGGGGTAAAAATTAAAAGGGTAAAGGGTGTATATGTTATGACAAGGAAGAGGATTGCGGTACTGACAGCCCAGGCTGATGAGTACACCCAGGGTAGATTCCTCTCGGGGTTTTTTGAGAAGGCATTTCAGCTTGATTATGATGTGTGCGTGTTCTCAATGTATCTGAAGTATCAGGATACAGCTAGCAGAGAAGTGGGGGACGCCAACATATTCAACCTGATAGAATTTGACAAATATGATGCGGTGGTCATATGTACTGACAGGATCAGGACGCCGGGAACAGAGGAGGGACTCCGGTGGCGTGTGGAGCATGAGTTTGATGGCCCGGTACTGATAGTCGGCGACGAGATAGAAGGATATAAATCCATAAATATTGATCACAGAAAGAATATATGCGGGCTTACGGATCATCTCATAGAAGTGCACGGATACCGTGATATAGTGCTGCTTGATGGCTGGGAGAATACTGCCAATTCCGAGCTGAAGAAGCAGGGATTCTTTGACAGCATGAAGAGTCATGGTATCGATGTGGATGAATCGTCGGTCTACTATGGCAATAACTGGTTTGACTCAGGACGCCAGACCGCAATGGAGATAACAGAGAACAGAGACAGACTTCCACAGGCTGTGGTGTGTGCCAGTGATCACATGGCACTGGGGCTGGCGGCTGAGCTGGAACAGAGAGGCGTGAGGGTCCCTGAGGATATAGCGATAACGGGATATGACGCTGCGGAGACGAACGATGACAGAGTCATACCGCTGACATCGGTTGATATACCTGCAAAGGTTGACGGCGAGTACGCCGCAAAATGGATAGACGCAGAGATAAACGGAAGATCTCTGGAGAACTATAGGAGCAGTGCGTCTATACACTGGGGAAAAAGCTGTGGATGTGAGCATTGTACGGAGAAGCCGGGAAAGAGAGACGTGACGGCATGGAATATGAACACTCAGCCGGGAAGCTATGGTTCATACTATAACCATATGATGGAGGATCTGTTATCCCAGAGAGATTACAGGGAATTCTACAATACCATATTCCAGTATGCCCACACGGATGGCAACATGAGCAGTTTCAGTCTCTGCCTGAATGAATATTGGAAGTTTCCTGAGGTCATGATGGGGTCAAATGCACTGAGAGTCGGATACACGAAGAATATATACAGGGTCATCAGAAGCTGCGGTGATGGAGACGGTGCGATAGATTTCGATGACTGTTTTGACGTGTCCAGACTGATACCTGAGCTGGATGCAGACAGGGACAGACCTGAGGCTTACATATTCACTCCACTCAATTTCGACGACAGATGTTTTGGATATGCGGTTGTGAGCTATGGAAGCGAGTGCAGGGCGTACGATATTTCATATAGCACATGGATCAAGCAGATCATGCAGGGCATGGAGGCGTTCTACAGACAGGCGAGTCTTCAGAAGCTTCTGGACAAGGTCAATGCATCGCAGATCCGTGATGATCTGACCGGAGTGTACAATTATAACGGATTTATGGCGAGGTGCAGGGATATGTGTAACGATGCCGTTGCACATGGCAGGAGCATTGAGCTGCTGGCTATAGATATAAAGGGACTGGGACAGATAAATGCAAGTCTCGGCAGAAAGGTCGGGGACGAGGCCATACAGGCACTTGCCAGAATGATCTCGGCATCCCTTGAGAAATCAGACGTATGTATGAGAATGTGTAACGATGAGTTCATCGTGGCATATCAGGTGATGGGAGATGCGGAGGATCACGCAGACGCCATAGTTAAGAGTGTGGAGAGCCGTACCAGGGAGTTTAACAGGACAAATGGCGACAATTTTGTCATGGAGATATGCTATGCGGTGGACAGACAGATGGTTGCGAATGCGGAGGCTCTGGACAACTATGTGAACGCACTCATAAGCAACAAGAACAATGCCAAGATGAAGGCGTACATTGAGAGCACGAGAAATGCAGAGCTGTCACAGGAGGATATAGAGAAGGACAAGCTTGCCACGGAGATTCTTGACAGGAATCTGCTCACATATCATTTCCAGCCTATAGTTAATGCCCGCACAGGTCAGATCTATGCCTATGAGGTGCTCATGAGATCGGCAGGAGAGCAGTACATGTCTCCTCTCGACATAATACAGAGTGCTGAGAGACTTGGACGTCTGAGCGATGTGGAGAGAGCCACATTTATCAATGTGTTGAGACTCGTTGAGGACAAGCGAGAGGAACTTGAGGGCAGAAAGATATTCTTTAACAGTATACCGGGCTGCAGGCTGTCGGAGGAGGACACCGCTGTCATAGAGAGCAAACTCAGGGAATTTGGTGGACAGGTGGTCGTGGAATTCACCGAGGAGGCTGAGATGAGCGACCAGCTACTGGATCAGATAAAGGACAAGTACGGCAGGATGAACATAGAGACCGCCATAGATGACTATGGCTCAGGTTATTCAAATGTCAACAATCTTCTCAGATATATGCCGCGTTACGTGAAGATAGACAGGATGCTCATGACAAATATACATGAGGATCCGCAGAAGCAGCATTTTGTTAAGGATATTATAGAATTTGCGCATGACAATGATATCGTCACTCTGGCGGAGGGCGTTGAGCTGGATGTTGAGCTCAAGGAGGTCATCAGACTTGGCGCAGATCTCATTCAGGGTTACTACACGGCGAAGCCTTCACCGGAGGCGATTGCCGAGATAGATAAGAGGATCATAAACGAGATAGTCCAGTACAATCAGAACGAGATCACAAAGTATGGCAAGAAGACCTATGTCATAACCGATGAAGACGAGATATCGATGGTTCAGCTTGCATTTAACAAATATACGGCGCTTGATTTCAAGAAGATAGATGACCAGTACAGGTACGTCAACATGACAGGTACACCGGGCTTCAAGTCCAACATGCTGATAACCATAGGAGACGGCTTCAGAGGCGAGCTCAGGGTGGACAGCATAAGCCTTGGGGGAGAGAAGGGCATACCTTGTATAAAGATAGAAGACAACTGCGATGTCAGGATAGTCCTCACCGGGGACAATGAGCTGCGCACAGGCGGTATACAGGTAGCCGAGTCGTCAAAGCTCGAGCTTGCCGGAGATGGAGATCTGAGGATCACACTTGCGGGTGGCAGATACTTTGGAATAGGAAACGATTTTGCGTCGAGACACGGAGATCTGTATTTCAATCAGGATGGAACGCTGTCCATAACGGCCACCGGAATGAGGGGCATTGGAATAGGATCCGGCCTTGGCGGTAATATATATATTGGACACGGACGATACGAGATAGATCAGAGAGGTCAGGAGGGTGTGATGATAGGCTGTATGGACAGCGACTGCACTCTTCACATAGAGAACTGCGACATGGAGATATACAATGGAATCGCCAGAAGTGTATCCATAGGCTCATATAACGGAAGCGCGGATATAGCTATTGACAATATATCCGGCAAGATATCCGGGGCATCCATATCGACAGCAGTCATAGGAACCATGAATGGAAAGTCCTGCAGGGTTGCCATGAAGAATATCAATATTACCATGAACATCAGGGCAAATGAATGTTATGGTATAGGCTGCCGTGAGGGCGATACGGACGTCAGCATACAGTACGCTTACGTCAAGGTGGTGGCACAGGGCAAGGATGCCTACGCCATGGGTAACAGCACCCACACCGCCAGACTGGAATTTTCCAACTCGGATATCAACACACAGGTGATCAACAGTGTGGGAACTGATATAGGTGCAGAGGAGAAAAATATCGTGATCGGTAACGGCAGAGTGAGCTTCATGGTGAACGGAATATCAAAGAACAGGGAAGTGCAGATGACCGATCTGTAGGCGCCTATTCCGAAGCGTACAGTTAATCATTATTAATATTGTGTTGTTGACTGTTGTGAAGTATAATACAGCCGATTGACATGATGGGAGAATATTTATGGTTTTTTCGAGTTTAATATTTTTGTTTGTTTTTCTCACTGCAAACCTGATAGCATATTTTGCGGTGAGCCCTGAGAAACGCAATAATGTATTGCTGATATTTTCACTGGTGTTCTATGCCTGGGGAGGCCCGAGATATCTTCTGCTCCTGGCGGGAGAGACTCTGGTGAGCTGGCTGTTTGCCATTCGCATAGATGAGGCACGTGCCGGATATACCAAGAGATCTGAGAAGTTTTATCTTGTGTGTGACCTTGTGATAATGCTTGGCTGTCTTGCGATATTCAAGTATCTGGGATTTTTCCTCGGCAACATAAAGGCAGTGTTCGGCGTGCCGAAGACCGTGCCTGGAATAGCTCTCCCAATAGGAATCTCTTTCTATACATTCCAGCTCATATCATATGTGGTGGATGTGTACAGAAACGAAGTCAGACCACAGAGAGAATACTGGAAGCTCCTTCTGTATTCAAGTCTGTTCCATCAGTGTATAGCGGGACCTATCGTCAGATATGAGACCGTTGCTGATCAGATAGACAACAGGAAGATAACAGCGAACGACATATACATGGGACTGAGAAGATTTTCAGTCGGACTGGCAAAGAAGGCGATACTGGCCAATTCCTGTGCCAGCATAGCCGACACCCTGCTCCCGGCGGGAGTGGCGAGCCTCAAGGCTCAGACGACACTTGAAATGTGGCTTGGAATGATAGCGTATATGCTTCAGATATACCTTGATTTCTCAGCATACTCAGACATGGCCATCGGAATGGGAAGGATGGTAGGTTTTCACTATGATGAGAACTTTAACTACCCATATATGGCTACATCGGTAAATAATTTCTGGAGGAGATGGCACATATCACTCAGCTCATTCTTCAGGGATTACGTATATATACCGCTTGGCGGCAACAGATGCAGCACAGCGAAGTACATCCGCAACATGGCTATCGTGTGGTTTCTCACGGGAATGTGGCACGGAGCAAGCTGGAATTATATATTCTGGGGAATTTATTATCTGGGCTTCCTCCTTCTGGAGAAGTTTTATCTGGGCGGAAGACTCGGCCCTGTGGCATCCCGAATATATACGCTGCTCGTTATCCTGTTCGGATGGACCATATTCAGATTTGAGAGCCTTCGTGAGCTTGGAACAGTGCTTGCGGGAATGTTTGGAATAGGAACATCGGGATTTGCAAATATGGCACTTGGAACAATATTTGTGAAGAACATATTCTTCCTGATATTTGCATGTATTGCGTGTACGGATCTGGGCAAGAGACTCAGAAAATGGGCTATAGAAGTTGGAAAGGTCAACCCACTTGTATTCAACGTGTTCAATGTAACTGAGATGATAACACCGGTACTTATGCTCGTGATCTCAGTGCTGGCGCTTGTGGGTGCAAGCTATAATCCTTTCCTGTATTTCCAGTTTTAATGGGTGATTTTTATGAAGAGAAGATATACCAGAAGTCAGAGACAACAATTAAAGAAATTCAGAACTCTGGGTGTTCTTATATTTGCCGCAGTCATGGCGATAGGAGCATTTATCGGTCTGCTGTTTTTTGTCAGACCTAAGAAATCCACGATGGAGAAGAGGACACTTGCAAAGTTTCCGTCATTCACCATAACGTCATTCCTCGACGGATCATACTTCGAGGACGTGTCACTGTGGTATTCTGACACATACCCTATGAGGGATAAGCTTGTGTCGGCTGACCAGAGCCTTAAGAAGCTGTACGGAATACAGCTCGGAACGCAGGTGGTTGGAGGAAATGCCAAGGGCGATGAGATACCTGAGGTGGACAAGAGTGCGGTGACCGCCACTCCTGATGATGCAGGCAAGGCGACAACTGAGAGTACCACGGAGGTTACGACAGAGGATCCTGAGATAGGACTTCCTGCGAGTCTGACATCGAAGAACAAGCAGGATGCGACAACTGAGAGCGGTTCGGTCCAGATGGTCGATCCACCAGATTCAAAGGCTATGGACAATGCGTTCCAGAAGCAGCTTCAGGACAACCTGTATGTGAAGGATGGTTCTGCGTACAGCCTGTACTATTTCGTTCAGGACTCCGCAACAGAATATATAGATGCTATCAACAATGCAGCGGCACAGCTCTCGGGCCAGACAAATGTGTACGATATTCTTGTGCCGAACAATTCAGGTGTCCTGCTATCGGATGACGAGCTGGATAAGCTTGGCGGTTCCGATCAGAAACAGGCGATAGAGTATTACTATGGCATGATGAATGGCGTGAAGACGGTCGATATATTTGACACGTTAAAGGCGCATAAGGATGAATATATATTCTTCAGGACAGATCACCACTGGACCGCGGATGGCGCGTACTATGCGTATGAGGATTTCTGCAAGACTAAGGGCATAACGGCCATTCCACGTGACAAGAGGAAGACGGATACCTTCAAGGGATTCCTCGGAAGCTTCTACAGCACCCTGCAGAACTCTGACATGAAGAATAATCCTGATACGATATACGCCTACGAACCGATAGGAACAAATGACATGACCTACTGGAACGAGGATGGCTCGGAGCAGAAGTGGAATGTCATAATGGATGTGAATGGATGGGATAAGGGAACCATGTATTCTACATTTGTGGGCGGTGACACGCCGATGGCAGTGATAGAGAACCCAAAGGTGACAGACGGTTCATCGTGTGTAGTAATGAAGGAGTCCTACGGAAATGCATTTATTCCATTTCTTGTGGATCACTACTCCAAAATATATATCATAGATTACAGATATTCACAGGTAAACATCCTTGACTTTGTGAAGAGCAAAAAGGTCAATGATTTTATCTGTATAAATAACATATCTCTCATAGGAGATAAAGATGTGGCGGCTACTATAAGCAGTCTGCTGCACTAGGGCATAATCGGAGGATTTGCAGACAGATGCCCGGAGATGGTCAACAGATATATGGAGACTGCTTCTGAAGGTACCAGAGGATTGTTCATGTTCTGCACCATAGATAATGACAAGGATGTGGACGTGTTCCAGGCGCTTGCAACTGTCGACAGACTTCTCTATCAGGAGAAGCGTGCAAAGAAGCTTCGCCGGATGGCTGAGTAAGACAGATATAAAAGACAAAATATATAAAGGCTTGAAAGAAGGAGAATGTATCATGGAGAGGTTAGGTTTCATAGGCATGGGTAATATGGCACAGGCACTCTGTGCAGGATTTGTGAATTCAGGGAAGATAGCGGCTGAGAGTGTATATGCATATGCACCACACTATGACAAGCTGGTGAAGAACTCAGAGAAGTATGGATTTACCCCGTGTAAGACACTTGCAGAGCTGGTGGATGCCGTGGATACGGTCATCATGGCATGCAAGCCTTATCAGATCAATGACGTTCTCGTTGAGATAGGAGAGAGACTTCACGGCAAGGCTCTTGTGTCGGTGGCAGCTGGCTGGGATTTTAAGAAGTACAGTGAGTATTTTGACAGTTCGGTGAGAGTGCAGTTTGTGATGCCGAATACTCCGGCAATGGTATATGAGGGAGTTATGCTCTTTGAAGCACAGAATTCCCTTGAGGAGGAAGAAAGGACACAAATCAAAGAGCTGTTCGCGGCTGTGGGAATTGTGGAGGAGCTTCCATCGAATCTCATGGGAATAGGAGGCGCAGTAACCGGCTGTGGTCCTGCATTTGTGGATCTGTTCATAGAGGGATATGCGGATGCAGCGGTTAAGTATGGTGTGCCTAGACAGACTGCGTACAGACTCATATCACAGATGATACTTGGTTCAGCAAAACTTCAGCTAGAGACAGGGGAGCATCCCGGCGTGTTGAAGGACAATGTATGTTCCCCTGCGGGAACAACCATATGCGGTGTTGCATCCCTCGAGGAGTCAGGCCTCAGGAGTGCATGCATTAAGTCTATAGATGCGATCATGAATAAGTAATAACGGCAAATCCCCTGTATGATTGAAATATCATACAGGGACTTTTTTATTTCTTGACTTTTTTATTTCTTGAATTTTGAGAGGATGCTTATAAGCTGCCTTATGTTCAGCGGCTTTGACAGGTGTTCGTTCATGCCTGCCAGACGGCATCTTTCGAGATCTTTAGCAAATGTGTTGGCGGTGATGGCGATGATAGGAATGTTCTGTGCATTCGGATGCTCGAGCTTTCTTATGGCGTAGGACGCCGAGATTCCATCCATCACAGGCATCTGAAGATCCATAAGGATACCGTCGTAGGTTCCGGCAGCAGATGTGGAGAACATGTCAACGCACACGGAGCCGTCCTCAGCGCGCTCACAGGAAATACCATTCACACCCAGAAGTTCAGACACGACCTCATAGTTGAGTTCGTTATCCTCTGCCACCAGAAGGTGCATTCCTACACACAGGGATTCTGCGTCGCTGCTATCACCGGATTGTCCAGACCACAGATCATCCTTTATGATATAAGGGACGTCGATGCTTACCTCGATGATAGTTCCACCACCCGGATTGCTCTGTACTGTGATGGTACCCTGCATTAGATCCACAAGCTCCTTTACTATGGCGAGCCCCAGACCGCTTCCGCGCACTTTGCTGATCCTGGTGTCTGTCTCGCGGGAGAATTTGTTGAACATGCTCGCCTGATATTCAGGCTTTATTCCAATTCCCGTGTCGCTTATTCTGGCGACGAGACGTATCTTATCGGAGCCTGGTATATTTTCCTCATATAATTCAAATCCAACGTCGCCATGACCAGGTGTGAACTTGATGGAGTTAGACAGCAGGTTAGAGTAGATCTGTTTCAGCTTGAGTCCATCGGCCAGGATGTAGTCGTGATATATATCGTGACAGTTGAAGGTTATATTGAGTCCGTCGTTCATGAGAGCCTGATCGAAAACCATGTTCAGAGTATGACACAGCTCGGATACAGATGTCTCACAAGGCTTGAGCTGCTGTCTGCCGTTTTCCAGATTCGTTATGTCAAGGATGTTGCTGACGAGCTGTTCTATATAAGCCCCGGACGTCCTGAGCTTGCCCAGACAGTCGTCTATCTTGCTTGGATCGCCTAGTGATCGCTTTGCTATGTCGGCAAATCCCATTACGGCATTCAGAGGTGTTCTTATATCGTGAGCCATCTTGGACAGGAACTCGGACTTTGCCTCATTGGCCTTGTTGGCTTCCTCTGCCAGGAGCATCCAGTTCTGTTCACGTCTCTTTTGTTCGCTGATAAGCCTTGTTGCATACAGTATGCTGGTCACGTTGCCGAGAGCATCTCGCTTTTTTACAATAAATCTTGCCGAGTGCCAGTTGCCGTCGTTGGCGAGATAATCCATGGCTATGGTCTCGTCTGTGTGGAGACGCTCTGCGATGGTCGACAGATCGAAGAAATCAAGTATCTTGTCCTGATATTCGGGAACGACGAAGCGGTGACACAGCTCCTTCATCTTGGAGGAAGCTCTTCCCATGCGGCCTGTAAGTTTGTGTACCTTGTTATCACTGGACACCTCCTCGTACATGTCCTGTGTAAGATCTATCCTGTATATTGAGAAGTAGATCTTGCTTATGGCGGATATGATCTCGTTGTTCAGGTTAGCCTCGTCAAGTGCCTCCTGCAGCTGTCTCCTCGAATTTTGTTCAAAGCTCACAAGCTCGTCTATCTGCTTGAAGCCAATCAGCACCCTTGAAGCTGAGGCCGCTGAAAAAGGGAATATCTCTGCCTCAAAGTTTTCCTGACCCGCTGCGTTCGGAGTCACCCGGTATCTGTAAGAGAGCTTAGGGTGAGCGGCAAGATGATTCTGTATATGCTCTGCGCTGAGGATTTCTTTGAAGTCCGGGGCAGATTCTTTGATGACATATTTTTCATAATACTGTCTGATCAGCTCTGAGTAGCAGAATGCTTTCCCGGCTTTGATGTCGTGTATGTGGGCAGCATTTGCCACCGGGTCAAGCTTTAAAGGCTCGAGGGAATCATTCTGAAGATCAACGCAGTAGACGGATATGTAGTCTGTGCACAGGACAGACATGAACATCCTTTCACGGTTCAGATCCGACAGGCTCTTTTCGAGTGAATTATTGCGCTGCTCAAGAAGCTCGGTCATTCTGAGAGTCTCCCTTACATTTCCGAGATGACCGCCCACAACCCCAAGCAGACTTATAAAGGATTCCGAACTTTCTATGTGGGGATTGTCCACACCGATAAAGCCTTTGAGCTGGTCCTTATAGAAGATAGGAAATGCTATCTCAGAGTGGATATTCTGCATGACCAGAAGCTGATACTCGGAAGGCATGAGATCCTTCACATCCTCCACGTTATCTATGATCATACTGTCGCCGCGCTCAAATGCTTCCAGCCAGTAAGGCATGTCGGCGGCATCCACGGACTGAAGATTGTCAATCCATGGCTGCACATTGTCACCGCACCACTCATATGAGTTGCGGAATATGTTGTCAGCCTCATCCCAGTCAAAAATATAAACTCGTTCTGACGAAGTGTAACTTCCGATGATACGGAGCAGAGTCTGTATGGATGCCCGGAGTTCAAAACGGTTCTGAGCTCTGTCAATGGCAACCATCTGCTGTAGTATAACAAAATTATCCATAAAATACCCCCCCTTTATGTGTGTAGGTTTTTGATATATTAATATATAAAGCTCTGTTTTTAAGACAATTTTACCTATTTTGGGAGAAAAAATCTATATTAATGGCAATTAATTCCATAGACAATATTGTTTAGGAATTATAAAATTATTGTGGGTGATTGTAAAGCTTTAACATATTTTTTCTGGGACATTAAAAATACTATGTTGAGGAGTTAATTAAATGAGAGAAAAAGTATTGATAGTCGATGACATTGAGCTGAATAGAGAGATACTTGCAGTTGCACTTGGTGATAAGTATGAAGTGATTCAGGCTGCTGATGGTATGCAGACCATAGACATACTGAAGTCAGAGAGTGAAGGGATAACAGCGATGCTCCTTGATCTGATCATGCCGATTGTCGATGGATATGCGGTGCTTGATTACATGAGAGAACACGAGCTGCTTGACAGGATACCGGTAATAGTCATAAGTGCGGAATCAGCCAGGGATGTTGAGGTAAAGTGCCTTGAAATGGGGGTTACGGATTTCGTCAGAAAGCCATTTGACAGTGTGACAGTCAGACGCAGGGTCAAGAATACCGTGGATCTGTTCATGTATAAGAATCATCTGGAGGATAAAGTCAGACTGCAGACAAGAGAGCTGGAGGAGAAGAACAAACTGTTTCAGGCTCAGGCAGAGCAGATACGTGAGACCAATGAGAAGATAGTGGACGTTTTAGGCACGGTTGTTGAATACAGAAATCTTGAGAGCGGTGAGCACATCAAGAGGGTAAAGGAATTTACCAATATACTTGCAGAGAAGGCTGCGGAGAAATATCCGGAGTACGGCCTTACACCGGAGAAGATAGCTGTAATAGTTGCAGCCAGTCCACTTCATGACATAGGCAAGATAGCCATCAAGGACAGTGTGCTCCTGAAGCCGGGCAGGCTTACAGATGAAGAGTTTGAATATATGAAGACCCACACGACAAAGGGCTGTGAGATACTTACACAGATTGCAGGCACGTGGAGTGAGGAATACGAGAAGATCAGCTATGAGATATGCCGCCACCATCATGAGAGATATGATGGAAAGGGCTATCCTGACGGACTGGCCGGTGAGGATATACCGATATCGGCACAGCTTGTGTCCATAGCGGATGTGTATGACGCTCTTGTGAGTGACAGGGTATACAAGAAGGCTATAGAGAAGGGCAAGGCATATCAGATGATACTTGATGGAGAGTGTGGAACATTTTCACCGAGACTTATAGAGTGCTTCAAGGAGTCCAGACAGGAATTTGAAGAGCTTGTGTGCAGATATGAGATGAAGAAGGAGAACCAGATATGAACATCAGAGAGTGTTATGATACAATAGGAGCAGATTTTGAGGATGTACTTGGCAGACTTGGCAGTGAGAGCCTTATACAGAGATTCGCACTTAAGTTTATAGATGATGGAAGCTACAATGAACTGACAGAGGCTATTACGGAGAAGAATGCTGAGAAGGCATTCAGGGCAGCACATACACTGAAGGGGATATGTCTGAACCTTGGACTTAAGAATCTGTATACAGTGAGCTCGGATCTGACAGAGAAGCTCAGGGGGAGAGAGCTTGATGGATATGAGGCTTTGTATGAGAAGGTCAGTGAGCAGTATAAGATAACTGTAAATGCTCTTAAGAGTGTTGAATAGATCATTGTAGTGTGAGAAAAGAGAGGGGACTTATAAGATGAAGAAGAGGACTATTGCCAGAATGATGGCGGCCGTTATGGTCGTGAGTATGCTTGCTGGTTGTGGTGACTCAGACGGCGATACAGCGAAGAATGTGAATCTTGATCCAGATCATCCGGTATCACTGAAGATATGGCATTACTACAATGGAACCTAGCAGGCAATATTTGACAATTTGGTTGATGAGTTCAATGCTACCAAGGGCAAGGATGAAGGGATATCTGTCCAAGCCGGTGAACATAGGAAAGTTTGAGGAAATGCTCTACGAGGTATGGAGCAGTCATAACAGAGAATTCAGCGTATCGCGCTAAGGGGGGGATAAATATGACACAGCACTTGCAGACGATGATGTGTGAATACACCATACTGATAATCATGCTCTATATAGGTGTGAGATGTCTTAATCAAAGAAATAATAAGATCATAAGATCGTTTTCTCATTTTGTATTCGGAGTAATTGCTTTCCAGATAATAAATATACCTGTAAGAATGGTTGACGCAGGACTGGTGCGTATGCCGGCCACGGTGGTTTTTGTGTTGAATTGCGGATTCATGATCGCAGAGACATTTGTGACATATGAATGGTTTTATTTTTTCGAGAGTATACAGAATTCATTATTTGTGGAAAAAAAGATAATACGGGCATTGCGCAGTATTCCGCTTGTTCTGATGATTGTGCTGTGTGCGGTCTCATGGTGGACAGGTTGGCTTTTCTACGTGGATGATACGGGCATGTATCGCAGAGGGGCATTGTTCGCACTTCAGGTGGCACTCCCATATACCTATGTATTTGTGACACTCGTCAGTGCGATAGTATATTCCATTACCAGAAGAGAGAAGAGATCTGCGGTCATCATAACTATAGCACTCATACCTGCGCTTATATGTTCAGTGTTGCAGATTGTTGCGGGCGGTTCTTATGTTCTGATTGGACTGACGCTTTCGGCGATGTTCGTGTATATAGAGCTCTGCATGGAGGATATCAGAAAGGTTGAGAAGCTTGAGGTTATCGAGAAGGCCAACCACGAGCTGGAGAATGCCCTGGATATGGCGAATAAGGCTAACAACGCCAAGACGGTGTTCCTCAACTCCATGTCTCATGATATAAGAACCCCAATGAATGCGATAATAGGCTTCACAGACCTTCTGGATGACAACCTGTCCGACCAGGACAAGGCGCGCGATTATATAGCCAAGATCAGATCGTCAAGTGATTATCTGCTGTCGCTCATCAACAATGTGCTTGAGATGGCGAGGATCGAGAGCGGCAAGACAGAACTGGACGAGAGCAGTATATCACTCAAGAGTCTTGATTCGGTGTACTGGCTGTTTGAAAGTCAGATGAAGGAGAAGAACATAGACTTTACATGGAATGTGAATGTGAAGCACAACAATATTCTATGTGATGTAGTGAAGTTAAAAGAGATACTCATGAACATTATCAACAACGCATATAAGTATTCTCTTCCAGGAGACAGCGTTGAGGTGAAGATTGATGAGCTTCCATGCGACAGGGATGGTTATGTGAAGATATGCACAGTGGTCAGTGACACGGGAATTGGAATGTCGGAGGATTTCCTGGAGCATATATTTGAGGATTTCAGCAGGGAACAGACATCCACGGAGAGTGGACAGTTTGGAACAGGACTTGGCATGGCTATAGTTAAGAAGATAGTTGATCTTATGGGGGGAGATATAGACGTGCATAGTGAACCGGGAAAGGGTACGACATTTACTGTTACACTTGAGCACCGTATATCCCAGAATGTTGAGAATGCTGGTTCGGTAGAGAAGCGCAACGAGGATTATTCGTTTGAGGGCAGAAGAATACTCCTGGCGGAGGATAACGACCTGAATGCGGAGATAGCCATGACCATACTTGCCGGCGCAGGCATGGAGGTCGACCACGCTGCAGACGGAATCCAGTGTATAGACATGCTGGAGAAAGCGGAGCCTGAATACTACGATCTCATTCTCATGGATATACAGATGCCGAACATGGACGGCTACAAGGCAACCATGCTCATACGAAAGCTTGACGACAAACGGCTTGCAGATATACCTATAATCGCCATGACCGCGAATGCGTTCAACGAAGACCGTAAGAAAGCATTTGAAGCGGGCATGAACGGACACATAGCAAAGCCGATAAGCGCAGCGGATCTAAAGATGACGCTGGCCGGGATCATGGAAGAATAATTTTGATGATTTTCCACATAATAACTCCAAAGCAATTATTTAACATGCAATGGAGGGTTGATACTGTTTATGAAGGCGACAGGAATAGTGAGAAGAATAGACGATCTCGGAAGGATAGTCGTCCCGAAGGAGATAAGAAAGGTCCTCAGGATAAGAGAGGGGGATCCACTGGAGATATTTACCGGCAAGGAGGGCGAGATCGTTCTCAAGAAGTATTCGCCCATGGCTGATCTGACTGCATTTGCACAGCAGTATGTGGAGGCCATATCCCAGAGCCTTGGGCTTCCCGTGGCTATCACGGATCGTGATTCTGTCATAGCGGTGGCGGGGATGCCTAAGAGGGAGCTGATGGGCAAGGAGCTTCACAGTGAGCTTGAGAGCGTGATAAACGACAGGAAAGCGATAGTTGCCCGCAAAGGCGATGCGAAGTTCATACACATAACCACAGACGACCTGGATTACGATGGACAGGTGGTGCAGACCATTATATCAGAGGGCGATGCAGTGGGCTCTGTCATCGTGATAGTGCGTGACAGCGGACACAGAATAGGAGAGATAGAGCAAAAAGCAGCGGTGATCGCGGCGGCATTTTTGGGCAAACAGATGGAAGGGTAGCCGGTAATGCAAGAATTTGGCAAAAAGTGAGTAAAATCAAGGGGTTTCGGCCTCGAAATCCCTTATTTTCCTTGACAAATATAACCATTTTAGGTATAACTATACATGTTGAGCTCAGGGTTTTCTGCTTTTGCGGGTAGCAGGCGGATGAAAGAGAGCATTTATTTTTTTAAAGGAGGAATTATCTAATGAATAAGACAGAATTAGTTGCAGCAATCGCTGAGAAGACAGAATTATCAAAGAAGGACGCTGAGGCAGCATTAAAGGCTTTCACAGACGTTGTAGCAGATGAGTTAAAGAAAGGTGAGAAGATTCAGTTAGTTGGATTTGGTACATTCGAGGTATCAGAGAGACCAGCTAGAGAGGGTAGAAACCCAAGAACTGGCGAGACAATGACTATCGCTGCTTCAAAGGCACCTAAGTTCAAGGCTGGAAAGGCATTAAAGGATTCAATCAACTAATCTTTAAGGGTTTGATATGAGACTTGATAAATATCTTAAGGTATCCAGGATCATCAAGAGAAGAACCGTGGCGAACGAGGCATGCGATGCCGGAAGAGTCATGGTCAACGACAAAGTGGCTAAGGCCGGAACCGATGTCAAGGTTGGAGATGTTATCGAGATAGCATTTGGCAACAAGACGGTGAAGGTCAGAGTTACAATGATTGCAGATTCCACTAAAAAGGAAGATGCCAAGGATATGTTTGAGTATGTGTAAAAATATGCCGGAATATACATAGTGTATTCCGGCATATTTTTTTTGTGGGCTCATATAGTTTATTAAATAGCTTGAGAAGGTTTCTGAACATGGGGGAAGTTAATAAGGCAAAAACCCACAAGGTGGTCATGGACAACAGGAACAGTCTGTCCATGACAGGGATCAGCAAGGTCACATCCATAGATCCTGATCTGGTTCTGCTGGTGACCGAGCAGGGGAAACTCAAGATAATAGGCAAGAATATGCAGGCGACAAATCTGGACCTTGACAAGGGAATACTGGATCTCACAGGAAATATCAACTCCATGATATATTCGGGTGACAAGGAAGGTGCTTTTTCTATAAAGGGGTTGTTCAAGTGATGAGCGATATGGCGGCAGGGCAGCTCTGGGGATATGGGATAAGTGTTGCAGCCGGAGCGTGCTCAGGTGTACTGGGATCGCTGTTCTGGTTCATCTCAAAGCTCTTTAGGAACAGCCGTGCGGTGGCGTGGATATGCGATATTACACTTTGGTTGATATTAAGTGTAGTAGTTATGGCGGTCAGTTACATATGCTGTGACGGAGATCTGAGACTATATATTTTTTTAGGATTTTTTTCAAGTTTTTTACTTGTATTTTTTACTATAAATTGGGCTGCTTCGAAAATTGCAAACCATATATTGTGTAAGAAAAAACAAGATTCAAAAAATGTGAAAATGTGACGGCGAAAAGTGCGTTGACATAATTAGTCTTAAATAGTAAAATTATGTCAATATGTTCGTTTGGCTACGAACTTTTTGTATATTATTACAAGAAAAGACAAGTAATAAAGTAATGAATGGGGAGTTTCTAATGAGTAAGACGGTCGGCAGATCAAAGTCAAAAAAGAATAACAAGATCACAACGAAGCTTGGAATGGTTCTGGTTGTGAGCTGTCTGATATTGCTGGCAGTGGTTGTACTGTACAAAGCACAGAGCCTGAAAGCACAGAAGGAGAGCCTGCAGGTTCAGGCGGCGGAGCTTCAGGAACAGCTTGACAGTGCGAAGGAAGATTATAAGAAGCTTGAAGAGCGTGAGAAATATATGCAGACAGATGAGTATGTTGAGGATGTGGCCAGATCACAGCTCGGTCTCATATATCCTGACGAAATCGTGGTAAAGCCGGAGGAATAAAGTCAGAACATAGCGGATGCTGATTTCAGCATTCGCTATTTTTTTGCGCATTTGACGGATATACTTCTTGTCACTATGAACAGGAAGGCGGGAAAGTGTTGATGAGAGAAAAGGTAAATGGGTTCGTCGGAGTGATGGCGGTGGCTATTCTGTGTATGGTCAGCGGCTTATGCATGGTCTGGGGGATAGCCCCGGTGGTTCTGGCTGTGTATGTGGCGGCCTGTGCGGTGTGTGGGAGATACATGATAACCTGCATCGGGTGTGCGGCGGGAGTCGCAGCCGGATCTATGGGCATAGCAGGGCTGTTGCACGCAGATGAGTATATGATACCGGGGCCTGTGTATTCCGGTGTGATGGTGACGGAGAAATATCTGGTGCTGCTGGGACTTGCGATGTGTCTTATGAAGATCGTGTACTCCAGAAATTCCAGATCGTATGTCAGGGTGATCGTCGTCATGTCGGCTGCCGTGCTTATGGGAAACATAGTGGTATATGCGGATAACATGCTTATGGCTGCCGCTTATGGAGTGGTGGAGGCTGCGATATTCATGTGTGCCAGTGTGATACTGAAACCGGGGATTGGACTTCTATATACATATATCTGCGGGGATGCCTCGGATGTGGAGAGGGATGAGAGCTGGAATGTAAGTCAGGGCATAGTGAGCCTCATGGCGCTGGCGGCGGTCGTTCTGTGGGTTGTTCCGGGTGAGGATATCTACGGTGTGAATCCGGCATTTATGCTGGCTCTAGTTCTGATATTGTACGCGGTGTATAGAACTGGAGCGGTGTACGGATGCGGAATGGCGGCGGTGGCGGGAAGCATCGTGTCGGTCAAGCTGAATGACAGCAGGTGGCTCATGTGGATGCTCCTTGTGACGCTGGTCATGCTCATAGGCCGGGCACTCACTGGGAGAAGAAAGGTGTCTGCAAGTCTGTTCTATGTTCTGGGATGCGTTCTTGCCTCCGTGGCGGATGGGACAGTGCTGTGGAACGGCTCTGGGCGGGAGATCGCATTTTACTATATAAATATCGCCGTTCCGGTCGTATTGTTCGCGTGTATACCTGGTGCTCTGCTGGGCGCCATGGACGAGGAGACAGATCCGGCGTGTCTTCAGGCGGCCGCTGCGGAGATTAACAGACTCACGGCCTGCAAGATAGAAGATATGGCAAATGTGTTTAGACGGCTCGATTATACATTTGCCGGGAGCGATGAGCCGGCGATAAGCTTGGGACAGATCGGCGAGCTCGTGGATGGCTTCAGGAGACAGATAGATCTGATAGGTGAGGCGAGGGAGATATCCGATGAAAAGCTGCTGGGGCAGATAAGATCGCTGGGGATGGACGAGGTCAGGGTCACGGCATCCATGGACAGTGGCAACAGGAGCCGATACTATGTGGCGGGAAAAACGTCAGGTCAGGGCATGGTGCTGTCAAGACAGGTGGCTGATGTACTGAGTGGGTACTTCAGGAAGAATATAAGGGCGGGCATGGATTCGCCGAGCCTTTTCTTCGATGAGTATAGATCTGCCGTGTACGAGGAGGCGGCGCGTTACAAGGGGCGTTACCATGTCAGAAGGATAAAGAAATATGGCTCTCCGGTGTCGGGGGATAATTTCTCGGTGAAGGAGTATGAGGATGGCAGGCTGGTGATGATGCTGTCTGACGGCATGGGAAGCGGAAGCCTGGCCTCCTGCGAGAGCTGCATGATGCTGGACACAATGGAGGAGCTGCTGGAGGCGGGATTTAACCCGGAGTACAGCATTGCATTTGCCAATCGATGTATGTCCAGAAGAAATAAGGGCAGAATATTCACGACATTTGATATGGTGGTCATAGACATGTACGACGGCACCATGAGGAGCTTCAAGCAGGGGGCGTCGGTGACCTATGTGATACGCCCGGGCGATGATGGAAATGAGGTCCGCCAGATAACGAGCACTACTCTTCCCGTGGGCGTGCTGGACGATGCCGAGTGCGACATGGCGGATGAGAAACTTGCGGCGGGGGATGCCGTGGTCATGGTAAGCGATGGGCTCTCGGATATGGATGTGTCCGATCACATGCAGGATGTGCTCAAGGGAATAAGAGTGGGTGACAGCAGACGGATGGTCGATGATATACTGGGCGCCATGATAGGACAGGGGGATGTGTCGCTTCGGGATGACGTGACGGTCATGGCGGCGGTGATATCAGGATCTGAGAAAAGTAGCGCAGCCTGAGTAACTCTATGCTATAATATGAAATTATGATATTTACAGAAGGATAAATGTATGGATGTATTTGAAAAAAATGTTCTTGAGTATATAAGAAAATACCACATGTTTGATGGTATAAGTCACTGCGTGTGCGGTGTGTCCGGCGGCGCGGATTCGGTGAGCCTGCTCACGGTGCTGGCAAGGCACAGGGCGGAGCTGGGAATAGATATACACGTTGTACACATAAATCACATGATACGCGGTGAGGCTGCGGATGGTGACCAGAGCTACGTTGAGACTTTGTGTGGTGAATATGGTGTCACATGCGACTCTTACAGGATCGATGTCAGGAAGCTTGCGGAGCAGGCCGGACAGACCGTGGAGGAGGCCGGACGCCATGCAAGATATGATGCATTTGACAGGATGCGTGCCAGATATGCGGATGAGGGCTGTGTGATCGCAGTCGCCCACAACCGCAACGATGTGGCTGAGACGGTTCTGTTCAACATGGCGAGGGGAACCGGAATGGGCGGCATAAAGGGTATAGCCCCGGTGAGGGATCACATAGTGAGACCGCTTCTTGGGAGCGACAGGAGCCACATAGAGGAATATCTTGACCGGCAGGGGATCAGATACTGTACGGATGCCACCAACAATGAGGATGATTACACCAGGAACAAGATAAGACACAGGATACTTCCTCTTATGAATGAGATAAATGGACAGGCCACGGAGCACATTTGCCAGATGGCCATGATGGCGGCTGATTACGAGCGGCTTGCTGCCGGACTGGTTGATGATTTCCTGACGGGACAGGGAATTGATGTCAGAAGTGAAGGCTGTGGCTGGACCGGAGACAGCACTGACCGGAGATATGAGCTGGACATGGCGGCTCTCAAGGAGCAGGACAGGCTCGTGCAGGAGCTTGTCATAAGAAAGCTCATCGGAATGGTGTGCGGAGGCCTGAAGGATATCGGCATGAGCCATGTGTCGGAGGTTACGAAGCTGTACTCGGCTGACACCGGGGCGGGGATCAATCTTCCTGCCGGTGCGAGGGTGTGGCTGGAGTACGGCAGACTGGTATTTGCCGGCGGTGAGAACCGCTCCGGTGACCAGAGCTGTCAGGATGGCGGGCTGCCGGGCTGCGTGGACATAGACATCACCTGTGATGGTGAGTATGAGCTGTGTGAGGGAAGGCTTACGGTCAGGATCTACGATAGACCTGAAGCCCTTGATCTTGCAAAAAAAGAGTGTACGAAGTTTCTTGATTATGGTAAAATAAAACAGTGTCTGCAGTTGCGGACATTTGAAAACGGGGATTATATAGTCGTTAATTCTGCGGGCTCGAGAAAGAAGCTCAACCGTCTGTATACTGACTGTAAGATACCGGTGGACAAGCGGCGTCATATTCCACTTGTGACATCCGGGCAGGAGGTCGTGTGGGCCGTGGGACTTAGGATTGGCGAGAATTATAAAGTGACAGAAGATACACAAAAGATAATTGAGTTGAATTTTAACAGGAGGAAACAGAGTTGAAAGAACAGATTGGTGTTATGCTCAGCAGCAGTGAGGTGGAAAACAGAATAAGCGAGATGGCAGCAGCCATAGATAAGGCATATGAGGGAAAGACGATACATTTGATCGGAATCCTTAAGGGAAGCGTGTTCTTCATGTGTGAGCTTGCGAAGAGAATGAAGAGTCCGGTCACCATGGACTTCATGTCTGTGAGCAGCTATGGCGATGGAACAAAGTCATCAGGTATTGTCAAGCTGAACAAGGACCTTGATGAGTCTATAGAGGGAAAGGATGTAATCATCGTGGAGGACATTCTTGATTCGGGAAGAACCCTTTCATACCTTGTGAAGCTTCTCGGCGAGAGAAAGCCTGCAAGCCTTGAGGTTGTGACCCTGCTTGACAAGCCGGACAGAAGAGTTATCCCGGTTGAGCTGTATATGACAGGTTTTGAGATCCCTGACAGATTTGTTGTGGGATACGGCCTTGACTGTGCCCAGAAGTACAGAAACCTTCCATATATAGGTGTCATAGAGCAGTAATATATTGATTAAGGAGCATATACATGGAAAATATGGATAAGAGAAAATTCAGGAATGGAATGATAATCTATCTGTTGATCCTGATAGTTGCTTTCATCCTCATAAACAGATGGATGCAGAGCGACAAGATTGAAGTGACCACCACTTACAGTTACACAGATCTGACAGAGGATTTGGATGATGGCAAGATATTGGCATTGTCGATACAGCCAAATGCAGAGATTCCTACGGCGATAGTTCAGGTGCAGTTCACCAACGGAAAGACTCTTGCATTTTATTCCACAGATGTCAATGATGTCGTGAAGATTTATAACGACTATCAGGCAAGTGTGGACAAGTATAATGCGACCGTAAGCTCGGATGACGATAAGAAGGTCGTTGCCAGATGCAGCCTGAACGATGTGGAGAAGACGAGCATATGGAGTGTGATAATTCCGTATGCCCTTGTCATGATCGTCATGTTCTTTGTCATGCTGCTGTTCGTGAGATCATCACAGGGCGGTGGAGGCCAGATGATGAACTTTGGCAAGAGCAGGGCGAAAATGACAGAGCCTGATGAGAAAGAGAAGGAAGATAAGAAAAATAATAAGAAGAAAATAACATTTGACGATGTTGCCGGTCTCAGTGAGGAGAAAGAGGATCTCGAAGAGATAGTGTGCTTCCTCAAGAACCCAGGCAGATTCATCAAGGTCGGTGCACGTATACCGAAGGGAGTTCTTCTTGTCGGCCCTCCTGGAACAGGTAAGACACTCATGGCAAAGGCCATAGCAGGAGAGGCGGGGGTTCCGTTCTTCAGTATTTCAGGATCAGACTTCGTGGAGATGTTCGTCGGTGTCGGTGCAGCGAGAGTGAGAGATCTTTTTGCACAGGCAAAGAAGAATGCACCATGTATCGTATTTATAGATGAGATCGATGCCGTTGCCAGACAGAGAGGTACAGGACTTGGCGGTGGACATGACGAGCGTGAGCAGACTCTGAACCAGCTCCTTGTAGAGATGGATGGATTCGGAGCGAATGAGGGAATCATAGTTCTTGCAGCTACCAACCGTGTGGACATACTGGATAAAGCGATCCTCCGTCCGGGACGTTTTGACAGAAAGATATCTGTCAATCCTCCTGATATCAAGGGCAGAGAGGAAATCCTCAAGCTTCATGTTGCGAACAAGCCTCTGGCAGAAGATGTTGATCTCAACGAGATCTCCAGAACAACAGCCGGATTTTCGGGAGCTGATCTTGAGAACCTGATGAATGAGGCTGCGATCTCTGCTGCGAAGGCCGGCAGGGAATATATCAATAAGGAAGATGTCGACAAATCATATATCAAGGTTGGAGTCGGTGGTGAGAAGAGAAGCCATGTGGTCTCCGAGGAAGATCGTAAAATCACGGCATATCACGAGTCGGGACATGCGATACTGTTCCATCTCCTTCCATATGTTGGCCCGGTGCATATTGTGTCTATCATACCTACAGGTACCGGAGCCGGAGGATATACCATGCCGCTTCCACAGGGTGATCAGGAATATCTTACTAAAGCGCATTTGCTCAACGAGATAAAAGTTAGCATGGGCGGAAGAATTGCAGAGAAGATCATATTTGGCAATTTTACCACGGGCGCTTCACAGGATATCAAGATGGCCAGCGGTTATGCAAGATCCATGGTTACGAAGTATGGAATGTCCGAAAATCTTGGATTTATCAACTATGAGAGCGATGATCAGGAGGAGGTATTCCTCGGGAAAAATCTTGGACATACCAAGCCATACAGCGAAAAGATAGCCGCCGTCATAGATGAGGAGGTTAAGCGGATCGTTGACGAGTGTTACAGGGAGGCTTATGAGATTCTGGAGCAGAATGTGGATGTTCTTCACAAGTCTGCAAAGCTTCTTCTTGAGAAGGAGAGAATAACAGGAGCTGAGTTTGAAGCACTGTTCGATAGAGACGATGCTAAGGATGCAGATGCAGATGTTCAGAGCAACGGTGCAGAGCAGAGTACAGCAGAGAATGTAAATGTAGCAGATAATGCTGTTGCAGAGCAGAAAGCTGAGACTCAGACAGACAAACAGTAATATATAAAGACAATACAGATGCCCGCAGTTTTCTTGCGGGCATTTGGCTTATGTTGGATATATGACGGAAGGGAGAACAAAGGATGAAGATAATAAAGAGAGGGATAAATGCGGTGATACCGTTCCTGCTGGCAAATGTATATCTGCTGACAAGATGTCCGGAGTGGAATATACCACTCATGCCGCTTATAGTTGTGGTGTTCATAGCAGTATATGTACTGCTGACCGCGATGCCGCTTCTCGGTCTGAAGAATATACAGTCTAAGGGTATCAGAAGGTGTCAGAGGGGATGCGAGAATCTGTATTCTTTCCTGGCGGCAACGGTCATGTCTGTGGCTGTGCTGATACTAATGTTGGTGCATGTGATAGATGCCAGGGCATGGACGTGGAAGAACTGGGTTCTGTACATACTCACGGCGGTGGCTGTACTGGCGGTCACATTCTGGGTTGGAATAATAAGAATATATGTGTCATCCAGGCAGCTCGGTATCAAATGGAGAGTGATCGGTATACTGTGCGGTTGGATTCCGGTGGTACATCTGATAGTCCTTGGCAAGCTGATAAGTCTGGCATCCGGTGAGGCGGCCTTGGAGAACGAGAAGCTGATACGGGATAAGGCGAGACAGGCGGACCGGGTCTGCGCCACCAGATATCCTATACTCATGGTGCACGGAGTGTTCTTCAGGGATTTCAGGTATCTGAATTACTGGGGCAGGATCCCTGCGGCGCTTGAGGCAAATGGAGCTACCATATTCTACGGAAACCATCAGTCCGCCGCATCTGTGGCAGACTCCGGACGGGAGATAGCTGACAGGATACAGCAGATATTGAAGGAAACAGGATGCGGAAAGGTGAATATCATAGCCCATTCCAAGGGAGGCCTTGACAGCAGATATGCCATATCGAAGCTCGGCATGGCCCCTTATGTAGCATCACTCACAACGATTAACACTCCGCACAGGGGATGCGAATTTGCGGATTATCTTCTGGGCAAGATACCGGAGAAACAGCAGCAGACCGTGGCAAATGCCTACAATTCTGCACTCAAGAAGCTGGGTGACACAAACCCGGACTTCATAGCTGCGGTGACGGATCTCACGGCATCAGCGTGTGAAAACCTGAACAGAGAGCTCCCTGATCCGCAGGGGGTATACATACAGAGCACGGGTTCATGTATGAAGAAGCCTTCCGGCGGACGCTTCCCGCTCAACACCACCAACGCATTTGTAAAGCATTTTGATGGTGAGAATGATGGACTTGTCGGATATGAATCCTTCAAATGGGGCTCCAACTTCATATATCTGAAGCCTCAGGGCAAGCGCGGAATCTCCCACGGAGACGTGATAGACCTGAACAGGGAAAATATAGATGCATTTGATGTGAGGGAATTTTATGTGGAGCTTGTGAGTGACCTGAAGAGACGCGGTTTTTAGAAAATGCCCGGTGTTTTGTCTAATGTGAACAATAAAAAGTAAAAATCAGGTAATATTCAGGAAATGTATTGTGATATTGCACAATGACATTTGCCAAATAAAAAAATGTTTGGGCAGACTTTTGACGGAATTTGTATATAATAATACTTGTAACCCCCAATACATTATATAGTTTTGGCTACACCCCATAAAAGTAACAAAATACCTTCTCCAAAAGAGACAGTCGTTCGGTGACTGTCTCTTTTACTTTTGGTTAAAACAGAAATTGGGCAGGATGGTCTGATATGAGGCGATTCCTGCTGTATATTTGCAGCTAATATATGTTTTATCTTGTTGCCTAATCTCCCGAAAAGTATTAATATAAAAAAGAGTATGTGCAAGGGAGATTTTATTGTATGGTGGAAAAGAAGACCAATGGGCAGAAGATACATGATTATGTATATAATGTAAAGCCCATACTAAATAAAGGCGGACTGTTTGCGGACGGAAGCAAATATTATGTCAGCCCACAGGAGCCGGATGTGGATCAGGATGTGAATGTCAGATTCAGGACTACAGCCGATAATGTGGATGAAGTGTTCCTTATATATAATGAAGAAAAGATACAGATGACAAAGGAGAGTTCCAACAGAATATTTGACTTTTATACGGCAACGATACCTAGAGGTCTGCCATTCATAAGATATCATTTTGAGATACATTCGGGAAGGGTCACATGCTTTTATGACAAGCTGGGACCTACGAAGCAGAACGACAGAGAGTACGACTTTGAGATATGTCCGGGATTCAAGGTACCGGAGTGGGCAAAGGGTGCGGTATTTTATCAGATATTTGTGGACAGGTTCTGCAACGGGGATACTTCCAATGATGTGCTGGATAATGAGTACGCATATATAGGTACCGGTTCAGTTCAGGTAAAGGACTGGAATCAGAGGCCGAGCACCATGGATGTGGGACGTTTCTATGGCGGAGATCTCCAGGGTGTCAAGGATAAGCTTGATTATCTGCAGGATCTGGGAGTGGATGTAATATATCTGAACCCTATATTCGTATCACCATCCAACCATAAGTATGATATACAGGATTATGATTATGTCGATCCTCATTTTGGAGGGATCGTTGACGATGAGGGTGACTGCCTTCCGGGCGGATGCCTTGAGAACAAGCAGTCGTCGAGATATATCAACAGAGTTACAAATAAAAAGAATCTTGAGGCTAGCAATCAGCTCTTTGCCGAGCTGGTTGAGGAGATACACAAGCGTGGCATGAAGGTCATCCTGGATGGCGTGTTCAACCACTGTGGTTCATTCAACAAATGGATGGACAGGGAGTGTATATACGAGAATCAGGAGGGCTACGAGAAGGGTGCGTTTGTATCGAAGGATAGCCCTTACAACACTTTCTTCAAGTTTTACAATGACAATGCATGGCCGTACAATACAACATATGATGGCTGGTGGGGACATGACACTCTTCCAAAGCTCAACTATGAGGACTCGCCGAAGCTGGTTGAGTACATTATGAAGATAGCAAGGAAATGGGTGTCACCTCCGTATAATGCAGATGGATGGCGACTTGACGTGGCGGCGGATCTGGGACATTCCCCTGAGTACAATCACCAGTTCTGGCGTGAGTTCAGGAGAAATGTAAAGGAGGCCAACCCCAATGCCATCATTCTGGCGGAGCACTATGGTGATCCTAAGAGCTGGCTGAAGGGAGATCAGTGGGATACTGTCATGAACTACGATGCGTTCATGGAGCCTATCACATGGTTCCTCTGCGGTGTTGAGAAGCACAGCGACGAGTTCCGCGGTGACCTTCTGGGTAATTATGACGCGTTCAAGGGCGCGATGAACTATCACATGTCCAGATTCCTGAGACCATCGATAGACGTGTCCATGAATGAGCTGTCAAACCACGACCATTCCAGATTCCTCACGAGAACCAACAGAAAGGTCGGACGACTTCACACCATGGGAGCGGATGCCGCCGATCAGGGCGTGGACAAGGGTATATTCAGACAGGCTGTCGTATTCCAGATGACATGGCCGGGCGCTCCTACCATATACTATGGCGATGAGGCCGGTGTGTGCGGATGGACAGATCCAGACAACAGAAGAACTTACCCGTGGGGCCACGAGGACAAGGAGCTTATACAGTTCCACAAGGATATGATAAGAATACACAAGTCCTACGAGGCACTTAAGTCAGGTTCTGTATTATATCTCCACGGCGGACACAAGATACTCTGCTATGGAAGATTTACAGACAACAAGCAGGTGGTCGTCATCATGAACACCAACTATGAGGACGTGGATCTAAAGCTTCATATCCGTCAGATCGGAGTGTACAACCATTCGATCCTCAGAAGAGTCATGCTGACAAATGAAGAGGGCTATACACTGGAGCCACAGGATTTCATGGTGGAGCACAACGTACTCACGATCAAGGCTCCAAAGATGAGTGCGATGGTGCTTGTTCGTGCCTGATGGCCGGAAGACAAAGATATACAAGACAAAGATATATGACATAAAAATATAAAAAAGTTCCTTTGGACGAATGATTTTATTGAAAGAATCATTTGCCGGGGAGCTTTTTTATTTGCAAGAGTAATGCTTGCACAGAAAATGGATTGAAAATGGAATTGCTTGCCCGTGTTATCGTCTAAATCTGCGGCGAGCCGAATTCTATGTTTGTCCATGACTTTGTAACGATCCAAGAAACACAATTCAGAAAACAGATAGATTAAACTACAGGTTGGGTGAAAAATATAGGGAGATAGGGTATATTGGACAAAATAGTATTGTAAAGAAGGAGGCAGATAGAATATGAGAGTATTGCTTTTGCTTAGGGGATCTGCCGGTTGTGGCAAATCTACATGGATCGAGCAGAATGGATTAAAACCATACACACTTTCAGCGGACGACATCAGACTGCTTTGTCAGAGTCCGGTGCTGCAGGTGGATGGTACGAGAGGAATCAGTCAGAACAATGATGGTACGGTGTGGAAGACATTGTTCAGCCTCCTTGAGATCCGCATGCAGAAGGGCGAATTTACGGTGATAGATGCCACGAATTCCAAGACTTCGGAGATGAACAGATATAAGAATATGTGTGAGACGTACAGATACAGAATGTATTGTGTAGATTTTACAGATATACCTATAGAAGAGGTGAAGAGAAGAAATGCCGGGAGGGAGGAGTTCAAGAGGGTATCAGATGACGTTATTGACAAGATGTACTCCCGCTTTGCCACACAAAAGATCCCTTCGGGAATCACGGTCATAAAGCCGGACGAGCTTGACAGCATCTGGATGAAGAAGAGGGATTTCTCCCAGTATAAGAGGATCCATCACATCGGGGACGTTCACGGATGCTATACAGCGCTGATGAAGTATCTGGATGACAATGGCGGTATAAAGGATGATGAGTTCTATATATTTACAGGTGATTATATCGACAGAGGCGTGGAGAATGCGGAGGTTGTAAATTTCCTGATATCTATCATGGACAGGAAGAATGTTCTCATGCTTGAGGGCAATCACGAGAGATGGCTGTGGCTGTGGGCAAATGACTGCACCGGCAGGTCGAAGGAGTTTGAGCTTGTGACAAGACCAATCCTCGATGCTTCCGGAATCGACAAGAAGGAGGTGCGGAAGCTTTACAGAAGGTTTGGACAGTGTGCTTACTATAGCTACGGTGATAATGTATATCTGGTGACCCATGCGGGACTCAGTGTGATTCCCGACAATCTCACATTTGTGGCAACTGATCAGATGATACATGGAGTCGGAGCTTACAATGATTTCGAGAAGATCGCAGAGACATTCTACGGGAAGATGCCGGCGAATTACTATCAGATCCATGGACACAGGAACACCAAGCTGCTCCCGGTGCGGGTGAATGACAGAGTGTTCAACCTTGAGGGCAGAGTCGAGTATGGCGGGGAACTCAGATGCGTTCGGGTGGATGCTGATGGAATCCATGAGGTGGAGATCCACAATGATGTGTTCAAGGCACCTGAGATACAGGAGGAACAGACCGTTACCACAAGCTCTGTTGCAGATGTGATCATCTCCTTGCGGGGGAACAGGTACATACAGGAGAAGACATTTGGCAATATTTCGTCATTCAACTTCACGAGCAAGGCATTCAATGACAGGGTGTGGGATGAGCAGACCACAAGAGCAAGGGGCTTGTACATTGACACATTCAAGGGAAGAGTCGCAGCGAGGGCGTATGACAAGTTCTTTAATATCAATGAGCGCCCTGAGACAAAGTTTGATATGCTGCAGAATAAGCTGCAGTTTCCGGTGACTGCCTATGTCAAGGAGAACGGTTTCCTGGGACTCGTGAGCTACGATGAGTACAACGACGATCTGTTGATAGCGAGCAAATCCACCATAGAGGGACCATTCGCCGGCTGGCTGAAGGATATGATATATGAGAAGGTGACACCGGAGAATATAGAGAATATGAAGCGGTTTGCGAAGGACAATAATGTGACATTTGTATTTGAGTGTGTTGATATGAAGCATGATCCTCACATCATAGAGTACCCGGAGAGCAATCTGTATCTGCTTGATATAGTTTACAACCAGATAAACTATGCAAAGTACGATTACGATGCGATGTGTGATACAGCCCACCGGTTCGGCCTGACACCAAAGAAGAAGGCTTGCGAGCTTGCAACCTGGCAGGAGTTCTATGACTGGTATTATGATATCCTTGAGGATGATTACGAGTATAACGGCAGAGTCATAGAGGGGTTTGTCATCGAGGACAGCGACGGATATATGACAAAGCTCAAGCTTGCATACTACAATTTCTGGAAGTTTATGAGGACAATATCCCATGAGGCTATCAGAAACGGATATATCAAGAAGACATCGGCACTCACCACCCCTCTTGCAAATGAGTACTATGCGTGGGTGAGAAAGCTTCACGATACAGAGGATCCCGCAAATGTTCCGAGGGATATATGCACGCTTAGAAGATGGTTTTATAATGACATGAAGCAGGCGGAAGGCGATAGCCTGATATAGGTGATCATAAGAGATAACACGGTGAATGTTTGACGGGTTATGTTATATCATGGCAGCAGCCAGACATAGAAAATTATCCAGGCTGCTGCATATATTTACATGGTACGCTGAGTAGGAATGAGAGGTGATATTGTATGATATTTTATACGTCAGATCTTCATTTTGGACATGCAAATGCTATAAAATTTGATGAGAGACCATTTACAGATGTGGATGATATGGCTGATGGAATGATACATAACTGGAACAGCAGGGTAGGAAAGAATGATACAGTGTATATTCTCGGGGATTTCTGCTTTAAATTGAAAGATCCGGAGCCGATCCTTGCAAGACTTAAAGGACACAAGCGCCTCATCCTTGGCAATCACGATCAGGTAATAATGGGAAGTGAGAAGCTGCAGTCCTACTTCGACGATATACAGAAGATGGACTATGTGAGCGACAGAGGTAAGCTGATAGTTATGTGTCACTTTCCGATAGCTGAGTGGAATAAGAAGAAAAGCGGGGCATACCATTTCTATGGACATATCCACAAGAGCAGTCCTGAAGTGTACAGATTCATGACCGGCCAGGGACGTGCTTACAATGTAGGCTGCATGATCAACAACTACATGCCGTGCACCGCTGACGAGATCATCCGAAATAACGAGATATATCAAGCCAGATTACAGTCAGAGGCTAAATGATAAGAGGTATAAGGACGTATGTATATGTAACTGGCAACCTGTATTTTCAAGTTTTGTAATTCCACATGCTTCCAATAACTGCCGGAAGTAAAATCAGAATGCATCATGTAGCGAAAACATAGAAGTAAACGGAAAAGAAGGAATAAGGAGGAATTGTATAATTATGAAAATATTAAATGACATATAGTGTAATTTAATGCTATAAAAAACCAGCCCATAGGTGTTAACGAAAAAGTAGATTACCTCCGGGAAAGCATAATAAAAAGCCTACACCACCGTGTAGGCTTTTTGCGCTTTCCCGGATGGGCACAATCCCTCGTCAGCACCTATGGGCGTCCGTCTCAGCACCCATGGGCGTCCGGCAGTTAATTCTTGGGAGGCAGCGTAATGTAATTTCGATCCACCGCCTGGAACAGCTTCGGCCGGAAATTCTCCTTGGTAAGTTCGAATATTGAGTGTGACACCAGGAAGTAATAAGCCTCCACAGCCTGATCCACGTTGATACTCGTGATCTCCGGGCTGTTCAGGTATCCCTTGATGGCAACGGTGAGACCCATTACCAGATACTTACATATAATAAGAGGAGACAGCATAGGATTGTCAGGAATCTGATCCGTGTCAAATATCTTCAGGTGTTCCTTGAAGAAACTGGTGAACTGTTCGATCATGACCTGCTCAAAGCTGTTCTGCCCGGTTGTCTCAAAAAGCTTTCTGTAAAGCTTCGCTTCATTAATAATGTGTGTGAAGAGATATTTTATGGCCTCAAGGATCATGTTGTGCTCAAGCAGTACTTCCAGTTCCTTGGTCACCTCATTGTAGAGCATGTAATCCATCAGCTCATATTTGTCTTTAAAATATCTGTAGAATATCGGTCTTGATATTCCGACGTCTTCAGCGATCATCGTGACAGTGATCTTATCAAAGGAATATTCGTTTACAAGCTTTTTGAAGCTTTTGATGATTTTATCTTCAGTCTTTTCCTCGCTTGGATTAGGCACTTTCCCAAACCTCCCTCAGTTTATAATTTGTTTATAATCAATTTTGAATATGTGTTCAAACGTTTGTTACAGATTAGCATATTTGTAACAAAATGTAAACGTTTTCGTATTTTGGGTAGTTTATTTAAGAAATATCAGGTTGTATAATCCACCACAGAATAGAAAAAGGAGATGTTATGGCTATGTTAAAACTAGGAGAAAAGATAGTAAGTGCGAGGGTCGTAATACTGATTCTCAGCTTAGTTCTTCTCATACCAGCGGCATACGGTTATATCAAGACCAGGGTAAACTACGATATTCTGTCATATCTTCCGAAGGATATCGAGACCATGGAAGGTCAGGATATACTGGTTGACCAGTTCGGTACAGGAGCCTTCTCACTGTATGTGGTAGAGGGGATGGAAGACAAAGATGTATCCGCACTGAAATCAAAGATTGAAAAAGTAGACCATGTATCAAAGGTTATATGGTATGACAGCTTTGCAGACCTGTCAGTCCCAAAGGATATGCTTCCTGAAAGCCTTTATGATGCATTTAACAATGACGAAAAGAATGCCACAATGATGGCCATCATATTTGATGATACCACATCGGCGGACGGCACAATGGATGCCATCGAGGAGATAAGAAGTATATCAAACAAGCAGTGCTTCCTGTCCGGTATGTCAGCGGTTGTCGTCGATACCAAGAAGCTGTCAGAGAAGGAGACCCCGATATACGTACTTATAGCGGTTATCCTGAGTAGTATCATCCTGGCGATCACAATGGACTCTATCATGATCCCGGTACTCTTCCTTACAAGTATAGGAATGGCAATCGTGTACAACCTTGGATCAAATATCTTCATGGGTCAGGTATCATACATAACAAAGGCGCTGGCTGCGGTACTTCAGCTCGGAGTTACAAT
The DNA here is from genome assembly GCF_003603945.1 of Coprococcus sp. AF38-1. NCBI lineage: Bacteria > Bacillati > Bacillota > Clostridia > Lachnospirales > Lachnospiraceae > Coprococcus > Coprococcus sp. AF38-1. Next base: position 162,505 of record NZ_QVGO01000006.1, read on the forward strand.
GGATTACTCCATATTCCTGTGGCACAGCTACAAGGCACAGCAGAAGGAATACACGGATAAGAAAGAGGCTATGGCACACGCCATCGCAGAGACAATATCATCAGTTGTGGGAAGTTCCATAACAACAGTTGCCGGATTCGTTGCACTGTGCTTCATGAGCTTTACCCTCGGACTTGACCTTGGTATCGTCATGGCAAAGGGTGTCGTACTCGGAGTTATCGCATGTGTAACGATACTTCCATCACTCATCCTTGTATTTGACAAGGCGATAGAGAAGACAACACACAGAATAATACTTCCAGAGTTCAAGGGAGTAGGAAAATTCATAGCTAAGCACTACAAAGTATTCCTTGTATTGTTCGTGATCATCCTGATCCCTGCAATATACGGATACAATCATACAAAGGTTTATTACAAGCTGGATTCATCACTTCCAGACAGCCTGGAGAGTGTTCAGGCCAACACAGAGCTGGCTGAGGCATTCAACATGAATTCAACACATATGATACTTGTCACAAATGATCAGAGTGATAAGGACACAAGAAACATGATGTCAGATATCGAGAACATCGATGGAGTTAAGTTCTGTCTCGGACTTGACAGCATCATTGGAGCAGGTATTCCAACCGACTTCATACCTTCAGATGTCACAGAGGCGCTCAAGAGCGATGACTGGCAGCTGATACTCGTCGGATCAGAGTACGAGGTTGCTTCAGATGAGGTTAACAATCAGTGTACAGAGATCGATAATACCATCGATTCATACAACGAGAAGAACATGCTGGTTGGTGAGGCTCCTTGTACAAAGGATCTTATCACTATAACAGATAAGGATTTCGCATCTGTAAGTACAGTATCCATCGGAGCGATATTCATCATCATCCTCTGTGTATTCGGTTCAATATCACTGCCAATCGTACTTGTGGCAGTCATAGAGTTTGCGATATTCATCAACATGGGTATCCCTTGCTTCACCGGAACAGAGATACCGTTCATAGCTTCAATAGTTATCGGTACTATCCAGCTCGGCGCGACGGTTGATTACGCCATACTGATGACAACGAAGTACAAGAGAAACAGACTGAACGGATACAGAAAGTTTGACGCCGTGGCAACAGCATGCCAGGAGTCAGTACAGTCCATAGTTGTCAGCGCACTTTCATTCTTCGCTGCAACATTTGGCGTAGGTCTTTACTCAGATATAGATATGATCAGCGCGCTGTGTACACTTATGGCTCGTGGAGCACTCATAAGTATGTGTGCAGTTATCCTGATGCTTCCATCAGCACTGATGCTCTTCGATAAGGTCATCATGTTCAGATACAGGAAGAACCTGATGGATGGACCATCAGCTAAGGTTAGCGATGAGGACACTGTAGCCACTCAGGTATAGCAGTTATAAACAGATGTAACTACGGAACTTTTGTAATCTATGAAAAGAGGTAATAATATGATCAAATGGAAGAAATATATATGCGTTGCATTATCAGCAGTTATGATGGCATCACTGGCAACAGGATGCGGAGATACAAATGACAGCTCATCCTCAGACAAGGCCGAGGCTACAACCGAGAGCGAGTCAGACACACTTCAGGATGCACTTACATCTGAGATATCCAAGGATGGCGCATCTGACGCAGACAAGGAAGAGACAGTATATGTCCTTGCCGATGCAAATGGAAATGCAAATGACGTTACAGTCAGCACATGGCTGAAGAACTCAGACGGTGCAGAGGGACTCAACGACAAGACAAACCTCACAGACATCCAGAACGTGAAGGGCTATGAGGAATACAAGGACAACGGCGATGGCACTATAACATGGGCTGCAAATGGATCAGATATCTACTATCAGGGCAAGTCAAATGAGGAGCTTCCTGTTGACGTAAAGGTAACATACAAGCTGGACGGCGAGGAGATAGAGCCTTCAGAGCTTGCAGGCAAGAGCGGTAAGGTCACCATCAGATTTGATTATACCAACAACACCAAGAAGACAGTCACAGTGGACAGCAAGAATACAGAGGTCATCTCACCATTTGTAATGCTCTCAGGAATGATCCTTCCTGTAGATAAGTTCTCAAACGTTCAGGTTGAGAATGGTAAGGTCATCTCAGAGGGAAGCAACCAGATCGTAGTCGGATATGCAGTTCCTGGATTCAAGCAGTGCTTACAGGATGGTATAAATGACAGCAAGATAGAGACAGCACTTGATAACATAGATGTACCTGATTATGTTGAGGTTACAGCGGATGTCACAGACTTCGAGCTCTCAATGACCATGACGGTTGCAGCAAGTGACCTTCTTGGATCAAGCGCAGAGGATGCCATAGACGAGGTTGAGGACAAGGCAGATGTGAGCTCACTCACAGACAGCGTAGGTCAGCTCGGTGATTCTGCAGATCAGCTCGAGGAGGGTTCAGGAAAGATCACAAATGGTCTGGAGACTCTGAAGGATGGTACTTACTCACTGAAGAAGGGCGCTGACACACTGGCAGACGGTGCAGCTTCACTTGAGACTTACACAAGCCAGCTTGCAGCAGGTACTTCACAGATATCAACAGCCATGGGAACTCTGGACGATGGAATCAAGTCTATAAAGGATGGTTCATCAGCTCTCAACGATGGTGCAAAGACACTGGCAACAGGAGCAAAGACAGTCGATACAAGCGTTGGCACACTCAAGAGCGGAGCTGACAAGCTGAACAGTGGTGCAAAGGAACTTCAGGCAGGCTTTGAGGGAACGGACAGCAATCCTGGACTTTCCAAGGGCGCAAGCTCACTGGCATCAGGAGCAAGCAATGCATATGCAGGTTCACAGGCACTTGCAAAGGGCGCTACAGAGCTCAATAATGGTGTGAACACATTGATCACCATGCTGACAGGAATGCCATCACAGATCGTAAGCCAGGCTCAGTCAAATGTATACAGCCAGCTCGGCGGTTCCATAACAAGCGAGGCCGGAATAGATGCGGCTATGTCACAGCTTGAAGGAGCACTTGCATTAGGTAAGACTACTCTGGATGCGGCAAAGGGCGATGGAACATACGATGCATATTTTGCACAGTACACAGGCCTTGCAAAGGCAAAGGGTGCTCTCAATGCGATCGATCAGATAGGAACGACCCTCACAGCTACTTTGACTTCAGAGGAGACAACAGCACAGATAACAGCATTACAGCAGGGTGCTGAGACACTGGATACCAAGATGGGCGAGTTGTCAACAGGACTCAAGACCATCAGTGACGGTGCTTCAAGCATTTCAACAGGAATCGATTCCGCATATGCAGGTGTCAAGGCAATCGCAAAGGGAACCGGAGATCTCTCAAGTGGTGCAGCAGCACTCAAGAAGGGTACAAAGACTCTCAGCGATGGAGCAGCTACAATATCAACAAATATGAACACACTGTATCAGGGAAGCTTAACACTGGCAAATGGAAGCAGCCAGTTAAAGACAGCGGCAGGAACTCTTGATTCAAGTGCAGGCCAGATCGCAGCAGGAGCAAAGACCCTCAGTGATGGAGCATCACAGCTTGACAGCGGAAGCAAGACTCTGGATGACGGAGCAAAGGAGCTTGTAACAGGTTCAAAGACTCTCAGCGATGGAATGAAGCAGTTCAACGAAGAGGGTATCAAGAAGATCACAAAGCTGTTTGCAGGAAACTATCAGGCAGACATAGATTATATAGAGGCACTCTTCTCAGATGACACAACCTACACAACTTTCACAGGTACAATTGACGGAACAAAGAGCACAGTTAAGTTCATATATGAGACAGGTGCGATCAAGTCTGACGCTGAAAAATAAGCGAAAAAACAATGAAAATCTTCGTGTTGACTTTACTGTAGCCTTAGGTTATAGTATAAGCGTCCGTGAGGATAATGGTAACATTTACTATAGTTTAGGAGGATTAGAACATGTTTGATAAGGTTAAGGCAATATTCGAGGAGCAGTTAGGAGTTTCACAGGACGAGATGAAGCTTGACACAAACTTCAAGGATGATCTTGGTGTTGATTCACTTGATCTTTACGAGATCGTTATGAAGCTTGAGGATGAGTTCGATGTTGAGATCCCTGCTGAGGAGCTCGATGACGTAGCTACATTTGAGGACGTACTTAACTACCTTAAGAGCAAGGGTGTTGAGGAGTAATATTGCTAACTGAACAGATTGGACTGTTTTGAATACATTTGTTATTCAAAGTTGTCATGTATCGGACATGACATAACTTTGGTAGCCAGCCAGGACATGAGTCCTGACTGACCATCCAAGGTTATATATATTATATGAGAGTTTATTTACAGCAGATGCTTTGAGCCGTGGGGCTTGATGGCATGTGCTTTTTTTGTGCGTTAATACACCGCCAAGCGACACCGGCATCTCCGAGCTTGCTCGGTAGATGTCGGTGTCATTTGGCGGTTAAGCGGTACATGAAACATCGAAGGCCGGCAGGCCGGAGTGTGAATGTACTGCGTCAGGTTGCGGGAGCACGAAGTGCGGAGCAACCTGGGGTATTAACGCACATAGTATTCGTGAGCCGTGCGACACAATCATCTCCGAGCTTGCTCGGTAGATGATTGCGTCATTAAACGCACATGCGGCATCTTGACCTTGCGATTTTGCGAGGCATGGCATATAATAGCAAATGACTTGTGATTTCAAAAGCCTGCATAGTGGCAGGATAGATATAAATATAGAAAATAAAGGTTAAAAGAAAGGAAAAAAGAAATGGGTAAGACAGCAGTTATATTCCCAGGTCAGGGCGCACAGTATGTGGGCATGGCAAAGGATTTTTATGACAGTTTTGAGGACAGCAAGAAGGTATTTGACGAGGCAGATGACGTTCTGGATATAGAGCTTAAGAAGATCTGTTTCGAGGAGAACGATGACATCAACAAGACAGAGTACACACAGCCGGCCATGGTTGCTGCAGAGGTTGCCATATATGAGCACCTGAAGAACGCAGGTCTCAAGGCTGATGTTTTTGCAGGACTCTCACTCGGTGAGTACAGCGCACTTGTTGCAGCAGGAGCCATGACTCTCGCTGACGGCATCAAGACAGTTAGAAGAAGAGGTATCCTCATGCAGAACGAAGTACCTCTCGGAATGGGCGGAATGGCAGCAGTCATAGCAATGGACGCTGACAAGATTGCCGAGATATGTGAGAACACACCTGGCAAGGTACAGATAGCAAACTACAACTGTCCTGGACAGATCGTTATATCAGGTGAGGCAGAGGCTGTTAAGGCAGCATCAGCAGCACTTGCAGAGGCTGGAGCCAAGAGAGTTATCCCACTTAACGTAAGTGGTCCTTTCCACTCACAGATGCTTGTTCCAGCAGGAGAGAAGCTTTATGACTTCCTTCAGGGCGTGGATGTTGCAGAGGGATTTGCCCCTTACTACTGCAATGCAGACGCAGAGGAGATCACAGACGCAGCCAAGGTAAAAGAGCTTCTGAAGAGACAGGTGTACTCATCAGTAAGATGGCAGCAGACAATAGAGAACATGATAGCTGACGGTGTTGACACATTTATCGAGGTCGGCCCGGGCAAGACTCTCACAGGCTTCATGAAGAAGATCAACAGAGAGGTAAAGAGTATAAATATTGCAACTGTAGACGATTTAGCGAAATTGGAGGAACTGAATGCTTAAGGACAAGGTAGCAGTGGTAACAGGTGCCGGAAGAGGTATCGGACGTGAGATAGCAAGGACATTTGCCGGATACGGCGCAAAGGTAGTAGTAAACTTCAACGGCTCAGAGGAGCGCGCAAACAGCCTGGTTGAGGAGGTCAAGGCAGCAGGCGGAGAGGCAGTTGCATTCAAGGCAAATGTTGCAGATTTCGCTGAGGCTGAGGCACTCATGAAGTTCGCAGTTGCTACATATGGAAGAATAGATATTCTCGTGAACAATGCGGGAATCACAAGAGACAATCTTGTACTTGGAATGAAGGAGGCTGATTTCGACGATGTTATCAATATCAACCTCAAGGGTACATTCAACTGTATCAAGCATGTGTACAGAACCATGATGAAGCAGAAGTACGGACGTATCATCAACATGTCATCCGTAGTAGGTATAGAGGGAAATGCAGGACAGGTGAACTACGCAGCATCCAAGGCTGGTGTTATAGGTATCACCAAGTCTATAGCCAAGGAGCTCGGAAGCCGTGGAATCACAGCGAACGCCATCGCTCCCGGATTCATCAAGACAGACATGACAGATGCACTCTCAGACAAGGCAAAGGAGGCTATGCTTGACCATATCACAGTCAAGAGACTTGGTGAAGTATCAGACATCGCTGAGACAGCAGCATTCCTTGCTTCAGATAAGGCATCATACATAACAGGTCAGGTCATCAAGGTTGACGGTGGCATGAGCCTGTAGGATATACAGATCACGATCTGGAATAATACAAATAGAAAACAGGGTATCGCAACAATGTTGTGATACCCTGTATCTGTAATATGAACATTATAAAGTTATGTTTTATTTCTTGTTCAGTTTGGAGAATTCCTTTGCAAGCCCAAGAAGCTGTGCGTGCTGATGTTCTGTCAACTGGGTTGTATCAATATACTTGGCACTTGAATCATCCCCTTTGAGAAGATAATCAGTGGAGCAGTTGAAATATTCAGCGATGCGGAGAATCATGCTCACAGACGGGTCGATGGAATTGTTCTCCCAATTGCTTATAGTCTGGAATGCCACTGATAACTCCCCTGCAAGCTCTTTCTGTGTCATCTTGTTCGCGGTGCGCAGTGTTCTTAATTGTTCACCTATCATAATAATCAGAGCTCCTTTAAATCCAAAAAAACGTAGTGACCCTCACTAATTAATAATAGCTGAATGGTATTGGGTTTACAAAAGATAAAACTATACTTATAATAGAAAAATGGCTTTTTTTGTCATATTTTGGGCATTTGTTATTGATCAGATGTACTCTGATAGTAATGTGTGCATGCCAGGTTGTTTTGATTCGTACAAATGTCATAATAAATCATTACAACAATTCTAGTACGTTGATTTTTCAACATACTAGAATACTAAAAAGTGGAATAATACTATAAGCGAACAATATATCAGAATATATCAGGAGGTAACGAACATGGGAATCATGAAGAATATCGCACAGTCAGAGGTACTTAAGCTCAAGGATCAGGTGGCATATCAGGAGGGACAGGTCGTAAGTAAGACACTTGCCCAGAATGTATGCATGAGTATAACCTTATTTGCATTTGACAAGGATGAGGAGATCAGCACACACGAGTCTGACGGAGATGCATTTGTGACATGCCTTGACGGTGTGGGCGAGGTGACAATAGACGGTGTCAAGTATGAACTCCACGAGGGCGAGTCAATAGTAATGCCTGCAAAGCATCCACATGCCGTATACGGCAAGGAGCAGTTCAAGATGCTTCTGGTGGTTGTGTTCCAGTTGTAATTGAATCACGGAGAAAACCAATGAAAAAAGCAATTGTGTTATTGATCGTAATGGTGTGTCTGGCAGCCGGAATATGGGGAATCTTCATGCTGAGAGGCAGCGCGGGGAAAGCCGGGGACCACGTAGAAAATGACAATGGAAATACAGGCGTAGCTGCTGATGTCACGGAGAGCGGAACTACGACAGAAGAGCAGACCGCGGATAGCCAGGAAACGACGGAGGTGACCGAGGAGGAGAAGCCGAGTCTGGTGGATGATACACTTGCTGGGATGACGCTTCATGAAAAGGTCTGTCAGATGATGTTTGTGACTCCGGAGGAGCTCACGGGAGAGGACGGCGTGACAGTGGCAGGGGATGCGACCAGACAGGCTCTGGAGAATTATCCTGTTGGCGGTATCGTGTACTTTGCGAAGAACCTTGAGAGTCAGGATCAGGTGAAGGAGATGATCGACAACTCCCAGAAGTACAGCAGTATAGGATTATTTGTGGCGACCGACGAGGAGGGCGGCGTGGTAAACCGCCTGATGGATACTGTCGGAACCACATATATAGGCTCCATGTACTATTACAAGGACGACGGAGACGAAACGGCATATGAGAACGCATACACCATAGCAAATGATATGTCGGCGCTTGGCTTCAATCTCGACTTTGCGCCGGTGGCGGACGTGTGGTCGAACCCAGACAATACGGTTATCGGCGAGCGCGCATACAGTGATGACTACGCTCAGGCGGCAGAGCTCGTTGGAAATGCAGTGAAGGGCTTCAACGACGGAGGAGTCATGTGCACCCTGAAGCATTTCCCGGGGCATGGAGACACGGCGGAGGACTCACATTATAGCAGTGCCTATGTGCATAGAACAAAGGAAGAGATTATGGCGGATGAGATGCAGCCGTTCAGGTCGGGTATAGAGGCGGGGGCAGAATTTGTCATGGTCGGACATCTGATCGTCCCGGATATAGACGAGGTTCCAGCCACTCTCTCATACAAGATAGCGACCGGTATTCTCAGGGATGAACTGAAGTTTGAAGGAGTTGCCATAACCGATTCATTTGAGATGGAATCCATAGCGGATAACTACAGTGTGGATGATGCGGTAGTGATGTCGGTAAAAGCCGGAATGGATATGATACTGCAGCCGAAGGATATGGCGTCGGCGGTGAATTCCATAGAACAGGCAGTGGCGGACGGCGAGCTGTCAGAGGACAGGATAGACGAGAGCGTCCGAAGGATACTCACCCTGAAGGAGAGCCGCGGACTGCTCAAATAGCAAACTATGTAGTAATCAAAACTATTTAACCTTGTTATATATATTACATTGTGGTAAAATTATTTTTATCTGGGGTGCAAAAATGCACTGTCAGCAGATAGAATGAAAAATACGAGGTATGAGATGAAAAGAGTAGTTGTAACAGGCATGGGTGCTGTGACACCTATAGGAAACAGTGTAGAAGAATTCTGGGATAATATAAAGAAGAATACAGTTGGTATCGGAGAGATCACAAAGTTTGATGTCAGCGATTACAAGTGCAAGCTTGCTGCTGAGGTGAAGAACTTTGATCCAAAGCAGTATATGGATCCAAAGGCGGCAAGACGTATGGAGCCATTTTGTCAGTATGCCATAGCAGCTACAGGCGAGGCGATCAAGGATGCAGGTCTTGACCTTGAGAAGGAAGACAGAACAAGGATCGGAACATGTATAGGAAACGGACTTGGCGGTGTGGCAACCATAGAGAAGGAGCACAAGAAGGTTGTAGAGGGCAAAGCGAACAGAGTCAGTGTAATGATGGTTCCTATGATGATATCCAACATGGCTGCGGGTAATGTTGCAATACAGTTTGGCCTTGAGGGCAAATGTACTGACATAGTTACAGCCTGTGCCACAGGAACAAACTCCATAGGAGAGGCTTACAGATATATACAGGCAGGAGAGGCCGATGTCATGGTTGCAGGTGGTGCAGAGTCACCTATCTGTGAGACAAATGTATCAGGATTTATCTCAATGACAGCACTTTCAAGTGCAGAGGATCCAATGAGAGCGTCCATACCATTTGACAAGGAAAGATGTGGATTCGTAATAGCTGAGGGCGCAGGAGTTGTCGTACTTGAGTCACTTGAGCATGCTCAGGCGAGAGGTGCCCAGATCCTGGCTGAGGTAGTCGGATATGGTTCAACCTGTGATGCATATCACATCACATCCCCTAAGGAGGATGGAAGTGGTGCAGGACGTGCCATGAAGCTTGCCATGGAGGAGGCCGGAATCACACCTGCTGACGTTGACTATATCAACGCACATGGAACAAGTACCCATCACAATGACCTCTTTGAGACAAGAGCCATCAAGTACGCTATGGGCGATGACGCATACAACGTGAACATCAATTCCACAAAGTCCATGATAGGACATCTGTTTGGAGCTGCCGGAGCAGTTGAGTTTATAACGTGCGTGAAGTCTATAGAGGATTCATACATCCATCCTACAGTAGGTCTCCGCGAGACAGAGGGCGAGATGGATCTCAACTACACCATGGGCGAGGGCGTTCATAAGGATATTAAATATGCGCTCAGCAACTCACTGGGATTTGGCGGACACAACGCAAGTATACTTGTGAAGAAGTTCGAGGCATAATGCTGACAGAGATTATTGCTGATCATATATAACAGGAAAACATCACTTCGGACACCGGAGTGATGTTTTTTTGTGCGCTGCCCCGGGTTAATAAAATAAATATTTGGGGGACATAAACTAATAAAACCACAAAACAACACAAAAAAACATGAAAAACAAATGAAAACCAGAAAAACCCACAAAATGTGTTGACAATCCCACAGGGCGTGGCTATGATACAAAGCAAAACAGAAGCGCGTATCTGATTTTAGAGTGCAAAGGGGCACGGAGATAGAACTGTAAAGTTTCATCTCTGTGCCCCTTTTGTTTTAACAGGGAAATCTTTTGGAGGTGGAATATGGCTACTAAATCAAGCATTATGGACACTAACAGCTACAGTGATGACTACAGTTCACTGCTCAGTAACACGACAAGGGATATGATAAACCGCCGTGAGAAATGGATGGGTGGTGCATACAGACTTTTCTATAGAAAGCCGGTCAACCTTGTGAGAGGACAGGGACAGTACCTCTGGGATGCAGAGGGAAATAAATATCTGGACATGTACAACAATGTGGCAGGAATCGGTCATTGCCATCCTGCTGTGGTCGAGGCAGTTACAGAGCAGATGAAGCTTTTAAATACCCACACACGTTATCTGCATGAGAGGATCATTGATTACAGTGAGGATCTGCTGAAGATGATGCCGGACGAGATAGACAAGATAATGTTCATGTGTACCGGTTCTGAGGCAAATGACCTGGCACTTAGAGTGGCACAGGAATACACGGGCGGTACCGGAATCATAGTTTCAAGGGAGGCGTACCACGGAACAAGTGCTCTGACATCGGGATGTTCACCGGCTCTTGGAAGTGAGCAGCCACTGCTTCCGAATGTAAGACTCATTGAGACACCTGACTATTACAGACATGGCGGTACACCTGAGGAGTTCACCGCATGGTACTCAGGAGAGATGCAGAAGAAGATCGATGAGCTGGAGGCAGCAGGATATAAGTTCTCATGCTTCCTTGCAGATTCTATATTTTCATCAGATGGAGTACATCCGAATCCGGTCGGTTTCCTGAAGGCGGCCATCGATGTGGTACATAAGAATGGCGGTGTATTCATCGCCGATGAGGTACAGCCGGGATTTGCAAGAACGGGAGATGCGTTCTGGGGATTTGCCAGACATGGAATCATACCTGACATGGTGACAACAGGAAAGCCTATGGGTAACGGAATTCCGATCTCAGGACTTGCCGCCAAGCATGAGGTGCTCGCCGCATTCAGCGACAAACTTCCATATTTCAATACATTTGGAGGAAATCCGGTGGCTATCGCAGCCGCACAGGCTGTGCTTAATGTCATAAAAGAAGAAAAGCTGCAGGAGCATTGCAAGGTGGTCGGTGCAAAGCTTCTGAAAGCATTGCAGGAGGTAAAGGACAGACATCCTGATTCTGTGGGAGACGTCAGAGGCGCAGGCCTGTTCATTGGATTTGAGCTTGCGAAGAATGACGGCAAGAAGACTCCGGATCAGCAGAAGGCACTGGATGCCATCGAACTTCTGCGAGACAACAATGTACTGACTTCTGTTGCAGGCCCTTATGGAAATGTCTTAAAGCTTCGTCCGCCTATGGCATTCCAGGAGTGTGATATCGACTGGATAGCATCAACCCTCGATAAATGTCTGCATCAGCTTGAGTCATAGATAAAACACGAAAAGGAGGAAGAATTATGAAAAAGAAAATTTGCTCAATACTTTTGGCAGCCGCACTGGCACTTTCAGTGACTGCGTGTGGAAGCTCTGGAGGAAGTACAGATGGGAGCACACAGGCAGTGACAACAAGCTCTGAGTCCAAGACGGACAAGGACACACTGGTGATCCTGGGAGCAGAGAACTGGCAGGCATCACTCAGCCCACTGAAGCACACTTCCACGATGATGCTTCACGCAGAGGCCATAGCTCTGGAACATCTACTGGTCATGGATGAGAAGACACAGGAGCCACAGCCTAATCTTGCTACTGAGTGGTCATATGACGACAGTCAGACAGTCTTGACGGTCAAGCTTCGTGAGGGCGTAAAGTTCCACGACGGTTCAGACTTTACCGCAGAGGATGCCGCAGCATCATGTGAGGCATATTCAAGCTCACAGAACGTATCCGGTTCATGGTGGGCAGATGAGTTAAAGTGTAAGGTCATCGACGATTATACATTTACCATAACTCCGGCATCGGGAAAACCTCTTGGCTCTCTGGTCAACATGCTTTGTTCAACTCCGATAATGTCCGCTGACGATCTTGCAGATCCTGAGAACACTCTGGATAAGAGATACAACGGAACCGGCCCATACAAGATGGTAAGCTTTGAGAACGATACAGCTATATATGAGTTGTTCGATGATTACTGGGGAACTCTTCCTAAGATAAAGAAGATCGAGTACAAGTACGTTGCGGATGCCACAACACGTCTGTCAGCACTGCAGTCAGGTGAGGCCGATGTCATCGAGCGTGTTGATTCCGATGCGGTGTCTGTGCTTGAGTCAGACAGCAATATCGTGGTTGACAAGTTCCTCACCACAGAGTGTAAGCACCTTATTCCAAAGTTCAAGATGCCGCCTATGAATGAGAAGCTCGTCAGAAAGGCGATAGCCTACGCGATCGATTATGACGGAATCGTAAATGATATATTTGGCGGATATGCAGAGAAGGCAGACAGCTTTATCTCCTCAACTATATGGGGCTACAAGGCTGTAGGTGGTGTCGGCGAGTACGATCCTGAGAAGGCTGCAGAGTGCCTGAAGGAAGCCGGCTATGAGAATGGCGAGGGTCTTCCAGAGCTCAACATCTACACATCCGTTGGTTTTTACCCTAAGACAAAGGAATATTACGAGTACATTGCAGCTTGTTTACAGGCTGTCGGTATCAACTGTAAGGTCGTTCCACTTGATACTTCATCATGGGGCGATGTGTTATATGAAGGAACTCCTTGCTACATGATCGACTGTGGATGGCAGCCATCAGGTATCGAGCCTGAGCTGAAGCTGAATTCATGGTATGCAGCAGGTCGAATCAGCCACTATGAGCCTACGGCAGAGCTTCAGGACATCATGGACAGATTCGCAACTGAGACAGACCCAGATAAGAGAAAGCAGATCCTTCAGGACGAGTACCTTCCGGCCCTGGCAGAGGAGATGCCTGATATCCCTATCATCAAGTCCATGACTATCTTCGGAGTAAGATCAAATGTCAAAGGTCTTGAGTACACAAGTGGTGCAGATTATATCTTCACAAATGTCACAAAAGAGTAAGCGCATAGCAATATATTAGATTCACAAAAAGGGGCTGCATGTGTAAGGATACAGCATGTGGCCCTTTTTAAGAAGGGAGGAAATCAAAGTGCTGGGAACCGTTTTAAAAAGACTTGCACAGGGCATTTTTGTTACCTTTTGCGTTATATTTATCAGCTTTGTAATACTTCGAATGATACCGGGAGATCCGGCGAAGGTCATGGCTCCGACAGCAACAGTAGAACAGCAGCAGGCGATCAGAGACAGTATGGGACTGGAAAAGTCCATCCCGGAGCAGTTTAAAATGTACATGGTGAATCTGTTCCATGGAGATCTTGGTGAGTCCTATTTCAAGAGCGATACAGTTCTGAATGTTATGGAGCAGGCAACACCGTTATCATTGATACTGCTGATATCTTCAGTGGTCATATCGATCATATTATCTTTGATCCTGGGAACCATCGCAGGACTAAATGGAAATAAATGGGAAGATCGTCTCATCTCGAGTATTGCGGTACTGTTCCAGTCAATGCCCAACTACTGGGTATCCTCCGTGTTGATCATTATTTTCTCAGTCAGACTTGGACTGTTGCCGTCAATGGATTATTCAGGACCTGCATCCTGCGTGCTCCCGACAGTTGCACTGGCACTCCCGCTCACGGCGGTGCTTACCAAGGTTGTGCGTTCCTCACTGATAGACAGCTACAATCAGGAATTTGTCAAGGTTGCATATGCGAGAGGAATATCGACAGTGGCGATATATTTCAAATACGCACTCAGGAATTCACTTATCCCTGTACTGATATCCCTCGGAACACAGCTTGGCTTCCTGGTAGGAAGTATCGTTGTCGTTGAGTATGTATTTAACTTCCCGGGAATCGGATACACGGTGTTAAATGCGATCCTTCGAAGAGATTACAACCTGGTTCAGGGGATTATCATTCTGTTTTCTGTATTCTTTATTGTTTTGAATATTGCCATTGATCTTGGAAGTATCCGTCTTGATCCACGAATGAGAAAAGCACAGGGAGGACTGTAATTATGAAGAAAAAAAGTAAATTTAGATCAGTCCTTCAGTGGATTGGTAAAAACAAATTATTTACACTTGGAATCATTATTGTAGGAATCTATCTCCTTGCCGGAATCTTTGCGCCGCTCATCGCGCCGTCGGACCCGGGCAAAGCAAATCCATCCATCAGACTATTGAAACCGTTTCAGGATCCGGCACACTGGCTGGGAACTGATGCCATAGGACGTGATCTGTTCTCGAGACTTTTGTATGGGATCCGTACCTCAGTCATAATTGGTTTCTGCAGCGTTCTGCTGGCCGCCATCATAGGACTGATAGTCGGAATCATATCCGGTCTCACAAGTCCGGGACCTCTGGATTCAGTGCTGATGAGAATCACCGATGTACAGATGGGATTCCCATTTATCGTACTTGCCATGATCGCACTCACACTGTTCGCACCGAATGAGGTGTCGGTAACCATAGTGCTGAGTCTGGCACTGTGGCCGGCCTATGCGAGAACGGTGCGGTCAAATGTAATACCCCAGAAGAGCACAGATTATATCGCAGCGGCAAAGCTCATGGGGGCGAGCTCATGGAGGATATCCACGAAGTATATCGGCAAGAATCTGATCCCTGCCATGCTTCCTCTCATACCGCTTGATATCGCCGGAATGATCATCAACGAGAGCTTGCTCAGCTACATGTCACTCGGTATAAATCCGCCAAAGATATCCCTTGGAAACATAATGTCCGATGCCCGTGGCTATATTGCATCTGATGCATGGTATATCATGATTCCCGGCATCGTTCTTATCATCATGGTTCTCGGACTGAATTTTATCGGTGACAATCTTCAGGTTCATTTCGATCCAAAGCTTCGCAAATAGGAGGATAACAGTATGGATAATAATACAGAAAAAGATACAGATGTGATCCTTGAGGTAAAGGATTTAAAGACCTATTTCAAGACCGGTCCGCACAAAGTCGTGAAAGCAGTTGAGGGAGTCAACTTCTCACTGCGGAAGGGCAAGGTGCTTGGAATAATAGGAGAGAGTGGTTCCGGCAAGAGCGTGACGGCGAGATCGATACTGAGGATCGTGGAATCTCCGGGTTACATAGCAGGCGGCGAGATCAGGTTCAAAGGTCAGGATATACTGAAGCTCCCGGAGAAGGAGATGAAGAGCATCCGTGGAAATGAGATCTCCATGATATTCCAGGATCCTACTACATCGTTCAATCCCTACATGACAATTGGAGCACAGCTTGCCGAGGCCTATAACGCACATACCCCATCGGGCTCAGAAAAGGCAAAACAGGAGATAATGAGAGTTCTCAAGCTTGTCGGAATAACCAACGGCGAGGAGGTCATAAAGAAATACCCGTGTGAGTTCTCAGCGGGTTTCAGACAGAGGATATTCATAGCGATGTCAATGATATTGTACCCGGATCTGCTCATAGCGGACGAGCCTACAACAAGTCTTGGAATCACCATTCAGGCGGAGATCATCGAAGCCCTCAGTGAGGTGCAGAAGCAGACCGGCATCTCCATCATGATAATCACCCACGACTTTGGCGTGGTGTCCCAGTTCTCAGACGACATATTTGTCATGTATGCGGGAAGATGCGTGGAGTCGGCATCCAAGAAGGAACTGCTCAGAAATCCAAAGCATCCTTATACGGTTGGACTTATCCGTTCTGTGCCGCTTCTCGAGGCTCGTAAGACGAAGAGACTGAAATCCATTCCGGGATTCCCGCCGGATATGTCAAATGTCCCGGAGGGATGTCCATTTGCTTCCCGTTGTGAATATGCGAAAGATATATGTCATAAAGAGGTGCCGGCACTGAAACCGGTTGGAGAGGGACATATGTGTGCCTGCCATTTCCCACTGGATTATGACATTAACGAAGATACAGAATTGGGGTGATCATATGAAGGATATAGTATTATCTTGCGATAATCTGCAGAAGCACTATCCGGTGAAAAAGGGAATGTTCAACAAGGTTGTCGGACAGAAGAACATAGTCGACCATGTCTCGCTGGAGCTGGAAAAGGGCAAGACACTTGCGATCGTCGGAGAGTCGGGCTGTGGCAAGACGGTGCTGACGAGAGTCCTGTTGGGAATTGAGGACAAGACGGACGGAAGTATCGTATTTGAAGGAAAATCCGTGGACGATATGACGCCCCAGGAAAAGAGCGATATGAAGGCAAAGATACAGATGATCTTTCAGGACACTCTGGGATCGCTGCATCCGAGAATGAGTATCCGTGAATCACTTGAGGAGCCATTGATCCTGAATGGAGTGAAGGACAAGGAGGAGAGGGAGAAGATCATTCTGGACACACTTTCACAGGTTGGAATGGCACCGATGTTCCTTGACAGATATCCGCATCAGTTATCCGGTGGACAGAGACAGAGGATAATCATAGCGCGGTGTCTGGTCGTCACACCGAAGATCATATTTGCCGATGAGCCTATATCGGCACTGGACGTGTCATTGCAGGCACAGGTCATAAATATGCTGATGGATCTGCAGGACAAATATAAGTTGTCCATGCTGCTGATCGCCCACGATCTGGCTGTGGTGAGACAGATCGCGGATCAGATAAAGATCATGTATTTCGGAGAGATAGTCGAGAGTGCACCGAGCAGCGAGATATACAAGAATGCGCAGCACCCATATACAAAGGTTCTGCTCAAGGCGGCTCCGAGTATAAGCAAGGGACTTGAGGATGCGGGCTTTGACATAGACCTTAAGCCAGGTGATATACCTGATCCGGCAAAGCCGATGCCGGGATGTCCGTTCTGTACACGCTGTATATATGCGGATGAACGTTGTATGAAGGAGCGCCCGGAGGAGACAGAGGTATCACCGGGACATACGGTTCGCTGTCACAAGGCAGGACAGATATAACAGAGATTAAGGAGGAATCGTGATGGAATATAGTGCAGTCAGTACGATATGGATTATGGTAGGAACGGTACTCATTTTCTTCATGCAGGCGGGCTTTGCGATGCTTGAGACCGGCATGACGAGGGTAAAAAATGCAGGAAATATTGCCATGAAGAATCTGGTTGACTATTGTATCGGTTCGGTGACGTTCTGGTTGATAGGATTCGGAATTATGTATGGCGGCGACGGAGCTGTACTGGGTAAGATCAAGGGCGTGGCAATGGAATCGGTATATGGAGGCGGCATGCTTCCTGACGGGATCCCATTCTGGGCATTCCTGATATTTCAGACAGTATTCGCTGCGACGGCGGCGACCATCGTGTCGGGTGCCATGGCGGCGAGAACTAAATTTGCAGCATATTGTATCTACAGTCTGATGATAAGTCTGGTGATCTATCCTATATCGGGACACTGGATATGGGGAGACGGCTGGCTGGCACAGCTCGGATTCCATGATCTTGCCGGATCCACAGTTGTACATATGGTGGGCGGTGCCGCTGCATTTGCAGGAGCGTGGATGCTCGGCCCGCGTATCGGAAAGTATTCAAGAAGCGGAAAGTCGAAGAAGATACCGGGACACAGCATGCCGCTGTCAGTGCTTGGAATATTTATCCTGTGGTTTGGCTGGTTCGGCTTCAACGGAAGCTCGGTTCTGCCACTGACAGGAGATACGGTGTCGCTAGTTGGCAAGGTGTTCTGTAACACCAATCTATCCGCTGCGGCTGGAGCAGTCACAGCGATGTGTATAAGCTGGGCGTGGAAGAAGAAGCCGGATATCGCCATGACACTCAACGGCGCTCTGGCAGGCCTGGTTTCTATCACTGCGGGAGCCGACGTTATAAGTACACCACTTGCGGTGTTGGTCGGAATCGTGTCCGGAGCGATAGTAGTTGGGGGAATGCATTTCATAGAGAACGTGGTAAAGATAGATGATCCTGTGGGAGCCATCGCGGCACACGGATTCGGTGGCCTGTGGGGAACTGTAGCGGTTGGATTATTCTCTGATGGAACCGCCACAAAGACAAAGGGACTGCTGCTCGGCGGTGGTGGCTATCAGTGCGGAATCCAGATCCTTGGCGGAATAGTTGTGTTCCTGTATGTATTTGCAGCTTCGGCACTACTGTTCAAGATCGTTCAGAAGACCATCGGCCTTCGTGTATCGGCTGAGGATGAGATGGATGGACTGGATATCAGTGAGCACGGATTTTCAAATACTTACACAGAGGTGCTGTCCTCAGACGGAATAAGCGCGCCTATGATGAATGTGCCTAAGATCGATGGCAAGGCATTTGACAGCACAGAAAATGCGGAGAATCTTAACATATCCAAGGTGGTCATCATAGCGAGAAAGAACAAGCTTGACGCACTGCTTCACGCCATGAATGACATAAATGTAACTGGAGTTACGATCACGGATGTGACCGGATATGGTATACAGAAGGGAAATAATGACAAATATTACCGCAGCTCGGATGCGGATCTGAACCTGCTTCCTAAAGTGAAGGTCGAGGTCATAGTCAGCACTGTACCTGTGTCCAGGGTTGTGGAAACTGCGGAGAAGGTGCTGTACTCCGGCAACTATGGCGATGGCAAGATATTCGTATACGATGTGAAAAATGTTGTGAAGGTTAGAACCGGAGAGGTTGGAAGAGAAGCATTGATTGATGAGAGCAAGTAGGAGAGGAGGCTTTTTTATGCGCAAGACAACAATTGATGAGGCGATCGCAAGGGTCGATGACTGGAAGGGCAAGGAGATCAGTTGCAAGCCCGTTTCAGGAGGAATAACGAATCCGAATTTCAAAGTGGATGTGGAGGGAGAGCATTTCTTCCTCAAGATACCGGGAGCCGGCACGGATTACATAAACCGTGAAGTATGCCACGAGGCAAATGTGATCGCGGACGAGAGCAAGGCAGGCCCAAGAGTCTATTATTATTTCGAGGATACAGGTGTTGAGATATTCCAGTGGCTTGACGGCTACCGCCAGGTGACATTTGGCGATGTGTATGACAAAGATATATTCCAGTCGATATTCGAGAGGATCAGGGACTTCCACCATCTCGAGACAAAGCCGCTGAACCTGAAGCAGAGCATATTTGAACAGGCGTGGGATATGAACGCAAGGGCGAAGAAGGGCGGCTATATATCACCGTTTAATGACAAGATGGAGTATCTGCTCTCTGCTATTGAGAAGGCACTGGCGGGCAGTGAGGAGCTGTGTCCGTGCCACAATGATTTCTGGACAAACAACCTGATGTACAACGAGGAGACAAATGATCTGAAGATCATAGATTATGAGTATGCGTCCATGAATGATCCTTATGTGGATCTGGGTCTGATATCTGCTGTGAACTATTTCACCGAGGATATGGACGTGGAGATGATGAAGATATACGGCGGAGGCAAGGTTGATGAGAGAGCATTTGCCAGAATGAAGCTGAACAAGATAGCCTGCGATATCAAGTGGGCGTATTGGGCACTGTATCAGGCGGCCAGCTCCAACGTGGAGTTTGATTACATGAACTGGTATGGACAGAAGATGGCGAGACTGCAGCATTTCTGGCTCGATTCAAGGCTGGATTACTGGCTCGACGTTGCGAGGGAGAAGAGTACCCGTATCAGTTGATGATCAGCAGATCGTATTATGAAACCGGTTCAGGAAAGGGAGATGTATATCATGAAAGATTATTATAAGAATATGGAAGATTCATGGGTAGAATTTGTCAGTAAGAATATACGCGCACAGGCATATTCCGGGGAGGAGAGAGCCACCTCGGAGGTGTTTATGCAGGCCATGGAGGAGCTTGGTATTGAGCATTTCCGCGATGAGTGCGGCAACGTGGTCGGAGTCATCCGCGGAGAGGGTGACGGTCCAAACGTGCTTCTGACTGGACATATGGATGTTGTGCCTGAGGGAAGCATAGATGCATGGAGTCCGTATTCGCCATTTGAGCCGAAGGTGGAGGATGGAAAGTTATACGGCAGAGGCATAAGCGATATGCTTGCTGGCCTGACTTCGGAATTCTTTGCATTTATGGAGATCAAAAAGCTGGTGGATGCCGGGGCGAAGATATCGGGCAATCTTATATTTGCTGCAGTCGTCCATGAGGAGCCGGCGGAGAGTATCGGAACGATTTATCTTATGGAGCACACTCTTCCGGAGCACGGCCTTGATGTTGACCTGTGCTATCTGGGGGAGCCGTCAGACGGCAATCTTGCCATCGGACAGCGAGGCAAGATCGAGCTTGTCATAGAGGTGTACGGTAAGGTGGCGCACTCGTCTGCTCCGCAGGAGGGCATAAATGCTGTTGAGAAAGCTCTCCCTATAATGGATGCGATCATGCATAACTTTGGCAGGGAACCGCTCGTACATGAGATGGGTAAGACGTCCATGGTCATCACTGATGTGGTGGTAACACCGGGACAGAAGTATTCCTGTGTGCCGGACTATTGTGAGATCACAGTGGATCAGAGATATGTGCCACCTATGACCATAGAGGATACGGTGAGCAGGGTTCAGAAATTCCTGGATGAGCAGAAGAAAAATGATCCTGAGCTCAGAGCTGTCGTTCATCCGAGAATGAATAAGAGGACGTGTTACACCGGTTATGAGGCGGAGGCGGCAAAGCAGCATCCGGCGTGGGTGACCGGCAAGGATAATGAGTATGTCGAGCTGACATACAGGACGCTTAAGGAGCTTGGTCAGGATGTTGAAAAGATATATTGGCAGTTTGGAACCGACGGAAGCGTTATATGCGGCAAATACAACATACCGACTATAGGATATTCGGGTGCGATGATGAGTCAGGCGCATCAGGCAAAGGAGCATGTGGAGATCGACAGGATCCTCGACTGTATAGAGGGATATACTGCGGTTCTCTGCAGGCTGTATGGACTGGATATGTCGGAATAAAGGTTTACACGGCACCGCTTATTTTGATACAATCATGTTGCAGGTCAGAAAACATAGGGCTCAGTTTATAAGGAAGTAAGGGAGGGGACAGATGTTAGCAGATCAGCGTAAACAGATAATATTGGATCAGGTAAATCTTAATCATTCGGTTACTGTTGCCAGACTGGTTGAGCTGCTGGGCGTGTCGACCGAGACGGTGAGACGTGATCTTGAGGATCTTGAAAATAACAACATGCTCACGAGGGTACACGGCGGTGCGGTTTCTGTGAAGAAGAGATACCGGTTTGAGAATATGGATGTCAGGGGCACATCCAATATGGAACTCAAGGAGCAGATAGCCAGGAAAGCGCTTGAGTATGTGAAGGATGGAGACACCATAGCGATAGATTCAGGCAGCACGGCGTCATTGTTCGCCATGGCACTGAAGGCGCGCAATTTTGACTCACTATCCGTCATAACCTATTCCTCGGAGGTGTTCTCCATATTATCGGAATGTGAAAATTACAGGATAACCCTGCTGGGCGGTGAATATCTCCCGAAGGAGAAGTTGTTTTATGGCTTCCTGACACATGAGGCGATGCAGAAACTGTATTTTTCAAAGGCATTTGTAGTACCTTCGGCACTTTCGGTCGAGGATGGCGCACATGATTTTATAAGGGAGACCTATGAGAATCAGTGCATGCTGATAGGCCATGCTAGCGAGGTATTTCTGCTGGCGGACAGCACGAAATTCGAGACAAAGGGAGATTTCAAGCTCAGTGATCTCCAGCCGGAATTCACCATCATAACCGACGATAAGCTTCCGGAGTCCGTATACAATATGTATAGAGATCACAAGCTGAACGTGGTAAGTTGATGACAGTCAAAAAAGTGTCTGTTTGCCTCTCTTTGGGTGTACAGAAGATCGATAAAATAGTATAATAAATATGCTATATAAAAGATTGGACGGACAACTAAAGGAGGGTTATGGTTATGTACGAGAACAAGGATATGCTCAGTTGGCTTGGCTATTTTGCAGACATAATGAAGGTCAGTCCTGAGAAGATAAAGATGCTGAATATATGCGGAAAGCAGAAGAACGTTGTTCCGACTATAGACACACACAAGAGAGTTCTTATATTTGCAGATCAGAGTCATGAGGATCTGTTGTACACGCTTTGGGAGAAGGGCTTTGGCGAGTATGACATGTGGTATGCAGAGGGTGTGGAGCCCGGCGGCGAGGTTCACCATGACAAGCTGGAGAAGGTGCTGAACAGGAAGATAACAGGGCCTACAGTTATATTCATCATGAACGAGAAGACAAGGGAATCCGTCAGATACGGAATTGCAAATGATTTCTTCTCGGCTGGAACAGTACACTATGTCGGCAAGGAGATAAGAGCAGTCATCATGAGTCTGCTGGATGTGGATACGCATGACACCATCCTGGCACTCCAGGCCGAGAGTATAGTCATTGAGGCTGCGATCGTGGCAAGCGAGGGCAACATTATAGCCGTTGAGCCGGACGAGGGTTCGAGAAGATCCATGGAGGAGAATGTTGACAAGTTCGGAGTACATAATGTACAGATAATCCCAGATATGAGCGAGGAGACTCTGGCAGCCATACCTGTTCCGAGACTGGCATTCATAGTTGCAAATCATTATCTGGAGTCAGATATGGAGAGACTGCTCAAGATCAATCCGAATATGCAGTTTGTCATATACACACTTGATCTTGGAATACTTGCACAGGCAAAGCTCATATTTGACAAGCTCGGAATAAAGAATATGGAGGCTATTCAGATATCTGTATCCAAAACCAACAAGGACAACATGTTCGTTACCCAGCCGTCACCATGGCTTATCACCGGTGGAGCAGAGTAATCGACATCATAATATTTATATATAAGAAAAACCGCCTTTATGTAATAGGCGGTTTTCTTGTGTCTTCCAGACGGACGATTCCGAGGATCGTTCCCAGACAAATGATATCACTTGTGAGATACAGGGATCTATCACATCTGCTGACAGCTTCAAGGTATGGTGAGCCATCTTTTTCTGTATATTTTCTGATCATCTCGACTCCATTCTCGTTCAGGAATAACGCAATATCTCCGAAATGAGGAAAGTTTTGTTCCACGGCTATAATATCATCCTTAATATAGATAGGATGGAGCATATTGGTCGTGAGCCTCAGACAATAATCTGCCTTTGGAAAATAATCGGCGGGTATCTCTATAAATTCTGTCGCGTGTGTTGAGTAGTCTGAATTGGAAGCAAGCGTGTGAGTTGAGGAAATACACGGAATCCTGCGCGTTTTGGCGCAGTACGCATCCGCTGAAGGAAGCTTCTTCTGCATGTGATCTTCAGAGTCCGCCATTAGCATGACCATCCGCTTGCCGTGGATGTTGAGTGTTCTGTATTTTTGCAGGAGATACAATTCCTCGTCCGTAAGGCTGCGCCTGTGGAGAAATCCATCCATGGTACATCCAAGTGCGTCTGCGATGGATATCATAAGCTGTATTCCCGGGCTCTTGGTCTTGCCGCTCCTGATGGCTTTT
Organism: Coprococcus sp. AF38-1; assembly: GCF_003603945.1. NCBI lineage: Bacteria > Bacillati > Bacillota > Clostridia > Lachnospirales > Lachnospiraceae > Coprococcus > Coprococcus sp. AF38-1. The sequence continues at coordinate 186,253 of NZ_QVGO01000006.1, forward strand.
ATCGTATCCTCAGAGACATCTGTCATCTCAGCTAACTGACTGATCGTAACCCCGCGTTCAGCCATGACTTCCCTGAGTCTTTTCCCTATATCGTATTGTTGCTGCATGTAATTCACCTCAGTAACATTATATAATAGAAGAAACAGGCTTGTCCAGTTGAAAAGTGTAAGAATATACACTTTTGCGATTTGTGTGTGCGCAGAAAAGTGTATGAACTGCTCTTTAATATGAAATTAAATATGATATAATGAATTTATCTGTTACATCGAGAGATGACAAGGGGGTCATTTTCTACAATAGTCTGTCACAATGGGGGTGACGGATTACGGCAGAGGGAACAAGGCTATCACGTGTCGAGCGTTAGGGCGTCGAACACGAGATAGCCTTTTTTCGTGGGGGGGCGAAGGACGGACGGCTGAGTATTCTTCCGCGGGGCGGGTATATCATCTGCTATATATGTGGTATCACGCTCTACTTCCTTCGCTTCGGCTTAGCTTCTATATGCACTCGTTTCCGGCCGCGATAAGGGCGATACGGTTTCCAACTCGGCAAGAAGCACCGAAGCTCAGTCGTATTCGCTACCGATACCACATATATAGCAGATGATATACAGCCGCGGAAGAATACCCAGCCTGTTTCTGGCGGAAGGGTGATGGGCGTGGCGAATTTTACTTTGATGATTTGGAAGAAAAGCTAATTATAAACGAAATGTTAAAATTATAAAAAAAGTATAAACTGGCGATATGTTAGATTTTATGCGGGTTTCTTGGGAAAACTGTGACAAAAAACTGTTTTTGTTACGAAAAATAATACAAAAATAAAAAATGATTAAAATTTGACTATAAGGGCAAATATATGACTTTAAATTTGTTTTGAATGGTGATAAAATACGCAAGCAAGGAGCGAGAGTAGCTTTTTAGAAAAAAGATAGGGGAGTATGACCGTATGAATGTAGTATTTTTTGATGTAGACGGCGTACTGAATTCGGAGAAATTCCTGTGTGAGAAGCATGGGGAGTTTATCAATCCTAAGAATGTGGCTAACCTCAAGATGGTTGTGGATGCCACAGGAGCGAAGCTGGTCATGACAAGTGACTGGAGAAAACAGGTGATTGATAAGGATATCAGTAAGGCACACGTAAGGGAACTGATAGACAGACTTGCGGATGCTGGAATGGAAGTATATGGGGCAACTTCTTCAGGGGATGAGCTCAGAAGCAAGTATGGAGATTATACCAGAGCCTGTGCAGTCAAGGATTATGTGACTGCGAATTCCGTAGAGGGATATGTCATACTGGATGATATGGATATGGACTGGGAGGCTCATGAACTCGATTCTCACTGGATCAACACAGAGAACGTACTTGTGGGGCTGTCTGAGGCAGATGCCAGGAATGCTATTTCTATAATAAACAAATAATAAATGAGAGAAGAAATAGTGTTTTGACATATAGGTGGTTGCGAAATAAGTAATTGAGAATGTGCCTGAGCTGTTTAGCTTTACCCACTCAGGGATATACGAAGCCGCCGGTCCTTAGATGGCGCGTTAGCGGCATCTTAGTACCGCAGCAGGCTGAGTTAAGCGGGAGCGCTCCCTGATGGGTATGCTAAAGCAGCTCAGACACTAGGATATTTGAATTTTCGCAAACACCTGATAGAAAACAGTGTGAAAGGAAGTGATGTCTTACGGATCTGGCAGAAGAGTTATCCAATGAACTCCAATGCAAAACAGTATTTACAATACCAATATTTGGTGGAATACCGGTAACAGAATCTGTGGTGGTAACATGGATCATTATGGCAGTGCTTGTGCTGTTGTCGATTATCCTTGTAAGGAATCTAAAAGTTGAGAATCCGGGTAAGAAACAGCTTGTGTTGGAGACCATAATAACTACTTTTAACAACCTGTTCAAAGGTGTTATCGGAGAGGCGGGCATGAAGTATGTTCCGTATCTGATAACGGTTATTCTGTACATCGGCATGGCCAACATCATGGGTGTATTTGGCTTTAAACCACCGACAAAGGATCTGAATGTGACAGCCTCACTGGCCATCATGAGTATCATACTCGTACAGGTGGCAGGAATACGAGGAAAGGGGACAAAAGGCTGGGTCAAGAGTTTTGCAGAGCCGGTAGCAATAGTTGCACCGCTTAATGTACTTGAGCTTGTCATCAAGCCGCTGTCGCTGTGTATGCGACTTTTTGGTAATGTTCTCGGAGCATTCGTCATCATGAAGCTGATAGAGGCAGTAGTTCCACTCATTGTCCCTATCCCACTCAGCCTGTACTTTGATTTCTTTGATGGATTTTTACAGGCATTTGTATTTACTTTCCTGACTACGCTTTACATGCAGGAAGCGATGGAGTAAAGATTATCTGATTTTAAAAATGAAAATAAGAAGGAGAAAATGATATGAACGGATTATTAGCAATTGGAGCAGGTATAGCAGCATTAGTAGGACTTGGCGCAGGACTTGGAATTGGTCTTGCAACATCAAAGGCAGTTGAGGCTGTAGCTAGACAGCCGGAGGCAGACGGAAAGATCACAAAGCTTCTTATCATCGGTTGTGCCCTTGCAGAGGCAACAGCTATCTACGGTTTCGTAATCGGACTTCTTGCAATCATTCTTCTTAAGTAATCAGATTTTTGGTCAGATGGATATTTTAATAGAAATATCTAATAGAAATCTGGAATTGCAGAAGAGATGCGGATAATAGAAACAGAAAGATAGGAGTGGCTATATGATTGATATAGAATTTTCTACAATAGCATTCACCATTATCAACTTAATAGTTCTGTTTCTTCTTTTGAAGAAGTTCTTGATAGGACCGCTCAACGATGTCATCAAGAAGAGAGAAGATATGATCGCTGGCACCATATCGGATGCCAACAATCAGAAGGCTGAAGCAATGAAACTCAAGTCTCAGTATGAGGATACCCTTGCAGGGGTTGATGCTGAGTGCAGGGATCTCCGTGAGAAATCCCGTGTGGAGGCCCAGAATGAGTACAGCCGTATCATAGATCAGGCTGATGCAAAGTCAGTCAAGATGATAAAGGATGCGGAGAAGACCATAGAGATCAAGCAGAACAAGGCACTTTCTGATATGCAGTCACAGATCGCAGAGCTTGCCATGGCAGCAGCCGGCAAGATCGTGGGCGGTGAAGGTGATGCGGAATCAGCAGGAGCTGCCATGTATGACGAGTTTTTGAATGAAGTAGGTGATTCAGGTGACACAGAAGGCAATTAATTACGGAATTGTCCTCTATCAGCTTGGAATCAGTCAGGACATGGTGGAGGAGATAAAGGCGCTTGTGGATGGTAGTCCGGAGCTGGTATATGCACTGGCAGATCCGGTGGTCAGCCACGCGGACAAGCGCAAGGTCGTTGACAGGGTATTTGACAGATTTGGCAATAAGGATCTGGTAAATTTCATGAAGACCCTGTGTGACAACGATGGATTTGACATGATACATGACATATTTGACGAGTATGAGAAGTATGCCAGAGAGCAGCAGGATATCCTTTCGGCAACTCTCTATTATGTCACACCGCCAACTGATAAGCAGAAGGCAGGTATCGAGAACTTCCTTATGAAAGAGTATGGAAGCAAGGCGGTACAGCTTTCTATGGTGGAGAAAAAAGAATTGATAGGTGGATTTGTCATAAGAACGGGAGACCGCGAGTACGACAGAAGCATTCTGGGCAGGTACAAATCCCTTAGACAGAAACTGGTTATGAGGTGATAAATTGAGTTCAATTAGTTCAGAGGATATTATTTCTATACTCAAAGAAGAGATAGAGAATTATGATTTTGACTCCAGGGACAAAGAAGTCGGTAAGGTCATCTATGTAGGTGATGGAATCGTAACCGTATACGGTATAGACAATGCCATGTACGGCGAGATCGTTGTTTTTGAGAATGGTGTCAAAGGTATGGTTCAGGATATCAGAAGAACAGAGATAGGATGTATTCTGTTCGGTCGTGATACAGGAATCAAAGAAGGAACAAAGGTCAGCAGAACGGGAAAGCGTGCAGGCATCCCTGTAGGCGATGCATTTATCGGACGTATAGTTGATGCCCTTGGAGCACCTATAGATGGAAAGGGCAGCATAGAGTCAACGGATTATCGTCCAATAGAGAATCCGGCTCCAAGCATAGTTGATCGTAAGTCGGTCAACCAGCCGCTTCAGACAGGAATCCTCTCGATAGATGCCATGTTCCCAATCGGAAGAGGACAGAGAGAGCTGATCATAGGAGACAGACAGACAGGTAAGACATCCATAGCGATAGATACCATTCTGAATCAGAAGGGCAAGGATGTCATCTGTGTATATGTGGCTATAGGCCAGAAGGCTTCAACAATAGCCAAGGTTGTAAATAACCTGAACAAATATGATGCCATGGACTACACGATAGTCGTTGCATCTACAGCAAGTGATTCAGCACCACTTCAGTATATTGCGCCTTATTCAGGTACAGCGATCGCTGAGTATTTCATGCATAAGGGCAAGGATGTGCTGATCGTGTACGATGATCTGTCAAAGCACGCTGTTGCTTACAGAACATTGTCACTGCTTCTCGGACGTTCACCAGGACGTGAGGCATATCCTGGAGATGTATTCTATCTCCATTCAAGACTTCTTGAGAGATCAAGTAAGCTTAAGGATGAGCTGGGCGGAGGCTCCATCACAGCCCTTCCTATTATCGAGACACAGGCAGGCGATGTATCTGCTTATATACCTACAAATGTTATATCTATCACAGATGGACAGATATTCCTCGAGAGCGATCTGTTCTTCTCAGGTATGAGACCTGCTGTCAACGTCGGTCTGTCGGTATCACGAGTTGGTGGTGCAGCGCAGACAAAGGCGATGAAGAAGGCCGCAGGAAGTATCCGTATCGACCTGGCACAGTACAGAGAGATGGAGGTGTTCACACAGTTCAGTTCAGATCTTGATGAGAACACCAAGGAACAGCTTCAGTATGGCAAGGGACTTATGGAGCTTTTAAAGCAGCCTCTGTGTAATCCGCTGTCAATGGCCGAGGAGGTTATCATCCTGGTAGCAGCTACCAATAAGGTATTCCTTCCAGTTGAGGTTTCAGAGGTCAAGAAGAAGAAACTTGAGATGCTTGAATACTTCCACAGTGCCCATAAGGATATCGTGGATGAGATCGAGGAGAAGCAGGTGCTTACCGATGAGCTGAAGGACAAGATAGTCGCAGCCGCTAAGGAGTTTATCGAGAGATAGATCTCAGGAGAAATAAGAAGATTCGTTGAGAGGTGATTTGATTGGCAAATACCAAAGAAATCCAGAATAGAATAAAGAGTATCAAGGATACTCAGAAGATCACCAATGCAATGTATATGATCTCATCTTCCAAGCTGAAAAAGGCCAGGACAGATCTTGAGAATACGGAGCCGTATTTCTACACACTTCAGGTTGCCCTTGCCAGAATGCTCAGACATGTTCCTGAGATGGAGCACTTGTACTTCGACAGTAGAGAGGGAATCAAGGAAGAGGACAGAAGACGTGGATATCTTGTGATCACCGCCGATAAAGGTATGGCAGGAGCTTACAACCACAATGTAATCAAAATAGCTGAGCAGGAGCTTGCAGCCCACCCGAACAGTGAGCTGTATGTAGTCGGCCAGGTTGGAAGACACTACTTCGCCAAGAAGGGAGTGCCTATAGATATACATTTCCAGTATACAGCGCAGAATCCTAGTCTTCACAGAGCCAGAGTCATAGCGGACAAGATGCTTGAAAACTATGAGAACGGCGATATAGATGAAGTATACATCATATATACCAACATGAAGAGCAGTGTGGTCGTGGAGCCACAGATGATACAGCTTCTCCCTATGAAGAGAACTGACTTCGCAGGCGTTCCTGCGGATGTGTTCCACGAGGAGATCACCATGGAGCCTTCACCTAAGGCGGTGCTTGACCGAATCGTGCCAAACTGCGTCATGGGATATATATACGGTGCTTTGGTAGAGTCCTTCTGCAGTGAGCAGAACAGCCGAATGATGGCGATGGACTCAGCCACAAAGAGTGCCAAGGAGATGCTAGATGATCTCAATATCAAATACAACAGAGCAAGGCAGGCAGCCATAACGCAGGAGATCACAGAGATCGCGGGCGGCGCCAGAGCTCAGAGAGACAGGAGCTAATAAGCTCAATAAATAATTGTAAAGGAGGTCTGATGTTTTGAAAAATGGTAAGATAGTACAGGTCATGGGACCTGTCGTAGACGTAGAATTTCCAGACAACGATCTGCCATACATCAAGGATGCTCTTGAAGTAGATAATCATGGAAAAAAATGTGTTATGGAAGTAGCACAGCACGTAGGAAATAATACAGTAAGATGTATCATGCTGTCCGCCAGCGAGGGACTTTCAAGAGATATGGAAGTCGTTGCGACCGGATCAGGAATCAAAGTTCCAGTAGGAAATCAGACACTTGGACGTCTGTTCAACGTGCTTGGTGAGACAATAGATGGCAAGGAGGATCTCTCAGACACAGAGCACTGGGTAATCCACAGAGAGCCGCCAACATTTGAGAATCAGAGTCCTGTCATCGAGATACTTGAGACAGGTATCAAGGTCATAGATCTTCTTGCACCTTACTCAAAGGGTGGTAAGATCGGTCTGTTCGGCGGTGCCGGAGTTGGTAAGACAGTCCTTATCCAGGAGCTTATCCAGAATATCGCATCCGTACATGGTGGATACTCAATATTCACCGGTGTTGGAGAGCGTTCAAGAGAGGGAAATGATCTGTGGACAGAGATGAGCGAGTCAGGCGTTATCGACAAGACCGCCCTGGTGTTCGGACAGATGAATGAGCCACCTGGAGCCAGAATGAGAGTTGCAGAGACAGGACTTACAATGGCAGAGTATTTCCGTGATGTAAATCATCAGGATGTGCTTCTGTTCATCGACAATATATTCAGATTTACACAGGCAGGTTCAGAGGTTTCATCACTTCTCGGACGTATGCCATCAGCCGTTGGTTATCAGCCAACACTTGCAAATGAGATGGGTGAGCTTCAGGAGCGAATCGCATCTACCAAGGAAGGATCAGTCACGTCAGTCCAGGCCGTATATGTGCCAGCCGATGACCTTACAGATCCTGCCCCAGCCACAACATTTGCGCATCTGGATGCAAATACAGTTCTTTCAAGAAAGATCGTTGAGCAGGGTATCTATCCGGCAGTAGATCCGCTGGAGTCAAGCTCACGAATTCTTGAGGCTGATATAGTCGGCGAGGAGCATTATAATGTTGCAAGACGTGTACAGGAGATACTTCAGAAGTACAAGGAGCTGCAGGATATCATCGCAATCCTCGGTATGGAGGAGCTGTCAGATGAGGATAAGCTTACAGTTACCAGAGCCAGAAAGGTTCAGAGATTCCTGTCACAGCCATTCCATGTTGCTGAGAACTTCACAGGTATTCCTGGAAAGTATGTAAGTCTCAAGGATACGATCAAGGGCTTCAAGATGATCGTTGACGGTGAGATGGACGAGTATCCTGAGTGGGCATTCTTCAATGTAGGTACTATAGAGGAAGTAAAGGAAAAGGCCGAGAAAGGTCAGTAAAGGAAGTGCGTAGATGAATACATTTTATCTGAGAGTTATTTCCAGCAATAAGATATTCTTCGAAGGCCGAGTAGAGAAGATCATTCTTCCACTTGAAGATGGAGAGAAAGCGGTTCTTGCACATCACGAGAACATGGTCATAGCCACCAGCATAGGCGAGATCAGGATTACCACCAGCAAGGGTGAGCAGGTAGTCGGTGTTGTCGGTGAGGGCTTTGTTCAGATAGTAAATAACCGAGTTGTCCTTATCGTGGATTCCGCAGAGAAGCCGGAGGATATCGACAGGGTCAGAGCCAAGGAGGCAAAGATCAGAGCGGAAGAGAGACTCAGACAGAAAGAGAGTCTGAAGGAATACAAGCAGAGCGAGGCATCACTTGCCCGTGCACTCACAAGACTCAGAGTGACAGAGAAGATATAAAACCTAGCGCAGAAACCCCAAGCGCCTGCTTGCAGGCATTTGGGGGTTTCAAGCGGTTTTAACGAGAAGTCGTTCGGCGTAAGCCGAACATAGAGCGCGTCAGCGCGGGACTTCGAGTCTAGAAGAATCCCGTCAGTCGAAAGTGCAGCGGGACGAAGACAGAGCGCGTTAGCGCGGGACTTCGAGTCTAGAAGAATCCCGTCAGTCGAAAGATGCAGCGGGACGAAGACAGAGCGCGTCAGCGCGGGACTTCGAGTCTATTATAAAAGGCAGTGCCAGCAGCGGGACGATGAAACCGATGTGGCGTTGCCTTTTTATGTGCAGACACAATAGGTAAAATGTTACTTGACAACTTTTGCCTTTACTGAGAAAATTACTAGATAGTATATGGTTCACTGTATATACAGTGAACTATGTATATAAGAGTTTATGAAAAAGAGGACGTGTGCATGTATATGCACACATTTTTGAGTTAAAGGTATTTGGTTAGAGGTATTTATGTTAAGATTTATTTGGGTAATAGTTTCGTGCTTGTTTCTGATCATGTACTATGTGCCAAAGATGTCGTATTATGCTAGACACCCGGAAAAATATGGTGAGGATATATGTTATCAGATGGCACAGGTTATGTGCAATCATGTGAGACGTCGTGCTTTTATCAAGACGGTTGCCACGGGTATGGAGAACCTTCCTAAGGAGGGTGGATATATCATGTATGCCAATCATCAGGGTAAGTATGATGTACTGGGAGTTATAGTTTCCCATGACAAACCGATTACGTATGTCATGGATGCCAAGAGGTCGAAGCTGTTCATAGCAGATCAGCTTACGGATCTTGTGAAGGCACAGAGACTTGACAAGGAAGACATAAAGCAGCAGGTACAGGTTATAAACGATGTATCCACGGAGATCAAGGCGGGAAGGAGATATATTTTATTCCCGGAGGGAGGATACGATCACAGTCACAATGAGCTCAAGGAGTTCATGCCGGGAAGCTTCAAGATCGCCAAGAAGGCGAAGTGTCCTATCGTTCCAGTCGTGCTGTATGATTCCTTCAAGCCATTTGAAGGATGGTCACTGAGGCGTGTGACGACACAGCTTGCATTTCTGGAGCCGATCCCATATGAGGTTATAGCGGATAAGACGACCACAGAGATCAGGGATATGGTCGTTGACAAGATCCAGAGGAAGCTTGATACGATGGAGACAATGAATTGTTGGTAACGATATATGGATAATTATTCTGAACGGGCAGGTCATGTTGATGATCTGCCCGTTCGGGGGTTACGGAAGCTAGGTGTTGACTATATCAAATCAGGTGAATACAATATAAAAGGGTATTTAACCACAAAAACAAGGATTGGGAAGTAGAGATATGGGACAGAGTAAAGAGAGAAACAGTAATGAAAAAAGCGGATTCCTCAAGAAGCTTATAATAGTTCTGGCAGTGGCGATCGTGGTAGTATTTGCGGTATTTTATGTGATCTATTACAGATTTTCATATCAGGCGGACAAGCTGGCAAAGGAGACCGCCCGCATATACGCATTTGGCGATGGCGGAGAGATGGCTGACATGATAGCCCCGGGATACGTGAAGAAGTTTGAGGATTCGTCAAAGGTTTTGTCGGTGAGTGACATACAGGACATATATATAAACAAGTTCAGAGCGTATACAGATGAGCAGGTCGGGGATATAGATACGATCGAGTGCAAGGTCACCGATATACAGGCGGTGAGCAATATAGAGGATGTGCAGCAGCAATTTGCGGACAACGGAGTTAAGGGCGTGTCCCAGTACAGAAGTGTGGAAGCCGACTGGATAGTGACAGGCAAGGATGGCGGCGAGGTCACGGTACACGTTCAGGAATGTATGTTGAAGTGCGACGATGGCTGGTATGTGGACTATGTCCGTATGCCGGATGAAATAGACAGCATGAGTACGCCGGTCGATTCCGGGGATGCTGACAGTGAGGAGACAACAGAGGCGGAGACCACTGAATAATATTGTGTGTATAAGATTGGAAGGGCATACAGTATACAAGAAAGAAGGCTGACAAAAAATGTATGATGTGAGATCCATGAAGGCAGAGGACTTCATAGATGATGGCGAGATCCGTGAGACGCTGGACTATGCGGATCAGAACAAGGACAATGTGGAGCTTATCGACAGTATCATAGAGAAGGCAAAGCTCAGGAAGGGGCTTACCCACAGGGAGGCATCCGTGCTTCTTGCGTGTGAGATGCCGGACAAGATAAATGAGATATATGATCTGGCGGAGCAGATCAAGAAGGACTTCTACGGCAACAGAATAGTTATGTTCGCGCCGCTGTATCTGTCCAACTACTGTGTAAATGGGTGTGTGTATTGTCCGTATCACATCAAGAATAAGCATATAGCCAGAAAGAAGCTCACCCAGGAAGAGGTGAGACGGGAGGTCATAGCACTGCAGGATATGGGTCACAAGAGACTGGCCATTGAGGCCGGTGAGGATCCTCAGATGAATCCTATCGAGTACATCCTGGAGTGTATAGACACGATATACAGCATCAAGCACAAGAACGGTGCAATAAGGCGTGTAAATGTAAATATAGCGGCGACCACAGTGGAGAACTACAGGAAGCTGCACGAGGCAGGAATTGGAACGTACATCCTCTTCCAGGAGACCTACGATAAGGAAGCGTATGAGAAGCTTCATCCATATGGACCGAAGCATGACTATGCATATCACACAGAGGCTATGGACCGTGCTATGGAAGGTGGTATAGACGATGTGGGTCTGGGAGTGCTCTTTGGTCTGGACAAGTATAGGTACGAATTTGCGGGGCTGCTGATGCATGCGGAGCACCTTGAGGCTGTTCATGGAGTTGGTCCGCACACCATCAGTGTGCCAAGAGTCAAGAAGGCTGACGACATAGATCCTGAGGCATTTGACAACGGAATAAGCGACGATGTATTCTGCAAGATCGCAGCATGTATCAGAATCGCCGTTCCTTATACAGGAATGATAATCTCCACAAGGGAGAATCCAAAGGTCAGGGACGAGATCATAAGGCTTGGAGTGTCGCAGATAAGTGGTGGTTCCAAGACCAGTGTGGGTGGTTACTATGAGCCGGAGCCAGAGGATGAGAAGTCGGAGCAGTTCGATGTCAGTGACACGAGAACTCTGGATCAGGTTGTGAACTGGCTGATGACCAAGGGCTATATACCATCGTTCTGTACGGCATGTTACAGAGAGGGCAGAACCGGCGACAGGTTCATGAGCCTGTGCAAGAGCGGACAGATACAGAACTGCTGTCATCCGAACGCACTCATGACGCTGGAGGAATATCTGGTGGATTATGCTTCGCCGGAGACCGCGGAGATAGGCCGGAGACTCATACAGGATGAGCTGAAGAATATTCCGAATGAGAAAGTCAGACAGATAGTGGTCGAGAGACTTGACAGGATAAAGCACGGAGACAGAGATTTTAGATTCTAACACATTGTGGAGGAGCAAAATGAGTTTAAACGATACACCGTCGGCAAACAGAGTGCATATAGGTTTCTTTGGATGCAGGAACGCAGGCAAGTCCAGTCTGGTAAATGCAGTGACGGGGCAGAGCCTTGCTGTTGTGTCGGATGTGGCGGGAACCACCACGGATCCGGTGTACAAGTCCATGGAGCTGCTTCCGCTTGGACCGGTGGTCATCATAGATACACCGGGAATAGACGATACCGGCGAGCTGGGTGAACTCAGGGTGTCGAAGACCAGACAGGTGCTTGCGAAGATAGATGTCGCTGTGCTGGTGGCTGATGGTTCGGTTGGCCTTTCGGCGGCGGACAGGGAGCTCACAGAGCTTTTCAAAGAGAAGAATATAAATTATATAATTGCGTACAATAAGAGTGATCTAGTTAAGGATGATACACTGGTTCAGAATTCAGCGGAGAATTCCATATGGGTCAGCGCAGAGCGCAGACAGGGAATAGAGGAGCTGAAGGAATTGATAGGAAAGCTCACGGTGACAGACACCATGACCAGCCGGCTGGTAGGAGATCTGATACAGCCGGGTGATATGGTGGTGCTGGTCATACCGATAGATTCTGCAGCTCCGAAGGGCAGGCTGATACTTCCGCAGCAGCAGGTCATAAGGGATGTTCTTGAGACCGGAGCTACGGCTGTGGTGTGCAGGGACACGGAGCTTGAGGATACTCTGAGACGGCTGGAGGGGAAGGTATCTCTGGTGGTCACTGACTCCCAGGCATTTGCAAAGGTTATGAAGATAGTGCCGGATGACATATATCTGACGTCATTCTCCATACTTATGGCAAGGTTTAAAGGGCAGCTTGATGCGGCGGTAAATGGCGCATATGTCCTGGACAGGCTGAGGGATGAAGGCCAGCGTACAGATGCGGACAGCAGACCTCCAAGGATACTCATAGCCGAGGGCTGCACCCATCACAGACAGTGTGATGATATAGGAACTGTGAAACTGCCGAGATGGATACGCAGATACACGGGACTTGAGCCTGAATTTACATTTGTCAGCGGAACGGAATTCCCGGAGGATCTGACAGGATATGATCTGGTGATACACTGCGGAGGCTGTATGCTGAATGAACGCGAGATGAAGAGTCGTCAGGGAAGGGCGGAGCAGCAGAGTATCCCGATGACGAATTATGGAACTGCTATAGCTCATATGAATGGGATTCTTGACAGGAGTCTGAGGATTTTTCAGACAAAGACGGATATATAAATATTTGGATGAAAGGTGATCGATATGGCAAAGACAGGTTTGGTACTTGAGGGCGGCGGCCAGAGAGGCATATATACCGCCGGAGTCCTGGATGTGTTCATGGACAATGATATAGAGGTCGACGGTGTCATAGGGGTGTCGGCGGGAGCCATACATGGACTCTCCTATGTGGCGAGACAGAGAGGGCGCAACATGCGTTACAATATGAAGTACAGGAACAACAAGCACTACATGAGCCTGTACTCCCTCATAACTACAGGAGATATCTGCAGTGAGCAGTTCTGCTACCACGATATCCCGGAGAAACTGGATCCACTTGACTACGATGCATTCCTTGCAAATCCTACGAAGCTCTATGTGGGATGTTCTAATCTGGATACAGGAGAGGCGGAGTATCTGGAGTGTACGGACATGAGAAAGCCTGAGGATGTGAATAAGGTGAGGGCTTCGGCATCCCTCCCACTGGTGTCCAATATTGTAGAGGTCGATGGAATGAAGCTGCTGGATGGAGGTGTATCCGACAGCATACCGATATTTGCATTCAGAAGGATGGGCTACAGGAGAAATATAGTAGTTCTGACAAGACCGGAGGGATACCGCAAGGGCCCGGACAAGATGCTCAGGCTGGAGGCCGGAAGGTACAGGGAGTACCCTGAGTTCGTTAAAAGATGTCACATGAGACACATGTATTACAACAAGACCCTGGACAAGCTGGAGGAGCTTGAAAAGGAGGGTGATACGTTGATAATCAGACCGAGTGAGACTATAGAGATATCAAGGCTTGAGAAGAAGCCGGAGATGATCGAGGCCATGTATGAGCTGGGTGTGTACGATGCAAAGGAGAAATTGCAGCAGGTTAAGAAATTCCTGCGTGAGAGTAAGGAAGAAAGCAGGGACTACACACATGGACAGGCGCAGCAACAGACGGCGGTTACACAGCAGACCCGATAATGGAATATATGACATATTGATACTTTCGGGAATGGACATTCCTGAGAGTGTGGATACACAGAAGAAGGCACAGGAGAATCACAGCAAAATGGCTGAGACTCCTGTGCCTTCTCTCATACTGTCACTTTCGGTATCTACAATATTCACCATGCTGGTGGCAACCTCCTACAATATTGTGGACACTTATTTTGTCTCAGATCTTGGAGAAAGCAGTGTGGCCGCAGTGGGGATCATGTTCTCTGTCATGGCATTGATACAGGCTGTGGGTTACACCTGGGGCATGGGAGCTGGAAGTGAGATAGCGAGACTCCTCGGTAAGCAGAAGAAGCGTGAGGCGGAGCAGACGCTTGCCACGGCACTGGCGGGAGGAATACTGTCGGGCGCGGTCATGGCGGTTATATTTGCCGTGTTCAGGGAGGATGTGGTAAGACTTCTGGGGGCCACGGACACAAGTCTTGCTCCTGCTGGGCAGTATGGAATATATATCATGCTCGCGGCTCCGGTCATGTGCGGTGCCTATGTTCTGAACAATGCCCTGCGGGCTGAGGGGCAGCCGTATCTTGCCCTGCTGGGTATTCTGGCAGGAGGACTGTCAAATGCGTTATTTGACTATATATTGGTGAGAGTGCTTGGACTTGGAATAGCCGGTGCAGGCATAGCGACCCTTGCCGGACAGGGGATAAGTCTTGCCATAATGTATATATGTGTCAGGTCAAGGTGCAGCGTGGTAAGGCTGCATATATCAGACTTGTGGAGCTTCAGATATGGGGTGCGTATAGTGAGAACAGGGCTGCCATCCTTCCTGAGACAGGGGCTCATGTGCCTTGCGGCGGTCATGATAAGCAGAAGCTGTAGGCAGTACGGAGATGGAGCCATGGCGGGCATCACAGTTGCAAATAAGATATTTGCAGTCATATTTGCGGTGTTGGTGGGCTATGGGCAGGGATTTGCCCCGGTGTGCGGGTTTGCCTATGGTGCAGGACTTTCATCCAGGGTCAGGGCATCTCTGAGATTTACTATGATAACTGCGGTTATATTCATGTGTGCCATGGGTGCTGCGACTTGGGTGTGGGCATCCGAGGTGGCCGGTGTATTCTTGCATGAAGGTGGCACTCAAGCTATGCAGCTTGCGGCGCTGTCTCTCCGGGCGCATGCCATATCCATGCCGTTTGCAGCTGTGTGTCTGGTGACCGGAATGTACTATCAGGCTCTTGGAGCATATGGAAAAGCCACCCTCATATCCGCCCTGCGGCAGGGAGTATGTTTTATACCATTGGTATTCATACTGCCGCGCATGTATGGCGTAGATGGAGTGGCTTTTGTCCAGGCCGCCGCCGATGTGCTGGCGGGGATTGTCTCGGCCTTTTATCTGCTATATACAAATGAAAAATAGTCCGTGTTTATCATCTCGTCCGATATATACAGCCGGTTTTCAACCTCCTCGATCATCTGATCCACGTATCCATCAGGGATCTGTGACTCAGGGACGAAGTAAGAGGTCTCCCCCGTGCTGGCATCGTACCTGACCTTGTCGGTCATAAAGCTTTGATCCGCGAAGATCACAAGCTCATCGGAATCGGACAAAATGTTGCGTCCTGCCAGGAGTCTTGAGTCAAAGTCGGCTCCGAGAAGGTTTAACACAGTTGGAAGTATGTCCACACTGGAGCAGAGCTTGTCGACAACTACTGGCTTCTCCATGGATGAGCTCCATATACCAAACTGGTTGTGGTGAAGCTCAAAGTCATCATTCTCTATGTCCTTGCCCGCAAGCTCGTTGTAGGTGCCGTCGCTGAGTCCGTAAGGATAGTGGTCAGGTGCCACGATGAACAGAGTGTTGTCCAGCTTGCCAGTCTCTTCCAGCTTATCCATCAGGAATTCCAGAGCCTTGTCAAGCTCCATCTGGGCTGCAACATAGGCTATGGCCTCATCTGAGTACCCTTTTCCGGAGAGGACATTCTCGGCTCCCTCCCTGTTAATCATGCATATATACTGATTGTCGTAATTGTAAGGCAGATGGCCGGAGAAACTCATAAAATACATGTTAAATTTGTCATCCTGAATGAAATCCCCATACACAGCCTCCATACATTCGAGATCGGAATACATAACGTGGTCAGGAATATCCAATCCTGCGCCGATGGCCTTGAAGGTGGTGTAGCCCATATTCGGATGGGTTCTTGTTCTGTCGTAGTATGTGGCATCAAAGTCGTGGTAGCCGTAGCTCTTGTAGCCCTGTGCGTTCAACATATTGCCGAGGGCGTATGGCTGATAGGTGTCCGCGGATGCCTCAAAGCTCCATTTGGAGGATGCCGGATACTGGCTGAGGCAGTTGGTATATTCGCCGTCTATGGTGCTGTGATACCACAGTGGGTTGTAGAAGTTAGTAAATTCAAAGCCTTCGTGATAAATCTTGTACAGTGTCGGTGTGGCCTCCCTGGATATTCCATATGTACTGAGACTTTCAGCGGTGACAAATACCACATTGTACCCCTCGAACATGCCGGTGTATTCGTCCGTGTAAGTTGGCTGTACCCCCGAGAAATATGCCGTCAGGCTTTTAAGCTCCTCGTCATCTGTCTGATTGTACAGACTTTGGAAATCTATGCTTTCATCGACCTGCGGAACATATACAGGCTCGTCGGCCTGGGTTGATCCTGCCGCCTGATCTGAGCCGCCGGTCTGAGAAGCTGATGAAAAATCTGTCTCGTCCGCAGATGCGGCATTGATATCTGATGCGGCAGTCTGTGCATCTGACTGATTATCTCCAATATCTGCAAGCTCAAATGTCTTGCTCTGGCTGCTCTGAGTCACCATGGTCACACAGTCTCTTCCCGTGGTGACCATGACTCCAAGCTTGTTCATGGACAGTTCAAGTACATAGCGTCCGTGGAACAGTGCATATGGAGTGTAGGCCGCAGTCCCGTGCACTGCCAGAATACAGATGGCAAGTACCCATGCAGCTGCGGAGATACCCAGCTGCACCAGTACTGCCCTGAGCACACCAGGCTTCTGCCCGATGCGGCATCTGCCAAATGAAAACCAGAACCTGTTCATGATGATAAGACATATAAGTGGCAGCAGGAACAGCACTATGATATACCAGTTGGATCGCAATGCTGAAAAAAGCACAGTCCTGAAGTTCATAGCATCCTGGGCACCGCCGATGGACACCAGACTCAAAAATGTTCTGAATATCTTATAGTATACAAATTGTGCAATATAGTAGATCGTAAATATACTCCACAGCAGGTAGGCTATGGCTGCATTTGCATATCTGTGCCAGAAGGAGGTCAGTGCTGACAGGGTAAGTCCGCATGCCAGCGCAAATGTCAGGGGATGTAGTATGCTGCTGCCTGCAGATCCATAAATTGCAATGTGAAACAGGAGCTCCATATAAATAAAGGCCAGCGGAAAGAATATGGAACGCCACAGCAGACCACTGTGTCTGCTTTGAGTTGTATCTGTTTTCATCGGGCATCTCCTTATTCGCGTGTGAGTATGTCGTCAAGTGCGCCCCTCACTCCTATAGGATCTGTGACCAGAAGAGTGTGGAAACCAAGCTTTGCGGCGGCATCGAGATTCGCCTGCCTGTCATCAAGAAAAATGGATTCCTCAGGGACAAGGTTATATTTGTTGCAGAGATGCTCATAGATGGCGGCGTCTGGCTTGGTCACGTGGTATTCATAGGAGACCACTCTTCCGTCCGTGTAAGGCAGGAAGTGGAATCTAGGCGTGTGGAGTGCAAACAGTCTTCTTGGGTAGTTGGACAGGAGGTAGATGTTGTAACCTCTGGACTTGAGATCCTTGAGCCACATGTCGGCTCCCGGGAACATATCCACCACTTCATCGAGATTGTTCATGAACAGGTCTATGTAGCTGCTGCATTCCGGGCTGAGTTCCTTGAAACGTTTGATGAGCTCTGGCTCAGGCATATCGTCCAGGTCAAAATGATTCCACATAGGGTGGTTTATCATGTTGTGATCAAGAGTATCTATCACGTCCGCTGGTATGCCAAGCTTCTCCATGGTGCTTTTCCAGTGGAAGTCTACGAGGACCATGCCAATATCAAAGATTATATTTTTCATATGTATATTCCTTTCGTGTCGTATGCTGCCGTATAAGTGCATATTATGTCGTCACAGAAATTTTAACTCATAATAGGACAAAAATATACTCAAATATTTGCGGAAATGCTGGCAAATACCTAATATGCTTGTTTACAGTTTTCCGGTCACAGTGTTACAATGATTAAATCGGCAATGTAAGGGGAAATACAGTGTATGATATACGTATTTGTGGACTTTGAAATGAATATGATAGATTCAGAGTATAAGAAGGAAAAGAAAATATGTAAGAGCGAGATCATAGAGATCGGTGCAGTTAAACTGGATGAAGATTATAATGAGATAGATTCGTTTAAGAGTTATGTGAAGCCGGCATATGGAACCATGGCTTCGCGTATAATAAAGCTCACAGGAATAACAGATGATATGGTGGAGAATGCTCCTTCATATGCTTTTGCCATGGGGAGCTTTATAGAGTGGTGTGCTGATGCCGATGTGATATACGCATGGAGTGAGAATGACCTGAGACAGCTCCGCAAGGAGGCCAGGCTGAAGGAATACACGCACCCCGGGCTGGAAAGTATCATATCAAGGTGGAAGGATTTCCAGAAGGAATATGCCAAGCTCATAGGAACGTCAAGAAGGATATCACTGTCGGACGCTGTGTTTTATCTGGGAGAAAACTTTCAGGGGGCAGAGCATGATGCCCTGTGGGATGCCAGGAATACCGCTGAGGTGTTCAAGCTCTCAAAGAATGAGGAGAATTTTTTCAGGATCATGGCCCCGGTCATCGATGTGTACAAGCCCAAGAAGAATCTGACATATTCCCTGTCCGAGGCATTTGGAGATATACATCTGGATGAATAGATATGTAATTGATGACTACATAGAATAATAATGTGGATTATTAGGAGGACTTCATGAACTGGAATAAGAGGGATACAGTGAGGACCGTGATTATATTGTGCGGTGTGGTGCTGTTTGCATATGTACTGTTTAATTTTGATAAGGTGTCCAGTATGTTCAGCTGGCTCATCAATATACTCATGCCATTTGTCATAGGATTTGCCATAGCATTTGTGGTGAATGTACCTATGAAGGGACTTGAAAAGGTATTGTTTAAGAATAAAGACAGCAGACTGTACAGGTTCAGGAGACCAGTGTGCCTCATACTGTCGTTTCTGTGCATAATAGCTGTTCTCACGTTTGCAATAACTATGATCATACCTGAGATGTCCAAGACTATAACTATGTTTGCAGAGAAGCTGCCATCGGCCATGGATGATATACAGAGGAAGGCAATCAAGCTGATGAAGGACCAGCCGGAGATAGTGGATAAGATAAAGAGTATCAATATTAATTGGGATGCACTTATATCAAATGTGGTTGGTATTGTGAAGAACGGCGGCAGCAGTGTATTGTCTTCCACGTTCTCCATTGCCAGCAGTGTGGTAGGCGCCGTGGTCGATGTTCTGGTGGGACTGTTCTTTGCGTGCTACATACTGGCTCAGAAGGAGACTCTGGAGAAGCAGGTAAAGGGTGTATTGTATGCGGTGTTCAGGGAAGAAAAGGCGGACCGATTCATTCAGACTTGTGTTCTTGCGGATAAGACCTTCTCCAAGTTCATCTCAGGTCAGTGCCTTGAGGCGTGCATACTTGGACTTATGTTTTTCATTACGATGACCATATTCCGTATTCCGTATGCGCTTACGGTCAGCATCATCATAGCAGTATTTGCACTGATCCCGGTCGTTGGAGCATTTGTCGGATGTTTTGCCGGAACGATTATGATCCTGGTAGAGGATCCGAAGCGTGCCATAGTGTTTCTGATCATATTTGTCGTGCTACAGCAGATAGAGGGTAACTTCATATATCCTCATGTTGTTGGTGGTTCGGTGGGACTTCCATCTATATGGGTACTTGTGGCGGTCATGCTTGGAGGTGATATGTTGGGCATTCTGGGTATGCTCATATTTGTACCGCTTTTCTCCGTCCTGTATGCGATGTCTGAAGAATATGTGGTTAAGAGACTCAGAGACAAGGGCATATCGTGGAGGAAATATAATCTGGCATGCAACATCCCCGAGGGGCGATGGAATGGAAGGCTGGATGAGGAATGTGCGTCTGATGTCAGCAATGTGGACGCCGGGCAGACCGGGACGAATGAGTCAAATGCACCGGGCAGTACAGCCGGAAGCGGCAATTCTGGAAAAAATAACACAAGCAGAAACAATACGGGAAGAAATAGCTCAGAAAGAAATAACATTGAAAGAAACAATACAGGCAGAAACAGTAACAGAAATAAAAACTACAAGAAGAGAAAGAAATAACGGCTCATATATGGCATCATCTGTGTGGTGATACATATAGCCGTTCAGAAAGAAGGATATACACATGTACAGAGACATAGCGAAATTGGTTTTATACAGAGATCTTGGAGAGAACAGCATACTTATGAAGCTGTCTGGAATATTTGAGGATTTTGATCTCAAGAGGTGTGAGAATGCGGAGCTGTGTGCCCGCATATACGATCAGATCAAGAGACTTCTGGATCTTGCTACCAGTTATGGATTCGATAAGAATCTGTGGCACAACTATCTGGCATTTATACTCATCACCAATGAGAACTCATTCAGTATAACAAGTGAGAAGGTGGGAGCAAATGACGGAACAGTTAATTATTTCGCCAAGAATGATTTCAGGATATTCAAGAAGCTGTTCGACTTCGATTTCTCAGAGATAGAGAGCGCACTTGGAATAGACTGTTTCTCAACTATCAACAACTATAGGTCCATAGGCAAGAAGGAGAGAATGTACAATAAGAATGTCAGTGAGAAGGTTCAGGCTGTCAGCAATGCCATAGAGGAGGCAGAGAACGAGGACCAGATATTTGATATAGTTACATCATTCTACAAGGCATATGGTGTTGGTATGTTCGGTCTCAACAAAGCGTTCAGGATCACCCGTGAGCATGGAGATCTGGAGTTTGTACCTATAAATAACACAGAGGATGTCATGCTGGATGATCTCATCGGATATGAGATCCAGAAGAAGAAGATCGTGGACAACACTGAGGCATTTGTGGAGGGCCGCAAGGCGAACAATGCACTTCTCTTTGGTGACAGTGGAACAGGAAAGTCAACCACGATCAAGGCGATCATCAACGAGTACTATGACAGAGGACTTCGTATGATAGAGATATACAAGCATCAGTTCCAGGATCTGTCGCAGGTCATATCGCTTATCAAGAACAGAAATTACAGATTTATCATATACATGGATGATCTTTCATTTGAGGAATTTGAGATAGAGTACAAGTACCTCAAGGCTGTCATCGAGGGTGGACTTGAGATCAGACCTGACAATGTGCTCATATATGCCACATCCAACCGCCGTCATCTCATCAAGGAGACATGGAACGACAGGAATGATATGGAGAATAACAATGGTATTCACAGAAGTGATACCATTCAGGAGAAGCTGTCACTGGTCAACAGATTCGGAGTCACGATCAGCTACAGCGCACCTTCACAGAAGGAATACTTTGAGATCGTCAAGGGACTTGCTGAGAAGGAGCACATCACCATGGACGAGAAGGAGCTCTGCGCAGAGGCAAACAAGTGGGAGCTTGCACATGGCGGCATAAGCGGACGTACTGCACAGCAGTTTATCAACTACCTTAAGGGGCAGGGATTGTAAAAATAATTGCTGTTGAACTACGGTTTATATTTTGTTATTATTAAGTTAATTTTGTAGAGCAAGATACTTTGATAAGGAGTGTGGAAAGATGATAGATCTTAGCAGCAAGAAAGGTAAGACACTGGTATCCAGAATAATTGTTGTGGTTCTGTGTATCGCTATGGTTGTTACACTTTTAGTTTCAGCATTCTAATAGGAAAACAGGTCGAATTGGAGAGTAGATATGAGAGGAAAGTTTGGAGAGCACCAGACGGTGCGATCGATACTTAAGAGTCTGCCACGTACTGTCCACGACGATGTGACGAGAGCCGGAATAGGAGATGACTATGCCCGGCTCTTGTTGCGTGATGGGGGTAGCGGAGACACCGGCGCAGCTAAAAGCGTGAATGTTGCGGCTGGTGTGTGCTGTGACAGCGGGTATATGGGACTCAGACTTGATATAGCGAGACTTTACAACAGTATAAGGATTGGCGGATATATGCCATGGGCGGCAGTAGATACCATAGTTATGCCTGATGACGATGAACGACGCATGAAGAAACTGCTCAGAAAGCTTGCGGGCATATGTGTGGAATATAGAGTAGATATTATTACGGGGCATACCGAGGTGAATAATGCTGTATCTGAGCCGGTTATAAGTGTGACTATGATGGGAAGGCATGCAGGTCAGGAATATGCAGGATATGATGATTTAGACCTGTGTGGATCAAAACGACTGGCCGGTATGGACATTGTTATGTGTGGACAGACTGGTGTTGGTGGAACCCTGAAGATCTATTATGACAATCAGAAGGAACTTTTTGAGAGATATTCGGAGAGCTATCTGAGACCTGTGGAGCAGCTCGAGCAGCTTATACTGCTTGGCGGCCAGGTTGACATAGCATTTGACCATGGCTGTATATATTCACACGACATATCGAGGGGCGGCGTATTTGCAGCTCTCTGGGAGATGGGAGATGCGCTGAAGTGCGGGCTTGAGGTATGTCATGACAATATACCGATACTTCAGGAGACAATAGAGATATGTGAGCACACCGGGGATAATCCGTATATGATAGATGGTTGTGGTTCTGCACTCTTCGTAGTTCCGGATGGAAAATTGCTGGCTGATAAGCTCTATGAGGCAGGATATGAGGCTTCAGTCATAGGCCATCTTACGGAAAAAAGCGATAGGGTTGTAGTGCACGACGACGAGAGGAGATTTCTTACACCGCCAAGGTTTTTATAGGAGGAGTAGTATGCTAAATATAGTATTACATGAGCCGGAGATCCCGGCCAATACAGGCAACATAGGAAGAACATGTGTGGCAGCAGGCGCAAGACTGCATCTCATAGAGCCGCTGGGCTTCCAGATAAATGAGAAACAGCTGAAGCGTGCCGGGCTTGATTACTGGGACAAGCTGGATGTGACAACATATGTGAATTTCGAGGATTTCCTTGCAAAGAATCCCGGAGCAAAGATATACATGGCGACAACCAAAGCCAGGAAGAAGTATACAGATGTGAAGTTTGAGGATGACGCATACATCATGTTCGGCAAGGAGAGCGCGGGTATACCTGAGGAGATCCTGGTTGATTATAAGGATACATCTATCAGGATTCCGATGTTCCCAGACATTCGTTCACTGAATCTGGGCAACTCTGTGGCAATAGTGCTGTATGAAGCACTCAGACAGAATGATTTCCCAGGTCTAGAGGAAGCAGGAAATCTACATCGTCTTAGTTGGGACATGTAGTGATAGAGGGGGAATATACATGGCGTATCCTACAAGTGGAAAAAAGATGCTGAACATATGCATTCTGGACATACTGAAGAAATATACGGACTGTGACCACACCATGGATCAGAAGGATATCATAGCGAAGCTCAAAGAGGACTATGATATCACCGTGGACAGAAAATCCGTAAAGGCAAATCTCAATTGTCTGGTGGATTATGGCTATGACATTGAGTATACCGAGACGGAGAGAGAGAAGAAGGACGGCACAAAGGAGACACTTACATCAAACTGGTATTATAATCACGAGTTTGACGATGCAGAGCTTCGAATGATGATAGATAGTATCCTGTTCTCCAAGACCATACCGGCTGGTCAGGCGAGCCAGCTTATAGACAAGATAGCAGGTCTGTCAAATATATATTTTACAAACAAGATGACGCATGTGAGCAGTCTTCCGGGTCTCGAGCACACCAGCAACAAGCAGACACTGTTCAACGTGGGAATGATAGATGATGCCATATCTGAGAAGAAGCAGATATCATTTGTGTACAATAATTATGGTGAGGACAAGAAGCTTCATCCGAGGCGGGAGGAGCCGTACGTAGTCAATCCGTATCAGATGGTGGCGAATGACGGAAAGTATTACCTCATCTGCAATTACGACAAATATGACAATCTGTCGAATTACAGAGTGGATAAGATGACACAGGTCCAGATAGTTGACAGGCCTGTGAAGAACCGCACAGAGGTAAAGGGAATGGAGCATGGACTCAACCTTCCAAAGCATATGGCTGAGCATATCTATATGTTTGCCGATGAGCCGGTGACCATAGTGATGCGTGTCAGAAAGACTGCCATATCGGATGTGGTGGATTGGTTTGGAAGAAACTTTGATGTGGTCGATGAAAATATAGCCAGACAGTACGAAGGCTTCAGGGAGACTGAGGATGATGTAACTTACGTGCGGCTTGTGTGCAGCCGTCAGGCGATGGCGCACTGGGCGATGCAGTATGGAACCTCGGTGGAGGTCATTTATCCCACAGAGCTCAGAGCCCAGATCGGTGAGGCTGTAAAGGAAATGAATAACAAATATAATAATTAAAGAGATGGCTGTCAGTATAATTCAAAAAACTGGCAGCTTTTTTATAAAAAAATCGCTTTTACTGCAAGAAAACACAGATTTTGATCGGAATATATATTAGAAACACACGGGGAGGTGAATGATATAGTAACTAGGAACAATTATATATCGAAGCTGAAACGGCATAATGAGAAAGCTCTGGAGTTTGTGGTTCAGGAATATGGCGGGCAGGTGAAAGCCGCTGTGTACAAGAATCTTTCGGGCATGCCGGAGGAAATTGAAGAGTGCATGGACGATGTGTTTCTGGATGTATGGAACAATATAGACAGATTTGACGAGAGCAAAGGCTCGTTCAGAAGCTGGATAACGGCAATTGCAAGATTCAGATCCATAGATTATCTGAGAAGATACAGCAGAAGATGTTCGGAGGAAGACATAGCAGACTATGAGAACAAGCTTGCAAATGACAACCTGCTGGAGATACTCAATGAGGAGATATCGGACAGCATGGAAAAGCTGCTGAGTGGTCTGTCGGATGAAGACAGGGACATCATTCTGAGGTACTACTGGGATGACCAGTGTGTAGATGAGATAGCGGAAGATTATGGGGTATCTTCATCATCTATCTACAGCAGAATGTCCAGAGCAAGAAGTCGATTGAAACAAGTGTAAAGGCGGTGAATGATCATGAAAAACGGAAAAGACAGAAATGTATATGACGTTATGAACGATGTAAATGTGGACATTGAGACCATGGATATGTCGGATGAAGAGAAGGATGCCTGTGTGAAGAGGCTCAGGCACAAGGTGAAGGCGAGGAAAACCGGAAGAAATCATGGATGGAAGACGGCGGCAGCGGCAGTGGCGGCTGTTCTGATCCTGTCGGGAGGCGGACTGACATATGCGGCAGAGAACGGCTCGCTGGCATGGTTTTTTGACAGCCTGAGCAGGGAGACTGGAAGTGTTATTCCATCAAAATATGTGGACGAGAGCTACATAAATAACGAGTATAAGGGCAGTGTAAAGGTGATAACCGAGTCCGATGCAAAAGTAAGCTTTGATCTGAAGAAGGTAGCAGTGGATGGCGATCAGGTCAACATTGCGATGGTGATCACATACGATGACTTTGACACAGAAAAATATGAGAGCTTTGATGCTCAGATGCAGATAATAGAAGGCGGTGCGAACATCGTCAGTGAATATGCGGGCAGCACGGCTCCTGGCGATGGAATCTCGCTCACGAACAAGCAGACAATGTCTGATATTGTATACAAGTTAAAAAAGAAAAATGCATACAAGGTGGGGGATGTCATCACCATGAGATGTAACAGCATTACCCTGTTCAACAAAAATAAATCAAGTGATGGCGCGGTCACCTATGTAGCAGACGAGGTGGATGGCCCTTGGACCTTACAGTTTAAGGTTCAGGATGATATGCAGGGACATAGTGTGGATGTATCCGGCATAGATGGCATTGAA
This sequence comes from Coprococcus sp. AF38-1, assembly GCF_003603945.1. Taxonomy (NCBI): domain Bacteria; kingdom Bacillati; phylum Bacillota; class Clostridia; order Lachnospirales; family Lachnospiraceae; genus Coprococcus; species Coprococcus sp. AF38-1. The sequence continues at coordinate 212,003 of NZ_QVGO01000006.1, forward strand.
AAATGTACAATAAATACAAAGGGCATAACCATTGACATTGCTGAAAATGCGGCGGTCGATGATGACTCGCTGGAGAATATAATACTTGAGATGACAGACAATAAAGAATTGAAAGATGTAGTATATGGAATCGGCAAGACCGGTGATGGCGACAGCATACAGAGAATGGAGTTGAACTTCACTAAGCCGATAGATGTTTCACAGGTGAAAAATGTGTGGATAGATGGTAGGAAATGTAAAGTGAAATAAATAGAGCCGGGTATTACAACAGAGACATTCTCTGGGGTAATACCCGGGCTTTAATATTCTGCGATATGTTATGAATCCTTGATCCTGAATTTGCCATTGCTCTTCACGCCGGATGATGACACGTTTGCTTCGGAGTGTTCTTCGCTGTGTGCTTCAATGTGAACAGGCTTGATAGGCACCTGCATATCCTTCTCCTTAGGAAGAGAGAAGATAAATTCGCTTCCCTCGCCCTCCTCGGATGTGAGGGTGATCTGCTCGCCGTGAGCCTTGATGATCTCCTTGGTTATGGCCAGTCCCAGTCCGGTTCCGGTCTTGTCCTTGCCGCGGCTCGGATCCGTCTTGTAGAATCTCTCAAATACCTTCTTCTGGGCATCCTTTGGAATTCCCACACCCTCATCCTTGACACTTGTAAATATCTTGTTGTCCTTCTCGGTCACCTGAACTCTGATCTGACGTCCCTCAGGTGTGAACTTTATGGCGTTGTCAACCAGATTGTATATAACCTGCTGTATCTTGGTCCTGTCGGCATATACCACGGTGTTGTCCGTGAGAAAGACGCTGTCCAGGAAAATTCCCCTGTCATTACATCTCTTTTCAAATGTATTGATGGTTGGCGTGATGATATCCCTGATATCGAAGTTGGACTTGTCAAGCTGCAGGTCAAATGAGTCAAAGTTGTTCAGCTCCAGAAGTCCCTGTGTCAACTTGGTCAGTCTCTGTGCCTCATTTAACACTATGCCGAGGTACTTCTCATGCTTTTCCAGTGGAATAGTGCCGTCCAGCATGGCCTCTATGTAACCCTTGATGGATGTGAGTGGCGATCTGAAGTCATGGGATATATTTGATATAAATGACTTCCTGTACTCATTTGAACGGCTCAGCTCATCTGCCATCTCCTCCATGTATCTCGCAAGTTCGCCGAATTCGTTCTTCGCGGTCACATTTACCCTGGCATTGAAGTTACCCTGGGCGTATGACTTGGACGTCTTGATGATCTCACGTATAGGCTTGAGCAGGCTGTTTGACATGAGCATAAGCGCGATCATGGCGATCAGCATGAGAATCAGGAATGGCACAAATGTCGTTGAAAGCATCCTGCTCTTTATGTCCTGTTTGAATGTCATAGGTGATGTCAGGATGATAGTTCCCATGTAATTGTTCCACGAGTAGAGAGGCTGGCCGATCACCAGAGTGTCCTCCGAGAAATAGCCGCCAAATGTATTCTCGAAGCAGAATGATGCAAACAATTCATCCGGTTCCACATAATTCTTGAGGTTGTCATTTGTGCTGCTGTGTGAATCTGAATCCTTGGAAGATCCACCGGATTCACTGCTTCCTGAAGAGCTTCCCGACCTGAAAATAATGTTGCTGCGTTCATCGGTGAGCCAGATTCCCATGTCCAGGGTATCCGCCGCATGTTGAAGCTCCTTGTATAATTCCTTGCTGTCAATGGTTCCGTTGCTGTAATCAGTCATGGCGCCGTCGGCAAGCATTGTGATCTCGTTTTTCATGGTGGATTTGCGCTCTGAGAGAACAGAATTCTGTGCTGTTGATATACTGTACACCATGAGCAGTGCAAATATGATCACAACCAGCACTACGAATCCGACCACGATCTTGTCAAATGCTGTTTTCTTCATTATGATCTCCATTCAAACTTGTAGCCTATGCCCCATACAGTGGCAATGCTCCAGTTATGATTGTTGTTCAGCTTCTCACGAAGTCTTTTGATATGTACATCCACGGTCCTCGTGTCGCCTACATACTCGTATCCCCACAGCTTGTCCAGAAGCTGCTCCCTGGTGAATACCTGATTAGGCCTGCTGGCGAGGAAGTAGAGGATCTCCAGCTCCTTTGGCGGCATCTCGAGATTGTGTCCCTCAAAGGTTACAGTGTAGTTGGAGATATTTACGACCAGCCCGTCATACTCCACAAATGTACCTACATGGTCCGCACTTGTGACATCGTAAGCTGCGCTCTGTGGCTGCTTCTGTGCACTCTCAGTCATGGCTGACCTTCTGAGAAGGGCGCCGACCCTTGCCACAAGCTCATTTGAGTCAAATGGCTTGACGATATAATCATCTGCACCGATCTTAAGCCCCAGCACCTTGTCAAATACCTCACCCTTGGCAGAGAGCATGATGATAGGCGTGTTCGATGTCTTTCTTATCTCTGTACACACCTGGTAGCCGTCCATTCCCGGAAGCATGACATCCAGGAGAACCAGATCAGGCGAATATTCTTCAAATAACTGCAGAGCTTCCGTTCCGCTTGCGGCTATCTCGGTCTCATAACACTCTTTGTTGAGGTAGAGTGATATAAGCTCTGCGATGTTCTCGTCGTCGTCAACGATGAGAATATTATTTTTGCTCATATATATAACCCTCCCAGTAAATTTATAATAATATAGTTTGTAAAAAATCCGAAGGCGTACACCGATTTCATTGTTGAAGCATTATTTTAAAGTTCCACTATGGTGACTCCCGCATCACCCTCTCCGAATTCTCCGAGACGGAAGGACTTGACATGTGGCTGTGATTTCAGAAATTGATGTATTCCTTTTCGGAGGGCACCGGTGCCCTTTCCGTGGATGATGGTGACTCTGTGCAGATGTGCCATAAGGGCATCATCAAGGAATCTATCCACAAGTGATGTGGCTTCGTCGACCGTCATACCGAGTACATTTATCTCAGGCTTGATATTCATCATCCTGTTCATGCTCTTGCCACCTGTGACTGTGGCCTTCTGCGGTTTCTTCTTTTCATGCTCAACCAGCAGAAGATCAGTAGGTGGAAGAGCCGCGCTGATTATACCCATCTGGACCTTCAGCTTACCCTTGGAGTCAGCCAGTGCCATGATGGTTCCCTCGGAATCCATGCTGATAACATGTACGGTATCGCCAACCTTGAAGTCGGATGCCTTGTGGTCTGACTTTACAGTCTTGCGCTTCTCCTCGTTCATCCTGCCGAGGTCGTTGATCTTCGCGCGGAGTTTCTGTCTCTCGGCCTCCATCGCCTTGGCATCGGCCTTTGACGGGTTAGTGGTCCATTTGTTGTATTTCCTTATAGCGGCATCGGCCTCAGCCTTCGCCTCCTCTATGATCTCGGATGCCTCCTGGCGCGCCTTTGCCAGAATCTCGGCTTTCTTGTCTGAGAGCTCTGTATCCTTCATCTGTGCACGTTCCTGAAGCTGCTTTGCATCCTCCTTGAGTCTTGCAATGTCGGCTTTGTCCTGTTCAATCTCCCTCTTGCTTCTCTCAAGATCCGCAATCAGGGTCTCAAAGTCAACTGTATCGCTGTCGATATTGGCCTTGGCGCTCTCGATGATGCTATCGTCGATTCCAAGCTTCTTCGCTATGGCGAAAGCATTTGACTTTCCAGGAATACCAATCATCAGTTTATATGTCGGCTGGAGTGTTGCCACGTCAAATTCGCAGCTTGCATTTTCGACACCCGGTGTGCTCATGGCAAATGTCTTGAGCTCACTGTAGTGTGTGGTTGCCATACATCTGACACCCATGTCGTTCAGATGTGACAGGATGGCGATGGCAAGTGCTGCACCCTCTATAGGGTCCGTACCGCCGCCCAGCTCGTCGAAGAGAACCAGACTGCCGGGGGTGACATGATCCAGTATGTACACGATGTTGCTCATGTGGGATGAGAATGTGGACAGATTCTGCTCTATACTCTGCTCATCTCCGATATCGGCAAATACGTCGTCAAATACATTCAGTCTTGAACCGTCAAGTGCCGGAATATGAAGTCCGGACTGTCCCATGAGTGAGAAGAGTCCCAGAGTCTTAAGTGATACCGTCTTACCACCGGTGTTAGGACCGGTCACGATGAGGAGGTTGTAGTCCTCACCCAGTTTGATGTCCACAGGTACGACGGTGTGCTTCTCCAGCAGCGGATGTCTTCCCTGCTTTATATCGACGATCCCATTGGTGTTGAATACCGGTTCGGTTCCCTTGTAGCTTCTTGCAAATGAAGCTCTTGCAAAGATGAAATCCAGTTCAGCCAGAGTGTCGAAGTCGTATTTTATGTATTCGATCTCCGCTGCGGTCTGCGCTGACAGAGATTCAAGTATCTTCTCAATCTCGGCAAGCTCCTGATTGTCCAGCTCCTTCAGCTCGTTGTTCAGGTTCACGATGGCCATAGGCTCGATGAACACTGTTGCTCCGGTCGACGACTGGTCGTGTATCATACCAGGAAAATGGTTCTTGTACTCGGCCTTGACCGGGATACAGTATCTGCCGTTTCTCATGGTTACCAGGTTATCCTGGAACATGGTCTGCTTGCTGGTATCGCTGACAAGCTTTGCAAGCTGGTTGTGCAGCTTTTCATTTGTCAGTCGTTTGTTCCTTCGCACGGCCTTGAGTCCTGATGAAGCGTCATCGGCAAATTCATTCTCGGAAATAATGCATCTGTGGATCTCTCTGGACAGATGCTCCAGTGGCATGAGCTCCAGAAATCTCGTGCGCAGGCTGTCAGGACATGTGGTGCCATCCGGGTTCATGCTCAGACCAAGCATCTTGTTGGAGATTTTCTCCTCCTCAATCTGCTCCTTGCTGCGTCTTCTCGTATCTGTCATGCTTGTGCCCTCGTTCTCACCGTATCTCTTGGCTGTGGCAGCCAGGTCCAGCATGCTTGCCACATCAAGCAGTTCTGCGGTTGTGAGGATTCCCTCAACCTCAAGTCTCTTTAGAGATGCCCCGATATCTTTAAGTCCTGCAAATGACAGATTGCCCTGGGTGTTCAGACGACGAAGAGCATCCCTTGTCTCCTGCTGGAGCGTCTCGATCATGGCGAGATCCTTGCGGGGCTTTATGCGCTGACACTTCCTCTTCGCCATGGGTGATGAGGCAAATGTTGTCAGCATCTCAACTATTTTGTTGTATTCTATAACTCTTAATGTTCTTAGATTCATTTTCTGTGTTCCTTATTATTTAACTTTTTATTTTATAGTGCTTATGTAAATTCGTTTATATAAATATGTTCATACAAATGCAGATTTGTAAAATTCATATGCACGGGCATGAATCTTGTGATCATATGATGAATAGGATCAGTGTTTAACTCGATAAGTGCATGAAAAGCATAATTAAATATATATAAAGACTCTAATTATAAACATACATAATTGATTATACCCCTTATAATTATAGAGCGTCAACATATTGCAGGTGTAGAAATAGGCACATTTTCCCTGATTAATTCAGCGGCTGTGGTTGCGGGAGGAACACAAAGCTGATATTATAAAATACAGTTTGATCTGGGGGGAAAAATAAAGCGATATATGACTTAAGACAAAGAGAGTTGCGTATTACAAAAAGAAGAGGAGAAGACAGGTTATGAAAGAGTTATTGCAGTTTTTATTGGGAATCGTATTGATGATCGCGGGCAGTGTGATGTTCCTGAAGAATGTCGTCGTGTCCGACTGGGGACTTTTAAGTTCACTGTTTCGTATAGGTGGTGGTGTGAATATTGGAGGAATCTTTATTGTCCTGCTGGTCATCGCATTTATCGCACTTCTGGTTAAGCCGAACATGGGAACAGGACTTGTGTTCACAGGACTTTGTATAGCATTCTTTGTATGCATCATAATCTCACTGAATGTTTCACTGAGATATATGTCAGGACTTGAGCTCACACTGATCCTTGGAACACTTTGCGTGGGAATAGCATTTGTCATCAAGGGGCTGTTTGGAGTGAGAAAGCTTGACAGGGAAGAATCACGGAAGAATGGGAAGGCTGCTTCAGATAAGCTTCATGAGTATGATAAGATGTGATGTGGGGGAATATAGTAATATAGGCGGTTGTGGAAATGTTCAGTAAATACTGGATTTTCATAACCGCCTATTGTATTCTTATATATGATTAAAATTAAAGCATACAATAATAATTAAACATAGAAAGAGGAAAAGAAAAATGGTATTTATAACAGATTTCAACGAAGGCGACATGATATCGAATGTCTATCTCTGCAAGAACAAGCAGACAGGAACTACAAAATCAGGAAAGACATATTACAACCTGGAGCTTGTGGATAAGACAGGAAGTATAGCCGGAAAGGTCTGGGAGCTGAGCAATGCGATAGGACACTTTGAGTCAAAGAACTTTATCAAGGTGGATGGTCAGGTCACATCATTTAACAATGAGCTTCAGCTCAATATCAAGAAGATTCGTATTGCAGATGAGGGAGAATACTCAGAGGCTGATTATATGCCGTGTACCAAGAAAGATATAGAGCAGATGTACAAGGATCTTATGGCTCTCGTGGAATCACTCGACAAGGATTATTACAAGGTGCTTCTGAAGAAATTCTTCGCCGAGGATCCTGCATTTGTCAAGGAATTCAAGAATCACTCGGCTGCAAAGTCGATACATCACGGATACATAGGAGGCTTACTTGAGCACTCACTGGCAGTTGCCAAGATGTGTGACTACTACACCACATATTATCCGGTGCTCAACAGGGATCTGCTGATCACAGCGGCACTTCTCCACGACATTGGCAAGGTCTACGAGATCTCCAAGTTCCCTGAGAACGACTACACAGACGCAGGTCAGCTTCTGGGACACATAGTCATGGGAACGATGATGATCCGCGATAAGATCAATACCATAGACAATTTCCCTGCAAAGGCGGCAAATGAGCTGGAGCACTGCATACTGGCTCACCACGGGGAGCTTGAGTACGGCTCACCAAAGAAGCCGGCACTCATCGAGGCTCTGGCACTGTCCATGGCGGACAACACAGACGCCAAGATCCAGACATTTATCCAGGAGCTGGATGCGGCAAAGGACAACAATGGCTGGCTGGGCTTCAACAGAGCTCTCCAGTCCAACATCCGAAAGACGTCGGATAATTAATAACGGCAATAGGAAGAGAGATAGTATATGTCAGATATTAGGAACAATAGGAGACCTAAGAACAATAGACGAGTAAATGGTATGCAGAGAAAAAATACCATGGAGGCAGTGAATAGTGCAAGTTCAGTTGTTAGAACATCCGGAACGGATGCGTCAAATACTGGTGAAGTCACACTTGTCAAAAATGAGGATTATCAGGTGCTCATCGAGGACATGGGCAATGACGGAGAGGGCATTGGACACGTTCAGGGCATGACTGTATTTGTCAAGGATGCCGTGGTGGGCGATCTGGCGGAGGTGAAGATCGTCAAGGTGAAGAAGAACATAGCCTACGGAAGATTGATGAAGCTCATCACACCATCGCCATACCGCGTGGAGCCGGTGTGCGACAAGGCGAAACGATGCGGCGGATGCACCATGCAGCAGGTTTCCTATGAGCAGCAGCTCGAATACAAGTGGAACAAGGTGAAGAACTGTCTGCAGAGGATCGGCAAGATGGAGAACGTGGAAGCCATCATGGAAAAGCCAGCCTACGGCATGAACAATCCATTCCACTACAGGAATAAGGCCCAATTCCCTGTCGGCAGAGACAAGAACGGCAATGTTGTCATCGGATTCTACGCTGGAAGAAGCCACGACATCATAGACACAGAGAGCTGTGCCATCGGTGCGCCAGTGAATGACAAAATAGTTGCTATTGTCAGAAGCTTCATTGAGGACAATCACATATCGACCTACGACGAGGAGACTGGAAGAGGTCTGGTCAGACATATCCTTATCAGAGTTGGATTTACCACCAAGGAGATCATGGTGTGTCTGGTGACAAATGGCAACAAGCTTCCGCACAGTGAGATTTTGATAGATGAACTGGTTAAGATAGACGGCATGACATCCATTTGCCTGAATGTCAACATGGAGAATACGAACCGTATACTCGGTGATAAGTGCATAACCCTCTGGGGACAGTCATACATCACGGACTATATCGGTGACATCAAATATCAGATATCCCCATTGTCCTTCTATCAGGTAAATCCTGTCCAGACAAATGTCCTGTACAACAAGGCTTTGGAGTATGCGGACCTGTCCGGTGACGAGACCGTGTGGGACATGTACTGCGGAATAGGAACCATATCCTTGTTCCTCGCACAGAAGGCAAAGAAGGTATACGGAGTGGAGATCGTTCCACAGGCTATAGATGATGCAAGACACAACGCCGAGATCAACGGGATCACAAATGCCGAGTTCTTTGTCGGTAAGGCAGAGGAAGTCGTTCCCGACATATACAAGAAGGGCGGCGACGGCTCCCACGCGGACGTCGTGGTCGTAGACCCACCGCGAAAGGGCTGCGATCAGGTGCTTCTGGACACTCTGGTCCACATGGCGCCGGAACGTATCGTCTACGTGAGCTGTGACCCGGCAACCCTGGCTAGGGATGTGAAAATACTTCAGGAGAAGGGGTATGAGGCGAAGAAGGTGGCGGTCGTGGATCAGTTTTGCCATAGCGGGCATGTGGAGACGGTCTGCCTTCTGTCAAGAAAATCCCAATAAATCAAAGGTTTCTGCGATTTTGGAAGAAAAATGGATGTGTATTTCTGTTTCCATAGAGTGATGATATAATCAGATGTTTACCCCAGGGGATAGGCTTGGGAAAATGGGAGATATATATTTTGGAGAAAGGATACTTTTTCGCAAAAGAGACAAAAGTAACAGAGGAGGAATAAGTTTTATGCCGAGAGTAGGAATTACTGCATATGATTTGTTAATTTCATGTCCGGGTGATGTGAATCAGTTTACGGATATTATTAGAGAATGTGTGGGTAATTTTAATAGAGTATATGGAAATATTAATAATATGGAAATTGTTACAAAGCACTGGTCAACAGATAGTTATCCGCAATCTGGGGACAAACCACAGGAACTACTGAATAAACAATTTGTTCGGGAGTGTGATGCAGCAGTTGCTATATTTTGGACAAAATTTGGTACACCGACAGATAGATATGGTTCAGGAACAGAAGAAGAAATTGAAGAAATGCTATCTTCAAATAAACAAGTATTCATGTATTTTTTGGATGCACCTGTAAATCCATCTAGTGTAGATATGGAACAATATAAGAAAGTGCAAGCATTCAAAGAGAAGTACAAAGATAGAGGAATCTATTTTATAGTAAGAGATGAACAGGAATTACGACAGTTATTTACGAATCATTTAGGGATGCATTTTTTACCACTAGCGGTAGGTGGGAAAAACTCATTTGAAAAAAAAGCAAGCCCAGTTCTTAAAATTAAGGCGGCATCTCAGCAGGAAGATAAAGATGCAATTGTGGAGTATTCTGGATTTTCTGAATGCAAACTGGTAAAGGATAAAAAGAAAAGTATTATTTCAAAAATTACCTTGTTGCAGCAAGGATATTTGGAAGCTAGAGAAGAAAAACCTTCTGAAGCTATTGAAAAAAAAGAGAACTCGTTATTAATCAATTCACCTGATTTAAATAAGTTGTTAGGAAAGTCAGATTTAATGTCAGGGAAAATAATGGATGCTGATATTGCTGATGAATGGAAAACTATTATTTGTGAATTTGCTAATGAGAATGGTATAGAAATTGAAGAATTTTTTTGGAATGTTGGAAATCTCAAAAAAAGGGTATCTTTGATTGTTCCTTTTTATGGAGGTGGTGGTACAACTTTAGAAGGTAGTGAGGAAGAGAAAAAACGTTACGAAACCATAGAAGATTTATATTGGGCTATTGTTGATTATAATGAATATATGACTTTTTTTGGGAAAGTAGATCAACAAGGGTTAGTGGATTTAACTGTGGCTAATGTTGGAAATACATTTGATGAAGATATTGACGTAAAAATAATTATTAAGAAAAATCATATTTGCAAAACAAAAGATATAGCCATTCCAGAAATTAATATCATTGAAGATATATTGGAAATGAGATTTTTAGGATATGCATATAAAATTAAATGCAATGATGTTATTGTTGAATATACAGGATATCCATCAGAAAAACCAAGAATGGATTATAAGTTTACTGAAAATCCATTTAACAGACCATCGGTGCAAGAACATTATAATAGAAACAAAGACGAATATTCAGAAGAGTTAAATAGAATTTTTTGTTATGAGTATTATCAAAGAGATGATGTAGATATTTTGATATTCCATATCAATTATCTCAAGCATAATACTGTAATGGCATTTCCTTCAGTGCTAGTTTTTAAAGAAATTCCGGATTCCATTGATTATGAAATTTCTTCAAAGTATATTGAGGAAGTTGTAAAAGGAACTATAAAGATTCAAAAATGAGGCTGTTTCAAAAACAAAGCTTCAACCATATGATTGCTGATTGCAGGGCAGGGAAAATTGACATGATTATTACCAAGTCCATTTCCAGATTTGCAAGAAATACGCTGGATTGCTTGAACTATGTGCGAGAGTTGAAAGATTTGGGGATAGGGATTATTTTTGAAAAGGAAAATATCAATACTCTCGATGCAAAGGGGGAAGTGCTGCTTACCATTCTTTCCTCACTGGCACAGGACGAGAGCCAATCCATTTCAGAGAACTGCACATGGGGAATCCGCAGAAGGTTTGAGACAGGGAAGCACAAAATGAGTACCAAGCGTTTCCTTGGCTATGATGCGGATGAAACGGGTAAGTTGGTAATCAACGGGCTGCAGAAGCCGATTGTAGTGCGGCTGTATCAGGAATTTCTGGATGGAAAAACAACGGATTACATTAAAAGGATTTTTGAACGGGAAGGCGTGAAAAATTGGGATGGCGGTACGAAGTGGCAGTCCACAACCTTAATGAGTATGTTGGAGAATGAAAAATACAAGGGTGATGCCTTGCTGCAGAAAAGCTATACGGTGGACTTCCTTACCAAGAAGCGGACACAGAATAAAGGGGAAATCCAGATGTTTTATGTGGAGGATGACCACGATGCCATCATTTCAAAGCGGATATGGGAATGTGTGCAGCTTGAAATAAAACGCAGGAAAAAGTACCTGGAAGAGCACGGGACAAACTCCTATTCCCACCGACCGGAAAGCAATCCATTTGCATCCAAGATTATTTGTGGAGACTGCAATAAGGTATTTGCACGGAAAGGATGGAGGAGCAGCACGGGCGTTGACCGTAAGGTATGGCAGTGCAGTGAACGCTACAAGGTCAAAGGAGTTATGGGATGTGCCAACCGCCACGTAGAGGAAGAAACGCTGATAAAGGCTTATCTGATGGCTTGGAACGCATTGGTGGAGAACCGAGAGGATTTCATGGAGCAGTGGACAGAACAGCTGCAGAGCGAGAACCTATTAGAAGGTTATCGGGCAGAGAAGTTCATAGAATACACCGATGGAGCAGAACCTTTGGCGCAGATGGATACGGACTTCATGCTGAAAATACTGGACCACATCAAAGTTTTTGAGGATGGGACGTTGCTGGTGGTGTTTCTGGACGGGACAGAGATTGAATGTAAAAATGAGGAGAATATTACTTAAAACAGATTATAAGAATGTGTGTTCACATTGAAAAAAAGCACTATCATGATATAATATTATCAAATTCTATAATTTGCTAATATTATATATAGGGAATATTAGAGTATTATGTCCGGTTAAATGCAGATTATGGTATTTAGCCGGACTTTTTGTAATGATAAGAGTGTGATTTTATAAAAAGAATGAGTCTGGAAAGAAAGGAGAAAAATATATGAGAGATAATATTTATTGGATTTATGATGAAAATAATGTAAGTTCTCCTCTCGGAAGAAAGTTACTAATTGTAGGACAGTCGGGTTCAGGAAAAACAACATTAGCTAGGTATTTATGTGAGAAATATCCAGAGGTATTTGAAATTATAAAAAATTGTACAACAAGGTCAAAAAGAGAGGAAGATAGAGATGATTTTCGATATTTTTCAGTTGATGAGTTTATGAAAGCAAAAGAAAACAGTGAGTTTTTTTTCGCAAGATTTGGTTCAAAACCATTATATGGATATAAGAAAACTGATTATGAAGAAATTGTTTGTAATAAAAAAATACCTATCTTTATGTTTCGATTTAGTGGACTGAAACATTTGAAAAATTTAATGAAGAATTATTTTGTGATCTTTCTTATAAGTGATTTAAATGAATCTTTAGTTTATAGTAAAGATGAGGATAGTGTAAATCTTATTGTAGAATCAGAATCAATTAGTACAGAGATTAAGAAAGCAATCAGTGAATTTGATAAAGATGGGAAAAGTTATATTGTGCTTCGAAATAATTATGAAGAAGACTTTTTTGTTCAAATTGATAAACTTGGAATAGAGGATGTGTTGAATAGTAGATGATTAGATTAGAAGATGTTGAACGGCGTAATAGCAAAATTATCCAACAGAGATTTGGTATTTCTGCTATTTATGATACAATGGAGGATAATATATTAAATCAGGAAATATACGAATGTACAAAAAAAATCGATAATATTTTTCCAGATTGTTTTATTTGGTATCCGAGGTGGCATATGACACTTATACGTTGTGAATCTGTTAGATTTCCTTTTGAAGTAAATTCAGATGAAAATTTCTACAGACAGATGGTAAAAGAGTTAATGGTGCAACCTCAAATTGAGTTAAGATATACATATAGCAGAATCGATTCAGATGGTGTTATAAGATGTTTTTTTTCAGAAACAAATTGGATGGAGTTATGTGCAGTTAAAAAGTTTTACATGGACAAGAATCTGAATTATACCATAATAGAGAATCCCTGGATAGCTCTTGGTAATATTAAGGCAGAGAAATTTGAAAATGTAAAAAGGAATATAGAGGATATAAGAGGTATTATAAACGAAATTAATATTTCAAAAATATGTATTGGTATAGTTGATTTTACATATTATGAAGATGTTTTGTTACGAAAAAGCCAGTGTATTGGAAAGATAAAATTAGGAGGAAGTATATGATTGATAAAAACATAGACGTTGGAATTATAACAATTATACCAACGGAAATCGAGTCGTTATTTGAGATAATGAATATATCAGAACAAAATTTGGTTAAGATAAATAGTCCTTTTTTATATTATAAGTCAAAAATTTTTTCTGAACAATGTGGAAGAGAGATTTCTTTAGTTGTATCTTTTATTAATGGAGATGCGGGAAATGTTGAAGCTTCTATTTGTACAACACATTTTTTGCAAAATTGGCATCCTAAACTAATGTGTATGGTTGGTATTAGTGCGGGAATAGAAGGAAAAGTAAAAATTGGTGATGTAGTTACGCCTTCAAAAATAATAGATAGAACAAAAAAGGTATATAAAGCAGGAAGATATATACCAAGAACAGAAAACTATAATAGAACAAGAGTAATAGAACAAATGCTGAAAAGATATAAAATTACATTAGAAGATTTTTTTCTTGAATGTAATAAATATATATTATCAGATATTAAGAGAGCAGAGTTGGTTGCGAAAGCAAATGGTATAGATGAAAGTGTATATAGCAGAGAGTTGAGATTAATTGATGGTTCAATTGCATCAGAAGATACTTTGATAAGAGATAGTGAATTTTTTGTTCCTATAACAGAAAATGTAGACGAAAAATGTCGTGGTGCAGAGATGGAAGCAGTGGGGTTTGTAAAAGCTTGTCGGACAGAAAAAGAGGATTTCCCATGGATTATATTTAGAGGTATTTCTGATATGGGAGATGTGAAAAAAAGTGATGATTTTCAAGCTCTTGCAGCGAAGAGTGCAAGTGTAGCATTAAAACTTTATCTTGAAAAAGTAATAAATTTTGATGAATTAGAAAATAATCCACATTATAAAGATTTAAATGATTCACATGATTTTAATATTTATTTGCAAATTGAAGACTCTTTCAAACATCAAAGATGGATTGAAGTATGTAACATATCTTCGGTTTTAAGTAGGTACTTATGGATATCGGGACAATTAGATTTACGTATTAAACTAGGCAATATGGTTGAAAAGGCTGCTTTTGAAATAAAAGATTTTGAACTTAGGTCTAAGGTGCTAATTGATGATTTAGGTTGGACAACTTATTGTTTAGGAGATGTGAGTAATGCTAAACGTTATATTGAAGATGGAATACGTCTGGCAAAAGAGGTTTGTGCATATTATGTGATGGCAAAAGGGCATAGGCATTTGGCATCTATTGCTAGGCAAAAGGGAGACATTTCTGAAACAGAAAAAAAACTGGCCGAAGCGATGCAGTATGCAAATATGATAGAAAATATAAATGAAAAGGAAGAAATGCTGAATGGATTGTTAGTTTCAGAGGGAAAACTTTACTATGCAAAGATGGATTATGCTAATAGTATTGTTAAATTTACAGAGGCTTTGCAAGCATATCAGAAGGTATCTGATAGGAATAGAGAGGTTAAATTGTACGCATTATTAGGAAATGCATATAGAAAAAATATGATGCTTAATGATGCAATTAAATATTATCAGGATGGATTAGAGATGGCTTATAGTATTGGGCGTTATGATGAAATTTCTAAAAATACAAAATGTTTGGTAGAATGTTTAGATTCTGCTCAAAATATTAAGAAGCAAGAATTAATAGATAGAATTCTTAGTTTTATTAGTTCAAAACAATTAACTTATGAATATAGAAAGTGGTTGAATTACAAGTATTAAGGAGGGCTAAAATGAAAAAAGTAATTGATCTTGAAACATTAATGGAATTGGCTTCTTTTAACATTGATTCGATGAAAAAATCCGATGGAGAAATGTTAGAGGTACTTGGGGAAAATGGGGAAATTTTAGGTGTAGCTCCACGTTTTTTATGTCATCGCTTGGGGTTGATTCATCAAGTGGTTTTTCTTGTAATAGAAAATCATGAAGGGAGGCTCTTGTTACAGACACGGGGAGATTTTAATAAAAAGAGATATGATTTGCCAGTTGGGGGTCATATGAATGTTGATGATACTTCTCCCGTTGATGCATTATGTAGAGAGATGAAAGAGGAAATAGGCTTAGAAATTGATAAAAATGAATTAAGTATGATTTGTTCATATACACGAAAAGTAAAAGATGATTTAAAGAAACCAAAAGAGATAAATTGCGAATTAAGATATGTTTTTAATTTTAAGGCAAATAAAGAACAAAGTCATTCTATATTGGAACACTTTAAAGATAGGTTTGAAAAAGAAATGGTTTTGGAAATTAATTGGTTTAGCTTGGAAGATATAATTAAAAATTGTGATTTGTCTAATGCTGCTGATGGACTGTGCGCCACTATTCCTCATTATTTAATGTGGAAATTAAAGGGAAATTAATAACAGGAATATGGGTGCTGGATTTGATTCAGCACCTTGATTTTTAGGTGAGAAATGGATAGGATTGATTTATATGATGAGCAAAAGAAAATAGTAAAGACCTGTATGTTTGATAAGGGGAATATACCTAAAGGATTATATTACTATACAGTTCATATTTGGATATATAATTGTAAAAAAGGCTTTTTGATTCAGCAGCGTTCTAAATATGTTAAAAATTTGCCTGAACGGTGGACAACTACATCGGGAACTGTATTACATATGGAAACTCCTATAATGGCAGCTTATCGAGAAGTAAAGGAAGAATTAGGAATAGAAATAAATATCGATAATTTGAAACTGATTTATCAGTATAAAAAGAACCAACATTTTGTAGATGTTTTTTTAATTGAAATGAATATCGAATTAGGCAAATTATGTTTACAGGAGCTTGAAGTTGGGAATGTAAAATTTGCTTCTAAAATAGAAATTCAAAAAATGGTTGAAGGGAATGAATTTTATAAATATATTTATCTGCCTATACTAAATATTAGAATGATATAACAATAAAGGAATGTAAATCAATTTTGGAAGGGGTGATAATTTTACCCCTATTATGTCATAATTACTATTTGATAAAAAGAGGCAGTTTTGCTATTTAGTATAAGAAGTAACTTTCACCGCATGTGGAGAGCGTGGTGTTGATACAAAGGAAAGATACCTAGAAATCCTTGAGTTTACGCACTTTTGCAGCTTTTTCAATTTCGGCAGAACCGATGTGAAAAGGAATAAAAAGCAGATAGTGGACAGAATTCATGTCGTTGTCGGCTATAGAGTCGACACGAGGGACACAATATTCTTTGGTGAATAAAAGTGAATAAAATAGCCAATTTGGCAGGGATATTTAATTACAAAATATTGAATATCCCTGCCTTTTATTTTCTATTCAAGGAGGTGTCAATATGTTAAAGATAAGGCTTCAAGGGACAAAAAATGACATACGTTGGTTTGTACGTTTACTTCAGAGAGATAAGCGATTTGACGTGAATAATGTTTCAACTTTTTTTGATAATGTTGGAACAGATAAATATAAACGTGTGTATGCAGAAGTATCAAGAAAGAAAAAGGATTCTGGTAAGAAACCAAGTAACGTTATGCAGGTAGAAGAAAAATGTCACTATGTAGGAAGTGGCATGGTGATTCGATAGGGAATGGAGGTACAACGGTATGTGTAAAGTAATAGCAATCGTGAATCAAAAAGGTGGAGTAGCAAAGACTACGACAACAGTGAACTTAGGTATAGGTTTGGTAAGAGAAGGCAATAAGGTACTACTTATAGATGCGGATAGTCAGGGATGAACTGCTTGACTTTGTTGACAGGAAAAAGATTGGTTTTATTCAGGGTGTTGATCTTTCGTATCTGAACGAGGAGCAGCAGCAGTGGGTACTCGATATAATACTCGACAGGAATATATTCCCTAATATAGAGCAGTCGGCAAGACTAAAGGCATCCTGCCGGGAAAATATGCTTACACAGGAAGAAGTGAGGAACATCATGCTTCCGGAACAGGTGTTAGCAAAGCCGAGAAAGGTAACGTTCAAGGCAGACAGATTGGATGACTACTTTGATGAAGGATATACGGAAGAAAAGATTACAGAGGTTATAATAAACCTCTTAGATGAATGGAAGAAAAGAGGTGAGAGGGCATGACTAATATTGTAAATACCGGTAATGCGTCGGTGGATGCGCTGGCAGAGATGAGCATTAGTGGCAATGTTACACCGGTAAATTGGTATAAAACAATTTTGCGTGAAAATGGCAAGCCATACCTTCTCGCTATCTGTGTGTTGTCGGAAATCGTGTATTGGTATCGTCCTGTGGAAGTACGGGACGAGCATAGCGGCATGACAATTGGTTACAGAAAAAAGTTTCGAGAGGATTTGCTACAGAAAACTTACAATGATTTTGCCGAGCAGTTTGGAGAATCACGGAGAAGTGTGAAGGCAGCGTTTGACAGACTAGAGGAAATCGGTGTGATCCGTCGTGAATTCCGTAACATAGAAACAAATAGCGGAATGGTTTTAAATAATGTCATGTATATTGATCTATGCGTTGATAGACTTTACACATGTACATATCTGAACATACCAGGAGATGACGAAGATGTAGAAAACACAGGGGAAGAAATACAAAAACAGGCTGAAAACCAAGCAAATAAGTCTGTTACAAAATTTTGTACCTCCTCATACAAAACTTTGTATGACCCTCCTACAAAATTTTGTACCACCCTCTACAAAATTTCGTATGACCCTCCTGCAAAATTTTGTAACACCCTACCACAAAACGATGTACCACCTCATACAAAGTTTTGTAAGACAAATACAGAGAATACTACAGAGAATACGGAGGAGATTACCTATCCTATCATTCCATCAGGCACAGGCGTGAAAACTGATACGATGGATAGGATGGATGAAGTGCGCTCATTTATCAAAGATAATATTGATTATGACGGATTGCTTCAATGCCATCCTACAGAGAAGATGGACATAAACGAATTGGTGGAGCTGATGGTTGAGACCATAGCGGTTAAACAGCCAGTAATCCGTATCAATAAATATGATTTCCCATATGATGTTGTTCGGAGCAGATTGGAGAAGATAGATTTTCATACGATGGAGTATGTGCTGGAATGCCTGCGGAATAATACTACAAAGGTACGCAACATACGAAGCTATATGCTCACGACACTGTATAATGCTCCTGTAACATGTAGTAATTACTATAAAGCAGAAGTAAACCATGACTTCTATGGTAAGTAACGATTCATAGCTGCTGGAAACAGCAGTTGACTATATATTTTTCACCTTCCCTTCCTTTTGAGGGGCAGGAGGGCACACCTGCCTCTCGTTTTAAGGGGATTGCTGCAAGTATGATTCTTTGATATAATCAATGCTACAGTTTTACAAATCGGAATTTGGAGGGGAATAACATGAATAGATTTGGTGTAAAGCTAATTCTTTCAATCGTTTCTTTTTTGGCAGTCAATATCTGGCTTATAGGTAAGGGTGTAGCAAAGGGCGCTGCTGACTTTTTCATATCTGCAACGGTTGAGGAAACAATACTATTTATCATTTTACAGCTATTAGTTGTACTGATATATTTTATATATCCTCTTACGGTAAAAAAATATAAAATCATTTACTGGTCTGTATCTGAAGCCTTAGTCATTATTACAGTTCTCTTTTGGGGAATATTTATTGTCGGTCCGATTTGGTTAAAATAAGCAAATTTGAAGTTGTATTATTGAATAAAATGGAGATTTTGATATGAAAGACAAGGCAAACAAGGGTTATTGGCAACGACTTGCAAAAATATATGCACCTTTGATGGAGTCAGATAAGAAGTTTTATAATGCAATCTGCGGATATATTAGAGATTATCTCAAATCTGATATGAATGTATTAGAATTAGCTTGTGGAACAGGGCAGCTATCTTTCCCATTGTCCGATTGTACTAATAGCTGGACGGCAACCGATTTTTCGGAAAATATGATTAAGCAAGCGAAAAAGAGAGGTACAACAGAAAAACTTAGTTTTTGCGTAGCCGATGCAACGGCACTTTCATATGAGAATGAAAATTTTGATTGTGTAGTAATTTCAAATGCACTGCACATTATGCCAGAGCCTGAAAAAGCAATGCAGGAAATTCGTAGAGTATTAAAAAAAGATGGTATTTTGTACGCACCAACCTTCTTATGGGCAGAGAAAAAATCAAGTGGTTTACGAAAGCGATTGATGTCTATTACAGGATTTAAAGCATACAAAGAATGGAACAAGGAAAATTTTTGTGAGTTTATTACGAATTATGGCTTTACAGTCGTCAAAGTGAATTTGGTGGATGGCGGTTTAGCTCCTGTTGGAGTTTTGATTGCGAAAAAAACTAATTATTAAATTTCAGTTTGTAGGGAACAACAGCTAAGACAATTTTATAATAAAACAGCGTCAGAGCATTTATGTGTAAAAAGCATAAATGCTCTTTTTTTGTCCTTTCGAGGACAAAAAAGGAAAGCAGCTTTTGGACAAATTGTCCAGAAGCTCAAATTGAAAAGAAGGAGGATAACAAATGTACAACAAAAATGGTATTCGATGGGTAAGACCACCCACACACGACAGGAAGCACAGAGAAAATAATATCGGGAGGACAGAACAATGGTCGATGAATTGACGCAGGAGTCGTTCCAGACAGGAAAGGCGATTGTGACTGTCAGCGTAGATCTGATTACTGCCATTGCGGATGCGTGTAAGCGGTCTGAACAGCAGAATCCGGGTATGAGTGAGGAACAGAAGGAGACATTGCTCGGCAAGGTTGTCGATAAGGTAATGTCGAATTATAAGGAAACTCATGGCTCATTAAAGGGATTTAACAGAGAGGGCAAGGATGTCACGCATATTGATGTGAATGATGAGCGAACAGCGGAACTTTTGGAGAAAGCCTGTAAGAAAAGTCATATTCCAATGGATATGAAAGAGGTAACGAGAGCAGATGGTTCTATCACGCACACTGCATACGTTCAAGTTTTCTTACACCAATGATAAAGAAGCAACCGTATCATTTGCCCATACCTTCAGCAATGACCGTGTGACAGCAAAGATCAATTTATTCAAAGTTGATAAAGAAACAGGAAAAGCAGTACCGCAGGGAGATGCCACACTGAAAGGTGCAGTTTATGGTCTGTATGCCCGTGAAGATATCGTGCATCCGGACGGAGCAACTGGAACTATTTATAAAGCAGGAGAACAGGTAGCTTCTCTTACAACAGATGACAAAGGACAGGCTTCTGTAAATGGCTTGTATCTTGGCAAATATTATATCAAAGAGATTACACCTCCGACCGGATACCTGGCAGATACAGAAGAGCATGATCTTACGTGCAGTTATGAAGGAGATATGACATCAGAAGTAAAAAGAGAGTGCACTTCCAGTGAGCAGGTCATCAAGCAGCCATTCCAGATCATTAAAGCAGCCAACAATGGAAAGACCGATGCAGATCTGTTATCCGGAGCTGGATTTACAGTTTATCTGAAATCTTCCCTTACAAAGAAAGCAGATGGAAGTTATGATTTTGATTCTGCAAAACCAGTAGTGAGTGGAGAAAATGGAGCAACTGAGATTTTCACAGATGAAAAAGGGTATGCCTGCAGTATTCCATTACCATTTGGAAGCTATATCGTGCGTGAGACAACAACACCGCACAACTACAAGCCAGTCGATGATTTTGAAGTGAATATCACAGAGCATCATCCAAATGAGCCACAGATCTGGCGAGTGCTTCTGGATGAAGAGTTTAAGGCAAAACTGAAAATCGTGAAAAAAGACGATGAAACAAAGAAATCCGTCCTGATTGCAGGAACAGAATTTAAAGTGTACGACTTGGACAACAAGAAGTATGTGGAACAGGTAACAACTTACCCAGTGACAACAACCCATAAGTCCTATTTTACGGACAGCCAGGGATATCTGATCATGCCGAAGAATCTGAAGATCGGACATTACCGCATTGAGGAAGTCAACGCACCGGAAGGGTACACAATCAACAAGAACTATGTAGAGATTGCGGTGGATGCAAACACAGCATACCAGATGGATTCTGAGAGCGGAGATGCCATTATTACGGTAGATTACGAGAACCATCCGGTAAAAGGAAAGCTGACGATCTATAAAAAAGGTGAAATGCTGACCGGATTCAAAAAGGATTTTGTTTATGAAGAAAGATACCTGAAGGGTGCGGAATTTAATGTCTATGCAGCTGAAAATATCTATACACCGGATTATCAGAAAGATGAAAACGGAAACAGACAGCTGATCTATGCAAAAGATGCACTGGTAACAACGGTAAAGACTGGAGAAAACGGAAAAGCAGTTGCAGAGAATCTGCCGCTTGGTTCTTACTATGTAGTAGAAAAGACTGCACCGGAAGGATTCGTACTGAACCATGACAGATCAGAAGTCGCATTTGTCTATGCCAATCAGGATACACCTGTGATCGAACAGGAAGTGACTGTTGGCGATGACCGACAGAAAGTTACAATCCAGGTAGAAAAACAGGATGCAGAAAATGGTGCAACCGTAGCTGGAGCTGTCTTTGGTATCTTTAACAAAGCGGATATTAAGGCGGATGGAAAAGTGATCGTGAAAGCAGACACACTCTTACAGGAAATGACTTCTGATAACGATGGACTTGCAGCATGTACGCTGGATCTGCCACTTGGACAGTATTATGTGAAGGAGTTAAAAGCACCGGCGGGATTTGTATCCTCTGATGAAGTTCTGAATCTGGATGCTTCTTACCAGGGACAGGATGTGAAGACAGTAAAACTGAAAACTGTGAAAAAGAACCAGCCGACAACAGTAGAAATCACGAAATCTGATGTAACAACAGGTGTGGAGCTGGATGGGGCAAAACTCACCGTTCTTGATAAAGAAGGAAATGTTGTGGATCAGTGGACGTCTGTAAAAGATCAGCCACATGTGATCAAACGCCTGACAGTTGGAGAGGAATACACTCTTCGTGAGGAAATGGCACCTTATGGATATCTGAAAGCAACGGATGTGAAGTTCACTCTGGAAGATACCGCAGAGATTCAGAAAGTAGAGATGAAAGATGAAGTACCGACAGGACTTCTGATCATCAACAAAAATGGAGAGTTTTTGGATAAGGTAACACTTTTGGATCATGTAAAAGGTACCGTGGAGCATCTTTTTGAGTATGTAACCGGAAGCCTTACAGATGTGACGTTCGATGTATTTGCTGCGGAAGATATCAAAGCGGCAGATGGTGTCAGTGAAGATTATTTCAAAACCGATGAAAAAGTGGGAACCATTACCACAGATTCCAATGGTATTGCACAGATGGGAGATCTCCCGGCTGGAAAATACTATGTGAAGGAAGTAAAAACAGCCCATGGTTATGTGCTGGACAAAGAGCCGAGATATGTTGACCTTTCCTAAACCATTATGATGACAAGGGGCATAAGCGGGGGCATAGCAATCCAGGATTTTTAGGTGGATTCAATCATTACGGTTAAAACTGCACAGAGAGCAGCACAAGCGGCAAGGGCTGCGGCAAAAGCCGCCGTGGTTACGGTAAAGGCGATTGCCAAAGCGACCGCACTTGCCATTAAAGCGATTATTGCCGGAACGAAAGCCTTGATTGCCGCTATCGCCGCAGGCGGCTGGGTGGCGGTTTTGGTTATTATCGTGATTTGCCTGATTGGTATGATCCTCGGCTCAGTATTTGGCATTTTCTTCTCAGACGAAGATTCCGGCACTGGAATGAGTATGCAGACCGTTGTGCAGGAAATCAATACCGAATACGATACCAAGCTGCAAGAGGAAAAGAACTCGGTATCCTATGATGTTCTTGAAATGAGTGGCAGCAGAGCCGTTTGGAAAGAGGTGCTTGCCGTTTACTCTGTAAAAACGAATACGGATCAAGATAACCCCCAAGAGGTTGCCACAATGGACGATGGCAAAAAGCAACTCTTAAAAGACATCTTTTGGGAGATGAATCAAATATCTTCCCGAACAGAGAGCAAGACCGAAACAGTTATTACCGAAACCGATGACGGACGCGGTAATATCGTGGAAACTGAAAGCACGGTCACACAAACCTATCTGTATATTACCGTCAGCCACAAGACTGCCGAGGAAATGGCGGCGCAATATGGTTTTAACGAAGAACAGAAAGGCTACCTCGCTGAACTGCTTGCAGATGAAAACAATTACCTTTGGTCACAGGTGCTTTACGGCATTACAGGCGGCGACGGACAGATCGTGACCGTTGCACTCTCTCTGGTTGGCAATGTGGGCGGTCAGCCGTATTGGTCGTGGTACGGTTTTAACTCCCGTGTAGAATGGTGTGCTTGCTTTGTATCTTGGTGTGCCAACGAGTGCGGCTATATCGACGCTGGAGTTATCCCAAAATATGCAGGCTGTGTCAACGGAGTACAATGGTTTAAGGATCGTGGACAATGGCTGGATGGCAGCGCCGAGCCTGCCCCCGGAATGATTATTTTCTTCGATTGGGCAGACGAAAGTGGTCAGGATGGATTATCCGACCATACGGGTATTGTTCAAAAGGTCGAAAACGGCAAGGTTTATACGGTCGAGGGCAACTCCGGCGACAGTTGCCGAGTCAATGAGTATTCTATCGGTTATTACGAGATTCTTGGCTACGGCGCACCTGCCTATTAAAATACACAAGCCGCCTGCATTTTGCAGGCGGTTGGATTACATATCAGAAAGATATTGTGCCGGTTTGAAAACTAAAAGTCTCAAAATACAGACTTAATAATTGCGATTTCACTCTCAAAGTGCTATAATACAAACTATATTTGGGTGGAGGTGCGGAAATGAAAGTACGGTACAACAAACTTTGGAAACTTCTGATTGACAAGGGAATGAAAAAGAGTCAATTACGAGAAGCGGTCGGGGCAAGCAAAAGTACATTTGCGAAACTCGGAAAAAATGAAAATGTTACCCTTCCCGTGCTGTTGAATATATGCGAATACTTAGAGTGTGATTTTGGCGACATAATGGAAGCCGTACCCGAAAATGAGGTGTAGGATCAATGAACAAGAAGATTTTAATTGTGGATGACGAAAAAGAAATCGTTGATCTGCTTGAAGTGTATTTGAGTAACGATGGTTATTCAGTATATAAATGTTATAATGGGTTAGAGGCGATGAAATGTATCAAACAGTCGCAGATTGATTTAGCGATACTTGATATTATGCTGCCGGATATTGATGGTTTTCGACTTTGCCAAAAAATTCGGGAAAAGTTTTACTTCCCTATTATTATGCTTACCGCCAAAATTGAGGATAGCGACAAGATTATGGGGCTTACGATTGGTGCGGATGATTATATAACGAAACCGTTTAATCCTTTAGAGGTTGTGGCAAGAGTAAAGACGCAATTAAGGCGTTATCAGAGCTATAACAGTCCTAATTTGAGCCAATCCGAAGAAAAAGACGAGTATGACATCAGAGGTCTACTGATAAACAGAGTCAGCCACAAGTGCTACTTGTATGGCAAAGAAATAGCCTTGACTCCGTTGGAGTTTTCTATTCTGTGGTATCTGTGCGAACATCAGGGTAAAGTTGTCGCCTCGGAGGAATTATTTGAAGCCGTGTGGAAAGAAAAGTATCTTCGCAACAGTAACAATACGGTAATGGCGCACATTGGGCGGCTTCGGGAAAAATTGAATGAACCTTCAAAAAATCCGAAGTTCATTAAAACTGTTTGGGGGGTAGGGTATGAAATTGAATAAAAAAGAAAAAAACTATCTGCTCTTTACCTTGTTCAAAGGGTATGTAATTCAATGTGCGATTTGCTCTGTGCTTATTTTTGGCGGTACTTTTCTTTTAGGAATTATGGCAGAGGAAATTCTCCGCAAGTATGTTTTGTATTATTACTTGTATTACAGAACAGTATATCTTTATATAGTGGCTGTAATCGTGTGGGGTGGCTGTATTATATACATGACATACCTACTTTTGAAAAAAGTAGTCGCCTATGTGTACGAGGTACAGGCTGCGACAGGAAAAATGTTCGATCAGAATGTCAGTTAC
This sequence comes from Coprococcus sp. AF38-1, assembly GCF_003603945.1. Lineage (NCBI taxonomy): Bacteria > Bacillati > Bacillota > Clostridia > Lachnospirales > Lachnospiraceae > Coprococcus > Coprococcus sp. AF38-1. Next base: position 237,035 of record NZ_QVGO01000006.1, read on the forward strand.
ATTGAAATGTCCCCGGAGTTGAGTGAAATCGCCGCTAACATCAATCAGTTAAAACAAGAGGCTGAAAGTAATGCAAGGCTTGCAAAAGAAAATGAGCAGCGAAAAAATGACCTGATTATGTATCTTGCACACGATTTGAAAACACCGCTTTCTTCTGTAATCGGGTATCTTACTTTACTGCGTGATGAGTCGCAAATCTCAAAGGAACTTCGAGAAAAGTACCTATCAATCACTCTTGGTAAGGCAGAACGGTTAGAGGATCTGATTAACGAGTTTTTCGAGATAACACGATTCAATATATACGATATTACATTACAATACACGAAAATCAATTTAACTCGCCTGCTGGAGCAACTTGTATATGAATTTAAGCCTATGCTCAAATCAAAGAATTTGCAATGTAATCTTTGTGTTGATGATGATATAATGCTTCGATGTGACGCAGACAAAATTCAGCGTGTTTTTGATAACCTTTTGAGAAATGCGGTTATCTACAGTTTTGAAAATACGGATATCACGATCAGCGCACAATGTCAGGAAGATACGGTCAGCATTATTTTTTGTAACCACGGCGATACTCTGCCGGAAGAAAAGTTAAACAGGATTTTCGAGCAGTTTTATCGGCTTGACGCAGCGAGAAGTACAAGCAGTGGAGGAGCTGGATTAGGTTTGGCGATTGCAAAGCAGATTGTTGAACTACACAATGGTACAATCGTTGCAGAGAGCCAAGAGGATCAAAACAAGTTTTCAATTACTTTGCCGTTGGCGTAGGAAAATTGTAAGAATTTGCATAGAAAAAAAGAGGAATATCTTACGAGCAATCAAGAAAATACGGGCTTCTGTTTTGGTACAATAAAAGTATCAAGATAGAGGCTCGTATTTTTTGTGATACAGCATAAGGAGGAATGATGAAGTTGCTAAGAAAACAAATGCTGCTATGTTCTATTTTGTTTCTTGTATTTACGCTATCTGCCTGCTCTGCAATTGGGCAGACAGACGAAAACAATCTTACAGATAGCGCAACATCCGCAGAAAAAACGGTATCAGTTGTACGAGGGACAATTACTCCAACCGTTTCAACGCAAACGACTATTGTTCCGGCAGTACCGTTTATTATTTTCTCACCCGAAAATGGCATATTTAATACAGCGGTAGAATTAGAAGAAAAAATCACTGCCGGGCAAATTATTGGAACTGTGAACGGCAAAGAATTGAAATCTCCGGTGGATGGTACAATTACCTCTATTGCCCCATCCAATGAAAGCGTACCGAGTAATTATCCCGTAGCGATAGTGCATTATACAGGATTTGCCCTCAATGTAGAGGCAGATAATTTTTTGAGTACCTTACCGGAGTATGCAGAGTTGAAAGCAAAATTTCAAGTATATGATGGTGTAGGACCAACCGATATGATTGCCGTGGTGTCGCCTGCCGCAGATGAAAATGCGTTTACGGGAATCGTGCCGCAAGAGGGCATTCTGCAATGCTTGATCAGTCAAACAGTCGATGTGAAATCGGGGCAAAGTGCAACGGTAGTCATAACGGCGACAACGAGAAATGATGTCCTTATATTGCCGCTGTCGGTAATAGCGGGTAGACAAGGGACGGGATTGGTTACTGTAATTACTCCGAATGGAGAAAGAGTGGAAACAAAAGTGACATTGGGTGTGACAGACGGAGCCAATATAGAAATACTGTCCGGCTTAGAGGAGGGCGATGTAGTTTCTGCTACTCCGCCAAACCTTGATCCGAGGGGGATTTGATAAAATGAAAGGAATTTCCGAAAAGACTTTAATCAAAATAAAGGATTTGAAAGCAAGCGTCAAATTGAATAATGGCGATATGCTGACAACAGTAACCAACGCTAATATGGAATTGCAACGAGGGCGCAGTTATGCCATTGTCGGAAAGTCCGGCTCAGGCAAAACAAGCCTTATATCCATTATTGGCTTGTTAAATCGGGAATATGAGGGCGAGTACCTTTATGATGGTATATCTATTTCTGCTTTGAAAGACCGTGATCTGTCTATACTGCGAGCCAATAATATCGGATTTGTATTTCAGAACTACTCTCTGATTAAGCACTTGCGGGTATGGGAAAATATCGAATTACCCCTACTCTATGCCAAAAAGTCGTTTACCGCCAAACAGCGTCACGAGATAATTACAGGCTTGCTAAAAAGTGTCGGCTTAGAAAGCAAGGAAAATGATTACCCAATCAATTTGTCCGGCGGTGAACAACAAAGAGTTGCAATCGCAAGGGCGCTTGCAGTATCTCCGGAAGCCATTTTATGTGATGAGCCTACGGGAGCGTTGGATAAAAAGACGGGAACGCAGATTATGGAACTGTTGCACAGCGTCGTAAAAGAAAATGGAATTATGCTGCTGTTGGTTACGCACGATCCTGATATTGCAGATACCTGTGATACGATTTTTGAAATGGATGGAGGGAGGATAACTTGTGCTAAAAATGATACTTAAAGACCTTCGTCTGTCTCCACTTAGAAGTATTCTGACAAGTGTTTCAATGCTTGTAGGCATTATCGCAATGCTTGGATCGGTATTAGTTGGTACGCTTGGACGGGAGTATTTGATTTCCGTAAACGCACAGGTATATGGCTGGTCACCTACTTACTCATTCGTGATAACGGAATCCGATTTTCACGATAGAAATAAAATGGAACAATTATTCCAGAGATTTGAAGCCATTGATGATGTAGCCGCTGTTACTTTTTCTATGGGAGAAGATATTCGATTTGCACCAATGAAAGATTTAACGCCAATACCGCCGAATGATGTTTACCAAAACCTGATGGCTTTTGATTTAGTTTGCACCACGGAGGCATATAGTCAAGTCTATAATCTTCCAATGACATCCGGTAGATGGTTAGAGCCTTCGAGTGAGGGCGGATCGCTTGAAGTGGTCATAAACAAAGAAGCTAAAAACTATTTTAATGATTCGCCCTATGCTGCAGGAAATGTAAAAAGCACACTTTCGTTAACCCCATTCAATATTGTCGGAGTAGTAAACGATGGCAGGGATTTTCCGACTATCTATGCGGATTCTGCGGCGATCCTCAATTTCGCACCAGCAATGTGGCAAGTACAAAATGCAAATGTGTATTGGCATCCCACAACAGGACTGACAATCGAACAGATACATTCTGCCCTTGGCGACATTTTGACTGATACCATTGGCGGTTACTGGGAAAGTGCTGGGCGGAGTGATATTGGAGATACCTATGATTCGGTATTGTCCATACTGCAATTAGGGCTTTTGGTTACTTCGCTTTTGTTGCTGTTTGTTTCCGTATTAGGGCAGATCAATATCGGACTATCTTCATTGGAACAGCGCACACATGAGTTGCTGATCCGCAGAGCGATAGGTGCTTCACGAACAAATATTGTGGCATTGGTTTTAGGCTCACAGTTGATTTTATCAATATTCGTTTGCTTTGCAGCTATTTTGATTTCGCTGATTTTGGTGCATTGTATTGGAGCGTTGCTCCCTGTGGATTCCCCGGTGGGAACACCGAGTTATCCAATCAGCGTTGCTGTTGTTGCAGTTGCTGTGTCTGTGCTTACAGCATTATTGGGCGGATTATTACCAGCATTGAAAGCAGCAAAATTAGAGCCTGCATTGGCTCTTAGATAATAAAACTCAATTCAAGGAGGAAACAAAATGAAACGAACAATCTCAAAATCCGAAAGACCGTACAGACTGTTATTGTGTGTTATGATTTCTTTGCTGGTGATTATGCTGGCAGGCTGCTCCACTTCTTCGGACTCCGACACAAACACAAGAGGTTTCACGGACTTTGCTACCATTGAAGAAGAATACCTAACGACCATTGAGAATTTGAATTGGCCGGAGGGCTTTACGCCGCCTGATGCTTTGGAAGGCGAAGATACGGGAGCGTCTTTTCAGATAGGATATGGCGATACAAGAGCATCTAACCTTTGGGAATATTCTTGGATGCAGGAATGGCTTGATACTTACAATACGGATTCGGAAAGGGCGGCAAAAGCCTTAGCTGAACTCGAAAAAGCCTTTGATATGCCTTATATGGGAACAGATCGCTGTGATGACGCCACACGCAAATATCTTCGTGATAATATTGATAAAGCTAAGTTGGGAGATCCGTCTGGATTTACAGAGTGTATTCAGGCAAATTATGCCGATTAAAAATGGCACATAGGAGTTTTGGTGTTGGGAGGTGAGCACATATATGCAGAGAAAACGCCGTAAGAAAAAACGATTTGGAGTATTTTTGTTTTTGCTTGTAGTTTGTATCGGCATAGGTATAATGTTTGTGCCGTGGGCAATGCAGCCGGAAAATTTCAGAGAGGTAAAGAATAAAATAAATGGTTTTCTCTACAAAGAAGATTTTCCTGACTCTTATAATGCAAAATCGCTGATTTTGGTGGATTGTTCTGATGATGAAATATTTGTTTCAAAAAACGAGAACGAGCCACAAATTCCTGCAAGTTTAGCCAAGCTGTTTGTTATTGAGTATGCGTCAACTTTAGCAGACCTTGATAGTATCGTTGTTGCAGACTATGGTGCTATTTCACTCACGAAACCTGGCTCGTCTGTTGCTCAAATCAAGGAAAAAGAATACTTTTTACACAATCTATTTGCGGCAATGTTAGTACCGTCAGGGAATGACGCAGCTTATGTGGTTGCTGATTATTGTGGAGGATTACTTTCGCCGCAAGCAGAAAGCTGTCAAGAGCGTGTGAGGATTTTCATGGAGAACTTAAACCTGCATTTGCAACAGCAGGGGTACTTAGACACAGTTTTATATGATCCGAGTGGTTTTGATATGGAGGCACTTACCACCACTTTAGATTTGAAAGAAGTAGTATATCGGTTGTTGGAATACTCGTGGTTTAGAGAAATTGTATCTCAAAACACTTATACGGCAACACTGCCTGATGGCAGTACACAAATATGGCAGAATACAAACGCCTTCCTTGATCCGACATCCGAATATTACAACGAAAATGTATGCGGAATTAAGACTGGCTCTCTGTCTGACGACTATAACTTGATTGTGCTTTATCAGCAGCACGGAAAAGAGTTTTTGATATGCAGTTTAGGCTCTCAGTCCGATTCCTCTCGTTATGACGATGTGAATTTTATTCTGAAAACGATTGATGAATCGTATTATCTCACGCAATAAATCTTATGTTGTCCAAGACAAAAAAACTAACCAAGGGGGGTGATAATATCGGACGAATCGTAATAATGGAGTTCAAATCACAAGACTCAACAGCCTTTGACGATATGCTGGCTTTTGTAAAACAGCACCCTGATTTTGAAAAATTAGAGATTTCATATGAGCCGACATTATCCCTTTCCGGCTTAGAAATCAATTTGAGCCGGCGCAGAGTTATCAATAACGGTCAGGAAATTGAACTGACCGTCAAAGAGTACGATATACTCTGCTTGCTCGCAGCCAATAAAGGTCGTGTTCTTACATACGAGCAGATTTATGATAAGGTGTGGGGCGAAATATCAGCAGGCAATGAAAAGGATACCGTAGGCTTTCACATTCGGAATCTTCGTAAAAAACTTTGTGATACAAACTCTCACTTTTCCATAGATAGTGTTCGTGAGATCGGCTACCGCTTTAACAGTCAGTAAGCAGTCCCTCGTAGTTCATAATGAATTGCGAGGGATTATTCATTTTCTAAGACGGTATGTCGGAATTTGATAAATCCCTGCAAATGTTGATTTTATACGACTGTTAAGAGCAATATCGTGTCTAAACTTGCGACTGGACTTTGCATTTTCTACGAGTTATCTTCGTAATATCTCGGCATTATACTACTGGAATGTTTATCATAAACAGGGCATGATTTATGGCAGAATGGGCAGTCGTTCTCGTGCCATTTATTAGGTCTTGCTTGGATACGAATATGTTTAACTCCATTCTTATCAGAGTAAAGATTACAATTTTTTATAACTGTGTTCTTGACATTAAGGACACTTTTGCATAATGTATTAACTGAAGCCACTTGTGAATACTCCTTTTGTGTTTTTCTTCGCAGTTAATACATTAAAGGACACAAGTGTTTTTTCAATATGGTGTTGTTAATTTATGGTGTTAGGCTTCCACCATTATGCCAGAAGCCTCATATAAATTTATTGGGAAGAGTTACCGATCAAGTTTTCTCAGAATCCGAAGAATGGGATATTGATACGGTGTCAGAAACTATTGCATCGGAATATGAAAGAGCAACGAATCTTTCGATAAATAAAGAGAAGCAGAATTTGCCAATAGAAGAAAAACGAACGATAGATGTTAAAGAAATACGAGAATGGCTGAACTTTATTATTACGATTATATCAGTTGTTTTGGGAGTTACGAATTCTTCAGCAACAACGATAAATAATTACAATTATACACAACAAGTCAATAATTATTACATCGTTGGAATGGGATATGATGCGAAGGAGCTAAATACGACTAAATATAGAATCGTTAATAGAGAATCTATTGTACGACTGAAGCATGACTGCCATTCGATTGTAATTGAAAAGCTTGAGGAAGGGAAAGTTGTTAGAATTATAGATAAATATAAAAAGTGGCGACAGATAATTTGGGAGAATGAAGATGGTGAAGAATGTATGGGGTGGATTCAAAATTATAGATTAACTGAGTTTAAAGTGCCTAGAAATAAATGATGTATATTTGATGAAATAGAATCTATAAGTGAAGGAAGTATTATGTGTGGTAGATATTATATTGATTCTGATATGGCAGATGAAATCGAAAAAGTAGTGCATGATATAGACCAACGGATCCGGCAGGAACATTTTGCAGGAGATATCTTTCCAACCAATGTAGCACCGATCATTGAAAAATCAGAACATGGATTGAAACTGGATGTTTGCAAGTGGGGATATCCATTGTCACAAGGAAAGAATCTGGTTATAAATGCAAGAGCAGAATCTGTTATGGACAAACCTTCTTTTCGAAATGGAATCCTCTATCACCGCATTTTGATACCGGCAAGTGGGTTCTATGAATGGAATCGGTTAAAAGAGAAAAATACATTTTCCAGATATGATGCACCAGTATTGTATATGGCTGGCTTCTGTGATTGGTTTGAGAATGAACGACGATTTGTGATTATGACTACAGCAGCCAATGAATCTATGATAAAAGTACATGATCGTATGCCGCTGATATTGGAAAAAGGACAGCTGAAAGATTGGTTCGATGACAGGAAAATGGAGCAAATTCTGCATCAGGTACCGGTTCAGCTAAAACGAGAGGCAGAATACGAACAGCAGAGCTTATTCTTATAATGGTTCAGAGGAGAAATAGAAAGATGCAAATATTTGTTGATGCAGATGCCTGCCCAGTGGTTGCGATCATTGAAAAGATTGCAAAAGATAATAGTGTTCCGGTAATGTTGTTGTGTGATACAAACCATGTTCTGTCATCGACTTATAGTAAAGTTGTTGTTGTCGGTGCAGGAGCAGATGCAGTAGATTATAAACTGATTAGTATCTGCCATAAAGGAGATATTGTCGTATCACAGGACTATGGTGTGGCTGCAATGGCATTGGGAAAAGGTGCTTATGCTATTCATCAATCAGGTAAATGGTACACGGATGATAATATTGATCAGATGCTAATGGAACGTCACCTGAGTAAAAAAGCCAGAAGAAGTTCCCGTAAATGTCATGTCAAGGGACCGAAGAAGCGGACGGAGGAAGATGATGAAAGATTCGCTCAGTCTTTTGAAAAAATGCTTTTGATGGCACGGGAGAAAGAAGGCAGATGAGGAATTGTAGATGCAGAGGAACGACAGAAGCTATAAAGACTTAAAACAAAAACAGAAGAGTGCAATAGCAGATAAAACATACAAAATGCACTTGAAGTTTTATCTTGAGAATCAGCGAATGCCGGATGCTACTGAAATGAATGATATATGCAAAAGTTTGTTTACGGCAGTTCAATCGCTTGCTCCTAAAACGGAATATGAAGAATTTTATAAAATTGTTGAAAAGCGTGAAAAGAGTTATGAAGAACGTATCCTGAGAGACATTCAGAATGGAATTATAATAGAAACACTTATGGCAAAAAAACATAAGAAAACGCCGGAAGAAAAAGCAGCTGTTGCGAAACAAAAGAAGCAGCAGAGGCGAGCAAGACGGAAACAAGAAACAAGAGATAATCTGGCTAAAGAAGAAATCTTGCAAGATGACAGATTTTTCGTTATTGCCGGTTATACCTCCGGAGGTGCACCGTATGGTGTCACCTGGGAGGAAATGGGTCTGAAACCTTGGGAAGATTTGGAAGAGAATAATTGAGTTGTCAGTGCAATCTTATTTATCTCTTGTGACAGAAACAGGTTCCCGTTTTGCCGGAAGTAAGTCTGAATTGATTTCAGGAGCATCGAGCAGCACAGAGAAATTTTGCTGAATGATATCCAGTGTTTTCTGCTTTTTCTGTAATTTCTGTTTTTCCCGGACGGTAGCAGCTTGTTCAGATTCAAGATTTTCAATCCGCTTCTGGATTTTTTCAGAGCTAGGGATTTTGGTAACACCGAGATCCTGAAGCTCTTTTTTTAGTGAATCGTGGAGTTGGTATTCTGCCAGATGCTTGGAACGGTATTCTTTTGGATTTTTTGCAGATTTGCAATCTTCTATCACTTTACGGCAGAGCCGGTAAGAATCACAGTGTTTCTGAATGACTTTCTGCGTGCTTAGCTCACTGGTGATGTGTGCTATTCTCTGATCAGCCGCTTTAACAGAAGCATCAACATCAGAAACATGCTGCCTGAAATCCTCATAATTCAGTAGGTTATTTTCTGAAAGATAGTTGAAGGTGCGGGCTGCCTCTTTTAGATTATTGAGTTTTGCCCAATGTTCAAATCCTTCTCGATTGCCAGTCGTTACATACGTGGAGATATTGATATACAGGCGAGCTTCTCTGGACAGATGTTTTGGAGTTTTCACTTTGCTACGATTTTTAGCTAAGCGGATGCGGACGTTTTCTTCCGTATAATAACTTCCCAGAGATTTCATATAAGTGAAATTTTTTTGTTCCGGTGCACGGAAAGAAAGATGCTTTCCCTGCCGGACTTCATATCCAGCTAACTGCATTTTTTGTAGAAATTCCTCATAGTTGATGGAAGTCCAGATTGCTTTATCAACTGCAACACGTAGCTTGGCTTTCCAACTGGTGCCACGATGATATTCCATGTTCTCTTTATAGCTTTTTCCTTTTTCTCCGGTTGGCATACTGGTGGCAAGTCCATTTTCCAGGCAGATACGATTACTGATTCTGCAGAGTTTATGGTAGCTCCGCTTATTGGAAACATACTTGTGATGATCAACAAAGCTTGCAGCGTTGAAGATGATATGGTTATGAATGTGCTTTTTATCAACATGGGTACTGATCACGTATTCATATTTTCCTTTCAGTACTTCGGCTGCAAATTGCTGTCCTAAGCGATGGGCAGTTTCGGCATCAACTTCTCCAGGTTTAAATGACTGGATCAGATGAAATGCCAGGTTATCACCTTTGTCCATTCCATTCTTTTTTGCCATTTCTCTAGTCATGGAAAATTCGAGATCAGCAGTTTCCGGGGAACAGCCAAAACTGGAAACCAGCAGTTTTTCATCAGTCTTGTCTGGATTCGTGATATAGTCCAGAGCTTTCTTGTCTGTTACTTTAATGGGGAAGATCTTAATATATGTGGCAGATTGCAATGCAAAGGAACTAGTTAGTGCAAAGAGAGAAAAGCGTGAACCGATTATACTTCCACGTTTTAGCTGCCATATTACAAGACATACATTCTGCTCACGACTTTGCGAGAATGATGTGAATGTAAAAGTCATCCAGTCCATTATGGGACATAAGGATATTAAGACAACCTTGGATATCTATGCTGAGGTGTCAGATGCAAGAAAACAGGAGAGTTTGTTAAAATTAAATAACACGGGTATGCTTATATAATTGTCCAAATTATTTTAAGTATGATTTATTGGAAAGTATTATTTGATTTCTGGTACGACAAAGCGGGTTCTAGTACGACAAAAGTACAACAATAAAATGTATCTTGGTGCCGTTGTATGCAGAGTGGAATGATAGTACACATCCTTAAATATCGAGAAATTGCATTGTATGCTGCTTGGTGCATGAATGTTTTGCTCTTCCCAACAATGAAGTCCTTAGATGGTGTAAATAAGAAAAATGATGTAAATAATACAGCTTCTGAAGCACCTGAAAAAAATGTAAAAACTGAGTCTGAAAAGATTGATTTTTCTAAAGTAAAGATTGAGCCTTTGTTTGAGGAAATGGTAGACTTTGATACATTCAGCAAGTCTGATTTCAGAGCTGTAAAGGTTAAAGAGTGTGTTGCAGTACCGAAGTCAAAGAAACTCCTTCAGTTCACTCTTGATGACGGAACAGGCACAGACAGAACCATTTTAAGCGGTATTCACGCTTATTATGAGCCTGAAGAACTGGTTGGAAAGACGCTTATCGCTATCACAAATCTTCCACCGAGAGCTATGATGGGCATTGACTCTTGCGGTATGCTCCTCAGTGCTATTCATGAAGAAGAAGGCGAAGAAAAGCTCCATCTTCTGATGGTTGATGACCACATTCCAGCAGGTGCAAAGCTCTATTAAGATGAGAAAACTGAGCCTTGCGGCGGTGTGCGCTTGCGAACACCGACATAAGGCGAAAAACACACGGAGACGTCAGTCGACGTGATGTAAAGATGTACCGTTTTACCGAATAGACGGGACGTACTTCATTTGATAAAAAACTAAAAAAACAGCGATTTACATCAAACTTACATCATTTGATGCAGAAATCGGTGCAAGCAAAAAAAAATCGCATAATTAGTGCAATGAGTGGGCAATTCCAATCGGAGTTGCCCATTTTTAAAACAAACAGAAATACAAATTCAAGTTTTGATTTGACTTAATTCATAACATTTATTAACTGTTATATCTTATCCTCGTGAAGTCCGCAACCCCTTGAAAATGCTAAATTTGTAGCGAGTGAGTTTGCCCTTATGCTTTCCCTTGTGTTATATCCTTTTCCCTCATGTTACGAATGCTCACAAGGGCAAAATTAAGGGAAAGAAAATCCAGTAACAAATTATAACATGAAATGAAAATGGCAGGAAGAACGGATTGAAATGCTTTCAAAACTTTTAGAAAATTAAGGAAAGGACAGATAAGATATGAGATTGATTTATGCAAGATATAATCCGCAATGTAATAGCATAGATGTAACCACGTTTGAAAATGTAGTGCTTAGAATTGATTGCAATAAGGCAGAGGAAGGATTGAGAACTACTCCCGGCTCCCAGTGTTCGTTGAATGCTTTGGCTATTGATAATCCATTAGAATATGCAAGATTATACTTGGATGGAGAAATGCAAGTATGGGTTGATGCAGAGGATCGTTTAGATACGTGGTGATTTTGCTAATATAATATCATGATAGAGGTCTAGTACTAAAAATTCCAGAAAAATATATAGAACGTACGGTTATTCCATAATAAGAGGCAGGAATCTTAAGTTTCTAGATGTTTGAATTTTGCCTTAAGGTAAATAGAGAGGACACATTGATTTTTCAGTGTATCCCCTCTATTTAAAATTATTTTTAAATAGTTCTTGCACAAAAACAAATAGCATGCTAAAATCTATTTAAAGAAAGTTTTAAATAGGTAAAAGATATGGGAGAAACTAACATTTTTAAAGTATTGGCAGATAGCCAGCGAAGAGACATTCTTATTATGTTGAGAAATGAACGATTAAATGCCGGAGAGATTGCTGAAAAATTACAGATTACACCGGCTGCTCTTTCTTATCATTTAAAATTACTTAAAAACGCAGACTTGATATCTGAATATAAAGAGAAAAACTTTGTTTATTATGAAATCAACACTACGGTTTTCGATGAATTAATTATATGGGTTAACCAGTTTGGAGGAAAAAAAGTATGAAAAAAATAATGTGGATAGTAGCAATGATACCAGTTGTAGTTACAAGTGTTGTACTACAGTTTATGCCTGATATTATACCTATGCATCATGACTTGGAGGGAAACACTGACAGATGGGGAAGTAAAACAGAAAGCTTTATTTTTCCGGTAATTATTTTGTTTATTACACTGTTTTGGCACTTGCTAATCTATGTGTTTGAGAAAAAATCAAAAAATGCAAATACAGAAAAGGAACAGATGGAAACAAAATCTTCTGCAAAGGTATTATGTGTTGTAGGAATTTCGCAAGCAATCATGTTCGGGATTATGCATTATTTTATTCTTTATTCTTCTTGGATACAGGCAAATGCAGGTGGTGAACATGCGGTTATTGACATTGCAAAAGTTTCATGTATTTTGTGTGGTATTATATTTATTGTATTAGGAAATTTTATGACAAAGGCAAAACGAAATGCAGTAGTGGGAGTTCGAACCGTTTGGAGTATGCACAATGATAATACATGGAGAAAGAGTAACCGCTTTGGTGCAATATGTATTATTATTACGGGGTTATTGACTATCATTACAACCGTATTTACAAGTGGGATGACTGGCACAATCTTTATGTTGATTTATTTATTATTAGCAACAATTGTAACTGTGGTATACTCAAAAAAGATATATGATAAGGAAATAAAAAAATAATTTGTATCTTTATGCGAGAGGGTGAAATTCCAGTCTTTTACGGAGAGATAACAAACGAAGGGAGGCAATTGCCTCCCTTCGTTTGTTATCTACTCCTTCCACGGTTTGGTGGAGAATATGGTCTTGTTAACTCTCGCTCCTTTATGTCCTGTTTCTTAGATATAAGCCTATCATGTAGAGACTGCGGCTTTTCTCCATACCGTTGTTTCCAATTCTTAAGGCTGTCCTGATAATCCCCATAAGCTGTCTCTGACTTATGAAATGCTTTGTAGAAGGCTTCCGCATTCTGATACCCGTATTCCTTTACGATATGGGATAATCGGGCTTTCATTCGGGAAATACGTTCCTCCAATCCGGCTATCTCTGTTGAAAGTTCGGAACGCCTTTTTGCTTTGAAGATACCTTTGCTGTCGGACAGTTCAATTTCAAGGTCACTTCGCTGTTTATCGAGTGCAAAAATTGCTTTATTCTGTTCTTGCAGCTTTTGATAAATTTCGCATAAGTGCTTGTAAGAAACTGCTTCCGGTGATGGCTGTGGTCTTGGCGGTATGGCAGGCTTTGGTGTATCTGTCTGCTTTCTGCTTTCTTCTGGTACAGCTTTCTGCTCTTTGAAATCTGTGTTCTCCGGTCTTGCTTCAAGCTCTTTGGAAATTACTTTATCTGCAAGCTCCAGAGTTTTGAGAAATACTTTGGAGATTAACAGTTCTAATACTGCAATGGCAGTACCGATAATGGAAGATAACAGATTCGGTCTGTTTCCGTAAAGCCATACGGATTCCACAATCTTGTCCGTTATCCGTTCCTTTTTTATCTGCATGATTTCTGACTTGGAAACACCCGTTACAATCGCTCTGTCAACAGTCTGATTCCACAAGGTGCGTTTACTGTTGTCTGCCTCAATCTCGGTGGCTTTCGGATTGTTCTTACCAATCTTTTTGGTGGCAAGATACATACCGCCACGCTCAAAAACTTCTAACCGCTGGCTTTTATCCCACACATACTGATTGATAAGATTGGTATAATCCTGCTTGACGGTATCAAGGAAATTTTCAGCCTTGAAGTGTTTATCCTTAATGGAGAAAATCTGTCTTTCGTATACCTCACCTTTGTGAATCACCTTACATCTTTTACGGATATTTCCTTCTTCATCAAGTATCTCTTTCTTGGTGCGTACATGATTTCCCTTTTCGTCATAGAACATATTGCGGGTGGCAACCTTTTCTATGGGCTGTTCCAAGAGTGTACGCTCCGAAAAAATGAGATGGATGTGATAGTTGGTTTTCCGCTTATTGTGATGCAGGGCTGCGATACAGTCCGTTCCGTAAGTCTGTCTGAAATGGTCTGTAAATATCTGCAACAGTCTGTCTGGAGGATACTCCGTAAAAGATTCCGGCAGGGCTATGATCAATTCCCTTGCCTCAATACATTTCCCCTCCGTACCGCTTTTTTTAAATTCTGCCTGATTATATTTTGCAAGGTCAGTCCAAAAATTACGGTCTGTGGTTTCATATACCGCATACAGATTTTCCTGCTTCTTTGGGCTTGAAATATAATAAATTCTTCCCCGGACATTGTGGAGCTTCGTCATCTGAATAAATGAATTTCTTGGCATGTGCTTCCTCCTTTCCGTATCTGCCAAGTACGAAGCTGCAAGAAATGAGGATGGGAAACTTTCTAATGTGAAAGTGAGTAGGCTACATAGGTAGCCTGTCTACGAACATATCCGCCTGTCGGCGAAAGCTCCCAGCAGGGCGAAATACACAGAGTACAAATCGTAAGATTTGTGCGAGGGGTGTATTTCGCTCTCAAACGCCGAGGGCTTGTATAAAAAAGTTTCTTCCCCACTTCTTAAATTTCCGGTTGTATCTTAGAGGAAGCACATGGTATAATCTATTTGCGTGTAGGTATATCATGGCTTCGGTCAGATACATACCTTAGGGATGGTCTTAGGACTGTCCCTATTTAATTTGTCACATTTCTTGTGACAGCTCTGACATTTCCTTTGTCCCTTAAGTCCCTGCCTTCATTGGCGGTCATGAACTTTTCAAGCATATCCGTTTTGATAAGGACTTTCCGTCCTACCTTCAATACCGGAAGCTTTTTCCATTCTACCAGTTTCCGCAGGGTATTTCTGCCGATACCCGTATAGTCGGCAGCTTCCTCAATGGACAGTGCAATCTTCACTTCTGTCATTAAAACACCTCCTCTTGAATTGCATAATGCAATTTTGTGACTATGCCTACTATATAACTTTTATATCTTCTTGTCAAGCGTTACGAAATTTTAAAAGCAATTATTAACTTGCATATTGCAATGCTACTTTTACTGTGTTATACTTTAGCCATACCGAAAAAGGAGGCGTATCAGAATGAAAGATAAAGAATTACGCAAGTTAATCGGTAGCAGGGCAAAACAACGCAGACTGGAATTAGGTGTCAACCAGCCTTATATAGCAGAAAAGATGGGAGTTACCGCTTCCACCATACAGCGGTATGAGGCAGGAACGATTGACAACACCAAGAAGCTTGTTCTGGATGGTCTGTCGGAAGCACTTCATGTATCAGTGGAGTGGCTGAAGGGCGAGACGGAAGAAATGACAAGTGATGTTACGGATAAAAGGGAATTACAGATTCGTGATACCATGACTTCCATTCTCTCCAAACTGCCTTATGATATGAAGGCAGACGAAGCGGATTTTTCCAAAGATTTACTGCTGCTGATGTTGAAGGAATACGAATTATTCGTTGATTCCTTTCAATATGCCTGTAAGAATTTTAAAGGGAATACGGAAGATGCCACAATTGCAAAAGTAATGGGGTTTGAATCCAATCAGGAATATAATGAGATTATGTTCCTTAGGGAAATCACCCATACGGTAAACGCACTGAACGACATGGGCGACATTGTAAGGCTCTATTCCAAGAATCCCGAAACGGCAGCCGTAAGGCTTGCAAATCTTCTTTCAGAGAAAGACTCCGAACCGGTATAGATTAGACAACCGGAGTTATGATATACTTACACGCAGAAAGCATTTCATCAGTTCCGATTGTCGATATCGAAAGGAGTAACGATTATGGCAAAAGGTTCTGTAAGAAAGAAAGGCAAGAAATGGTACTACCGCTTCTATGTGGAAGATGCAAGCGGTAATCTGGTGCAGAAGGAATTTGCAGGTACGGAAAACAAAAGCGAAACGGAAAAGCTGTTGAGGCAGGCAATGGAGGATTATGAAGCCAAGCGGTTTGTTGCAAAGGCTGAAAACATCACACTCGGAGAGTTGCTTGACCTGTGGGCTGAGGAAGAATTAAAGACAGGCACATTGAGTAATGGAACGGTTGGCAATTATCTTCAGACAATTGGGAGAATCAAACAACACCCTATCAGCAAAAGGAAACTGAAAACGGTGACTTCGGTACACCTGCAGGAGTTTATGGATTTGCTCTCATTTGGAGGCACTGTGGGAGATTTTATATCAAAAGGATATTCCATTGATTATGTAAGGTCATTTTCAGCAGTATTGCAACAGTCATTCCGGTTTGCGGTATTTCCGAAACAGTTTATTACCTTCAATCCAATGCAGTATGTGGTGATGAGGCATAAAAAGGAAGAAACGGATTTGTTTGCGGATGAAACAGCCACAGACAGAGACAAGGTTAAACCGCTTTCCTTTGAAATGTACCGGAAACTGATTGAACAGCTTGGAAAACGAAGTGGGGATGCGATTCTTCCGGTTCAGATAGCATACTTTACAGGTCTCAGACTTGGAGAGGTAGCAGGTCTGACATGGCAGGATATCAACCTTGAAGAACAGTATCTCACTGTACGCAGGAGCATCCGCTACAATGGTGCTACCCATAAGCACGAAATCGGTCCGACAAAGTGGAAAAAGATCAGGGTTGTTGACTTTGGCGATACCCTCGCAGATATTTTGAGGAATGCAAAAAAGGAACAGCACAAAAACCGTTTTCAGTATGGGGAACTCTACCAGCGGAATTTTTACAGAGAAGTAATGGAAAAGAATCGGGTGCATTACGAGTATTATCATTTGGGAATGACAGAGAATGTGCCGGAAGATTACACCGAAATCTTCTTTGTATGCTTAAGGGAGGATGGTTGTCTGGAACTTCCGGCAACCATAGAAACAGCCTGCCGGACAGCAGGAAGAAAAGTACCGGAGCTTGAAGGTTTCCATTTCCACACACTGAGGCATACCTACACGACAAACCTCTTATCCAACGGGGCTCAGCCTAAGGATGTGCAGGAACTGTTAGGACACTCAGACGTGAGTACCACCATGAATGTCTACGCCCATGCTACAAGGGAAGCAAAGCGGACTTCCGCAAGACTTCTTGATAAAGTGGCAGGCAACGATTAAACAACTGAATAATGAATTTTCCCTTGTAATTATCCCATAAGGGCAAAAACAAGGGAAAAGGATACATATATAGAATTTTCAATGGCGGGAAGCCTTGAAAATAGGGGAAAGTTAAGAGAGTTAATAGATAAATCAGAGTTTGTGATGGTAGATAATATGGAATGGTTTAATGTTTTTGGGCTGATTTTTATTGCAGTCATTATGATACCCAATGTTGTATTTGCGATTAAGTGCAAAGATGGATTTGATAATAAGTGGAACAATAAATATGTTGAGGTCACAGAACAAGTAGGGAGATTGGGTTGTTTCGGATTCATGATAATCAATATTCCGGGAACTTGGTTCGGGTGGTGGTCTGACGAAGCATTTGCACTATATCTGATTGTAGATACCATATTGGTAATGCTTTATTGTGCTATTT
Organism: Coprococcus sp. AF38-1; assembly: GCF_003603945.1. Classification (NCBI taxonomy): domain Bacteria; kingdom Bacillati; phylum Bacillota; class Clostridia; order Lachnospirales; family Lachnospiraceae; genus Coprococcus; species Coprococcus sp. AF38-1. The sequence goes on from NZ_QVGO01000006.1 coordinate 254,501, forward strand.
GGATTATATGTTTTAAGAAAAACAGCGTTTTCAGAGCATTAGCACTTTCTATTATTCCTTCAATGTTGTTCTTATTTAGTGGGATTATGAGTAGGTCAGTGCTATTGATTATTGCATCAGTATTATTTGCACCAAGTCATATTGTGATTTCATATAAAAATGTAAAATGATATTTATAAATTCAAGTTTGTTAAATTGGAAAATTAGAATTTGTGAGGGTAATTATGATAAATTTTTTGAATGATATAAGGAATGCAGAAAATCCAATATCCAATAATAGAAAACTTATAAATACCATAGCGATATTGTTTCTCGGAATAGCTTTGGGAACTTTCTCAAAATATCTGGATTTTCGTCAAACTGAACTTCCAGGTGTGCTTATGGCAATAAATGGAGTCTTAGATATTGGTAATTTTCTTGGGCGTTTTGCAATCTGGATATTGATTGCACTGTGTATTTCTATTTATAGCAATTCTGCAATAAGAGCAAGCATCAATGTTTTTGTATTCTTTGTTGGTATGGTTGCAAGCTACTATTTGTATTCAAACTATATTGCAGGATTTTTCCCAAGAAGTTATGCGATGATTTGGTTTGGATTTACAGCTGTTTCTCCATTATTGGCTTTTGTCTGTTGGTATGCAAAGGGGAAAAGCAAACTGGCATTTATACTATCAGCGCTGATTTTGGCAGTATTGTTCAATATGTGCTTTGTATATGGATGCTGGTATTTTAATGCAAAATCTGTTTTGGAAGTGATAGTCTTTATTATTGGACTTATTGTTTTGAGGAGAGACACATTGAGGAGTTCTGCGCTAATGGGAACGATTAGTATAGTTCTTGCGGTTTTACTTGATATGGTTATTCCATTTCATTTTGGATAAACAACTTCAAGTTTGTTAAATTGGAAAATTAGAATTTATATATAAAGGAGAATATTGATGAAACTGTTTTTATGTTCGCACTTTTCAAGTGTAGGAAGTCTGATAAAGGAAGAAATTGAAAATAAAAAAGTCGCATTTATTCCAACAGCTTCGCTGCGTGAAGGCTACACCGGCTATGTCGGCTCGGCTCGAAAATTATTCAAAAAGTTGGGAGCAATCGTAACTGAAATTGATATTTCAACGGAGGCTTATTCAACGATACAGTCTGTTTTTGAAGATGCGGATGTGATATATTTTACCGGCGGAAATTCTTTTTTCCTTATAGACCAGCTCCGTAAAACGGGAACGGATGAGCTGTTGAAAAAAGAATTGGCAAAGGGAAAACTGATGATTGGTGAATCGGCAGGTGCGATTATATGCGCTCCAAGCATCCAATATATCGAGCAAATGGATGAAAAGCCGGAGGACTACTCACAAGAAGATGATGCAGGGCTTGATTTGATTGATTTCTATGTTCTTCCACATTATCTTACAGCACCATTTAAGAAAGTTACCGAGAAAATAATGACTGAATTTTCGAATTTGAATCTATGCCCTATTAACAACCATCAGGGAATTGTAATTGATGGTGAAGGTTCAAAGGTTATTTGCAAAGACTAATTTGAAAAATCCTTTTTTTGAAACTGGAAAATCGGAAGCTGAGGAGATAGACTATTGAGAACATATGAGAATAAAGACGAGCTTAAAAACGAGATAAATAAAAGCTTTGCAAAGTATATTTCAGAATTTAATGATATTCCGGAGCATTTAAAAGATAAGAGAATTGATGAGGTCGATCGAACTCCGGCAGAAAATCTTGCTTATCAGGTTGGCTGGACAACTCTTGTTATTAAATGGGAATCAGACGAAAGAAAGGGTATTCCTGTCAAAACTCCTTCGGATAATTTTAAGTGGAATCAGCTTGGCGAATTATATCAATGGTTCACAGATACATATGCTCAGCTGTCACTGCAAGAATTGAAAGACAGATTGAATGAGAATATCAACTCTATTTATGTAATGATTGATTCTCTGAGTGAGGAAGAATTATTTAAACCACATATGAGAAAATGGGCTGACGAAGCAACTAAAACAGCTGTCTGGGAAGTATACAAATTCATACATGTTAATACAGTTGCTCCGTTCGGAACCTTTAGAACCAAGATTAGAAAATGGAAAAAGATTGCACTATAACTTCCAGTTTGCCAACTTGCCCTTTGAGAGAGGAGAAATCCTTTTCTCAAAGGGTTTTTTCTATTTATACGGATATTCGCAAACTACAAGATAAAGCCAAAACTTCATAAACTCTAAGCACAAGGAGGTTGAGGTTTGGCTATGAACGACAGTTTAGCAGAAGTACACCCGGAGCTTGTTTCGGAGTGGTCGGAGAAGAACTTACCGCTTACACCTGATGACATTACTTTCGGTTCAAATAAAAAAGTATGGTGGAGAGGTGCTTGCGGTCACGAATGGCAGACAAGCGTTAAGGCTCGTTCTAATGGAGAAAAATGCCCAATATGTTCCGGGGCGAGAGTGATTGCAGGTATTAATGATTTGGCGACATTAGAGCCATTACTGGTAAAACAGTGGTCGAAAAAGAATAAGATAAAACCGACAGAGGTTTCTATAGGTTCTCATAAGAAAGTGATTTGGAGATGTGAGAAGCACTTTATGGATATCATGAATGGAAGCTATGCCCAAACACATTTCCCTTGCAAGTTATGGGATGCAGGAGAAAAGGGACTTACATTATCTGCTTTTGAATGGGAGAAGGATAGAAAAACACTGATATATGGGCAGGTAGACTATATGTATGGAGAAGCACTTTATAAGCCTGAAATGAAAGAAGGAAATCCTATAAGGTTATATAGTTTGGATGAAATCACGGAGATATTCGGTAAATTAGGACTTCGTATTTGTAACAGCTTTGCTGACTTCAGTGGAAAGCCGAGTTCTGATAATGATATTCAATTGATGGTTTATTCCATACGAGAATAAAAATAGAGTGGATGAATTATTTAGCAATCTTCATCAAATCTTTATTTTTCCCTGATAGATTATATTTCAGTGAGAAATGAAATATAGAAGGAAGGATAGAAAAGATGGAAATGATGTTGCAGACACAAAATCTATGTAAATATTTTAGAAAACAGAAAGCGGTAAATAATGTTTCGCTTAATATCGAAAAGGGACAGATTTATGGACTGCTTGGACCGAATGGTGCGGGAAAATCTACCACATTGAAAATGTTGACCGGTATGATGAAACCCACTGCAGGAAAGATTTACTTTGATGGAAAACTTTGGGATAGGAAAGATTTATCAAAAATAGGAGCGTTAATTGAGAATCCGCCTATTTATGAAAATCTTTCCGCCAGAGAGAATTTGAAGGTAAGACAATTATTGCTTGGTACAGATGAAAACAGAATTGATGAGGTCTTGCAGATTGTATCACTTACAAACACCGGAAAGAAGAAAGCAGGACAGTTTTCTTTGGGGATGAAGCAAAGACTAGGCATTGCAATGGCATTGCTTGGAGAACCGGAACTTTTGATATTGGATGAACCTACGAATGGATTAGATCCAATAGGCATCGAGGAATTACGAGAGCTGATCCGGTCTTTTCCGGAACAGGGAATCACTGTAATTCTCTCCAGTCATATTCTCTCAGAGGTACAGTTACTTGCAGATAAAGTCGGGATTATTTCAGGTGGAATCTTAGGATACGAAGGAGCATTAAAGCAGGGAGATAATCTTGAAGATTTGTTTATGAATGTGGTAAGAAAAAACCAGAAAGCAGGTGAAATCCATGGTTAATATTATAAAAGCAGAACATCAAAAAGCCAAAAGAACCATGCGAAAAAAGTTTATCTGGGGCTTTCCTCTTCTTACATTTGTCATGGCATTTATATTTACTCTTGGGATGACAAATGCTTATGCAGAAAGTGTTTGGAACTGGTGGTATACACTTTTGCTGCCGGGGATGATTGCTCTATTTTGTTATCTTTCTGTGGCGCAGGAGAAAAAGATAAAATACTATCATTTAATGACTATTCCCACAGACAGAAGAAAATTGTTGCTGGGGAAAATTATTTATATTGGGTACATGATTTTGTTTTCTAATGTGATTGTGTTTGCAGGAGCAACGCTTGGAGGCTTTCTTCTAACGACACATGTTCCAGTGAAAGGAGCGTTGATTGCAGTATTGTTTCTGACGGTTTCTGAGTTATGGGAGATTCCGGTAGCTTTATTTTTAAGTGAACGATTTGGAATGATTGTAAACCTGTTCGTCTGCCTGTTTATTACCGTCAGCGGTGTGGTAATATCACAAACCAGAATCTGGTATGTACTTGTTTCTGCAATCCCTATGCGAATGATGTGCCCGTTGCTTCATGTTTTACCAAATGGACTTGCCGCAGAAGCAGGGAATCCTCTTTTGGATACGGGAGTCATTGTTCCGGGAATGTGTCTCTCAATCATCTGGTTTGTTTTTGTAACGGTTCTGTTTTTGAAATGGTTTGAGAGAAGAGAGGTGAAATAAGATGATTGGAAGATCTCTTAATGCAGACTTGCGAAAGATGAAAGGAACATCTGTGATTCTGGCACACTTACTGATTCCGATTATAATCAGCGTTATATTTTTAATATATTACTTTTTTTCACCATGGAATGAAAATATGAAAGTGATTGCATTTTATCAGGCAATAGGAGCAGGACTTCCGGTACTTATTGGAATTTTTACAGCAAGTGTGATGGAACAGGAACAAAATGCAGGTGATTTTCAAAATCTGTTGTCTTTACCGGATAAACCTGCAGCATTTTTATCGAAACTGTTGATGCTACTGGTTTTGTGTCTGTGCTCTATCCTATTGACAGCAATCATATTCGGAATTGGATTTGGAAGAATCGCATCAAGCGATATCGAAATCATGAAAGGATGTATATTTGCAGCTTTGCTGCTGTGGGGAAGCAGTGTTCCACTTTATCTGTGGCAGCTGATTCTGGCTTTTCAGTTTGGAAAAGGGGTATCCATTGGAGCAGGGATTATATCAGGACTAATTAGTGCATTGATGCTTACCGGACTTGGAGATTATGTGTGGAAATATGTATTTGTCTGCTGGACGGGTAGAGTACCATATACTTATCTGCAATCTGTATTGGGAGAAACTAGTGTAGGTGAATGGTTGTCATTCATACCAGGTTGCTTAATATTTACAGGGATTAGTATGGTATACTATTTTTGGTGGGTAAACCACTGGGAAGGAAACAGAATATCGGAATAGAATCGAGGGAAACTATGGCAAAAATACTGGCAGTTGATGATGAACCGGCAATTCTGGAAATGATAGAAAGCATTTTGAATAAGGATGGACATCTGGTTACCAAAGTAAGTAATCCACTAAAAATTAATATGGAAGAATTACAACGTTATGACCTGATTTTACTGGACATTATGATGCCTGGAATTGATGGCTTCGAATTATGCAAAAGAATTAGGATACTTGTGGATTGTCCGATTTTGTTTCTTACGGCAAAAACGGAGGAAAACAGTCTGGTAAACGGACTTTCTTTAGGAGCAGATGATTATATTTCAAAGCCATTTGGAGTGATGGAACTTCGGGCAAGGATCAATGCACATCTTAGAAGAGAGCACAGGGAACATTCTGTCCGGATGGTTTTAGGGAGAGTCTGCATTCAGATGTCTCAAAAGAAACTGTTGATGGATGATAAAGAACTTCCGTTTACGAAAGCAGAGTACGAAATCTGTGAATTTCTGGCTAAAAACAGGGGACAGGTTTTCTCGAAAGAACAGATTTTAGAAGAGGTCTTTGGTTTTGACAGTGAGAGTAATGACAGTACCATTATCACGCATATCAAAAATATAAGAGCAAAATTTGCGGATTATGATTATACACCGATAAAAACAGTCTGGGGGATTGGATATAAATGGGAAGAGTAAAGAGAAGCAATGCACTCAGCTGGATTTTTATGAGATATGTACTGGTCATGCTTGGATCATTAGTAGGTTTGGTGATTGTTGCTTGGCTGCTGCTGTACCTTTTGATTAGTGTGGGCTGTATTTATCCGGCAAATTATGCAGAGCAAAAGATTAATGAAGCATATGATACGATCCTACGTGCAGATAAAGTGACTGCTGAGATGATTCCCGCACTTTGTGATTATGTAATCTTTTCAGAGAATGGAGAGAAAATAGGTGGAGATCTGTCAGAACAATACGAACAGATAGCATGGAATGTTGCAAAGTACGGAAACGCATCCGGGAAATATTTTTATAAAGTAATTGTAAGGGAAAATGAATATGTTGTATTGCAATATCGCCTGACACCTCAATATCATTCAGCTTTTTTGAGGGAGCATTTTATAGGACCACAGAATGTGATGAGTATTATGTCAGTGATTGGAGCGGTAGCGATTATCATCATTCCGTCCATACGTTTTGGAAAAAGAATCAAAAAGCAGATGCAGCCTGTATTAGACGCAATCGGACAAATAAAGGATCAAAATCTGGAATATGAGACATCCTGTTCCGGTATCAAAGAGTTTGATGACTGTTTATCGGCAATCGATGATATGCGAGATGCATTGCGAGAATCTTTAGAAAAGCAGTGGAAAACAGAGCAGGAAAAGAAACAACAGATGTCTGCTTTGGCGCATGATATTAAAACACCTCTTACGATTGTACGGGGAAATGCAGAACTACTTTCAGAGACTGAACTGACCACAGAACAGAAGAATAATATCACTTATGTTTTGAACGGCACAACACAGATACAAAGTTATGTAAAACAGTTGATAGATGTCACAAAATCATGGAATTGCAGTGATGTTACCTATACAACGGTGAGGTTAGAAGATTTTTTCGCAGATATAAAGGAACAGGCACTAGGACTGGTAGAAATCTATCACCAGAAAATAGATTGGAAGGCGGGACAAAGTGATAAAAAGGTAACGATTGCTTATGATCCAATGTTCCGGGCCGTAATGAATATGATTCAGAATGCAGTGGAGCATACAAAAGAAAATGGAATCATTTATATTGACGCAAAGGAGCAGGATGGCCGGCTGACATTCATTGTGGAGGATAGCGGATCAGGATTTACAAAAGAAGCATTATTGCATGGCACAGAGCAGTTTTTTATGGATGACACAAGTAGAAATGGCGAAGCCCATTATGGGATGGGACTATTTTTTGCAAAAACTGTGGCTGAAAAATATGGTGGAGGTATTAAACTTTCAAATTCTGAAAATACAGGTGGGGCGAGGGTAGAAATATTTTTCCTGAGTAGTCAAGAAACAAGCTAAATAGACCGCAAGACAGATTGAAGAATACTATGCTCAGTGTGAACTTGAGGGAGCAAATGAACATCAAGTAGAAGAAAGTCAGAAAGCAGTTGCCCAAATGGAAGTTATTATTGGCGACCCTGACAGACTTCGTGCTGTTGTGGAGAACTTTATCAAACATTATGAAACCCGTGTGGCAGAAGGTGCAACCGTACAGTTTTTAAATAATGCTATTGAAGTCGGACGAAGTGCATATTTGCGACTGGGACAATTATTTATGAGATTATTTGCTGGATTGCTATAAGAATCTGATGAAACGACCTTTCAAAAAACAGTTGATTTAGAAGTTAACTGTTTTTGAAAGGCCGTTTTTGCTATATCTAACAGTCTGTTGTACAAAGAAGATTTTGCATGGATGAAAAATAAATTTTGTTGAGGTTAAATTGAGATTGACTTTGTATTGTATAAGGAAAGAATCTGCGAGACCGGTTATACGGACGAAACTTTTGAGACAGAAAAGATTACATTAGTGTCAAATCCTATTCACACAGGTTCCAAAGAACCAGTAGTGTGGTATCAGTTGGGAGAATTGATGAAAAATGCAAAAAATCGTGTGAAGATCCACACGCCATATATTATCTGTAATGATATGATGTATAATACATGGGAGGAGATTGCAGAGAACGTTTCAGATTTTTCTATTATGACAAATAATACGCAGTAAAGATATTAATAAACAGTTGGAAGAGGGCATGATGGAATATGAAAAAGTGTCCCGCCAGATATTAGAAGGCGGAACTTATAATGATCCATATCATGTAGAGCCAATTGAATTGACAAAGAAGCGTCAGAGAAACGTACTTTTGGTACAGCATCTGCTTGGATGGGCAAGATATCTGTTCTGATAAAGGAGGAAGAAGATCGTGTTTCAAATATTAATTGTAGAAGATGATAAAGAATTAAGCCAGCTATTCCAAAAAGTGCTTGAGAAGAATGGATATCAGGTCAAAAGTGCATCGGATGGAGCACTGGCATTAGAAATATTGGATAAAGAGTATATTGATCTGATCATTTCTGATATTATGATGCCGGTTATGGATGGTTATGAACTGGTGTCGGAACTCCGTTCAGCAGGATATCAGATACCGGTACTTATGATCACTGCGAAAGGTTCCTTTGATGATATGCGCCAGGGATTTCTTTCGGGAAGTGACGATTATATGGTAAAACCGGTAAATGTGAATGAAATGGTTTTAAGAGTCGGAGCACTGCTTCGCCGTGCACAGATATTGAATGAACACAAAATTGTGATCGGTTCAACAGAGTTTGATTATGATGCAATGACGGTTACAACTGATAAGGAAAGTCTTGTTTTGCCTAAAAAAGAATTCCTGCTTTTATATAAGCTTGCAGCTTCGCCAGGCAGAACATTTACAAAACAACAGTTGATGGATGAAGTATGGGGATACGAGACGGAGGCAGACCCACATACGATAGAGGTACATATAGGAAGAATCAGAGAGCGTTTTAAAGATAATCCTGATTTTGAAATCGTAACAATGCGCGGAATTGGATACAAGGTGGTGAAAAAATAATGGAACAAAAGAAAGAAAAAGGATTGCGGATCCGATCCTGTCTGACTGGTGCAATCTGGCTGGCACTTGTATTTTCAACAGTCATATCTGCTTTATTATTTGCTTTTTTGAATCATTTTTTTAATCTGCCGGGCAGCATACCTGTGCTTGGCTGGCTTTTGATTTTCAATACATTGATTGCAGGGCTGATCACTTCCTTTATCAATGCAAAGTTACTGGAACCAATTACCAGACTTAGTAAAGCAATGAAGGAAGTTTCTCAGGGAGATTTTGAACAGCATTTGGAAACGAACAGCCGTATAGCAGAAGTTGGAGAATCTTATCAAAGTTTTAACGTTATGACAAAAGAACTTCGTGCAACAGAAGTGCTGCAGATGGATTTTGTATCTAATGTTTCTCATGAGTTTAAGACCCCGATTAATGCCATTGAAGGATATACAATGCTGCTTCAGGGAGAAGAACTGTCTCCGGATCAAGAGGAATATGTAGAAAAAATCTTATTTAACACCCAAAGACTTTCCGGATTGGTTGGTAATATTTTGCTGTTATCCAAGTTAGAGAATCAGAATATACCAATGAAAAAAACAGAATATCGTCTGGATGAACAGATCCGCCAGGCATTTCTTTCATTGGAAACAAAATGGACAGAAAAAGAAATTGGTTTTCAGGTAGAATTGGAGGAAGTTAAATATACTGGGAATGAAGAACTTTTTATGCATATCTGGATAAATCTTTTGGATAATGCGATTAAGTTCAGCCCTTCAAAGGGGACAATTATGATGTTTCTGAAACAAGAACAGGATTCTGTTAAGTTCATTCTGGAAGATGAAGGACCAGGAATAGAGGATGATGTAAAATCCAGAATATTTGACAAGTTCTATCAGGTAGATGGATCTCATAAAGCAGAAGGAAATGGCCTAGGTCTTGCACTTGTAAAACGGATTGTAGATAGTGCCGGAGGAACAATCAAAGCAGAAAACCGTGAATATGGTGGATGCAGATTTGTTATAGAGCTGCCAAAGCAGAAAGAAGAGATTATATAGTTTTAAGATAAATTAGAAGATGGGAGAATTCATATGACATTTTATCAGGAGTTGCAGTTAAATCAGGCAGGTTCTAAAAACCTGTTGAAAAAGAGTGAAACACTAAAAGAAAAATTATATCATATGTGGGTATATCTGGTGAAGATAGCTGTTACAATGGCATTTTGTTTTTTCTTTGTTAGTATTTTCAGCATCCTATTTGGAAATGAGAACAGCATTGTAGGTGTAGTAGTCTTATTATGTCTCATGGTGTTTAGAAATGCGGATCTGGGGATCCGCACCGGACAATCTACGATGCTTTTGGCTTTGTTCTTTGTAATTATGACTGTATGTCCGCATTTAGCAAATCAGTTTTCACCGATATTGGGAATGCTGTTAAATATTGCGGCACTGGCTGTGTTGATTCTGTTCGGATGCCATAATCCATTCATGTTTAATCAATCTACATTGGTTCTTGGGTATCTGCTGTTATATGGTTATGATGTTACGGGAAAAAGCTATCAGATGCGATTAGTCGGAATGGCTTTAGGTGCAGCACTTACCTGCTTCGTATTTTATCGAAATCATAAAAACAGAACTTATAAAAGAAATCTGAAAGATCTGGTACAAGAATTTGATATCACTTCTTCCAGAACAAAATGGCAGATATGTCAGATTTTATGCGTACCGATTGTCATTTGCATTGCAGAACTTTGTAATATGCCACGTGCAATGTGGGCTGGTATTGCGGCCATGTCCGTGATTTTGCCGTTTATGGAAGATATGCACTACAGAGTCCGTAAAAGGATTGTCGGAAATATTGCAGGTGTTATATGTTTTACAGTATTATATTTTCTGCTCCCTTCGTCAATCTATGCATATATAGGAATTCTTGGTGGAATCGGTGTAGGATTTTCAGCAAAATATGGCTGGCAGGCAGTATTTAACACATTTGGTGCTTTAGCCATTGCTGCAGAGATTTATGGACTACAAGGAGCGGTTAGTCTTAGAGTGATTCAAAATGTTTTTGGTGTTGTGTTTGCTTTAGCATTTTGTGTTATATTTTATTGGTTTATGTCTAAAAAAAAGGAAAGGGAGGTGACCGTACATGCAGAGTGAAGTGAATCAGGAAGAAAAATTGAATAGAATTATTACGGTTCCTAATCTTCTTTCTTTTTTCGGCTTTGTCTGATTCCGGTAATTATATGGAGTTATTGTGTAAAGAAAATCACATGAACAGGCAAAGACGATCCCGATTATTGCCATGACTGCCAATGCATTTTCAGAGGATATGCAGCACTCTCTCGCTGCTGGAATGAATGCTCATATTTCAAAACCAGTTGATATGAAGTTGCTGAAGAAAACCATAAGAAATATAAAACTTGGGAGGGAGGAAGCCCAAGTTATTGATCAATAATCACTAAAGAGAAATAAGAAGGACAAGAAACAAAAAATACTCATTGTAGATGATTCAAAATTTAACACTTTTGGATATCGATATGCCACAAGCAGATAGTTTTGAGGTCTTCGGAGTAAATGAAGAAGATGTTCAACTTGATATGATGAAATTGAGGCTTGCAGCAATAAGCCAAATAGAAAAGGAGAAAAGACGATGGAATTTATATGTTACCCAAAGTGTTCAACCTGCCAGAAGGCGAAGAAATGGCTGGACGAGAATAAGATCGAATACACGGAGCGCCACATTGTGAATGACAATCCCACATATGAGGAACTGAAGAAATGGTATGAGAAGAGCGGACTTCCGCTCAAGAGATTCTTCAATACGAGTGGCATGCTGTATAAGGAGATGAAACTGAAGGACAAGCTTCCGGACATGAGCGAGGATGAGCAGTTGCAGCTTCTTGCGACAAATGGCATGTTGGTGAAGAGACCGCTTGTCGTTGATAAAGATTTTGTATTGACTGGATTTAAGGAAAAAGAGTGGATAGAGAAAATGTTCTAGGGGGTAAGTGATGAGTTTTGCATTGTTTCTGGACATAGATGGTGTATTGAATACCCGGACGACAGTTGTGGGAGCGCCGAGTGGAAGAACCGGGATAGACGAGTCCAGAGTGAGGCTGCTGAAAAAGGCGCTAAAACAGTTTGGCGATGCAGCAATCGTTCTGACTTCTGATTGGAAGCTTATGAGAGAAGACGGGGATGACTTCTCATATCTTGTATCTATGCTGGGCAAATTTGGACTAAGCCTGTCTGGAAAGACAACCGATGTCTGGGTTGGCAGAGGTGAGGGTATCCAGAGCTATCTGGCGGAGCATCCTGAGATAGATGAATACGTGATATTGGATGACAATACATTTGATTTCTCCAATTATCCTAAGCTTTGGGAACGGCTGTTGCTTACCAATGGCATAGAAAATGCCGAATATGCTTCAAAGACACCGGCGATTGAGGCAATGCTTTTTCTGGAGGCTATCTCTTAGTTTCTTCCCACTCTCCTTCTGTGATCTCTATGTCATTCAGGCATACTTGGAGATGTATGGCTTTGTTGAGCTCGTATACCTTCTCGAATCCATCCATTTTCCGATTATAGTAAGTCTGGTATCAGCGACAGCCACAGCTATCGAGTAGCTAGGCGGATGTACTTCATAATTTTCAAGCTTTATGATCTGAGTATGAGCCAGTCAGAGCTTTCGAGAAGAACGGGGATTTCCACCAGCACGATAAATGACTGGAAAAAGAAGAAGATCAATCCGCAGGCGGACAAGCTGGTTGTTATCAGCAGGGCGCTTGATATGTCATTGGCAGATCTGCTTGGAGAAGATGGGGATGAGAACAGCAGCGTCGATTACAGTGCCGAGGAGAAGTATCTCATTGAATGTTATCGCAGGTCGGATGATCAGGTGAGAAGGCATATGCTCAGATATATGGAGCTTATTGACAAGGATGATACAAAAGAGATCAGGACACCACAGAAAAACATAGCCGTAATGCTAAAAATGGATGGTATAGATATGATGCCAGATTTGCGTTACCGGTTTACGATGAAAGTGGTGAGGTTGAGCGGTACAATGTGTTTAGTGCAAGATTATTGATCAGACATGCCGCTTCTGGGAAAATGTATCTGTACGATGTTTTAGAAATAAAAAAAGAAACGAGCAAGCCTTGTCAGGTATAAACCCTACCCAGTAGAAAACCCATTTCTTAATGAAATAAAAATAAAACAAGCTACAGGAAAAGTCAACAGTTATATTGTGGAAAGGACATAGATGACATATGAAGATAATAAATGCAACACCAAAAGACAAAGAAGAACTGCTCTCGCTCTATCACGCCATGATAGGTGGACCATGTGAGTGGAGCGAGAATTATCCTGACGAGAATACCATAGCATTTGACCTGAAGAATGAAGATCTGTTTGTTATGAAGAATGACAAAGAAGAGATTGTAGCCACAATATCCATAGATCACGACGATGCTGTTGAGGCACTTACGTGCTGGAGAGCAGATCTGGCTCCATCGGGAGAACTTTCAAGGCTGTGCGTCAGGAAGGATATGCAGGGACAGGGAATTGCGAAGACTATGATGAACTATGCCTGTGATGTCCTGAAAAGCAGAGGCATGAAGGGCGTTCATATACTTGTCAGAGAGGGACATGTGGTGGCGCTTTCGACATACGCCAAGATTGGTTTTGAAACGGTTGGAGAGTGTGATCTTTTTGATAAGCATTTCGTATGTATGGAACGGGGATTCTAAAGAGGTAGATATTGCAAGTTATAGGATGCAGCTGCAGCTATATTGTAATATAATGGTGGTGTATTGTTTGATGAGTTATAGAGATGAGACATTTCTATTATATAAGAATGATGAGCGGAGGTGCACAGAATGATAATTACAATAGGCAGAGAGTGTGGATGTGACGGCGATGAGGTGGCAGCAAGACTTGCCTCAAAATATGGTATAGCCTGTTACACAAAGAAAGAGATAATAAGGCTGGCAAAGGAGAAGGGTGTGTATGACAAATATCCGTTTTTCTTTGGAGAGAAGGCTATAGATTCTATGATGCAGTCGGTGTCAGATGACTTTGTCGTGAAGAGAAGAAAGACCCCGGAGGAGGTACTTGAGAGATTGCTTGACGGACAGGATGGCGTTGTAGTGGGAAGAGCCTCGGACTTTGCATTCAAGAACAGGAACGATGCAGTGAGAATATTCCTGTGCGGAGATAAAGACAGCAGAATAAAGAGGATAATGGACAAGCATGGCATATCAGAATCAAAGGCAAAGAGTATTGTGGAGGAGACTGATGCCAAGCGAAGAAGCTATCATGACTATTACTCAGGAGAGAACTGGGGATATTCAGGACATTATGACCTGTGCCTTGATGAGGCGAAGCTCGGCGTGGACGGCGTAGTGGAGATGGTCGCGGCGTATATGAAGGTAATTGGCAAGTAGAACATAGACAGATGGAAGAATGATGAAAGACTGATGAAAGGCAGACAGAAGCCGGATAGTGTGAGTTAGTCAGATAGGTTTTCGACATTATGATTTGAAAGGTATAGATATGGGAGAAAAAGCAACAGGAAAATACAGCCTTTTGGTTCCGGAAGGGAAGTATTCGTTTAAAACACTGAGCCCTGTGACCATGCATGATCTGGGATTGGACATGATATGCAGGCAGTTGTCTGCAAATGAGTCAGAGCAAAATTATATAATGGGAGTTATGTCACGGATATATGCAGATCCATCTGTTACAAAGTACAGAGGTGGTGTGTTTGACGACATAATTGGAAATAAAAAACTCAGAGACGACATGATGGAGATTCTTGGGAAGATAAGCTTTCTCAAGGATTACGGCAGCTTTAAACGCGATTATGATGAGAATTCAGGTATATGGGATCTTATGCACAGACTTGATGAGATAGACGATTACATAGAATGCGTAGATTCATTATATTCCAGCCTGAAAGATAGAAATCTGCATTCTGAGGGATTTACAGGCCTTAAGGCGTATGTTCAGAACATATATGAAGATAATGGTTTTAGTGAACTTAAGAAGGATATAGCAGAACTTAAGAAGGTGAGCGGTGAGGTTAGGAGTATAACCATAGGAATCAATCTGAATAACAGATATGAGGCAGATGGTGTCGGCTTGATATCAGTCAACAGCAAGCAGTTTACAAGGGGCGGCGTGCTGAGTAATTTCTACGGACATCTTATGTCCAGAGACAAAATAAATGATAACATTGAGGCAAAGAACGACTATAAATTCCAGCCGTTAGATGCGGTAAATGAAGCACTGTCAAAATTTCAGCAGGAGCTGCAGGGAAGAGTCGTAACCGGGGGCGCAAATAATCTGGCGGCAGGTATGGTGGGAATCCCTGATTCTGACAAATCTAAAGACATTACAAGGTATACAGACAGGGTAGTCACTAAGCTTATAACAAGAATTGTAAAGAGAATGAGGGAGACGTTAAATAAGTATGTGTCGATTACCATAACTGACATGACGGATCTCATCCCGGAGCTTACATACTATATAAGATGGGCTGAGTATATAGAAAAATTGCAAAGCAGAGGTGCGGTATTTTCCAAGGCAAGGGTTGTGAACTCTGCATATCAGCCGGACGCAGGTACATCTAAGGAAGCCAATTCCAAGAGCAGATATTATATGAAGGCTCGTGGCGTATATAATATCAAGCTTGCAGCATTTGATACGGAGGAGTCGGAGCACATAGTGACCAATGATCTGGACTTTGACAGCGAGCACAGAGTGTATATTCTGACAGGAGCAAATAGGGGTGGAAAGACGACCATAACCCAGACGATAGGTCAGCTTTTTGTACTGGCTCAGGGTGGTATATATATCCCGGGTGATGAATTTGAATTTGCTCCTGTGGACTGCGTATTCACGCATTTCCCTGCTGACGAAGACAAGACCCTTGATCTTGGAAGACTTGGTGAGGAGTGCAAGAGATTCAGGGAGATATTTGACGGTGCAAATGATCGCAGTCTCATACTTCTCAATGAGACGTTTTCAACTACGTCATTTGAGGAGGGCTATTATATAGCCAGAGATTCCGTGAGAGCTATTCTGACAAAGGGAACGAGAACGATATACAACACCCATATGCATAAACTGGGCTTTGATGTGGATGAGATGAATGAAGGGCGTACAGAGGGCAAGGTATATTCGCTGATCGTACACAACGAGGGCTCACAAAGATCTTACAAGATCGAGATAGCGCCACCCGCTGGCAGATCATATGCCAGTGACATAGCGGAGAAATATGGTGTTACATATGACATGCTGGTGAATAAAGAAAAATAGTTGGCTGTATGCACTGCTTGTGGATGATATTACAGACGATATGTGGGCAGTTTAGAGTCATATAATATGAATTGTCTACAGTGAAGACATTGGAGGGTATAGGATGACAGAAAAGCATACAGACAAGAGAACAATACTTATAGTGGATGATGACGCTGATCTGTCTATGCTGATACAGGATATGCTGGAGGACAACGGCTATGCTTTTCTGTACGCAGCCAGCATAGACGATGCATATGAAGTGCTGACAGATAACAAATGTGATCTCATACTTCTGGATATCAATCTTCCCGATGGTACAGGTTTCTCATTCTGTAAAGAACTCAGGCATACTTCGCAGGTGCCAATCATATTTGCAAGTGCAAGGACGAGTGAGGATGACAAGGTGAATGGCCTTGATATGGGTGGAGATGACTATATCGCAAAGCCGTATTCACTGAAAGAGCTTATGTCTCGTATCCGTTCGATACTCAGGAGAACTTATGGTGTTGATGACAATAAGTCTGAGATGTTGACCCTGAACACAGACGGGAACGAGATAGAGATCAACAGGCACGCACGGACTGTGAGCAGAAACAAAAGTAATGTGGATATGAAGCCGAAGGAATTTGACCTGCTTGTATACATGGCGGAGAACAGAGGCAGGGTATTGACCAAGGAACAGATCATGAGTGCCGTGTGGGGGCTGTACAGCGATGTGGAGCCATCCACGGTTGCGGTGCATGTAAGGTGGCTCAGGGAAAAGCTTGAGACAGATCCTTCACATCCGCAGCTTATCCGTACGGTATGGGGAACGGGATATGTGCTAGAAGATAGTGAATAGACAAAGACAGTGAGAATAATATGAGCTTGTAAGGTGGATGTCCACTTGGCAGCTATAGGGAGTTTATATGAAGCGACATTCAGTAAGAAGCAATATAATAAAAATGCTGATCGTGTTCATGTGCGCTATAACCATAGTTTTTGGTTGGCTGTTCTACAGGGAGAAGCAGGACGAGACACGGCGGATAAAAGATGATGAATATGGGCAGTATATAGTGGAACTGAATGAAGTGAAACAACTGTATGACTCGGGATCCACAGATGCTGACGAAAAGCTTGACGCTGTAATGAATGAACTCAGGGAACAAAAGCTAGATACCGGCAAGTCAGTACTTAGAAATATATTGATCATTTATATCGTTGTCCTGTGTGTTGTGATTGTATTATTCCTGTACATATATGTGTGTGTTCTCAGGCCGTTTGACGAGCTGGAGGATTATGCATCACATCTGGCAGCAGGGGATATGGATACTGAACTTAAGTACAGACGGGTAAATATGTTCGGAAGCTTCACGTGGGCATTTGACCATATGAGAACGGAGATAGTGCATGCAAGGCGTAGAGAGCAGGAAGCGATAGAGAACAACAAGACAGTTATAGCCACGTTGTCACATGATATAAAGACTCCGATCGCATCCATAAGAGGATATGCGGAGGCATTGGTCATGAATATGGATGCCACCCAGGAGCGCAGGGAGAGGTATGCGTCGGTCATCATGAAGAAATGTGATGAGGTTACGTCCATAACGAACGACATGTTTATTCATTCCTTGCATGATCTGGACAGACTGGTGGTGAAGAGTGATGAGGTTGAGATAAAACCTCTGATGGAACAGATCCTGTCAGATATAGGACTTGGTATGAATATCGTGGTGAATGGAGATATAACCGAGGCAGTGCTTGAGCATTCAGATTCGGGAAGAGTGGTTCAGGTGATAGAAAATATACTGTCAAATGCCTCTAAGTATGCCAGAGACACGGAGATAAGTATTGTTACGGAATGTATATCGCCCGAAAAACTTCCAAGGAATGTCCATGTGAGCGGCGCTGATATGGTATACAGTCTGTCCATAAAGGATCATGGAACAGGAATTCCGGATAAGGATATGCCGTTCATATATGAGAAGTTTTATCGAGGGGAAAACTCCGGTGATGAACCTGGAGCGGGCCTTGGACTATTTATTGTCCATTATCTCATGGACAGAATGGGCGGAGATGTGGAACTTGTAAATCATGCTGATGGCCTGGAGGCAGTGTTATATTTTGCAGCAAGAAATGTTTGTTAAGGACTTGTTAATAAATAGGGTGATATGGTTGTAGCACGGTGGCGAGGTGAAGATCTGTAGAGGATGTCTGAATGCCCCCGTGCTACAACTATAAAAAGGAGAGAAAAATGGCGGATATAATACTTCAGGCAAGAGACCTTTGCAAAAGCTTTTCCAGTGAGGGCGTGCAGAACCATGTGCTCAACAACATGGATCTGGATATCTATAAGGGAGATTTTACAGTCATCATGGGAGCGTCAGGCTCGGGAAAATCCACACTGCTTTATAGTCTGTCCGGGATGGACAGACCGACTTCGGGAAAGGTCATATATGATGGCGAGGATATAACAGAATACAATGAGAAGCACATGGCAGAACTCAGGGTGTATGAGTTTGGATTTGTGTTTCAGCAGATACATCTTGTTAGTAACCTCAGCATTAGAGAGAACATACTTGTGCCGGGTTATATGAATAAGAATACGAGAACAAAAGAGACTGAAAACAGGGCTGATGAACTCATAAAAAAGATGAATATAGAAAGTGCTGCTGACCGACTTCCTGCACAGGTGTCCGGCGGAGAGGCACAGAGGGGCGCTATTGCCAGAGCGGTCATCAACAGTCCGGGTATCCTTTTCGCGGATGAGCCGACAGGCGCATTAAACCGCAGAAATACCCAGGATGTGCTGGACCTTCTCACCGAGCTCAACGTGGAGGGACAGAGCATACTCATGGTTACCCACGATGTGAGGGCTGCTATCAGGGCGAACAGGATCATCTACATAGAGGACGGAAGGATCATAGGTGAGCTGAAGCTGTCACAATATATTGAAGAAGATCGCAAGAGCCGTGAGAGTCAGATAGATGCATGGCTTGGTTCCATGCAGTGGTAGGAGGTGCCGGGATGAGATATATCATGATGGTGCTTCGAGGAAATATGAGAAGAAACAAGGGCGTGCATATAAGTGTGTTCGTGCTTATGCTTATCATTTCTCTGGCATTCTGTTCAGTGCTTTCTTACTACACGAATTCCATAAGGCATGATTCGGAAGCTATGGAAGAGGTTGGTTATGGAGGTATGCTTGCCGCACTTTATGGGGAGAACAGGCTGGATGCCTATGGAACAAGTGCAGACAAGATAATAAAGAATATTGGCAAATGTGATGCGGTGCAGGAAGTGAAAGCAGCAGATGTTGTATATCTGCTGCTTAAGGACTGCAATGGAAAAGGCGGAAACAGCAGCTTCGTTTTGAATGATACAGACAGCGTGCTCACATATGATCAGTATGATGTGGATAACAAAATGACAGATCGCCGGCTTGAAAAAGGTGAGGTAAGTGTGCCGTTCAGTTTCATAGGTATGTATGACTGCAAGATTGGTGATACAGTCGAGCTGGGCAATGATAACGGTTCTTATACCTTCAAAGTTGCGTCATTTTTCGAGGATCCATATATGGGATCTTCGGTCATGGGAATAAAGACGATATTGATCTCAGATGAGGATTTTGCGGATCTCAAGGCAAAGGCTGCGGAAGATCATAGAAGCGGACTGGAAGATGACAAGAGATCCTTTGAATTGTCAAAGCTTATCATAATAGATAAAAAGCCGGGCCTGGACCTCACGGAGATGGAGTTTGAGAGAGGACTGAATAATGTGAGTGATTTCGCGTCATATTGCTGGATAACTTTATCAAAGGAGCAGGCGGGAAATTACATGCTTCTTATGACAAAGGTATTCTCCGCGGTGCTGCTTATATTTGTTGTGCTGCTTCTGGTGGCGGCTATGATAGTTCTAGGACACAACATCGGCAGCAGCATAGAGATGGATTTTGTTAACATAGGAATACTCAAAGCGGTCGGAATGACAAATGCATCGGTGAAGCTGGCGTTGCTTGCCGGGTATATGTGCACTGTGGCGGCTGGACTGTTTGCTGGAATACCACTGGCCATTCCGATACTAAAAATTATAAATAGTGCCACAAGATCTTCTTCAGGACTTGAAGTTCCGTCTGATATTAATGTAGGACTTGTGCTGTGTGTCATATTGGCGATACTGCTTCTGGTAGCAGCATTTATCATGTTGAAGACAAGGAGAATATCCGAGGCCACACCTATAAAGGCGATAAGAGGTGGACGGGACAGTGTGCATTTCTCAAGCGTTCTGAAGCTTCCGGTCTCAGGCAAGAAACTTGGTGTGAGTCTTGCATACAGACAGTTTATATCTGAGAAGAAACAGTATGCCGCAGCCATCATAGTGACTGCTATACTTGCCATGTTCATGATACTTATGAACGATATGATGCGCTGGTTTAATTCACAGAATATGCTGGTGGATATGTTTTCAGTCACGAAGTATGACCTGACTGCTTCGTTTGTCGATGAGGATACGCAGAAGGATATAGAGAATGTTATATCAGAGCACACAGCGTATAGAAAATATCAAATGTCCAGCGAGTACCTTCTGTTCGATGATGTGCAGATGTATTGTTATATAGTGGAGGACCCTGATATGATCAACACGATAAGAAAGGGAAGAACCTGCACATATGACAATGAAGTGCTGATAACCCAGTATGTGGCTGATGGATTTCATATGAACGTAGGTGACACAGTCACAGTCAAGCGCGGCGGAGTGGCAAGAAAGATGGTGATCTCCGGCATATACGATTCGGCAAATGATATGGGCAAGAACTTTGCAATTAGTAAGGCTGCATATAGTATGTTTGCCCGCGAAGAGACCGTAAGTGAGTCTGGTGTCAGTGGAGCTGCCAAAAGCAGTTCAGATGAAGAGGAATGGAGCGGCAAAGGAATATGTTATGATATTGACAATACTGATGAATGTGATGCGATAATCCAGGAGATAGATAAGAGATATGGCGATAATCAGGGCATCACGTATTCAATACATTCAGCAAAGGATGATTTTGAAGGAGTGGCGGGTACAGTCAACATTGCAATACAGGGACTCACATTGCTCACATATATGTTGGGGGCTGTATTCGTGATAGTCACGGTCATAATCGTCTGTGGCAAGGTTCTCATGCGTGAGCAGAAGGATATCGGAATATATAAGGCACTTGGATTTACATCCTTCAGACTCAGATGCCAGCTTGCGGTCCGCTTTATCGTGACGGCAGTTGTGGGTTCGCTGCTTGGTATAGTTCTTGCACTTATCGTCAGCAAGCCATTCTTCAAGGCAGGATTTGAATCATTTGGAATATACAGTTTTAATTTAAGTACAAGCGTGATATCACTGGTTATACCATTGGTATTTATGAGCGTGTTATTCTCTGTGGTAGCATTTATCAGAGCGGGGAACATCAGAAAGGTTCAGCCGCAGGTGCTCATCGCAGATCAGTAGAAGTATATAGGAGAGTGGAACTATGTATACAATGTCGGTAGACAAGGTGGGTATATATAATGGATAAGTTGATCATATATCTGATATGTATAAATATACTGGGAGCTGTCCTTGATGGAGTGACGGCTGCGAGACGCAGGAGAACAAGCCATAAGGCGCTCAGTGTTCTGCTGGGGATCATAGCAATTGCCGGTGGTGCCCCTGGCATGATAATAGCATTTGCGTTGTGTGACAGGACTGCATCCAAGACGAATATGATGCTGAGAGTGTTCACAGTGTGCGTGTGTGTAATAGAGCTTGCGGTGTTCATGACGTGGAATCTTAGACCTGCGGGCAAATTGAACTTTGCATTCTGGGATGTGTTTGTGGAATACAGATGGACACTTTGGTTCGTTGCGGCAGTGAGTGTTATAACATTTGTCATGTTCGGAATTGACAAATACAGAGCGATTAAGGGTGGATACAGGATACCTATAGCTGTCCTGCTCGGCATGGCGTTTGCCGGCGGGAGTATCGGTGCTCTGCTTGGAATGGTGGTGTTCAGGCACAAGATAAGGAAGAATTATTTCTCGGTTGGAGTACCGCTTATACTTGTGATGCAGGTGGCGCTTCTGATGTGTGTGGTTAATTTGCTGTAGGATCTGCAAATATCCCCAGTTCAGGCGGGTAGTTGGTAAATGCAAAGAATGCAACCGCGAGAATTGCCAGGATAGTCATGGAAACGTAGTCGTTTATGCACATTTGTCTGGCCCCTGATCTGTTCTCGGTTCGCAGTGCATATATAACCCCGGCGAAATAAAGTGCGATGTTCAGAATTTCATAATTCCTGCCCAGTACACCGTTTAGTGTGTAAAACACGACAACAATGAATGCCATACCTGATAGGATACCGATAGTCCTTGCTGGAAGATAGTTTCCCGGCAGGGGCTTTTCTTGTATATGCGACCAAAGAAATTCAATCATTGTAAGTAGGAGCATGGGAAAGAATATGAGTTTCAGGTGCTCCCAGGTCGACTCGTTCACGGCTGAGAACAGACCGACAGCAGGATTGTCGCCCGACCATTCGTATGTGAAGTGGAGCAGGACACCGAGGATCGATATGAAGATAAAGTGAAAAAGGTTGAGTTTGGTTTTTATTTGCATTAAGGGTTCTCCGATGAAAACAGATACTTTATTACATAGTATATGACGAATTATGATTAATATGATTGTAGGAAATCGGGAATTAAATTTTACATTTTACATGAAAATTAGTTAGAAATGCTTGCCTTAAAGTGAACTCCATGTGCTACACTTTAATTGTCTGCTGGTAAGTGTGTGAACCGGTAGTCAGAATTATAAAAATAATAGCTGGTAGCAAAATTTACAATCTATATTGAAGTTGAAGCCTTGTAAATTCCAGCCAGAAACATATGATTGGAGGAACTATATTATGAGTAAAAAGGTACTGGTTATAGGAACAAGTCTTAGAAACAACAGCAATTCAGATGCACTTGCAGACAAATTTGCTGAGGGTGCAAAGGTTGCTGGCAACGAGGTAACACAGGTTACACTCAAAGGTAAGAAGCTTGCTTTCTGTGTGGGCTGTATGGCATGTCAGAAACTGGGAGCATGCGTGATCAAGGATGATGCCATAGAGCTGGCGGAGCAGATGAGATGTGCAGATGTCATAGCATTTGCCAGCCCGATATATTACTACGAGATGGCGGGACAGATGAAGACATTGCTTGACCGCGCAAATTCGCTGTACTCATCGGATTACAGGTTTAGGGATATCTATTTCCTGTCAACCGCTGCTGAGGATGAGGCAGGCGTTGATGAGAGGGCAATACATGGACTTGAGGGCTGGATCGCATGTTTTGAGAAATGTCGCCTTGTGGGAACTGTATTTGCCGGCGGCGTGGATGGCATGGGTGAGATTGCAGGACATACAGCTCTTGATCAGGCCTATGAGATGGGAAGAAATGTGTAGGAGGTATTAGATATGGAATATGCAAAAGTTGGAAACACAGATATAGAAGTATCTAAGCTGTGTATTGGATGTATGAGCTTCGGCAAGGCCGGGGTCATGCATGACTGGACACTTGATGAGGATCAGACAAATGATATGGTAAAACATGCCCTGAACCTTGGGATTAATTTTTTTGATACTGCGAACTGCTATTCTGGTGGAACCAGTGAGGAATATCTGGGAAAAGCGATAAAGAACAACATTACAAGAGATAAAGTAGTCATAGCCTCAAAGGTTTATTTTAATGAAGGAAGGCTGTCAAAAGAAGCTATAGGCAGAGAGATAGATGGTACTTTGAAGAGACTTGGAACCGACTATCTTGATCTGTACATAATACATAGATTTGACTATGATACACCTATAGAGGAGACAATGGAGGCTCTAGATGGTCTGGTTAAGGCAGGAAAAGTAAGGGCGCTGGGAGCGTCAGCTATGTACGGATACCAGTTTTATAATATGCAGATGGTGGCAAGGGATAACGGCTGGACGCCATTTGCAGCCATGGAAGATCACTACAATCTGCTCTACAGGGGGGATGAGAGAGAACTTATACCTATCTGCAAGCAGATGAATGTCATGCTCATGCCATACAGTCCACTGGCAGCAGGTCATCTGGCGAGAAATGAGTGGAACAGCGATTCCATCAGAAGCAAGACGGATCGTGCGGCAAGGGGCAAATACGACAAGATGGAGCACTATGATATGCAGATAGTGAACAGGGTTCATGAACTGGCAGAAAAACATAACTGTAAAATGTCACAGATAGCCATAGCATGGCAGTGGGCAAAGGGTGTCACATCTTCGATAATCGGGGCAACAAAGACAGGTTATCTGGACGATGCGGTTGGTGCATTTGATGTAAAGCTCACAGCGGAAGATGTGGCATACCTTGAGGAGATGTATGTTCCCCATCCGGTTGTCGGCGCGATAAATGCGAACCCGCCACAGGGCGTTCTGATAATAGATGACAAGAAATAGATTGCTATGTGGTCAGATATATAAATTGTAAATATAAGAACACAGCACCCCTGCGCAGATCATGTAAGATGATTCGTGCGCAGGGGTGTTGTGCTGATGAAATAACCTATATTATAAAATGTTATTTAGCAGATAACCGGGCAATTTGGGCTTTGAGCCGTTGAGACGCATTTTTAACCCACAGGTTGATTCCTTACGAGCTCCATTTGTGATAAACTATATAAAGCATATAATAAAGAACCGGGATTATAAGAAAGGAGCACAGCACATGCGTTTGATCCATTTGTCGGATCTTCACATAGGAAAGCGTGTAAATGAATTTTCTATGTTGGAGGATCAGGAGTATATATTAAAAGAAATACTGGGCATCATCGATGATGAGCAGCCGGATGGCATTATCATAGCCGGGGATGTCTATGATAAGTCTGTGCCGAGCGAGGAGGCGGTGAAGCTGCTGGACAGCTTCCTGACTTCGCTTGCAAAGAGAAATCTGCAAGTATATATCATAAGCGGCAACCATGATTCGGCGGCAAAACTGGCATTTGCATCAAGTCTTATAGATCTCAGCGGTATACATATATCGCCGGTATATGATTCGGCACAGATGACCGTGACGGGAGAGGGGCTGGTCAGACCATATAAGCTGGAGGATGGAAAAGGACAGATGGTGAATATATACATGCTGCCATTTGTGAAGCCGGCAACTGTCAGAGCGGTGTTCCCTGATGAGGCGGATGATATAAAGGATTACACGGATGCCTGCCGTGTGGCGGTAGAGCATATGGATGTAGATGAGAAAGCGACGAATATACTGGTTGCCCATCAGTTTGTGACCGGGGCAGTGCGCTCGGAGTCGGAGGAGAATGTGGGCGGTCTGGACAATGTGGATGTGTCGGTATTTGACTCATTTGACTATGTGGCGCTGGGGCATATACATGGGCCGCAGAAGGTGGGTAGGGAGACCGTCAGATACTGTGGAACACCGCTTAAGTATTCACTCTCTGAGGCTAAGCATACGAAATCTGTGACGGTTGTTGACATCCCTGAGAACAAGAAAATAGAGATAAGGACAGTTCCTCTTGTTCCGATGCATGAGCTACGCGAGGTAAAGGGAACATTTGACGAGCTGATGGACAGGCGAAACTATGAGGGGACGGCTGTGGATGATTATCTGTATGTGGTTCTCACGGACGAGGATGACGTGCCGGATGCTTTGGGAAAGCTCAGAACGGTCTATCCAAATGTGATGAAGCTTGGATACGACAACACCCGAACCCGTGTGACACAGACGATAGACGATGGCGCTGTGCTTGAAGGGAAAAAGCCCATAGATCTGTTTGAAGAGTTGTATGAGAAACAGAACAATCGGCAAATGAGCGATGAACAGAGGAGTTTTGTTCAGGATATTATAGACTCTATATGGAAGGAGGAGCGCTTATGAGCGAAGCGAATAAATCAAATGCGCTCCGACGACCTGCCCCGCTCGCAGAGGCGAGAGGGGCGTTACATATTAAAGAGAGGAGCGATTATGAGACCACTTAATCTTACGATGTCGGCATTTGGACCATATGCGGGAGTCCAGATGCTTGACATGGCCCAGCTTGGGGCTGAAGGCTTGTATCTTGTGACTGGGGATACAGGTGCGGGAAAGACCACGATATTCGATGCCATCTGTTATGCGCTGTATGATGAGCCGAGCGGAGCGAGCCGTGATGCGAGGATGATGAGATCAACGTATGCCGATGTGGACACAGATACCTACGTTGAACTGACATTTGATCATATGGGGAAGACTTACAGAGTTAAAAGAAATCCTTCCTATGAGAGACGTAAGAAAAAAGGTGAAGGAACTACCCTGCAGGATGCAGCTGCAGAACTGTATCTGCCGGATGACTCGGTCATCTCCAACAGAACGAAGGTAAATTCATATCTTCAGGAATTGTTGGGTGTGGACAGAGAGCAGTTTTCGCAGATATCCATGCTTGCCCAGGGTGAGTTCAAGGAACTGTTGGTGGCGGAGTCCGGGGACAGGCAGAAGATATTCAGCAAACTTTTTCACACATCAAGGTATTTTGTTCTGCAGAAACGACTTCAGGATGAGACGAGAAAGCTTCAGAGTGAACGGGACGATATGAAGAAGAGTATAGAACAGTATATATCTGGGATAGTTTGCGGAGAGGATGATCCGCTGGGAATCAGTGTGCAGAAGGCGAAGGACGGCCAGATGCCAATTGATGAGGTGATCACACTCATCGGAAAGCTTATTGAAACGGAGAAGGCACGAACGGATTTATATGAGAAACAGATAGGTACACTTGAGACCCGGGTTGGGGAACTTGACACGCTGATAGGCAAGGCACAGCAGACAGAGAAAGCCAGAGTACAGCTTGAAAAGGCGCATTTGGAGCTTGCAAATGTACAGAATGACAGAACTACTGCTGAGGCAGAGTTAAACAGGACAAAGGAAGCGCTCTCAGAGACGGAAGAGCTCCAGAGACAGGCGGCGGTTATAAATAACGAACTTCCAGATTATGAGAAACTGGACGAGAAGAGAAAAAATATCACAGACGAGGAACAGCTCCTGCAAAGGCAAAATGAGCAGGCAGAGAAGGGCAGAACGCTTGTAGCTGGCAAGCAGAGGATTATAGAAAAACTTAAGATGGATCAGGCCCAGCTTGCGGATGCGGGAGAGAAAATCGTGGCTCTTACGGCATCAAGGGAAAAGATGGCTGACGCTGTGGACTATCTGAACGGCATAAGCAGGCTGCTTGTGGAATACCATAGAAGAAAACAGACGGTTGCCAAAGCGCAGAAACAGTATCTGCTGGACAATGAGATTTATATCGAAAAGCAGGATATGTATGAGCATCTTAGCTCTTTGTACAGGAATGCCCAGGCGGGAATCCTTGCTAAGGATCTGAAGGAGGGACAGGCGTGCCCTGTGTGCGGCGCGACGGAGCACAAACTCCTTGCATCGCTGCCAAAGGAGGCTCCGACAGATGCACAGTTAGATGATGCGAAGAAGGATGCTGACAAAGCTCGCGACAGGGCAAATGCCAGTGCTACGGATGCAAAGATAAAGCTTGCCAGTGTCACAGAGATCAGGAACAGCATTATTGAGCAGGCTGGAAAGAAATTTGACGATCCGGAGGATATAGATGGTCTGCCGGAAAAGGTTGAGAAGAATATTGGATACTATAATGAGAAGATTGTCGACATTGACAGACAGCTGGAGTCCGAGCGAAAAAGAGTCAGCAGAAGAGATGATCTTGCCACAAAACTTCCGCAGGAGGAAGAAACATTGGCCGGTATGCAGACAAAGCTGGCAGACATTGAAAAAAATATATCAGCGCTTACAGCAAAGCTTGCCTCTGACAGAGAACAGGTGACTGAAATGGCTGCTGGTCTTAGATTTAACGATAGAAAAGAGGCAGAAAAACATATGAATGCTATTCTTGCCAGAGCGCAAAAATTGCAGAAATCGTTTGAGTCTGCCGAGAAGAGATATAATGAAGTCCTCCAGCGTATCAAAGCTCTGGAAGGACAGATAAAAGCTTTGACAGACACGCTGGAGTCTTCTGAAAAACTTGAGCTAGTTAAGCTTGAGGATGACAAAGCTGCGGTGAGAAATGAGCTTGGAAGGTTTAGACTTCTCATGCAGGACGGAAACAGCCGCATCCACGCAAATGAAACGGCGATGGCGAATATCGGCAGGAAGTCCGATGAACTTTCGGCAAAAGAAAAGGAATACGTCAGTGTGAAGTCACTCTATGATACCGCCTCGGGAAATGTATCCGGCAAGAATAAGATAAACCTTGAGGCATATATACAGATGTCGTATTTTGACAGGATAATCCAGCGTGCAAATCTGAGATTTCTGAAGATGTCAGATGGTCAGTATGAGCTGGGGCGTGTGACGGACAGCAGTGACAAGAGAAGCCAGATCGGCCTTGACCTCTGTGTTGTGGATCATTACAACGGCAGCAGACGAGACGTTAAGTCTCTTTCTGGGGGCGAGTCATTCATGGCTTCACTTTCCCTTGCGCTTGGACTCTCTGATGAGGTGCAGGCCTCGGCTGGCGGAATTCAGATAGATACCATGTTTGTGGATGAGGGCTTTGGATCCCTTGATACAGAAAAGACTCTGCCACAGGCATACAAAGCGCTGGTCAGCGTGACCGAGGGACGCAAGCTGGTGGGAATAATATCGCACGTGACTGAACTCAAGGAGAAGATTGACAAGCAGATAGTGGTGGAAAAGGACAGAACCGGCAGGGCGAAGGCGAGGCTGGTGGTGTAGGGATTTTAGTCATCTGAGTATTTAGATAAAATTTGCTCAAGTTTATTAAAGTCTACACATCTTTTTGTAAGGTTGCGATTTTTGTCGGGAAAATCAGTTATGAGAGAGTAGACTTTATTGGCTCTGTTGATTATAGTATCGGAATGATCTCGACACCAGGATAATTGTTTCTGCATAAGAATCTTTCGTTTTGTTTTATCTGGGGTATCGTGAGGGTTTAATTTCAGATTGACCTTAGATATAACTGAGTTGTTAACTGGAATCATATTGTTTAGATTGAGAATTCCTATGATTTTAGAAGAATACTCAGGATGCTTGCTGTTGTGGTCAAATACTTTGATGAAATCAATCTGGCTTTTCATATTTTCAAATTTCTTTTTGGGTGAGGTAAGGGGGATGCAATATTTCTGACCACCTATAAGAATGATTATTCCAAGAAATGGTCGTTTCTCCTTACCTACCTGAGGGGAGACTGACATTACGTTGTCATCTGCACGAGACAGATTTCTTATGTATTTTAAATCAATATAGTAAAAATTAAGGATATCCATTATCGCCTTTCTGAGAATATAAAAGAGCTGTGCTAAAATGCACAGCTCTTAAAAACCTTTTTGCATGGTAGGGCTCCCATAAAATTGTTCCATTTTGTATGGTAGAACATCCATATTAAAATTGTTCATTTGTTTTATATGGTAGAACACCCATCTCTTAAAGTTCCCATTTCGCATGGTAAGGTTACCATAATCATATCATACAAGAATTCTAACATTCAATAATGTTAGTGTCAATTAGAGCTGACTTATTTAGTAACTTATAGTGATCTGAGAATATCTTAAAAAGTGATCAATATCAAGTGTAATTACTGATATTTTATAAAACATTAATAAAAGTATACAAAGTGTAGAATAGTAGAAAAATGTTAGCTGTTTGCTTTACAAATCGGAGTTGATAAACAATAATGGTTCATGTATGAATGAATAAGGACGGTACACTATAATGGAACTTTTTGATATATGCGACGAACAGGGCAACCCTACCGGAGACACAGTGGAGAGGAGCGAGGCACATGCAAAAGGCATATGTCACAGGACTGCCCATATCTGGATAGCGAAGCAAGAGAATGGAAGGTATAAGGTTCTTCTGCAGAAGAGGTCGATGGATAAGGATTCTTTTCCCGGAAGGTATGACACTTCCTCTGCCGGACATATACAGGCGGGCGATGAACCGATGGAGTCGGCACTCAGGGAACTCGGAGAGGAGCTTGGCATCAAAGCTGAGGCCGCAGATCTTGATTTCGCGGGAACATTCAGGATCCGGTATGAGAAGGAATTTCATGGCAGAATGTTCAGGGACAACGAGGTGGCATTTGTGTTCGTGTATCAGAAACAGGTGGACATAGCAGATCTGACAATACAGAAGGAAGAGCTGGACGGCGTGAGCTGGTTTGATCTGGAGGAAACCTATGAGGCATGTAAGAACCATGACCAGAAGTTTTGCGTGCCAATTGGAGGGCTTGAGACGGTAAGGAAATACCTGAAAGAAAGAATACGTTAAAGTTACTGAAAGAATGTTGTGTGTAGTGGATAGTAGGAAAAATGCCAGGGCGTAAAGAAAGGCATTACATATAAAAAATATGTTGCCAGACTAGTTAGCTTGTGCTAACATAACATATGTTATGGAAAACGACAAGCGCAGTGAAACGATAAAAAAACTGAAAAAAGCAGGTAAAGAGGAATTCCTTAAAAATGGTTACCAGAGGGCAAGTCTTAGAATGATATGCAATAGTGCGGGAGTTACCACCGGAGCCTTCTACTTTTCATTTGAGAGTAAGGAGGCATTGTTCAAGGCGATACTTGAACCGCTTGTGAACCAATATGAAGCTATGCTTGGAAAACTTATGAAGGGGGAGATTGAGAACCCCGGCACGGGCGTGGATGCAGACAAGATCATGATGCAATTCCTTCTGACACATAGGGAAGAGGTAATGATCATCATGCATGGCGCTGACGGCAGCTGCTATGAGAATTATCACCAGAGGGTTGAGGAGTTCATGAGACATTCATTTGCGGCATATTACAGGTCACAGCTTGGATGCGAGCCGGATGAGACTTTGGTTCGCGTGCTGGCGAAGATGCGGCTTGAAGGAGCCATGGCGATACTGGACGAGGATGTAGATGTGGAGAAGAAAATGTATCTGACAGAAAAGATCGGCATTCATGCCACAGGCGGTACAGAAAAGTTGATAGAGAGTTTAAAGAAAGAGGTTCATCGATGATGAACCTCTTATTTTTACGAACATAACAAAACATGACAAATGTTATATTTCATAAGGAGGGGCCCACGTAAGTGGGAGGATTCCTTGTGAAGCACGCAAACGCCGCGCGCAGCGCCTCTCATGCGTTTGCACAATTAAAAGGCAGGAGGAAATGAGAAAATGGTTAGCACACAGAACAGCACAGCAGACAGGTCAAAGGTGGACATAACCGGAGTCCCGGAGACGATGCTCCAGACACTCTATGCCAGGGCGAAAGAATCAAGAAAGCCGGATCATGTCATATATGACGGCAAGGCTATAGAGATAGTGGACAGTCTGGATTATGACTTTTCACTGGCGGACAAGGATCTGGCGATGGGAAGCGGAGTTATAGCGAGAACCATAGTGCTTGATAAGCTTGTATCAGAATTCCTGAAGAAGCACAAGGGTGCTGTGGTTGTGAATATCGCCTGTGGTCTTGACACCCGTTGCTATAGAAATGAGGGTAAATATAAAGGCTGGTACAACATTGATCTCCCGGAGACCATGACTGTAAGGGCAAAGTTCCTGCAGGAGGACGGACCGGTGTACCAGATAGCGGAATCCGCCATGGACGGCAAATGGGCAGACCTGGTAGAGTATGCAGGTGAACCTGTGCTGGTCATCATAGAGGGGCTTACGATGTATCTCACAGAAGCTGATGTGAAGAAAATATTCGACATAATAGACAGGAAATTTACTCATGCTACGGTGCTCGTAGAGACTATGGCTCCGTTCATGGCAAAGCATATCAAGGAGAAATCCATCCATGGAAGCCATGCCAGGTTCTCCTGGGGCGTGCCAAATGGAAAGAAGCTGGCGGAGATCATACCGAAATACAGATACATAGAACAGCACAGTCTTGTAGAAGGAATGGCTGAGTTCATACCGGTATATAAAGTCATTGGCAAAATACCATTTGTCAGCAATATATCTAACAAGATAGTAGTGCTGGAAAAGTGATAAAAAAGTGTTGACATAAAGTTAAAAGCCATTTATGATACAGTAAAATGCAAATGACTTGCAAATTCAAAAAAGAGGAATATTATGGCGAGGGAGTATAAAACGAGAATAAGTCAGGCTATAGAGGCATTTGCTGCAGAGAGGCAGGACAGAGGGTTTTGCGCGGCTGATGTAAGTGTGTATTTGGATGAGAATGGCATAGATGCGAATACAACAACTGTATATCGCAATCTTGACCGCATGGTTACCCAGGACAAATTGATAAAGTATCAGAGTGCTGATGGTGGTTCAAGTATGTATAGAATGGAAAAGGCTGATCATAGTTGTCACGAACACCTTCATATGCAGTGTGTTAAGTGCGGAAGAGTCATACATATTGACCGCGATACCATGAATCACATAGCTAAAGGAGTTCAGGAGAGGTATGGATTTATGATCGACTGTGACAGATCGTCGATATGTGGTATTTGCAAAGATTGTCAGAGGCGTTGTGGAGTCGCTGTAGTCTAAACTAAACGTGATTGTTACAGATGGGATTGTATCGTTACGGTCACAACGAAAACTATATATCCCCAAATTCCTACAATGAAAAGGAGGTGTGCAGAATGAGTAAAAAGAGAATAATGTCATGGATTCTTATAGTGTTCTTTGTATCGGGAGTACTTTTCTCTTATGGCTATATTGCGCGCAATGTGGAGCATGACTGTACGGGGCAGGAATGTCCTATATGTATGCATTTGCAGCAGGCTGCACAGTTCCTTTCAAATATAAAGACAATGTCAACTACGCCAGTGTTCCTGGCGTTCTTAAGTGTGTTCACACTTGGAGTTGTATTGGTGTATACCCACGAGTATTGTACCGATACGCTCGTTTCCCTGAAGGTGGAATTGCTGAATTGATTTAAAGTACGGATATTGACTGAGAATTGCGTCTGGAAATACATCTAAAGATAAGGGCGAATACTTATTATTGGTGTTTTTTGATCTAGAGGCAGTTTATTAAATTTACCCAATTATAGGCATCAAAATATGCCTGTCAATTATATCAATCAATTCGGAGGTTTATTGATCATTATGAAAAATAGAATATTTGGCCTTGTTATGGCATCGGTACTTACTGTTTCAGCATTTTGCGGCTGCGGAGCATCAATGACGGCAGCAGATTCTGATCAGAAAGGAGGCAGTGCGCCTGAAAATGCGGCAAATGCTGCGGCGTACAGCATTGTATGTACGACTTTTCCTCAGTATGACTGGATCCGCAATATTATAGGCGGTGATTCCGACAAGTTTCAGCTTACTATGCTGCTCGATCAGGGGATGGATCTTCACAGTTATCAGCCAACTGCAGAGGATATAGCAAAGATAGCTGACGCAGATATGTTCGTGTATGTTGGCGGTGAGTCTGATGGCTGGGTGGATAGTGCCCTGAAAGAAGCGACTAATAAGGATATGAAGGTTGTAAATATGCTTGACGCTTTGGGAACTGCAGTCAAAGAGGAAGAGATAGTTCCAGGCATGCAGGCAGAGAAAGAAGAGGAAGGAGAGGAAGGCCCGGAGTATGATGAACATGTATGGCTTTCACTCAAGAACGCAGTGGCGTTGACGAATGTGTTGGCGGATAATATCCAGGCACTTGATCCAGATAATAAATCTGATTACATGGAGAATGCAGGCAAGTACGTTGATGAACTCAATGATCTTGATGGAAGGTACGAACTAACAGTTTCTAAGGGAAAACGTCAGGCAATTCTGTTTGGCGACAGATTCCCTTTCCGATATATGGCGGATGATTATGGCCTTACTTACTATGCTGCATTTGTGGGATGCAGTACTGAGTCGGAGGCAAGTTTTGAGACGATAACATTCCTTGCGCAGAAGGTGGATGAGTTAAAGCTTCCGGTTATTCTGACGATAGAGGGTGCAGATCACAGTATAGCAGAGTCGATAAAGAAGACAACAGATTCGAAAAATCAGGAGATTCTGACGATGAATTCGATGCAGTCTGTGACTGCAAAGGCTGTAGCTGATGGTGAGACGTATCTGAACGTGATGAAAGATAACCTGAATGTACTGTCTCAAGCATTAAATTAGAGCCATGTGGTAAAAGGCTGACATTGAAGGAAATAGAAGAGGAGAAAATAATGTCTTATATAACATGTAAAGACCTGGCAGTCGGGTACGACGGAAGAGCAGTTGCGTCAGGCCTTAATTTCAGTATAGACAAGGGAGACTATCTCTGTATAGTTGGAGAGAACGGAGCGGGAAAGAGTACCTTGGTAAAAACTCTGCTTGGCCTGTTGAAACCGGTTTCAGGAGAGATAAAGTTTGGCGATGATCTGACATCGCGTGATATAGGCTATCTGCCGCAGCAGACACCTGTGCAGAAGGATTTCCCTGCGACTGTATGGGAGGTGGCTTTGTCGGGAACGCTGCCTAAGTGCGGAGCACATCCTTTTTATGGCAGAAAGGAAAAGCAGCTTGCGCAATCTCAGC
The DNA here is from genome assembly GCF_003603945.1 of Coprococcus sp. AF38-1. NCBI lineage: Bacteria > Bacillati > Bacillota > Clostridia > Lachnospirales > Lachnospiraceae > Coprococcus > Coprococcus sp. AF38-1. Next base: position 289,108 of record NZ_QVGO01000006.1, read on the forward strand.
TTGAACGACTTGGAATGTGGGATATACGCAGGAAATGTTACAGGCATTTGTCGGGAGGACAGCAGCAGCGCGTCCTTCTGGCGAGAGCCCTGTGTGCAACTGAGAACCTTCTTCTGCTTGATGAACCGGTAACTGGCCTTGATCCTGTCGCAACGGCACAGTTCTATCAGATGATACAGCAGTTAAATGAAAATGGTGTGGCAGTGATCATGATATCACATGATCTGAGGGCAATAGATTGCGCCAGACATGTGCTTCATATGAATCATGGGGGCTCGTTCTGGGGCAGCAGAGAGGAATATAAGAACAGCAGATATTGGAACATCATTTCGGTAGAATATGAGAAAGGTGGTGGACAGAGTGCAGCTTGTTGATAAGTTAATTTACTATATGCAGTATCCATTTGTTAAGTATGCTCTTGTGGTTGGTATTCTTATAGCATTGTGTTCGTCACTTTTCGGTGCAACATTGGTTTTGAAAAGATTTTCATTTATCGGCGATGGACTTTCGCATGTTGCATTTGGAGCAATGGCGGTAGGATCTGTTCTGAAACTGACAAACAACACGATCATAGTGATGCCGGTGACTGTGGCTGCTGCAATTCTCATACTTATGTCGGGACAAAATGCGAAGCTTAAGGGGGATGCCGCGATAGCTATGATGTCTGTCGGTGCTTTAGCCGTAGGTTATCTGATAATGAATGTATTTTCCACGTCAGCAAATGTATCTGGCGATGTGTGCTCAACGTTGTTTGGTTCAACATCCATACTGACATTGACAATGGGAGAAGTGTGGCTGTGTATAGTTATGTCAATATGTGTAATAGCGTTTTTCTGTTTGTTCTACAACAGGATATTTGCAGTCACATTTGACGAGAGTTTTACCAGGGCAATCGGGAAAAATGCAGGGGCATATAATCTGGCGCTGGCGGTGATAATCGCTGTGATAATAGTGCTTGCAATGAATCTGGTGGGCTCCCTGCTCATCACGGCGCTTCTGGTATTCCCTGCACTTTCGGCAATGAGAGTTATGTATAGTTTCAGGTCAGTGGTATTATATTCGGCTGTATTGTCAGTTGTGGGAACTTTGACCGGCATGCTGGTATCCATATTATTTTCAACACCGGTAGGATCTACGATCGTTGCATGCGATATGGTTATATTTGCATTTAACAGTATAGCAGGGAAAGTGATGAGGAGATAAGAATATGTATATGAATAGAAATAGAAGAATGCATGGATGCAGACACAGATTTAAGCGATTGATTATGTCAATATTGGTGCTGAGTATGTTGCTGACTGTCACAGGCTGTGGTGGAGCATCTCAGACTGCGGGCAGTCGTTTGAACACACAGAATGCAGTGGATAAGGTGCTTAATCAGAAAACAGGCGATGGTGATGTGGAAAGCAAGTCGTCGGCGGGAGCCACAACAGAGACGACGATCACAACAGAGATGCAAACCACGACAGAGACAGAATCCGCATCTGTAACTGAGGCGACATCAGAACCAACATATGGGCAGGTCGTGAATGGAGACAGCTCAGTTATAGCGCAATACAAGTCTGAGGGTGTGGATGTGGATCTCACACTTATGGGAAGCGATCTTGTATATGCGACGGTATATCAGATGATGTCAAAACCTGAGGAATATGAGGGCAAGACGATAAGGATAGAAGGAAAGTATTATGCATCCTATTATCCGATAACCGACAAATATTATAATTATTGTCTCATAGCCGACGCTCTGGCATGCTGCAGTCAGGGGCTTGAATTTGAACTTGGTGGAGGTGCAGTATATCCAGGCGATTACCCGGCGGATCAGAGCCAGGTGATAGTGACGGGAGTATTTGAAACTTACACAGAGGAGGCTGGACAGACATTTTATTACTGCAGGTTGAGAGATGCAGAATATCAACTGGTATCTAAAGAGAATTAGGAGGCACATAGCTGCATCAAAACCAGGAATCACATAGAAAAATATGGCAAAATGACGCAAATATACTAAAAAGCATTAAAAATAGCTAAAAAATGATAAAATTACTTAAAAAAGAATTTGATATATTGTAAAAACTATGCTAATTTTGAATAAAGGTAAATATTCAGCCGTGCAGGATAAGAACAGCGGATTCGACATGCTTGCATGTAAGAATCAGGTGTTCTTATCCTGTGGTGACTCGAATAGAGTCACCGCCCCATACATTAAAATACACAGAAGGGATGTGATGAAGTGAAAGAGAAATACAAAGGTGTACAAAAACTCACAGACAATCCGTTCCTCAACCTCTATCATATAGATGCGGTTGACACGGCTGGAAAAGACTTCAATTATTACTTTGCTTCAAGGAATAAAGAGAACGACATCAAGATAAAGACCCACGATATAAAACCGGAAGGAATAGTTATATATGGAGTTAAGCTGGAAGATGAGCCGAAGCTGGTGCTCATAAGGCAGTACAGATACCCACTCGATACATATATATATGAACTTCCTGCAGGACTGGTGGATGGAGATGAGACTCCGGCGCAGGCAGCAGTCAGGGAGATGAAGGAAGAGACAGGGCTTACCCTTGATGTATATGAGGGCGGAGAAGAACTCTACAGAAGGCCATTCTATATGGGCCCGGGATTTACGGATGAGATGAGCAGTGCTGTATTTGGAACAGCTACAGGAACACCAAATCTCGACAGCAAGGAGAGCACAGAGGACATACAGGTCATACTCGCAGACCGAGGTGAGGTCAGAAGAATCCTGTCAGAGGAACAGGTGTCGCTCAGAGGAGCATACCTCATGACACATTTTCTGGCTGAGGGAGATCCACTAGAATTCCTGAGAAAATAGGAAGCGCTGAGCAGTGATTGCTCAAACAGCAGAACGTTCATAAAAGGGCATACTAAATGAGAAAAAAGAAGGAGAAGTAGAAAGATGAGTTACAGAGACACATATGATTTTTGGATGACAGATGATTATTTTGATGAGGACACCAGGAAGGAGCTTGCAGCCATAGCTGATGATGAGGCTGAGATCGAGGACAGATTCTATCGTGATCTTGTATTTGGAACTGGTGGACTCAGAGGTGTGATAGGCGCGGGAACCAACAGAATGAACTTCTACACCGTCCGCAAGGCTACACAGGGTCTTGCAAACTTCATTGTGAAGCAGAATGCGCAGGACAAGGGCGTGGCAATAGCATACGATTCAAGAAAGTATTCTCCAGAGTTTGCAGCAGAAGCAGCTCTCTGCCTGTGTGCAAATGGAATCAAGTCATATCTCTTTGAGTCACTCAGACCTACACCTGAGCTTTCATATGCAGTCAGAAAGCTTGGATGTACAGCAGGTATAGTTATAACAGCCAGCCACAATCCACCAGAGTACAACGGTTACAAGGTATACTGGGAGGATGGCGCGCAGATCACAGCTCCAAAGGACAGAGAGATCATCGCAGAGGTTAAGGCTGTAACAGATTTTCATACAGTAAAGACCATGGATAAGCAGGAGGCACTTGACAAGGGCCTTCTCACTATCATAGGTGCCGAGATAGATGACGCGTATATGGAGGAACTCAAGAAGCAGATCATTCATCCTGAGATCATCAAGGAGCAGTCAGAGAACATCAAGATCGTATACACACCGTTCCACGGAACCGGTCTTGTACCTGTAAAGAGAGTTCTGTCCGAGCTTGGTTTCAAAAACGTATACATTGTTCCTGAGCAGGAGCTTCCAGACCCTGAGTTCACAACGCTTGAGTATCCAAACCCAGAGGATCCAAAGGCATTTGAGCTTGCCCTCAAGCTGGCAAAGGAGAAGAATGCGGACATAGTTCTCGCTACAGATCCTGATGCAGACCGTCTTGGAATATACGCACTCGATACAAAGACAGGCAAGTATATGCCATTTACAGGAAATATGTCAGGACTTATAATCGCTGAATACCAGTTCAGAGAGAGAACAAAATGCGGTCTCATGCCAAAGAATCCGGCCATGGTCAAGACTATTGTAACCACAAATATGGCTGATCCACTGGCTGCAGATTACAATGTCAACCTCATCGAGGTTCTAACAGGCTTCAAGTTCATCGGTGAGCAGATCAAGTTCTTCGAGCAGAATAATTCATACAATTTCGTAATGGGTATGGAGGAGAGCTACGGATGTCTCGTTGGAACATACGCAAGAGACAAGGATGCTCCGGTTGCAGTTATGTGTCTCTGCGAGGCTGCTGCATACTGCAAGAGCCAGGGAATCACTCTGTGGGATCACATGCTTGATCTCTATGAGAAGTACGGATATTACAAGGAAGGCCTCTACACAATAACGCTCAAGGGTGTTACAGGAGCAGAGAAGATCCGCAAGATCATGTCCTCACTCAGAGCTGAGTCACTTACTCAGATCGATACACTCAAAGTTCTCAAGGTTCGTGATTACGAGAAGAACACGATCACAGATCTTGCCACCGGAGAGGTCACAGAGTCAGGACTTCCACAGTCCAACGTTCTCTACTACGACCTTGAGGATGGCGCATGGGCATGTGTACGTCCATCAGGAACAGAGCCAAAGATTAAGCTGTACTACGGAATCAAGGGAACAAGCCTTGATGACGCAGATGCAAAGCTTGAAGCTCTCCAGACAGCACTTGTTGAGAAGCTCAACAAGCTGGCAGAGTAGCATAAGTATAATATATAGCAAATACAAAAAAGCGCCGTCTGGTCTGGTGACCGGACGGCGCTTTGCTGTCCTTATACGATGACGTCGAACTGTATGTAGTCTCCCTGGTCGGTATTTACCGTGTCGAGATATATTTTACCATTGTACTTGTCGGTCAGTTTTTTCAGGTTGTAGAGACCGTAACCATGGCCATGTCTGTCTCCGGTTTTGGTGGTATATCCCGGTGAGAACATATTCTGGCGGAATTCGTTGGTTTTGACGGAACCCTTGTTTCTTGTTCTTATTTCTATCTGGTTCTGCCTGCTGTCCAGGTACAGATATGCAGTGCCAAATGGGGCGGTCGATTCAAGCGCATTATCGATCAGTATACCGATGATCCTGATCAGTTCATACTCCGGCATTCGGCTCTTCAGATCCCTGGATGCCACCTGGACTACGAGCTCCTTCTGATCCTTCTGTGCCTCCGTGATCTTGCTGTACACAAATCCGGCTACAACGCTCAGGTTGATCTTGAGCAGATCACAAATGGCCTCTGTAAAGGAATAAAAAAGGTCGGTTATATTACAAGTCAATTGCAGAAAATATAATTCTTTTAGTTAATACCACCATAATAAAACGGCTGCAATATACATCTGCGCAACAAAGTGATATAAATTGCAAGATTAAATATTGAATTTAAAAACTGCTTAATATATTATACAAATAACAATAAATTAGCTAAAAACAGCCTAATAAAATGAACGGAAGATAAATTGTGGATAGATAAAAAGGAAAAATCTGTGTGGCCTGTGAGGTCAGGAAAGGGGTAGAAGATGGACGCAAAGCAGAGATACGAGATGTGGCTTGGCAGCGATCAGGTAGATGATGTTACGAAGCAGGAGCTCGTAAACATAAAGGATAATGAAGCGGAGATTGAAGATAGATTTTACACAAACCTTGAGTTTGGAACAGGTGGACTTCGAGGCGTGATGGGAGCGGGAACGAACCGCATGAACATTTACACGGTTCGCATGGCAACACAGGGAATTGCTAACTACCTGGCGAAGATCGGAATATCAGAGCCGTCGGCAGCTATAGCATTTGACAACAGAAACAATGCTTCGCTGTATGCGCTTGAAACTGCTCTCTGCCTGTGTGCAAATGGCGTGAAGGTGTATCTGTTTGATGCGCTCCGCCCGACACCGGAGCTTTCATTTGCAGTGAGACATCTGCACTGCAATATCGGCGTGAATATAACGGCAAGCCACAATCCAAAGGAATACAACGGATATAAGGTTTACTGGGATGATGGAGCCCAGATCGTATCTCCTCAGGATAAGGAGATCATTGCAGAGGTCAACAATATAGAAGATTTCTCCATGGTTAAGACTATGGACAAGGACGCTGCAATAGATGCAGGACTGTTGAATGTGATCGGTCAGGAGATCGATGACGCATATATAGGAGAGCTTCACAAGCTTGTCATGAATCCGGAGGAGATTCAGAAGGCGGGAGATCTGAAGATCGTATATTCTCCGCTTCACGGAACAGGTCTTAAGCCTGTTACAAGAGTTCTCAGCGAACTTGGTTTCAAGGATGTACATGTCGTTGAGGAGCAGGCTGTTCAGGATGGTAATTTCCCAACTGTAAAGTCCCCAAATCCTGAGGGCGCAGAGGCGTATGCCCTGAGTCTTGAGCTGGCGAAGAAGGTCGGCGGAGAGCTGATTCTTGTCACAGATCCTGATGCGGATAGGCTTGGAATGTATGGATATGACAGCAAGAATAATGAGTATAAAGAATTTACGGGCAATATGTTCGGTGCGATCCTCTGTGATTACGTGCTGATGCAGAGATCCCAGAGCGGAAGACTGCCTGAGAATCCGGCGATTGTAACTACGGTTGTTATCACCAATATGGTCAAGGAGATATGTAAGAAATACGACACTTTCTGTGACTGCAACAACCTGATCGGATTTAAGAATATAGCATCGAGAATGAGGGCTTATGAGCAGACTGGTGAACACAATTATGTGTTCGGGCTTGAAGATACATTTGGATGTCTGCCTGGTACATATGCAAGGGACAAGGACTCGGTTGGAACGCTGATGCTTCTCTGTGAGGCTGCGGCATACTACAAGAACCGTGGCATGACTCTGTGGGACAGAATGGTTGAATTGTGGCAGGAATATGGTTACTACAAAGAGAAGGTTCAGACCATGAAGTTTGATGGACGCGAGGGTGCTGCAAAGATACAGTCTATGATACAGACGCTGAGAGATAATCCGGTGCAGAAGGTCGGAACTTACAGCGTGGAGAAAATCTACGACTACAAGCTTGGAACAGAGACAGACGCAGCGACAGGCAAGTCCGAGGCGGCGGTGCTTCCAAAGTCCAACATGATATATTATCAGCTTGCGGATGGCGCATGGTTCCTTGTGAGACCTTCAGGTACAGAGCCGAAGATCAAGTTCTATCTCGGGGTAAAGGGAAACTCACAGGAGGATGCGGCAGAGCAGCTTGACGAGCTTGCGGTAAATGTGAAGGCGATGTTCTCGTAAAACGGGATGACTGGTAAGAAACGAAATGGCTGGCAAATAAATGTCAGCAGAAAATAGATTCGAAGATCGCGGTAGCGACTAAAAATAATTACAAAGTGGAGGTAAAAAGATGGGTTACATGGACGAATACAAGTTCTGGCTTGAGTCAGACTGCTTTGATGAGAAGACCAAGGAAGAACTTAGAAGTATCGCAGATGATGACAAAGAGATCCAGGACAGATTCTACAAGAATCTGAAATTTGGAACCGGCGGAATGCGCGGAATCATGGGTGCTGGAACCAACAGAATGAATATATATACAGTTACAAAGGCAACACAGGGACTTGCAGATTACATACTTGAGGTCGGCGCGGATGCTGCGGGGAGAGGTGTTGTCATAGCACATGACTGCCGAAATATGTCAGCAGAGTTCACAGAGGCATCAGCTCTGTGTCTCAATGCAAATGGCATAAAGACTTATGTGTTTGATGCACTCCGCCCTACACCGGAGCTTTCATTTGCAGTGAGAGAGCTTGGATGTATAGCCGGAATCGTGGTAACAGCAAGCCACAATCCACCTGAGTACAACGGCTACAAGGTGTACTGGGAGGACGGCAGTCAGATCGTATCTCCTCAGGATCAGGATATCCTGAAACATGTGGCGAATGTTGAGAGATACGAGGATGTCAAGACCATGGATAAGGACAAGGCTATCGCAGACGGCCTGTTCTGTATGGTTCCTACGAGTGTTGATGAGAATTACTATCAGGCACTCATAAAACAGACCATCCACGGCGATATCATTCCGAAGGTTGCAGACGATATCAAGATAGTATACACACCACTTCACGGAACAGGAAATGTACCTGTAAGGGAAGTGCTAAAGAGACTTGGCTTCAAGCACGTATATGTTGTAGAGGAGCAGACTGTTCCTGACGGAGACTTCAGCACGGTCAAGTCACCAAATCCAGAGGAACCATCAGCATTTGCCATGGGAATAGACCTGGCAAAGAAGGTGGATGCGGACGTTATCATGGCCACAGATCCTGATGCAGACAGACTTGGAATATACGTCAAGGACAGTACGGGAATTTGGAAAGACACGGAATTTGCAGATGATCCTGCATATCCATATGTCCGCTTTAATGCCAATATGACAGGAGCCTTGATCGCAGAGTATGTCTGCCGTGAACAGAAGGCAGTCGGCAAACTGCCGGAAAATGGTGCTATCTGTAATACAGTAGTCAGCACCAATCTTACAAAGGCGATAGCAGAGAATTACAATCTGAAATATATAGAGACACTCACCGGATTCAAGTACATAGGTGAGCAGATCCTTCTCTTTGAGAAGAACAACACATACAAGTTCATCTTCGGAATGGAGGAGAGCTTTGGATGTTTAGTAGGAGACTACACTCGTGACAAGGACGCTTGCGCAGCCGTTGTCATTTTATGTGAAATAGCAGCATTTTATAAGCTGCAGGGAGAAACCATCTGTAATGCCATGGAAGAGGTTTATCACAAATATGGCTATTACTTTGAAGGTGCGTTTGGGATAACTCTAAAGGGTGTAGATGGTGCAGCACAGATTAAGGAGATGATGGAGAACTTCAGGAACCATCCACTTACGAACTTTGCAGGTATCAAAGTTACCGGCATGAGGGATTATGTGAGCGGAATCCGCAAGCCGTTTGATGGCGAAGAGGAGCACATGGGTCTTCCAAAATCAAACGTGCTGTACTATGAGCTGGAAAATAATGCGTGGTTCGCGGTTAGGCCTTCTGGAAATGAACCAAAGATCAAATTCTACTTTGGCGTGAATGAAATCAGCCTAAAAAATGCCATGTCAAAGATAGATGAGATGAAAGCATGTGTGCAGGAGCTTGCTAAATAAACAAACACAAAATATGGCAGAATTTACTGCCGAAAAAGAAAAACATTCCTTCCATATACTACAAAATTAAACATGTAAATGCACTTTCCAGCCAATGCGCTGAACAAGGGGGATCTCGGCCTTGATGCTGAGGTCCCTTTTGTATAAAAAGAAGGCAGGGAATCAGGAGCTTCAGGGGACTAGATAACTGAACGCTGTTATATGTCACAAAGTAAAATATAGTTAAAAATACTAAAAACTGTTTAAGAATTAACTAAAAAATGTTATAATATATAAAGTAACGGCAGTGTGTGGCAAACGCGTACAGGAGTAGTATAGGAGATTATATGCCAGAAAAAGAAATAGAAATAGAAAAAGAAATAAAAAAAGAGAGAGAAATAGAAAAGAAAAATATAAAAAGTATCGCTGGACATATCATCGATGAGAAAACCGATGAAAAAGAGAAACGAGAGCCGGAGAGCGTCTTGGATGTGGATGAGCATATGTCTGAGAAACAGAAACTCAGCCTTATGAACAAACAGCAGAAAAAGGAATACATACTGGAGTATTATGCTCCGAAGGCTCTATTTGCACTTGTTGTTGTGGGCATAGTTGTATTCCTTGTTGTAAAACATTTTACGGCGGAATCTGCGGCACTCAACATCCTTGCGGTCAACACTACACAACAGGAATCCGCGGCGAATGACAAGGCGTATTATGAGAAATTCCTCAGTGAAAATGGTCTTGATGCGGAGAAGGAATATGTCAGTATAAGTACAGGAATCGGCGTGTCAACTGATCCGAATGATGCCATGAGTCAGGATAGTCTACAGCTTATACAGAACAAATTTATGGCGAATGCGGTGGACGTGTTCTTTGCCGACACAGACCTTGTCATGAGTTTTGGAGAGTTTGGATATATGCAGGATCTTGATAAGGTGCTGACTGATGAACTGAAAGAAAAGTATAAAGATTCGTTTGTGTATGCAACGGTTATTGAAACGGGTGAGAAGATACCTGTCGGAATAAAGATCGGTGATAATTCCTGGGTGAAGGATACCGGCTGGTATGAAATGGATGCTGCAGTGGGATTTGGCGAGAATGCCAAGAATATGGATCTTGCACTTGAATTTCTTGAATACATAAGCAGAGAGTGATACCCATAAATAAAACGAGGAGACTATAGATACATATGAGCATAAGATATGATGAGGCAAACAGAATATTTGAACTTGATACGAGAAACACGAGTTATCGTATCGGAATCGCCGATGAAGAGGGGTTTGTCGGACATATATATTATGGACAGAAGATCCGTCCGCAGAAATGTGATCAGTTTTTGAGAACGTGTGAGGCTCCTTTTGTTCCGTCCAAGAATAACAGGGAGAGATGTTCATTTATGGACACATTTCCGACAGAGTATTCCGGAAATGGAATAGGAGACTACAGGGAGAGTTGTATTGCGGTAAAGACTGCAAATGGCAGCAGAACCGTTGATCTGAAATTTGTGGATTACGATATTGTAAATGGAAAGCCGGGGATTAGTGGCCTTCCGGCATCATTTGCGGGAGAAGAGGAGGTTCAGACTCTCGTTGTCCATATGATGGATGGGGGATGTGGCATTGATGTTGACCTGATATATTCTGTGTTTGAGGATGAGGATGTTATAACCAGAAGTGTGAGCGTGAAAAATGCAGGTGATAGGGATATCAGGCTCACAAAGGTATATTCTGCATGTATAGATATGGATGATGAGGATTTTGAGATGCTCACTCTCCACGGCTCATGGGCCAGGGAGAGACAGATCGAGAGACGCCCGATAGCTTATGGCAAGCAGAGTGTAAGCTCTCTCCGTGGTGAGTCATCCCACCAGGACCATCCGTTTATGGCATGGATGACAAAGGGTACAGATCAGACTACGGGTGATGTATATGGAATGCATTTTGTGTACTCGGGTAACTTCATCGCACAGATAGAGAAATCACAGTTTGATTCCATACGCGCAGTCATGGGCATACATTCAGAGGGATTTGAGTGGTGGCTCACGCCTGGAGAGACGTTTACAGCGCCTGAGGTTGTGCTTACATACAGCCATGATGGACTTGGACAGATGACTAGAAATCTTCATGATTTTTACAGATGCCACATGATAAGGAGCAGATATCTTCATCAGAAGAGACCTGTCCTCATCAACAACTGGGAGGCTACATATTTTGACTTTGATACCGATAAGCTCCTTGCGATAGCGAAGAGTGCGGCAGAACATGGAATAGAGATGCTGGTCATGGATGATGGCTGGTTTGGACATAGAAATGATGACGCCACAAGTCTTGGAGACTGGTTTGTAAATGAAAACAAGATCAAGGGCGGTTTGAAACATCTTGTTGATGAGGTGAATAGGCTGGGGCTGAAATTTGGAATATGGATGGAGCCTGAAATGATTTCTCCTGATTCTGAACTTTACAGAAAGCATCCTGACTGGGCATTTGCGGTTCCGGAGAGAACGGCTACATTATCGCGAAATCAGTACGTGCTTGATCTCTCGAGAAAAGAAGTTAGAGACTACGTGTATGAATGTGTGCATAACGTGATATCATCCGCAAATATTGAGTATGTTAAGTGGGATATGAACAGACAGCTCACGGATATCGGCAGCGTAGAATTCACCGGAGACAGGCAGGGAGAATTGGCTCACAGGTATGTGCTCGGAGTATATGAGCTGCAAGAGCGCCTTGTTAACGATTTCCCAGATCTTTTGCTTGAGAACTGCTCGGGCGGTGGTGCAAGATTTGACCCTGGCATGCTTTACTACAGTCCGCAGATATGGTGCTCCGATGACACGGATGCCATAGAGAGACTTTCTATACAGGAGGGAACGGAACTGATATATCCGCTTTCGACCATGGGCGCCCATGTGTCGGATTGCCCTAATCACACAGTTGGAAGGAGTACACCTTTTATGACCAGGGCACATGTGGCTCTGGCGGGAACATTTGGCTATGAGCTCGATATCACAAAAATAAGTGAAGAAGAACGTGCGATGATCCCTGAGCAGGTGTCTATGTATCATAAATATAATGATCTTGTAAGGGAGGGTGATTATTATAGGGTTGCATCGTACAGGGAAAATGGACTGTATGATTGCTGGATGGTTGTTGCAAAGGATAAGAGTGAGGCATTGGTGACTTACGTTCAGGTGCTTGGAAGACCTAACGTACACAGTAGAAAGATAAAACTTTTAGGGCTTGACGTGACTGCTGGTTACAGACTTGACGGAACGGAGAATGTGTATGGGGGAGATCTCCTCATGAATGCCGGAATGCTCATTGAAACTATGCGTGGAGATTATATGAGCAGACTGTATCACTTTGTACTTGACAATAGTTTAACTTAAAAATAAAATAAAAATTAAGTTATTTAACCACGTGAAAAAATAAAGTGAGAAGGACTAGTTATGGCAAAATCAGTAAAATTGGGAGACATAGCTGCCATTGTTGGCGTGAGTACCGTTACGGTCTCAAAGGCACTTTCAGATCAGAAGGGTGTCAGCGAGGAACTCAGAGCACAGATCAAACAGTTGGCAGATGAGATGGGATACCAGTCACCATCTGAGATCAGAAAGAAGACGGCAAAGAAAAAGTATAATATTGGTGTTCTCATTCAAGAGATATACCTTGGAAAGTATCCGTCGTTCTATTGGCAGTTATATCAGGTGCTTAACAAAAAGGCGGTGGCAAGAGGCTGCTTTACTATGCTGGAGTTTGTTTCTAGAGATAGTGTATTGAACGCTGAGATGCCTATGCTCTTGGAGGATGACAAGGTTGATGGAATAGTTGTTGTAGGTTCCATGGGTAAGGAATACCTGGAAAAGCTGGAGAAGACAGCCAAGGTTCCTATAGAGTATGTGGATTACTACGATAATTCGAGACCGATAGACACGGTTATAGCAAACAGTTTCTATGGAAGCTATATGCTGACTAATTATCTGTATGATATGGGACATAGAGATATTGCATATGTTGGCACGATAGGTTCAACGAACAGTATAACTGACAGATATTTGGGCTATATAAAGTCTTTGTTGGAGCATGATATTCCGTTCAGAGAAGACTGGGTTATTCCGGACAGAGATGTGAAGACGGGTCAGTTTGACGAGGAGAACTGTTTTAAACTTCCAAAGAATATGCCTACAGCGTTTGTGTGCAACTGCGATCTTGCGGCAGCTACGCTCATAAAGATACTCAATGCTGCGGGCTACAGAGTTCCTGAGGATGTGTCCGTTGTGGGGTTTGATAATTACATGTATCCTGGAAGCTGCGATATAGGCGTGACCACATACGAGATCAATATGCAGGAGATGGCAGAGAGAACCATGCATAAGATTATAAAAAAGATATCCAACGAAAAATATACTGATGGCATATTTGTCGTGGATGGACGAATCGTGGTAAAGGATAGCGTTGCCAGAATAGAACGATAATGGAACGATAATAAAACTACATATCAATTGTAATGCAAATCGGAAATAGACACCGGTGCAGCCTGCTTGAAAGACAGCGGAGTTGTACCGGTGTCTTTTTTGAACAGATTTATAAAATGGTTTGTGTTCTCGATTCCAACCTGGGATCCGACCTCGTGGACGGACAGATCTGTTGTGAGAAGGAGCCTTTTGGCAGCATCGATCCTGCGACTGTTGAGATAGCGCATAGGTGATTCACCGAAGTGAAATGAAAATTCTCTGCATATCCTGTATCTGCTGATCCTGTAAGTTGCCTCGAGGTCATCAAGTGACATCGGTTCGGCGTAGTTTGTATCCATCTGATTCTTTACCGATAAAAGATAAGAAGGCACACAATCCATCTTCTTGGATGAGTTTTCAATAAATACACATAATTCGGTCAGGATATCATTGAACCATTTGGAAATTCTGAAAATATCGGTGGCAGACAACTCCCCCTGGAGTCTGCTTATCAGTGAAAGATGGCTCCAGAGTACAGAGGCTCCGGCAGAGTCCTTTTTATAATATATGGATTCGGGGAGAAACTCGTGATACAGGCGAAGCGGAGCTCCGAAGATGAATGCCTCGTAGAAACGACACTTGCCGTTCGTGGCGTATGTTATTTCTGATCCTGCCTCAAAAAGCGCGGCTGTATTCTTGGAATATGATGATTTGCTGCTGCCCGATGTTACTGTAAGAGTTCCTTCATATATATAGAAGAAATGGTAGCACGGAATGAAAGAGAAGGTATAACTGCATGAATAAGCAAAAGAAATATCGCCGTTGGCCAGAAGATGAATCAGGCCATCGCTTGCCATTGATTCTTCATATGTAAAGAACGCACTGTGGAATCTTGCGTTCTCAATATCTTTCTGAATATTGTAACCTGACAGTACAGTGCAGGAAATTAATTCTTTAGCTAACATGCAAACCACCTCCTATCCATAATAATACAATTATTAAACAATCATCACAAGCTAAAAGCGATATAAATTAGTGGCTAATTAGCTAAAAAACAATAAAATACTAATTAAAGATAAAAATATATAGATAAAATGTCTATATGATATTGAAAAAAAATAATGATAATGGTAAAATTAACGAAAAGTACAAAATACTGTGATTAAAAACAAAATTGAGTGATGACTAAAAAGTAAATTAATGTATACTTAATATAAAGTTAAAAACAAAGAAGGTTTTAAGGAGGACAAAACTATGAAATCAAAGCGTATTGCATGTATCGCAATGGCTGGTCTTATGGCAGCATCACTTGCAGGTTGTGGAGGCTCAGACAGCGATAACAAGGACACAACAGAGGCAACAAAGGCTGCCACAGAGGCAGCAGGAAGTGATTCAGCAGATGACACAACAGCTGATGCTGAGGGAATCAAGTCATATGCAGACATCCAGTTAGGAACAGACTTCACAGATCTTTCAGCGGAGATCAAGTTCTACAACAACAGAACTGATATGGACTCAGATGACTACGGCGGAAAGAACTGGAAGCAGTATCTTGAGGACTTCAACAAGGAGTATCCAAACATCAAGGTTGATGTCATCACAGATACAAACTATGCAGAAGATGCTCTTACACATCTTCAGTCAGGAAACTACGAGACAGTAATGTGTATTCCGGCAGTTGACATGGCAGACCTTTCAACATATTTCATGTCATATGGCGATTATGATACAATGAGCAGTCTTGTAAATTACTCAAACAGATGGCTTTATCAGGGTCAGGTATATGGTGTACCTCTTGCAGCTACAACACAGGGTATCGTATACAACAAGAAGGTATTTGCTGATGCAGGTGTGACAGACGTACCTAAGACACCAGAGGAGTTCATTGCGGCACTCAAGGCAATCAAGGATAAGAATCCGGATTGTATTCCACTTTACACAAACTATGCAGCAGGCTGGACAATGGGAGCCTGGGATGATTATATCGCGATCACAGCAACAGGAGATGCTACATACAAGAACCAGAAGTTAGCCCATACAAAGGATCCATTCAAGAACTATGGTGACGATACACATGCTTATGCAGTATATAAGATCCTTTACGATGCAGTATCACAGGGACTTACAGAGGATGATTACTCAACAACAGATTGGGAGTCATGTAAGGGAATGATCAACAACGGCGAGATCGGATGTATGGTACTTGGTTCATGGGCATACCCACAGATGGAAGCAGGCGGACCTAACGCAGACGATATAGGATACATTCCTTTCCCTATCTCAGTAAATGGTAAGCAGTACGCTTCATCAGGTGCAGATTACTGCTTCGGTATCAACGTAAACGCTTCAGATGATGAGAAACAGGCAGCTCTTGTATTTGTTAAGTGGATGACAGAGAAGTCAGGATATGCTTACAACGAGGATTCACTTGCAATTGTTCCTGGTTCAGAGTCAAAGATCTCATTCGACGGTGTTGACTTCGTTGCAGACGAGCCAGCTCTTGAGGGCGAGGAGGATTACCTCAATCAGCTCAATTCAGAGTCAGAGCTTAACGTAAGCAATGGTGGTAACGACAAGATCCAGGCCATCATCGAGCATGCTGCAAACGGCGACATGTCATTCGACGATATCATGGCTGAGTGGAACCAGAAGTGGTCAGATGCTCAGGAGTCATTAGGAATCGAAGTTACTGAGAAGTAATAAAGATTTCAATATAAATAAGTAAGAATAAGCTACAGACCGGGGCGGGATTGCCCGCCCCGGTTTATTAAAAAAAGGCGGTGGAATGAGTATGGCTAACAAAAAACAATCCGGCTTTGGTAAATGGGCGTCAAGCAGGAAGGGGCAGCAGGTTATAATATGCGCAGCCTTCGCAATTATCCCATTGCTTTTGCTATTAGTATTTACATATATACCATTCGGAGAGATGGTTAAATTTAGTTTCTACAAGATGAAATATACGACGCCTGTAGAAAAGAGAGAATTCGTAGGATTAGCAAATTATATCGATGTGTTCACAAGAAAAGACTGTTTCGGTGCATTAAAGCTCAGTTTGTATTACATCGTAGGAGCACTTGTACAGTTAGTGCTTGCACTTTTCCTTGCAACTCTTCTGAGTTTCAAAGTAAAAGGTGGTAACCTTTTCAAGGGATTTATTTTCTTCCCTTATCTTATCAGTGGTATCGCTGTAGGTTTCATTTTCAAATTCTTCTTCACAAGAGGATTCGTGTTTGACTCAATCCTTCAGTTGTGTGGATTTAGCTTAGACAACCTTCCATACTGGCTCAAAGACCAGAGTGTCAACAACTGGACACTGGTTTCAACCTCGGTCTGGAGATACCTTGGACAGATGATGGTTCTCTTCATTGGAGCTATCATGTCGGTAGATGCAGAACTTTATGAGGCGGCAGAGCTTGATGGTGCAAATAAATTCCAGCAGTTTAGATATATCATACTGCCAAGTATCAAGACAATCGTTACATTAAATGTAATTTTAGCAATAACAGGATCACTCAGTGCTTTCGAGCAGCCTTTCGTTATCACAACAGGTGCAAACGGAACAGGTACTTACTTCATCATCATGAACAAGATAGCACATACAAGCCAGAAGGTCGGTCTTGCTTCAGCAATGGCCGTTGTACTTCTCCTTATCATACTTATATGTGCTGCGCTTCAGAAGCTGTTCTTTGAGTACATCTTCAAGGATTCAAGCTCAGATGATGAGAGTTATAAGGCAAAGAAGCTTCGCAAGAAACAGGAGAGAGATACCAAGAAATACGTGAAGCAGATGGCTGCTTCTGCGAAGGGGGGCAAGTAACATGGCAAGAGGAAAGACAGATGTGCCAGGCATAGCACCAATAAAAGAAAAACGAACCGTTGGATATTATGTAAGAGGTTTCCTCAAGTACTTTGTACTCATATTCTTCTCACTGTGTGCGGTTGTACCTCTTATATCATGTGTTACAACAGCCTTCAAGACAACAGATGAGTATAAGGCTACTTCAGTAATGGAACTTCCTGAAAGCTTTCTGAACTTCAGCAACTTTGTAAAGGCATTCACGACTGCCAACATGGGACGTGCATTCCTCAACTCAGTAATAGTCATGGTATGCGTACTTATCGTGTCAGTTGTAATAGGAACACAGCTTGCATATGTGCTTAATAGATTCAAGTTCCCAGGAAACGGCTTTATCAGAACACTTTTCCTTGTGGCATCATTGCTCCCTGCAGTTGCTATGCAGGTTACAGTCTACAACATCATGGGTGATCTGAGATTCATAGATCACTTATATGGTTACATCATCATGAGCTGTGGTACAGATGTTATCTCGATCTACATCTTTATACAGTTTATGGAGAACATATCAGTATCTCTTGACGAGTCAGCTATCGTGGATGGTGCATCATACTGGACCATCTACTGGAAGATCATACTTCCACTTCTCAAGCCGGCTATCGTTACTGCTTGTATACTGAAAGGCGTTGTAATCTACAACGAGTACTACGCTGCAAACCTTTACCTCATAAGCCCGGAGATCAAGACAATGGCTATCTCACTTTACAAGTTCGTAGGACCTATGGGCAGCCAGTACAACCTGATATGTGCAGGTGTTATCATATCGATCATACCGGCACTTATAGTATTCATCTGCTGTCAGAAACAGATCTACAGTGGTATTACACAGGGTGCTGTAAAGGGTTAATAATTTATTAGAAGAAGAGAGTTCATGAATATGAGAAATGAAATTCAAAAAGAATTAATAGATGCTATCATCCCATTCTGGGAGGCCCTGAGGGATGATGAGTACGGCGGATTTTATGGGTATATGGATTATGACCTCAACCTTGATAAAAAGGCTGAGAAGGGTTGTATTCTTAACAGTAGAATTATCTGGTTCTTCGCAAGTGCGTATAAGGCACTCAAGGACCCGAAGCTTCTAGATGAAGCTGCTCATGGATATGAATTTCTGAAAGAATATTGTATAGACAGGGAATATGGCGGAATATATTGGTCCATGAATTACGATGGTTCACCCAAAGATACGACAAAACACACCTACAATCAGGCATTTAGTATATATGCCTTATCCGCCTATTACGAAGCTTCCGGTGATTCGGAAGCTTTGGACCTGGCCCTGCAGCTTTTCCATACAATAGAAGAGAAATGTACTGACGAAGGTGGCTATCTCGAGGCATTTACAAGAGAGTTCAAGCCAGAGTCAAATGATAAGCTTTCTGAGAATGGTGTTCTCGCAGAGAGAACAATGAACACATTGCTCCATGCACTTGAGGCTTACACAGAACTTTATAAGGTATCCAAGGATTCCAAGGTAAAAGAGCGCCTGGAATGGCTGCTCGATGTATTTGCTGATAAGGTATACAATCCGGAGCTTAAGAGACAGGAAGTGTTCTTTGATAAGGATTATAACTCTCTGATCGATCTGTACTCATACGGACATGACATTGAGACATCATGGCTCTTGGATAGGGCGACCGAGGTGCTTGGAGAGGCAGAGTACACAGAGAAGATCACAAAGATCACAGATATTCTTGCAGAGCAGATATATGAGCTTGCTTTCGATGGACATTCAGTTCTGACAGAATGTGAAAAGGGCGTGCCATACACGGTGAGAGTATGGTGGGTTCAGGCAGAATCAATAGTAGGATTTATAAATGCTTATCAAAAGTCGGGTGATAAGAAGTATTACGAGGCTGCCGAGAAAGTCTGGGAGTACATAAAGGAATATTTTATCGACAAGAGACCGGGATCAGAGTGGTTCTGGGATCTGAATGCAGATGGATCACCAAGAGTCGGACGTCCTATAGTTGAGCCATGGAAGTGCCCATACCACAACGGCAGAATGTGCCTTGAGATTATGAACAGACTCGCTGACGGCAAATAAATAGCATTCAATTGCTTTCAAATTATAAGGAGAATGCCTAAATGATGAATGAGAAATATTATGTAGAGCTTGACAAACTGAACAAGCTTCTTGAGAGAAAGAATAAGAAGACAGATTTCTATAATGGAATCTATGACAGATATGAGTACCCTGTACTCACAAGAGAGATGATACCTCTCACATGGAGATATGACTTAAACCCTGAGACAAATCCATACTTCATTGAGCGTCTCGGAGTTAACGCTGTCATGAACTCAGGTGCAATCTACCTGAACGGCAAGTATTATCTTGTCGCAAGAATAGAGGGAAATGACAGAAAGTCATTCTTCGGAGTAGCTGAGAGTGACAACGGTATCGATGGATTCCGTTTCTGGGATTATCCAATCCTTCTGGATGATGTATGTCCTGAGGAAACAAATGTATATGATATGAGACTGACACAGCACGAGGATGGATGGATCTACGGTGTGTTCTGTTCAGAGAGCAAGGATACAACTGTAAATGACCTCTCAGCAGCAGTTGCAGCAGCAGGTATCGTGAGAACAAAGGATTTAAAGCACTGGGAGCGCCTTGACAACCTCAAGACTCTTCGTTCCCCACAGCAGAGAAATGTTGTACTTCACCCTGAATTTGTGGATGGCAAGTACGCATTCTATACACGTCCAATGGATGATTTCATCGAGACAGGAAGCGGCAGCGGAATAGGATTCGGTCTCTGTGATGATATAGAGCATGCGGTTATAGACGAGGAGAAGATGACAAGTCTTCGTAAGTACCACACTATAACAGAGGCAAAGAACGGTGCAGGTGCACCTCCAATAAAGACAGACAAGGGCTGGATCCACATCGCACATGGTGTGAGAAACACAGCTGCCGGTCTTAGATATGTACTCTACGCATTTGCAACAGACCTCAATGATCCTTCAAAGGTTATCGCTGAGCCATCAGGAATGCTTATCGGACCTCGCGGCGAGGAGAGAGTCGGCGATGTATCAAACGTTGTATTCACAAATGGCGCCATCGTAAACGAGAACAACGAGGTGTTCATCTACTACGCATCAAGCGATACAAGAATGCATGTTGCAACAACAACAGTTGACAGACTCATCGATTATGTATTCAACACACCTTCTGATCCGGGAAGAAGCGTTGAGTGTGTAGCACAGAGATGTGAGCTGATCAGGAAGAACCTTGAGTTCCTTAAGAATGCAGACAAGTAAGAAAGTATAATATATGGGCTGCCAGATGAAACAGCACGTTGGTTAGTATGCCCTTTGCCTGTGCAGATACCATATAACGTGATAATAAAATAAAAAATCCGGCTAAGATGCCGGAAGAAAGAGGTACTTATGTCAGAAGTAAAAATGTTCAGCGAGCCTGTGCCAAACGTGCCATGGCAGGACAGACCGGCAAATGACAATCATGACGCTCCAATTTGGAGATATACAGAGAATCCTATAATAGGAAGAAACCCGGCAAAGGGTGTTGCAAGAATATTCAACAGCGCGGTAGTTCCATTTGAGGGAAAATTTGTCGGAGTATTTAGAGGCGAGCAGGTAAATGGAATTCCATACATCTACCTCGGAGAGAGCGAGGATGCTATCCACTGGAATATCAGCGAGGAGAAGATCAAGTTTGTTGATGAGAACGGTGAAGAGTTCATGCCTATATACGCATATGACCCAAGACTTGTAAAGGTGGAGGATACATACTATGCGATCTGGTGCCAGGATTTCTATGGCGCAGCGATAGGTATAGCAAAGTCAAAGGATCTCAAGACATTTGTGAGAATCGAGAACCCATTCCTTCCATTTAACAGAAATGCAGTTCTCTTCCCAAGAAAGATCAACGGTAATTTCGTGATGCTGTCACGCCCAAGTGACAGTGGACACACACCATTTGGTGATATATTCGTAAGTGAGAGCCCAGACATGGTTTACTGGGGTAAGCACAGACATGTCATGGGCAAGAGCAGCGAGTGGTGGGAGTCACTCAAGATTGGCGGCGGTGCAGCCCCTATCGAGACTTCTGAGGGATGGCTGTTATTCTACCATGGAGTAGCGGGAACATGTAACGGTTATGTATACTCAATCGGTGGAGCAATCCTTGATATCGACAACCCATCGATCGTTAAGTATCGTTGTGAGAACTTCCTTCTCACACCGGAAGAGTGGTACGAGGAGCGAGGATTTGTTCCTAATGTATGCTTCCCATGTGCTACTATTCACGACAGCGAGTCTGGAAAGATCGCCATTTACTACGGTGCAGCTGACAGCTATGTTGGCCTTGCATTCACAAAGCTTGATGAGATCGTAGATTACATCAAGTCGCACAGTGTGGTAACAACTTCTGATACCGAGATCGGTAGAAGATAGTTAGTTATATAGCGTAATGAGCCCCTACTCATACGCGGCAATTGTATTAATTTTTTCTCATTTCCGAAGGCGGTGCCCGCCGCCTTCGGGGCCCCTCTAAAAAGAAATGTAATGGCAGGTGATTGCCAAAACTTTTAGACTATGACAGCCTGGCAGTAAGCCGGGCTGAATTTGGTTCTGAGAGCTTTGGCAATCATATGCCAGATTTTGGATCTAATAAGCCGGGAAAAGGACTCTGATGTATAGAAAAAAGGCAACAGATGCAATAAAATAACAGTGACATACATTATCATGGAAATGACGAGTGAAGAAGTCATGGTCAATGTAAAAATGTGATTTCTTCACCGTCTTATATAGAACAGGCAATTGGGGAATGGTGTAATCAGTAACAGGTGTACATATTCGACATTGTCATGGTTCGGACAATTGAGCCCGCCGGTACTTAGATGGCGCGTTAGCGGCATCTTAGTATCCGCTGCAGGGCGAAACGAGCGGGAGCGTTCCGAGCCAGACAAGTCGGATGTGTACACCGTACGGATATGCACACAATTGCCGTACGTCAAAAGGAGGAAAATGACAATGAACAAGGAAATACTTTTTTTAAATCCCGTGTTTACGCACAATATCTGGGGCGGTACAAAGCTCAGAGAAGAATACGGATATGATGTTGAGGGCGATGATATAGGCGAGTGCTGGGGAGTTGCGGCACATGAGAATGGCAACTGTACAGTGAAAAATGGCGAGTTTGCAGGTCATACGCTTGCCGACTTATGGGACAGCCACAGAGAGTTGTTTGGCGGCATAGATGGTGTCAGATTCCCACTGCTTATAAAGATAATCGATGCAAAAGATGATCTGAGTATTCAGGTGCATCCGGACGATGCATACGCAGCAGAACATGAGAATGGTTCATTTGGTAAGATGGAGTGCTGGTATATTCTTGACTGCAAGGAAGATTCAACACTTGTAATCGGTCATAATGCAAGGACAAAGGAAGAATTATGTGATATGATCGAAGGTAAGAAATGGAAGGAATTTATCAGAGAAATCCCTGTTAAGAAGGGTGATTTCATTCAGATAGATCCCGGTACAGTACACGCGATCAAAGGCGGAATCACACTTCTTGAGACACAGCAGAACAGTGACATCACATACAGAGTTTATGATTATGACAGACTGAGCAATGGGAAGCCTAGAGATCTGCACGTAAAGCAGAGCATAGATGTTATAACAGTTCCTGCAAAGCCGGTTGAGGACAGCGTTATAAGTGTCAAGGCAGATAAGGCAAATGAACTCTGTGAGCTTATAAGATGTAAGTATTACACAGTATACAAGCTGGATGTTGAGGGAAAGGCAGAGCTGAATGTGGGCGACAAGCCATTCCTTATCATGTCTGTAACCTCTGGAAGTGGAACAGTGGATGGAAACGCTATAAAGAAGGGTGATCACTTTATCCTGCCAAACGGATACAGCAATCCAGTATTTGAGGGCAATATGGAGATCGTGGCATCCACAGTCAGCAAGTAAGATCCCGCCTTTGGAAGAGAATGTCAAGGGGGATAGTTATGAAGAGAAAGACGATAGGTGTTCTGGTAGGCGGAATCACGGATGATTTTACGAGGCTGCTCTGTCATGGGGTTATAGAGAGAGCAAAGACACTTGATGTCAATATAGTTGTTATTCCGGGTAAGTTCCTTGACCGGGAATACTCAGAAACGTCAGATATATATTATGAATATCAGTACCAGACACTGTTCTCCTATGTTACAAAGGAGAATCTGGACGGCGTTATTGTTGCATCGAGTTGTATTGGCTGCTTTGCAACCAAGGAGCGTATCAGAGAATTTATGAAAAGATATCTGCAGATGCCGTGTGTGATAGTGGCTGCAGATGAGCCGGATCAGATTTGTGTCAGATATGACAATGGAGCAGGCATAAGAGAAGGACTCAATTACATGATTGAGGAACTTGGTTATACAAGAATAGGTATGATAGGCGGTCCGGACTCCAATTATGATGCAAAGGAGAGAAGGAGAACCTACATTGAGGCGCTTGAGGCTCATGGAATAGAGTTTGATCCGGAGCTTTATGTGGAGGGCAATCTTACATCGGAATCAAAAGAGGTTTTCAGAGATATTCTGGACAGAAATCCGGATATGCAGGGAGTGTTCTGCGTGAATGATTCCTGTGCATCTGGTTTTTATGAAGAACTTAAGGCGAGGGATATTCTGCCGGGAAGAGATATATCAGTCATGGGTTACGATGATATTGAGTGGGCTACACAGATATATCCGACGCTCTCGACTGTGCGCGCAGACGCGGGAAAACTTGGCTCAGAGGCTGTAAATCTTATGGTCAGGCTCATTGATGGCAATCAGGTTGAGAGTAAGATACTTCCGACTGAATTTATCAGAAGAGATTCATTCTGTAAAAAAGGCGGATCAAGAAAACGTAGTAAGAATGTTATTGAGGGATATCTCTCAATGAACCATATGCTTTCGGAACAGTGGGAGGAGAGAAATAAGACTCAGTTCAAGATGAAGACATTTATCCAGAAGGTTCTGAGCTTTGACAGAGGCAATGACAGGAGTTATGGAGAGATCCTTGGCACCATGGACTGGCTGGACATAGAGAATGCATTTATATTCTTATATAAAGAGCCAATAATACATCTGATCGGTGAGCCATTTGAACTGCCTGACCAGTTATATCTCAAGACTAAGGATCTTAAAGAGAAGGTCAGCAGTGTGATCACTGTGAACCAGAAGGTGTTATCATCAAATCTCTATGATTTTGAGAGCCTCGGTGTGGAAGGAGCTGGAATATATGTACTCTTGCCGCTGTATTCCAACGAAATACTCTATGGAGTTCTTCTGTGTGATCTCACGGAAGGAGTTCTGGTGAATGGGGAGTTTCTTGGAAACCAGGTCTCAGCTGCTGTCAAGATGATCAATCTGCTCAAGACGAACGAGGAGATCATGAAGCGCCTTGAGGAGAGTATGGCGATCCTGCAGAAAAACAACATTATGCTTGACAATCTGTCAAAACAGGATCCCCTTACAGGAATCATGAATAGACGAGGTTTCTTTGACAGATCATTACAGCTGCTCAAGGAATGTGAGGAGCAGAAAAGGACGGCTACGGTATTCTACGCTGATATGAACAGTCTCAAGATTATCAATGACAGATATGGACATGATGAGGGTGATTTCTCTCTTAAGACTATAGGAGATATTCTGATTGAATCTGTAGGCGATAATGGAATCGTAGGCAGAATAGGCGGCGACGAGTATTGCTGTCTTGTACTCGGCCTTAAGGACTCTGACGCTGCAGATGCATTTGCTGAGGAAGTATACAGTTCATTTGAGAAGTTTAATGAGCATTGTGATAAGCCTTATAAAGTGAGTGTATCGCTTGGAAACTGTCAGATCGTAGAATATAACAAGAAAGGCCTTCAGAATGCCATGACTATGGCAGATGAGAAGCTGTATGAGGTGAAGAAGTACAGGAAGAAGGATGTTGTTAAGGTTAAGAATTGATAATTTATATATTAAATAAAAGGTATGATCAGGTTGCGTTGAGTGCAGCTTGATCATACCTTTTTTTGTAAAATCTATGCTCCCAGAAAAAATGTCTAAAATGTATAAATACAGAAAAAATATCTAATAATACTTGTGTGATGCATATTGCGCATGGAGGTGTTGTTGAGATGAAAAGAAATGATCATGGATGGAAGCTGGTTTCGGATTCCGGCTGCAGTCTGCTTGTGCCGGATGGACCGGATGGACTGGCTGGAATAGATATAGATATAGATCATGCTGAGGTTCCGTTTGTAATATCTGTTGATAACACAGATTATATAGACGAACCGGGTATAGATATAGAGAAGATGCTTGAACATATTGCAAATTGCCGGTCAGGCGGAAGAACTAGCTGCCCTTCGCCGCATGCGTGGCTTGAGGCGTGGGGGGATGCGGAAAATGTTATAGCATTTACGTTGTCAGCTGCATTATCGGGAAGTTACAACAGTGCCATAGCTGCAAGACACATGGCGCTTGAGAAGAATCCCGGCAGGAATATTGCGGTGATAAACACATGTGGTGCCGGGGGGCTCCCGGAACAGCTGACAAATATAATATATGAAGGTATTCATGAATGTGATTCATTTGATGCCATAGTAAGTGCTGCCGACAAAGCAGTGAGGGAGACGCAGGTAATGTTTGCCTTGGGGAGTCTGGACAACCTGATAAAGGCGGGCAGATTAAATAAGCTTGTGGGTTATGCGGCTCATAGATTCAATATATCCGCAATAGGTGTAGCATCACCTGGTGGACGAATTGAACTCAGACACAAATTCAGAGGTATGAAGAAGATATATGGCAAGTTGATAGACACTCTCCGTGAGACGGGATTTGCAGGGGGAGAGCTGGTCATAAGCCACTGTATGAATGAGGATGGAGCAGAGAAACTGGGGCATCTTATCAAGGCTGAATGGCTTGACACGGATGTGAGCGTCGTACCTGCAAGCGGACTGTGCAGCTATTATATGGGAAAAGGCGGGATGATAATAACATATCGTGAGTAGACTGATGTGTAGATAAATCATATAAAATACTTGAAATAGACAAAATAATGGAAAATAATGGAAGGCTGCCGCACCTTCTATTATTTTTTGTGTATTAACCTATTGACATAGTAGGTAAATGGGAATATCCTATTTTTGCGAGTCAGATATTGACTTATTACGCCAAAAAAATGGCGGATGAGGGTGATGACTGGAATGACCGTGTATTTGCGGCTGGAATGTGATCACACTCATATGTAAGGAGGATTTACAGATATGGTGATTTCTTCAAAGGGAGAATATGCCCTGAGGGTCATGGCAGACCTTGCCATAAACCACGACGGCAGATTCATTCCGTTAAAAGAAATAGTTCAGAAAGAGGAACTGTCCCAGAAGTATCTGGAGAGTATAATGCGCATGCTGTCCAAGGCAAATCTGATAGAGGCAGCCAGTGGACATGGTGGCGGCTACAGACTCAAAAAAGCCCCTGAGGAATATACACTGTGGGAGATACTTGAACTCACGGAAGGTGGACTTGCTCCGGTGGCATGCATGAAGAATAGCGCAATGACCTGTGACAGATCCGGACAGTGTTACACTTTGCCGATATGGCAGGGACTGGCGGAGTTGATACAGGATTATTTCCAGGGTAAGACACTGGCGGATATAGCCAGAAATGTGGAATGAGCAGAGTAATTTGATACAAGCAAAAAGATAATTAAAGCGGGACAATTGAATCGCCGGATATAGAAGTGATAAAGCAATTGCCGGGCTTGGTATAAAAGGAGGCAGACTGATGTCAGATAAAAAATTATTGGAAGTTAAGAATTTACATGTTGATGTTGAGGATAAACAGATCCTTCACGGTGTGAACCTGGAGATCGGCAAGGGTGAGACACATGTACTTATGGGACCTAATGGAACCGGAAAGTCAACCCTTGGATATGCACTTATGGGCAATCCTAGATATACAGTCAGAGAGGGCGAGATATGGTTTGATGGTAAGAACATCACAGAAGAGGCTGTCAATGAGCGTGCAAAGGCAGGAATATTCCTCTCATTCCAGAATCCTCTAGAGGTGCCTGGTGTGACACTCAGCTCATTTATAAGAAATGCCCTTGAGCAGAAGACCGGCAAGAGAATCCGTCTCTGGGATTTCAAGAAGGAGCTTGAGAGAACCATGGAGATCCTTCAGATGGATCCATCTTATGCGGAGAGAGACCTGAATGTGGGATTTTCAGGTGGTGAGAAGAAGAAGGCAGAGATACTTCAGCTTCTGATGCTCAAGCCATCGCTGGCAATCCTTGACGAGACAGATTCAGGACTTGACGTTGATGCAGTCCGTACAGTATCAGCAGGTATCGAGGAATACCAGAAGAACTGCAAGGGAAGTCTGCTTATCATCACACACAGCACCAAGATCCTTGAGTCACTCACTGTTGACTATACACATGTCATGGTTGAGGGTAAGATCATAGAGACTGGTGACGCATCACTTGTGGACAAAATCAACGAGTCTGGATTTGCAGAGTATGAAAGGATATAGAAGATGAAGGAAAAGACATATGTAGAGGACATAGACAGAAATATATATGACTTCAAGTATGACGACAAAGATGCCTATAAGCTTAAAGCTGGTCTCACACCTGAGATAGTTGAGCAGCTTTCAAAGGAGAAACATGATCCGGCATGGATGCAGAATTTCAGACTTGAGTCTTTACAGATATACAACAATATGCAGGTGCCTGACTGGGGCCCATCCATCGAGGGACTGGATATTGACAATATAGTTACTTACGTAAGACCAAATACCAAGATGAAGGGCAGCTGGGATGAAGTTCCTGAGGATATCAAGGATACATTTGAGAGACTTGGAATCCCTCAGGCTGAGAGAAAATCCCTTGCGGGAGTTGGTGCACAGTACGACTCAGAGCTCGTATATCACAATGTCCGTCAGGAGGTTGCGGACATGGGCGTTGTGTACACTGATATGGAGAGTGCACTCACAGGTGAGTATGCAGACATGGTGCAGAAGCATTTCATGAAGCTTGTCACCCCTCATGATCACAAATTTGCAGCACTTCACGGAGCTGTGTGGTCAGGCGGTTCATTTGTATATGTGCCACCTGGAGTAAAGGTTGAGATCCCACTTCAGTCATACTTCAGACTTAATGCAGCGGGCGCGGGTCAGTTTGAGCACACACTCATCATAGTAGATGAGGGAGCAGACCTCCATTTTATAGAGGGATGTTCGGCACCGAAGTACAATGTGGCGAACCTTCACGCAGGCTGTGTGGAGTTGTTTGTCGGCAAGAACGCAAAGCTCAGATATTCAACCATAGAGAACTGGTCCAAGAACATGTACAACCTGAACACCAAGAGAGCTCGAGTTGAAGAGGGTGGAACCATCGAGTGGGTATCGGGTTCATTTGGATCACATGTGTCATACCTTTACCCGATGAGCGTGCTCAAGGGCAAGGGCGCCAGGATGGAGTTCACCGGAGTTACATTTGCCGGTAAGGGACAGAACCTTGACACAGGAGCGAAGGTAGTTCATGCGGCACCTGACACAAGCTCATATATCAACACAAAGTCTATCTCCAAGGACGGGGGTATAAGCACATTCCGTTCATCAGTTGTAGTGACAAAGGAGGCTGAGGACTCCAAGGCAGCAGTTTCCTGCCAGTCACTTATGCTTGATTCGATATCACGTTCGGACACCATACCGGCCATGGATATCAGAACCAAGAAGGTAAATGTGGGACATGAGGCACAGATAGGAAGCATCAGTGACGAGGCTGTGTTCTACCTGATGTCCAGAGGAATGAGTGAAGAAGACGCGAGAGCATGTATCGTCAGTGGATTTGCAGACAATGTATCGAAGGAGCTGCCGCTTGAGTATGCTCTTGAGATGAACAACCTCATCCGTCTTGAGATGAAGGGCAGCATAGGTTAAGGAGGTGCGGTGACATGGAGAACAATAACGAGATGAAGATCAACAAGCTCCCGGCAAAGACATGGTACTGGCTTCGCATGAACGACACAGCACTTAACTGGAATCCGGACATGGCGGGATGCAGTGTGAAGATAGATGGCGGCAAGGAAGCTGATAAGCAGGCCTCTGATTTCGATGGAATAGAGACTGGTGCAGGAAGAGATGCGGACGTACTCTTCGCACAGCAGGCAGCAGGAAGTGTACTCGTTGCGGACGAGACCAATAAAGGGCAGACAGTGCACGTGCTGATAAATGGAACCGGGGCAAATGGCAGCAGCGGTTATGCTTACGTGCAGGCAGATGCAGGTTCAGACATGACAGTCATAGAGACATTTGGCGAGAATGCGGAGGGTGGCAGCCTGGCATTCCGTACACGCTTTAATATAGAGAAGGATGCACACATACGTCTTGTACAGATATTTATGCAGAATGAGAACACGACCATACTCAACGATGTGGGAAGTGAGTGCGCTGAGAACGGACAGCTCGATGTACTTCAGATATTTATCGGCAAGGGCAATCTGTACAACGGCGTGAGAACTGAGCTCATTGGTAAGCGTGCTTCAACCAACATGGATATAGGTTACCTTGGCCAGAAGAAGCAGGTCATAGATATCAACCTTGTGGTTAACCATATAGGCAAGAAGACCAACTGCAACATACAGGTGGATGGAACACTTAAGGATGCTGCGGAGAAGATATTCAGAGGTTCGATAGATTTCAAGACAGGTTCATCGGATTCGAAGGGCGCTGAGACGGAGAATGTACTGCTGCTCGGTGATGATGTGGTGAATAAGACTATACCACTCATCCTCTGTGCAGAGGAGAACGTGGAGGGCTCACATGGAGCGACCATCGGTGAGCTTGACGAGGACACTTTATTCTACTTCGCGTCAAGGGGAATAGACATGGAGACAGCCGAGGACATGATGACCAAGGGCAAGATGGAGGTCCTCTACCGCAAGATCCAGGACGAGAACACAGAGAAGCTGGTGGAGAAGCAGCTTGCGGAGGTAATGGAATATGACAGACAGGAATTATAGAGAGGATTTTCCTCTGTTGAGAAACAATGACACAGCTTATATAGACAATGCGGCCACAGCGCAGAAGCCACAGGTGGTCATAGACGCTGAGAGAGAGTTCTATGAGAAGAGCAATGCGAATCCACTCAGAGGATTCTATCCGCTCAGCCTTGAGGCGACAGAGAAGTATGAGAGTGCCAGAAAGGTAGTCAGGGACTTCATTCACGTTGACTCTGAGAAGGAGATAATCTTCACCAGGAATACCACAGAGAGCCTTAACCTTGTGGCATACAGCTACGCGCTGAATAACCTTAAGGCTGGTGACGAGATAGCAGTTACGATCATGGAGCACCACAGCAACATGCTTCCATGGCAGATGGCGGCCAGAGTCACAGGTGCAACTCTCAGATATCTCGACTGCGAGAAGGATGGAACGCTGACTGACGAGACCATCAATGCGGGAATCAACGAGCACACAAAGCTGCTTGCTGTCGGACATGTGTCAAATGTCCTCGGATGTGTGAATCCGGTCAGAAAGATGGCTGACAGGGCGCACAGCTTTGGCGCGGTTGTCGTTGTCGATGGCGCACAGAGTACACCGCATATGGCTATAGATGTGCATGAGCTTGGCGCTGATTTCTTTGCATTTTCAGGCCACAAGCTGATGGGACCTATGGGAATAGGAGTGTTATACGGAAGACAGGAACTGCTTGACGCGATGCCTCCATTTATGTCAGGTGGAGAGATGATAGATTCGGTTTCAAGAGATGGTGCGGTATATGCGGAATTGCCTCACAAGTTTGAGGCTGGTACAGTCAATGCGGCAGGAGCTGCGGGACTTGCGGCTGCTATAGGCTACATCAAAGAGGTTGGGTTTGACTATATAGAAAAGAGAGAGCTGGAGCTCACGACCCGTGCCATGGAGGGACTTGCAAAGCTTCCTCACGTACATGTCATCGGTTCAGATAAGCCGGAGAACCACACCGGAATAGTGGCGTTCACCATAGACAATGTACATCCGCATGATGTCAGCGAGATCATGGCTGCGGATGGAATAGATGTGAGGGCTGGACATCACTGCGCACAGCCACTGCTTGTACACCTTGGCGTGTACAACACGACAAGGGCAAGTTTTATGTTCTACAATACAGATGAAGAGGTAGATGCATTTGTGGAGAGTGTCGCAAATGTGAGAAGGAGAATGGGATATGCAGAATAATATTCAAAACAGGAATTTTTATAATGAGATCCTTACAGAGCACAATATGAGACCTGAATTCAAATATGATCTTCCTGCAGCAAATGTTGTGCTGGAGGGTGTAAATCCCAACTGCGGTGATGACATCTGGCTTAAACTGAAGGTTGAGAACGGAGTCATCGAGGATGGATCATTCGTGGGAGACGGATGTGCTATATCCCAGGCGTCGGCAGATATAATGCTTGGAATGATCATAGGAAAGACTAAGGAAGAGGCTCTGGAGCTTGGACAGCTCTTTCTTAAGATGATACAGGGTGAGGCGACAGATGAGGAGATAGACCAGCTTGAGGAGGCGT
This sequence comes from Coprococcus sp. AF38-1, assembly GCF_003603945.1. NCBI lineage: Bacteria > Bacillati > Bacillota > Clostridia > Lachnospirales > Lachnospiraceae > Coprococcus > Coprococcus sp. AF38-1. The sequence continues at coordinate 321,029 of NZ_QVGO01000006.1, forward strand.
CTGCGCTCAAGGATATCGCACACATGCCGGCAAGGGTAAAATGTGCTGTTCTCGGATGGCACACCCTTGAGGAAGCTTTGAAGAATATATCATAAGGGTGGATTCCTTATGATATATTCTTTATCTGCATCTTAACTATAGGCATGATATACTTCACTTGAATGTGTGAAAGCGGGCGCCGCTGGTAAGATCTATGTCGTTTGTGACATGAGGTGTACTGGTGGCGCTTTCTTTAAAATAATCCAAAGGGATTGATACATATGAAAAAAATAAATATACAAAAAAGCATAAATAATACGGAGTGTAAATGTAAGGATGTTATAAAAAATGTGCTGTTGATGCTGGTTGTGATAGCCATAGGGGTTGGACTGTGTCTGATAATAAAGACAACATTTACTACAGACATATTGATACCGGCCGTTATGGTGTTTTCGGTATTTTTGATATCGGTGTTTACTGACGGGTATGTATATGGAATACTGGCATCTATAGTCAGTGTGATAATAGTGAATTTTGCATTTACATTTCCGTATTTCAAGATAGATTTCCTTATACCTGAAAATATCACATCGGCGATAATCATGATAGCCATAGCGTTTATCACCTGTGGATTTACAAGCAAGATAAAGTATCAGGAAATGCTCAAGAAAGAGAGTGAGATGGAGAAAATGAGAGCGAACCTGCTCAGGGCGGTATCCCACGATTTCAGGACTCCGCTCACAACTATATATGGTGCGAGCTCGGCCCTCATAGAGAACGGAAGGGAGTTCACGGATGAACAGAGGGAGAAGATGCTCAGGGGAATACAACAGGACTCCCAGTGGCTTTACCGTATGGTTGAGAATCTGTTGTCCATCACCAGACTGGATGGTGATATCAAACTTATAAAGACGCCCATAGCACTGGATGAACTTATAGATTCTGTGCTCATCAAATTTGCAAAGAGATATCCTGATCAGGAGGTGGAAGTCAATCTGCCCGATGAGCTAGTCATCATACCGATGGATGCCATTCTCATAGAACAGGTTATCATAAATATCCTCGAGAATGCAGTACAGCATGCGGAGGGAATGAAGAATCTGGCATTGAATGTGAAATGCGATGGCGACAGGGTTGTGTTTGAGATCCAGGATGATGGCGATGGAATACCGGAGGATAGGTTGAAACACCTGTTTGATGGCAGTCTTTTAGGAGACAGCTCCAATGAGGTGTCCGCGGACTGCAGGCAGAGAAAGAATGCCGGAATAGGTCTGTCGGTATGTGCGACCATCATAAAAGCACATGGCGGAGATATAAGCGCATACAATTCCGTGGAAGGCGGTGCAGTATTCAGATTTACATTGAAGATAGAGGAGGTTACGGATGAGCAATAACAAATATAAAGTCCTGATAATAGAAGATGAGCAGAATATCAATAATCTGCTGGATACTTTAATGCAGGCAAATGGCTATCAGACGATCATAGCCACATCCTGCGGAAGCGGTCTTATGATGTATGCGTCCCACAGACCTGACATAGTGATACTTGATCTGGGACTTCCAGATAAGGATGGAATAGCATTTCTCACGGAGATAAGAAAGACGGATTTCACGCCGGTCATAGTGCTCTCGGCGAGATCTGATGAGAAGGATAAGGTGGAGGCGTTAAATCTCGGGGCAAATGATTATGTGACCAAGCCGTTTGGCTCTGAGGAGCTGGTTGCCAGGGTCAGATCTGCGCTCCGCACAGTGCTTTACCAAGCGCATGACAGTGAACTGCCGACAGGGAAATTCCAGACTGGGGATTTGCTCATAGACTACGAAGCCAGACGAGTGTTCATAGGGGATGAGGAGATCAAGCTGACTCAGACTGAGTACAACATAGTCGATCTTCTGTCCAGACATCCGGGCAAGATGCTTACATACAGTTTCATCGTAAAAGAGGTATGGGGCTACAATGACATGGGAAGCACCAAGAGACTTCAGGTAAATATGGCGAATATAAGAAAGAAGTTCGGAGTGAAGCCGGGCAAGAAGAGTTTTATCATCAATGAGCTGGGCGTGGGATACAGGATGTGTGATGACAGCGAAAAACTCATTGATAGTATTTGATTGTAGATTAATAAAATAAAGTCCGCTATACTGATTTTATGAAGTATAGCGGATTTTATTATTAAATCAGGAGGAGTGTTATGAAAGGGTACAGAAAAATCATGAAGGCTGTGGCGGTCATTCTTGCATTTGCACTGATATTTTCAGGTATGAATGTTCCGGGAACTGCGCTGGCAGCTACAACGGCGGCTACGGCAAAAAACACGGTTGTAAAGAGCATCACTGTGAGCAATCTGCCAGCCGGCACACTTACGCTCAAGGCGGGAAAGTCATTTGCTCTTAAGACAAATGTGGCGGCGAAAGAGCTGAAATTCGTAACCAGCAACAGAAGGATAGCAACCGTGACAACTGCGGGAGTGATCAAAGCAGGAAATGTAAAAAATGGGACAGCTAAGATTACAATGTCGCTGAAGGCTGATCCTAAGGTAAAGAAGGTTATTACGGTAACTGCAGGACGGCCTGTCACGAGTGTAAAGCTTACTAAAAGCAAGCTGACGCTGGTAAAAGGAAAAAGTGCTGTGGTAAAGGCTTCTGTTGGAACAAGCAAGGCAAGCAATAAGAAGGTCGTATGGAAGAGCAGCAATATAAAGGTTGCTAAGGTTAATTCCAGAGGACGGATAACAGCAGCCGGAGGCGGTTCGGCAGTCATCACAGCAGTAGCTGCAGATGGTTCCGGCAAGAAGGCGAGCTGTAAGGTATCAGTCAAGGCGTATGTAACTTCTATAAAGTTCAAAAAGGGCAGCGGTAAGATGTATGTGGGAAAAACAGAACAGTTAAACCCAGTCATTGCACCGGCAGATGCAACAAACAAGAAGTGTACCTGGAAGTCTTCGAATGATAAGGTCGCTATGGTAAGTTCATCCGGACTCGTTGTGGCTGTTGGCGCTGGAACCACAGTGATTACAGCAACAACTACAGATGGAACAAAAAAGACAGTAAAATATAAGCTGACAGTTCTAAATGCTGTGAAGATTGCTTCGGCGCAGGTGGATAACAGGCAGACAATAAATGTTACATTGTCATCTGCACAGAAGCTGACAGCATCAAATTTTGCTGTTAAAGTAAAGACCACATTAAATGGCGGCATATACAACAAGAGCATTCCGATTGAAAGTGTGTCTACAGGAGACAATAAAAAATACACGATCAGGTTAAACAAGGAGAACAGGCTTTCATCTTCGGACAGAATATGTGTGTACGTAAGTGGACTTATAGGAACAGGAACCGGTAAGGTGGAGACATATTATTCTGACGGAAAGTATAATAAGACATATTATGAAGCCAGAGCAATTGAGCAGAATGCGAATGTGAATACAGACGTTAATTTATCTGGCAGTGGCTACCTCAAGGTTTCTGTAAAGGACGTTCCGGCTGGAATGAGGTATACAATAGGTGGAATGCGTTCCAACTGTATTACTTTCACAGGGAAAATAACCAAGTCTGGCACATCAGTCACGACAATTACAGCAGTTGATGAGTATGGTAATACAATGACAACTATCGTAACATGGTGTGTATACAACAGCTCCGTGATATCAGCTTATTACAGCCCAAGGTATTATCGCACTCGTGGTGAAAGTGGAGCGGCTGTGCATGTAGCTGCTGATATAAATTCTGTAGCTGGTGGCTCAGGAAATTATATCTATGATATAGTTGGCAATACTTATGGTCTTGATATTTATAGTAATGGTAAATTGGAGGGTTACATCAATAAGGCTGGTACTTATAATATAAAAGTCAGGATAACGGATTCCGATAATGCCGGAGTCAGCACAACTGTAGACTGTGTGATAAATGTTGCACAGGGAATTACAGTATCGGGATATATCAGGGATGTGGCAGGAGAAGTATTGTCAAATGCATATATTATATTTACGAATAGGGACAAATCCACAGAGTATACATATTACTGTTATTCTGATGTAAAAAGAGATGGATCGTATTCTGTAGATATTGTTCCTGGGACATATGATATAGCTATATATTCGGGTTCGGACACAACATACATATATTCACAGCGGTTTACCGGAAACATTTCGGGAAGAAATTATTCGTCGGATGTAAAAAAGATATCCGTTAGATCAAAAAATAACGGATATAATATAGAGAATATCGGCACATGGTATGACGAGGATGGCAACAGCGTTGGAGCTGGTGCATACGTTTATCTGGCGCCTGGTACTTACAGACTTACAGGTCGCGGGGTTGCTTTAGCCGGAACTATAACCGCAACGATAAACCGCAAGACTTCATATGTTGTAGCAGATATTAAGACAGACTATGAGGAGATTGGTGATAGAACCTCTATAAATGCATCAGTGGGAACATACTATAGATTTGTTCCAAAGATGACGGCAGCATACTATATCTATTCAAGTTCTGGATCGGATAATAATCCATATGGACATCTTTATGATGCAGATGGAGAAGTGCTTACAATTAATGATGATGACAAGCAGGAGCATATCAGCACAGGAAATGACCACGATTTCTATATGTCATATAACTGTGAAGCAGGAAAAGTCTACTATATTAATGTTACACGAAACAGCAGTATGGTATATATAACCACAGAGTATCCTGGAAATTAAGAGGATACCCGTACGTCTTTTTATGTGGGTATGAATAATGCTCAATAGCATGTGCGAGATTGACAAGCATAATATATAATTTATAATATATGATATGGTGTATTAAAAGGTAATGTTACATAAAAAAGGAGGAAATTTATGAAAAAAGGGAACAGGTTTATGGCGGTCATTGCGGTGATCCTTGCATTTGCATTGACATTTAC